>CAVBYX010000018.1:0-37909 GCA_963599905.1 Acutalibacteraceae bacterium
AAATAATTATAAGCTAATATAAGCTAAAACAAAAAGCCACTCCAATGGGGTGGCTTTGTCAGTTGTGTTTTGTGGTTGTTTATGCTAAATTAAGCTTTTGTTTTAAGGCAGTCTGTAACAGAGCCGACACATTTATACCGCTTTGAGAGGCGGCATAGTCAAGGTATGCAGGCAATGTAACATTTCTGCGTACTGTGCGTGTGTCGTTTTTTCTTCTGTATTCGGTAAAATCAACATCAACCAAAGTTACAAATTCGCTTTGTTCGTGATTTACCTTTGAAAATTCAGTAGGAACAGGCAAAGGCTTTTTATCATCTTCGTAGTCAATACCTATAATGCCTATTGCGTCCCTTGCCATTTCAATAGCCTCTGTCAGAGTGTCGCCCTCGGTATTAATATCAAAATCGGGAATATATACAACGTATCCGATCTCATCGGGTGTTAGAATAATGGGATAAGTGTTTTTCATAGTTAAAAACCTCCGTAAATATATTGTGGGCTCGGGAACTCAGTTGAGTCCCCGCCTCTTTATTATTGCTTTTGCTAAATTTTCCTTGACTTCTTTGTGTCGTGGAATTGTTTCGGTATCTTTTCCGTTGGTGTAAACATCGTGATTGCCGCCGTTTCGTTTAAGATACCAACCGTTTTTTTCAAAAAGACTTATTAAATCTTTTCTCTTCATTTAGCTTTCCTCCTTACAATTATATTATACACATTAAGTGTGTATTTGTCAAGAGAGAAAAGCAAAATTATAAAATTTATTATATGCGTTATAAGCGTACATTTTCGAATGTGCGCTGTTTTTTATGTAGAAAATTAAGAAAGGAGGGCTATTTTGAGTACTTCAATCGGAACAATCAGTCTTGATATGGTACTTAACAGTGCAAAATTCAAAAAGCAAATAGGTAATGTACAAAATCAAACTAATGCAGCAAGTCAAAAGATTTCGGATTCATTTAAAAAAATCGGTACGGCTGTAGCTGCTGCTTTTTCTGTGGCTGCAATTAAAAACTTCGGACAGCAGTGCATTGAATCGGCGGCAGAAGTCAATGCGGCAAATTCACAGTTTGAGCAGACATTCGGCACAATGCAGTCGCAGGCGGAATCAGCTATTCAAAGTGTTGCCAAAGAAAGCGGAATTCTTGAAACACGGTTGCAGGGTGTCGGTACAAGTATTTATGCCTTTGCTAAAACCACAGGTATGGACAGTTCAAGCGCATTGAATATGATGCAGGAGGCTTTGCAGGTTACAGCCGACAGTGCCGCATACTATGACCGTTCACTTGAAGATACGGCGGAAAGCTTGAAATCGTTCTTGAAGGGCAACTATGAAAACGATGCTGCACTCGGTTTATCATGTACTGAAACGACAAGAAATGCTGCTGCAAATAGGCTGTATGGGAAATCGTTTCAGGACTTATCGGAAGCGCAGAAGCAACTCACGCTTTTACAAATGGTTAAGGACGCAAATCAACTTTCGGGTGCATTGGGGCAGGCAAGCCGTGAAGCAGACGGCTGGGAGAATGTAACAGGCAACCTCAGAGAAAGTTGGAAGCAGCTCCTTGCCGTTGTCGGTCAACCTGTTTTGCAGGTGGCTACTCAGATTGTAAAGCGGTTGAGTTCCGCACTTTCAACATTGACAGAGTACGCAAAAGGTGCTGTTGAATCTCTCTCGAAGGTTTTCGGTTGGGATACAAGCAACAGCACAACAAGCAATATTGAATCGGCTTCGGATTCTGCTCAAAGCCTTACAGAAACGGCAGACGACAGTTCAGAGTCACTTGATAATATTGAGAAAAGTTCAGAAAAAGCAAAGAGAAGTGTTGCAGGGTTTGATAAGCTTAATGTACTTTCAAGTAATGACAGTTCATCTTCAAACTCTGACACGTCTTCATCATCAAAAAACTCTTTAGGTAATTCATCGGGCGGAGCAGTTGCAAAGAATGTTGTCGAAGACACAAGTAAAAATTTATCCGGTGTTTTTGAGAATTTGTACGAAAAGAGCGGTTTTAAAGGCTTTGTCGAGAATGTGCAAAAAGGCATTAATAAGGTTGATTGGTCGGCAATAGGCGAAAATTGCAAGACTGTTTTTGATAATGCCGTTCCTATTGCGCAAAAAGCTTTAAGCACAATGCAAAAGGTCGGTGTAGCAAAACTCGGTGCAGTCGGCTCGGCAAGTTTGTTGGCAGGAGTATTGTCGGTGCTGACAAGCGTTGCAGGTCTGCCGGAAGTTAAAGAAAGCGAGGCATAACAACATGGGAACAAAAGCAATTGACGTGTCGTATTGTCAGACTAACGTTGACTACGACAGAGTAAAAAAACAGCGGAATTGATGTTGTGATTATTCGGGCAGGGTACGGCAGAGAAACATATCAAAAAGACAGCGAATTTGAAACGCATTACCGTAACGCAAAAGCGGCAGGGTTGAAAGTGGGCGCATATTGGTATTCGTACGCCGACGGTGTGTCAGATGCAATAAACGAAGCCAATGCGTGCCTTGCTTGCATTAAAGGAAAAAGCTTTGATTATCCGATATATTATGATTTGGAAGAACGAAACATTGCATTGCAGTGCGCCTTATCGGAAACAAATCGAATAGGATAAAGTCAAGGACTGCATTAAAACTGCAGTCCGAAACCTTTTACACAGTAATAACCGAAGTGAATTTTTTATCTTAATAGTCAGAAATTGATATTTAGTAAATCAAAAGCATATTGTGGTATATTATAAAAATGAGCAGCTATGTCCAAAGGGAAATCTACTATCCGTTTGGTTAAAGGTGCCTATTTTATTACAATTAGATTATAGATATTATAATATAAATAGATATAAAACTATACCGACTATCATTCACAGAGATTAATACATTCGTCGATTATTTTTTCTATTGACCTTACCTGAGTTGAGGATGCATTTTTCAGTTTATTAGAAATAATTGATAAATCCTTGTCGATGATTTCGCCAGTAAGGAGGTAATCGACACTTACTCCGAGAGCTGTGCTGATTTTTAAGAGATTTTCAGGGCGAAGTGCTTTTGTTCCCCTTTCTGCTGTAGATAAAAGTTGAGGTGAAACTTCTGCTAATTCAGCTAATTCTTCTTGTGAAAGTTTCATATCTTTTCTGCGCTCGGAAATTCGTTTTCCCATATCTTTAAGTAAAATATCATTGTTGCTCATATACATCCTCCGTTGCTATTGTAGATATTATATGTGCTATGGTTGATTTTTATAAGCGTCTATAGCAGAATAATATCGTCTAAAGAATGCATTCTATAAAACTATGATTTTATCATTATACATGAGAAATTTATGTTGTGTATTATAATGACATGATAAATATATGTTTTTGTAAGAGTGATTTTTTGCTTTCATATGTAGATGGAATTTTGGCGTAGCACAGAGTCAGTGACCTATACAAATAAGAAATATGACTGCTATTAACATTGTAAAAAATAAAAACAAGTACCCGAAGATACTTGCTTTAGAGAAAATTTATCGCAAAGTATATCACTTTACGATTAAAAATATTACAATACCACATCTAAATTTTAGCACTTAGTGTTAGAAAAGTCAATATAAAAAGGAGTTTAAGCATTTGATTTTTGTAGGAGTTTAAGCATTAAATTTATAATAAAAGACAAATTGAAATAATTTTCTAAAAAACTTAGTTACTTTTTATTTTATTATCAGTCAAAATTGCAGTCAAGAAGGGAGTTATTTTTTATGCCAAGAAAGGGCGAAAATATTTTTAAAAGAAAGGATGGAAGATGGGAAGGTAGATATATAAAAGATAGAGATTTGAGCAACAAGGCTGTATATGGTTATTTATATGGAAAAAGCTACACCGAGGTTAAGCAAAAGCTGGAACGAGTTAAATCACACAAAGCAAGTTGTAATATTTTATCTGCTAACTTTGCAAAACTATCCGAGGAATGGCTCGAAAACAAAAGGCTGTGCGTTAAGGAGTCAACTTTGGCTCACTATAAGATGATTATCGGCAAGCATATTTTACCTCTGCTCGGAAAGTATGATGTTTCGGCCGTTTCTCTGGATGTAGTTCAGCGATATATGAACAGGCTGCTTTTGGACGGATACGCCGTAAAAACGGCAAACGACATATTGACCGTAATAAAAAGTATATTGAGGTACGCTGAACGAAAGGGTTTTCATCACAACTGCTATTTATCAATTATTTCTCTGAAGGCACACAAATCAGAAGTTGAAATATTAACGTTGTTTGAGCAGGAAAGGCTCTGTAATTACCTTGTTAATAATCTTAATGACAAAAATCTCGGAATTTTGTTATGCATTTACACGGGGATTCGTATCGGCGAATTGTGTGCTTTGAAATGGTCTGACATTGATATGGGGGAAAAGGTTTTGAGTGTAAATAAAACAATGTTACGCATAAGGGATAATTATTCGGAGCAACACGGAAGCAAAACAAAGATAATAATAACGCCGCCGAAAAGCGAGGATTCGATACGGGAAATACCGATTCCTAATTTTGTTATCAATATTTTAAAGAACTTTAGAAGAAATCCAGATGTTTATGTTCTTACAGGCACGGAAACCGATTTTATAGAGCCAAGAAGTATGCAGTATTATTTTAAAAAGGTTCTGAAAAAATGTGGGATAAGGAGTGTTAAATTTCATATACTGAGGCACACATTTGCAACTCGATGCATAGAAAACGGCTTTGAAATTAAAAGTCTTAGCGAGATTTTAGGTCACTCAAGTATAAAAATTACATTGGATAGATATGTTCATTCGTCTATGGATTTAAAAAGAAAAAATATGGAGAAACTGGATTTTTTGTCAGCTTAATCGCAGTCAAAAAATTAGTCAGAGAAATAAAAAAATATTGAATATATCTTAATTTTAGAAAATTTATCGTAAAGTGATATACTTTGCGAAAGAAATTTTAGTTTCTGTAGTTTATTAAATAACGAAGAATATGTTTCAAAAATGACTTTTTAGAAGGAAAATTATGAGTAAAATAAAAAATTTCTTTTCAGATACATATGCGGCGGAGTGGATTCTGTTGCTTTCGTTGGTATTATCGGGTGGTTTTAACGAGTATGTCGGCTGTGTTTTGTCGGCTATAATTTCGGTTTTGCTGATTGTTAAAATTGCCCAAAACAGGAATTTGGTTGTTAACATAAATATAACGAGTCTTTCTATTGCGGTTATTACGCTGTTATATCTGATTTCCTGTTTCTATGCCATTGATTCCGGAATGGCATTTGTTGGTTTTCTCAAATTTCTGCCGGTGCTGTTGTATATGCTTTTGTTAATGCAAGATAAAGGAATAAAGGAACGTCTAATAGCTTTGTTACCTTATGTAGCACTTGCATTGGGAGTACTTTCGCTTGTGCTTATATATATTCCGATAACAAAGGATCATTTTACGGTTTCCGACAGACTGGCGGGATTTTTTCAGTATCCAAACACCTTTGCACTGTTTTTGCTTGTGGGCGAGCTTACTGCATTAAGCAAAGAAAAACTAAAACCTATTGACATAATTTCTGCGTTGCTTCTTATTATACTTCTGTTATTTACTGGTAGTCGTGCAGTATTTATTTTAGCTGTTTTTTCAAATGTTTTAATTATATTTTTCAGAAAGGGGAAAAAGGTTAAAATTTTCCTCGGCATAGTTGTAGCAGTGCTTGCGGTTGCAGTGCTGTTATTATTGCCTCTGTTTAATAATTCTGAAATTTTCTCAAGATATTTCACGATTTCATTTACCGAGAGCACCTTCGTCGGCAGACTGCTTTATTATTTCGATGCATTTCCATTAATTTTAAGGCATCCGTTCGGTTTGGGCTATATGGGATATTACTATGTTCAGCAATCAATTCAAACGGGTGTGTATTCGGTTATGTTCATACATAATGACTTTTTACAGCTTTTGCTTGATGTTGGCTGGATTCCTTGCCTATTATTCGTAGTGGGAATTATAAAATCGTTTTTCCGCAAGGGCAACTCGGCGGGTAAAAGGATTATTTTGCTTACAGTTTTTTTGCATTGTTTGTTTGACTTTGATTTGCAGTTTATATCAATGTTCTTTATACTTTTGCTGTTTCTCAATTATAACGATGGCAAACAGCTTGAACTTAAAAAGGGAGCAGTTTTTGTATTTTCTTTTGTAATCACTGGTCTGTTGTCACTGTATTTTGCCGTTGCGCTGGGACTTGCGCATTTTGGCTTTAATCAAGCCGCCGACTCAATGTTCCCGGGCAACACGCAGAATAAAGTCGATTTGCTAATTGCCGAGGATGATATTGTCACTCAAAATGAAATTGCGGACAGGATAATTTCGCAGAATGAATATGTGCAGATAGCCTACAGTGCAAAGGCTCGTTATGCATTCTCACAGGGTGATTTTGAAAGCCTGATAAGCTATAAAAATAAAATATTTCAGATTGCTCCGTTCTCGTATGACGAATATGAGGATTATTGCTATATGCTTATTCAGGGTATTCAACTCTATAAACAGGCAGGCGATGAATATAGCACAGAAGTATGTGAACAGCAACTTTTAAAGACTGCTGATAGGCTTGATAGACTTGATGATAAACTCAGTAATCTAGGTAGAAAAATTGTTGATCAGCCTAAAACAGATCTGCCTGATGATATAGTTAAGTATATAAACAGTTTGGAGAGTTAGAATTGATGTACAGAAAAATTATTTTAATATGCCTAATATTCACTGCGTTACTATGGATAATTCCTTTAAGTGGATGTTCAAGCGGAAAAATATCAGTTAAAGATAAAGACGATCAGATAATAGCAGAATTGAATCAAAGTGAAATAAGCAACGATACTTTGTATAAACCATATCTTGAAGTTGTTATTGCGGAAGCAATAAGTGCTATCGCCAAGATCAATAACTGTAATTTAGATAAAGCAAATAAAATATTATTTGAAAAAGACCACATAATTGAAACTTGTCTTGACGCAAAGATTTATGAAGCTATTGAAAAATCATATTTAAATTCTGAGCTTGACAGTGCACCATTTGGATGTGCTTTAACCGATTTAAACGGAGGGTTGTGTGCTGTTTACAGTGCCGATTTAAACGAAGATATTAATTACGCTAATACTACATTATCACCGTATTCATCCCTGAAGCCGTTAAGCGTTTATGCACCTGCCATTGAAAATAATGTTGCAAATTGGTCAAAGGTTTATGAGGATTCGCCTTATAAGCAAATTATGGATGAGAATGGCGAGCTTGTTAATTGGCCTGAAAACGCAACGGGTACATATACAAACAGCAACACAACTGTTTATCAGGCGATTAAGGAATCGATTAACACGGTGACTGTCAAATGTCTTGATGATTACGGTGTAAATAATTCCATAAGTTTTTTAAAAGAAAATTTTGATATAAATCTTGATTATGAGAGTAAAAAAGCTACAAACGAGGATGAAGACGAGGTAATTGGTAATTTGGCTATGGGGTATCTCTATGATGGTGTTTCAGTGATTGATATGGCAGGATATTATCAGATTTTTGGAAATGGCGGCAAGTATTATAAGCCTGAAGCCATAACTAAAATTATTGATGACCACGGTAAAACAATATACACAAAAAATAATGATTATAAACAGGTGGTTAGTGAGCCAACGGCATTTATTATGAACGAATTGCTTCAAGGTGTAGTGCAGAGTGGCGGAACGGGTGCAGGAGCAAAAATGGATGATATTGAAGTTGGCGGAAAAACAGGTTCGGGAATAGCAAATAACTGTCATTGGTTTGTTGGATTTGTTCCGCAGTACAGTTGTGCTGTGTGGCACGGAGGAAGCTTAGTAGATAACTATTCACCACAGATTTTCAAAAGTATTATGCAAGAGTTAAAGCTTGATGAAAGCGTAAAATACCCGAAATGCAGAGAAATAAAACAGGCAATCTATTGTGCGGATAGTGGCTTGTTATGCAACGAGAATTGCAAACGGGTTGATATGGGATATTATTTTGCAGATGAAATTATAGAAAAATGCAAAATTCATCAATAAAGTTTTTAGGAGACTTTTTTATGAGACAAAAACACAAACTAACAAAGATTTTTAAATTAGTAACAGTAATCGCATTAATGGCGTGTTTGCTGATGAGCAGTATCCCGATAACTAATGCAGCATCACAAACAGATTTCAAGAACTTTAGTATTGACGATATAGAAATTATCCAATTTACAAATGGATATTATACCGAAGACTACGATGGTGGCAAAGACGAGTATGTTGAATGGTACAATTATGACTATAGTAGCAAAATTGTCGGCACAGCTACATTAGCAGATGGGTCTACGGCTGATATTGATGATGATTGGATATACACAAACGATGTTAATATTACGGATGATCAAAGCGTAAATAATCAGTGGGGACTTGGTTCTCATCAGGTTACTGCCGAGCTTGAGGGAATTAAAACAACCTTTAATGTTAATATTGTTAAATCGCCTGTTAAAAGTATAGAAATTAATGACATTGACATTGTCGAATATACAAGTGGATATTATACCAAAGACTACGATTATGATAAGGACGAGTATGTTGAATGGTATAAATATAATGATTTTGATGTTAGAGGAACAATAACATTTAATGATGGAACATCATGCGATATAAGCGACGGCTTATTTAATTATAAAGATACTTATTATCCTTTTAATTTTGAAAATGACCAAAGCTATGAAAACCAATGGGATATTGGCACTCACAAAGTCGTAGCTAAGGCTTTGGGCTTTGAGACATCTTTTAATTGTAATATCAAAGAAGGTCCCTACGCCTCAATTGAAATACTAAGTGTTGACCCTGTAAAGGAAAAAGAGGATAGCTGGGATTATAAATACGCTTTAAATTTTATATATAAGGTTACATATAAAGATGGAAGGGTTGAGCAAAGAAATTCAGATGATTATTACGATGATAATCCTACTATTTCAATAATAGGTGACTGGCAGATTGGTAAAGAAAACGAATTTATAGTGCACTTGGGAAAAGCAACCGCAAAAGGTTATGCTGAAGTTATACTTGACTGTGGTTTTGATTTTGTGGCACAAAATGACGGAATTTATATTACCAATTGTACGCTTGAAGATGAAGATATCATAATTCCAGAAGAAATAGCAGGAAAAAAGATTATTGGTATTACTTCATTGGGACATTGTTATGATACTAAGAGCATTACTATTCCTGATTCCGTAAAAACGATTTCCGAGGACGCATTTGAAGACTGTAGTTCATTGCAATCCCTGACAATCGGTAGTGGAGTTGAATACCTTAGCGCTAAAATGTTTATGCGTCTTTATAATTTAAGCGAAATTAATGTTTCTTCAAACAATAAGAATTATTCATCTATAGAAGGTGTTGTATATAATAGTGCAGTTGATACTATGGTGGTTTATCCGAATGGAAAATCTAAATCACATACAATACCTGCATCGGTTAGTAATATTGATGCAATTACCGAAAGTAAATCTGACAATATTAACATAGTTTTTGCAGATGAATCAAAATATTACAAGACAGTTGATGGCGTTACATATACAGTAGATATGACTAAAGTTGTTTTCTGTAATAAAACAAAGGGCGGTAAATACACTATGCCTGATTCTGTTACACAAATTTCCGATAAAGCTTTTGCCGCTTGTAAAAATCTTACAGATGTAAATATCTCCAAAAATGTAACAGATATTGTATATAGTGCATTTAAAGGTTGTACTTCTCTTAATAATGTTTCTTTGCCGAGCAATGTAACAAAAATCAGTAACGAGGCATTTGAAAAGTGTACTTCTCTAAAAGATATTTCACTTTCTGATAATTTGGAAGCAATTGGTGCATGTGCTTTTCGTGAAAGCGGATTAGCAAAAATTACAATTCCTGACAAGGTTAAATTGGTTGATGACTATGCTTTTGCAAATTCTAAAGTACAAACAATAACAATTGGAAAAAGCGTTGGAACAATCGGAGTGGGTACATTTCAACAAACGCCCGTAATAAATGTTAGCATCCCTGATAATGTTAAATCAATTGGTGCATTTGCTTTTAGCTCATGTCAAAATTTAAAAAGTATAAATTTAGGTTCTGGATTAACTGAAATTAAGGACAGCACATTTGCTGGTACTGCATTAAATAATGTTTTTATACCAAAAAATATTACCAAAATTTGTTATAAAGCTTTTGAAGACTGTAACCATCTAGATGACCTTGAAATTAAAGGCGATAATGTTGAAATCGGTGAACGTGCTTTTATTGGCTGTCCACTTAAAAATTATTCACCGAGTGAGAATATTTCAAACTATGGCGATAGCAGTTTTAGATACTCCAAGATTAGAAACTTCCACGCAGGAAAAACTGTTACAGAAATAGCATATAATGCGTTCGGTGGTTGTGAAGAATTATCTGATATTAAAATTCCTGATACTGTTCTCAAAATTTCAAGCTGTGCTTTTGACGGCACAAAATGGTATGATGCTCAGCCCGACGGTTCAGTATATCTTGACCATATCTATCTGAGAAACAAAGGCGAGTCGGCTCCGCAAAATCTTACCATAAAAGAAGGTACTAAAACTATTGCAGATGGTGCTTTGTTTAATTTTTTTTGCGGAGCAACTGAGAATATCAAAACTATTTCTTTGCCAAATAGCTTGATAAGAATCGGCGACCTTGCTTTTAATGGCTGCACATCACTCACAGAAATTACAATTCCTGCATCCGTTGAACAAATCGGTGATTATGCTTTCTTGGGTTGTGAATCGCTGACATCAATCAATATTGATCCCAATAATAAGTTTTATTCAAGCGAAAACGGAGTACTGTTTAATAAAAACAAAACAGAGCTAATCTATTGTCCAAAGCAGAGCAGCGGCGAATATACTGTTCCAAACTCTGTAAAGACAATCAAATCATTTGCTTTTGCCAATAGTGGGACTGAAAGAATTGTAATCAACAGAACAAATGTTAAGTTGGAAGATTATGCAATTGGGTATACCACTGAACCTAGGATACCGGTTGTTTCTGAGGTTACAAAAAAATGGAGCACTAAAAACCTTGATGCAATTATCTGTTGCGCAAAGGGTTCAACAGCTGACCATTATGTTCAGAATACTAAAGACAATGACAAACTAAAATGTGAATATATTGATCCGACTATAATTATTGATTTTGGCGATGCTAACGGCGATGGCGAAATCAATGCAAAAGACCGTATGATGCTTACTCGTCATCTTGCAAAGTGGTCAGGCTATGAAAACATTGATATGACCGCTGCAGATTTAAATAACGACGGTGCTGTCAACGCAAAGGACAGAATGATATTAACAAGGCATATAGCAAAGTGGAGTGGATATGAAACACTTCCGTATACAAAGTAAAAAACGGAGGCAGTAATGAATAAGGTATATAAAAATATAATTAACATATTTGCTTTTGCGATGGTTTTTTGCAGTTTGATATCAATGAATATGTTTATATGCTTTGCAGTATCTTCTAAAAACCCGAGCATTGTCATAAACAGTGCTCGGGGAGAGGCAGGAGATACCGTGGATGTGACAATAACAATGTCAAATAATCCGGGATTTGTTTCGGCTAATCTCTATGTAAAATATGACGAGAGCGTACTTACTCTTAAAAAAGTAAAAGACGGCGGCTTGCTTTCAGGAGTAACACACAGTGATAATTACACAAGCCACTATGGATTATGCTGGGTGAATGATTTGTCTAAAGAGAATTTCAAGGTCAATGGTGTTCTCGCAACACTTACATTTGAAATTTTAAAAAATGCAAAACCTGGTGAATCAACAATCAGTCTTGAACAGGATATTTTGAATTGTGATGTTGAGAATGTAGTTTTTGATTTGATAAGCGGTAAAGTTGAAATCAGTAGTTCATCACAGTCAAAAGATAGTGATTTGCCGGAAACAACATCTAAGGCATCGAATTCTGATTCAAATGTAAATTCGGTCGATGATTCCGATAAAGCATCAAAAAATAATGAAAGCGTAAATCAGTCTGAAGTCAAAGACTCTGCTGCAAGCGACATAAATGAAAAATCAGAGGATTATGATGCAACTGTTTTATCTACAAGCGATTCAGTTGGTCATACTAAAAAATCTTCAACATCTGATTCAGCAACAAATAAAGGGGGAGGAGTAGTTCAAACAGTGTCTATATTAATTGCGGTAATCCTTATTGCTGCAATTATATTAGCAGCAGTATTTGCGTATTACAAACGCAAAAGAAAAAATATGAGGTGATTATTAATGTTTAAAAAGAGAAAAATTGTTTCAGTTTTACTTGCGATAATAACTGTATTCGGTGTGTTTACATCTCTGCCTTTTTCAGCGAGTGCAGCAGAAACAAACAGTGAAAGTGTAGGTGAAACTTACATAAGCGGTGACTTTGAGTACAAGTTGGCAGAGAGATATGACGGGGATACCGAGCAGTCATATCATGTTGCACGGATAACCGAATACAGCGGAAGTGATACTGATGTTATTATTCCCTCCGAAATTGATGGTTATAAAGTAGTGGCAATTGATGAACTATATTATTACGAAAACACTGATAAGATTAAAAGTTTTACTATACCGAAAGGTGTCAGCTATATAGATGACTATGTATTTAAATATTATGATAATCTTGAAAACATCTTTGTAAACGCCCAAAATGAAGATTATTGTGATATAGACGGTGTATTGTTTTCTCTGAATAATGAAACAAAGGCCCCATATAGCCTTATTATATATCCGAGAGCAAAAAGTAACACTACATATCAAATTCCAGAGGGCATTAATAATTTAGAATTTGCCGCATTTTATAAATGCAGTAATTTGATTAATCTTAATGTTCCAAAATCAATTGAGAGTTTTCCTGTTGTCGATTTTTGGGATTATAAGTGCTGGGAAAACAATAGCGTTGAAAATATAAATATTTCTTCGGAGAATGAAACATATTCAAGTGTTGACGGTGTTTTGTTTAATAAGGATAAGACTAAGCTAATATTATATCCTGCAGGTAAAAGGCAAGCAAATTATTCTATCCCCGAAACAGTTAATGAAATATCTGACGGTGCTTTTTATACAGCCAATAATTTGAAGAGTATAGAAATTCCAGATAGTGTTGTATCTATTAGCGAGGAGGCTTTTGACTATGCGGAAAATCTAAGCGATATCAAAATTTCCGATAGTGTTAGTGTTATCGGTGATGATGCATTTGATAATACTTCTTGGTATAACAATCAAGAAGATGGAGTTATTTACATAGGTAAATGCCTTTATGAATATAAAGGTTGGATGCCGGAAAATACATCAATTTCAATAAAAGACGGAACAAAGTCCATATGTGATAATGCATTCAGCTATTGCAGCAATCTTATAAATGTAGAGTTTCCCAAGTCTGTAACATACATAGGTAAAGGAGCATTTGTTAAATGTGCTTCACTTATAGATGTTAAGCTGTCAGAAAATATAACATATTTAGGTCATAATGCATTTAGTGCGTGTGAAAATCTTAAATCAATTAATATACCCGAGCAATTAACGAAAACAGGTTGGAACGTTTTTGCAAATTGTTCTAATCTTGAAACCGTATATTTTAATGCTATTGCTTCAAATGATGATGAAGATGTTTCTTTTGTCTTTAGTTTTGAAAATTCAGTTAAAACTGTCATTTACGGTGACAAAGTAACTAAAGTTGCAAGTGATTTTAATAACAATAGTAACCTTGAGCGTGTAGTACTCGGAAGTAATGTCAAGAGTATCGGTAGTAACGCATTTAGTAATTGTACAAGCCTTGAAAGTATATCAATTCCTGAAAATGTTGCTGAAATTGGCGATAGTGCATTTTACGGTTGCACAAACCTTACAAGTATAACAATCCCTGAAAGTGTAACTGAAATTGGCGATAGTGCATTTTACGGTTGCACAAACCTTACAAGTATAACAATCCCTGAAAGTGTAACTGAAATTGGTGATAGTGCCTTTGAGAATTGCACTAATTTATTAGGTTTACAAATTCCTTCTAACATTGAGAAGATTGGTGATGATGCTTTTGATGATACAGCATGGTACAACAATCAGCCTGACGGCTTTTTGTATATAGGAAAAGTTTTGTATGATTATAAAGGAGATAAAACGAAGGTTACTGATGTTGAAATTAAAGAAGGAACTAAGGCAATTTCAAACGATGTATTTTCAGACTGCGTCAATTTAAAAAATGTAGTAATACCAGACAGCGTCAATTCGATTGGTTCATCTGTTTTTGAGAATTGTACAAGCCTTAAAAAAATAGTACTCCCTGATGGTGTATCATCACTTGGAATGAGTTTGTTTAGTGGTTGCACAAGTCTTGAAAACATAACTATCCCTAATAACATAACAGACCTTGGCTATATGACATTTTCCGGTTGCACAAGCCTTAAAAATATTACAATTCCTGAAAGTGTAACGAAGATATACAGAATGACATTTGCAAATTGTGTAAGCCTTGAAAGTATTGTAATTCCGAAGAATGTTTCAGTTATAAGCAATGGCAATGATGTTTTTTATGGATGTAGTTCTCTAAAAAGCTTGTCAGTAGATAGTGATAATGAATATTACTACAGTGTAGATAATGTTTTGTATAGTAAGAATGATAATCGACTTATGTATTATCCTGAAGGCTTGGAGAACGAGAATGTTGAATTACCAAGCGGAGTTAACAAAATAGCTCCATTAGCATTTAAAAATCGTAATGTAAAGAGTGTTAATATTCCCGATACTGTTACTGAAATAATGTACAGCGCTTTTGACTGCTCATCTCTTGCCTATGTAAATATCCCCGAAAGTGTAAAGTCTATCGGAACTCCGTGGAATGGTAATACTTTCTCTAATTGTCCGAATCTGAAAGCAGTTACTATACCAAGCAGCGTTGAAACAATCGTAAAACATTCTTTTGGATATAATGGCTATTATTATGACTCTGAAAAAGGCGAGTATGTAAGAGAAACTGTTGATAATTTTACAATCTTAGGTAAGTCGGGTACTGCTGCAGAAACCTATGCAAATGAAAATGGTTTTACATTTATTGATTTGGACAATAAGAATTATAACCATACAGATAATAACAGTGGCATAGGAGTTATCGCAAAAGCTAACGCTGAGCTTGTTGTAAAAGAGATTTCAGATAAAGAAAATCTTGATAAAATAAAGTCCTTATTTGACAATAACAAGAGCATTTTGAATGTGTATGACATTACATTGTCGAAAAACGGGAATAAGGTTCAACATGAGGGAATGGCAGAGGTAAGCATTCCTTGTAAAGATGAAAACGCAAAGGTTTATCGTGTTGAGTCAGATAATACACTGACTGATATGCAAGCAGTGTATAAAGACGGATATTTGAAGTTCTATACTGAGCATTTCAGCGATTATGTTGTTGCATCGCCGAGAAAGAGTGCTTTAGGTGACATTAATAATGACAGTGAAGTAAATGCAAAGGACAGAATGATGCTGACTCGCTACCTTGCAAAGTGGAGTGGATATGAAAACATTGATATGACCGCTGCTGATGTAAATAATGACGGTGATGTAAACGCAAAGGATCGTATGATTCTTACAAGACATTTGGCAAAATGGCAGGGTTATGAAACTCTACCTTTTGATAAATTTTAAAGAAAGGAAGAAAGTTTGATGAAGAGAAAACTTTCAGCTGCATTTGCAGTGATTATGGCAGTTTGTATTCTGATGGCTCAGGTAGTATGCTTTACAGCGTTTGCTGATTCGGAAGACGCACCGTCAATCGTTGTAAGCAGCACAGAAGCAAAAGCAGGCGACACCGTTGATGTTACAATCACGATGTCAAACAACCCGGGCTTGGTATCGGTTAATCTGTATGTGAATTACGATGCTGATGTACTTAAGCTCAAAGAGGTGAAGGACGGAGGTTTGTTGTCAGGAGTTACTCACAGCGACAATTATACAACAAGCCCTTACGGTTTGTGCTGGGTTAATGATACCGCTCCGGAGAACTTTAATGTTAATGGTGTTCTTGCAACATTAACCTTTGAGGTTTCAGAAGAGGCCGTGACAGGCACTACAACCATAAGTCTTGACCAGGATATCCTTAACTTTGATATGGATAATGTTGTCTTTGATTTAGTAAGTGGCAATATTCAGATTGAGGGCAAACATATCCACGAAACAGAGTTGATTCCTGCCAAGAAGTCCAGCTGTACAGAAAACGGTAATAATGAATATTACTACTGTGCAGGCTGTGGAAAGTATTTTAAGGATGCAGAGGCAACTATTGAAACAACAAAAGAAGCTGAACAACTTCCGCTAGTTGCTCATCACGGTGGCGAAGCTACTTGTACAAAGAAAGCTATATGTGATGTTTGTGGTCAGGAATACGGCGAATACGCTCCTCATCAGTATATAGAAAAAGTTGCTGACGAATACTTAAAGACTCCTGCAACATGCGTTTCAAAAGCTGTTTATTTCAAGAGCTGTTCTGTATGTGGACAGGCAAGTGATACTGAAACCTTTGAGTATGGTGAACTTGCAGACCACAACTACGATACAACCACATGGAAATCGGATAAAACAGGACATTGGCATACGTGCACAGTTTGTGAAGACAAGCTTGATTTTGCAGAGCATACTTCAAGTGGTCCTGCAACAGAGTATGAACCTGAGGTTTGTACAGAATGCGGATATGTAATCACTCCTGCACTCGGACATACACATAAGCTTACATTAGTTGAGGGTTTTGCTGCAACATGTACAGAGGATGGTCAGAAAGCATACTATGTTTGTGACGGCTGCGGAAAGTGGTTTGAGGATGCTACGGCATCTGTTGAGATTACAGACCATGACAGTGTAATTATCAAAGCAGCACACACCCCTTCAGACTGGATAGTTGATAAGGAAGCCACTGAAACTGAAAAGGGCAGTCAGCATAAGGAATGTACAGTATGCGGTACAGTTCTTGAAACAGAAGAAATTCCGGCTATTAAGCCTGTTACAACTGAACCTACTGTAACTGAACCAACTACGGTGGAATCAGCTACATCAAAGCCAGACAAAGGCTCGTCAACATCCGATACTGTAACTTCTTCAGTGATTTCTTCGGATAATGGCACTGTTCAGACTGGAAATAGCAATATTGCAGTTATACTTGCTGCTGTATTAATGCTTTGTTCAGCGGTTGTTTATGCTTATGGCTACTTTAGAAAAAATAAATCTACAAAATAATACCACATTATTCTTGAATTAGAAAAATGATTAGCGGACGGTGGCGGATTTTCTGTCATCGTCCGTCTTTTATATTAGAGGAGTAAGTTGTGAAATTGACAAATTTTAAATCTGTATGTGTTTTAGCATTGGTTGTATTATTTTTTGCATTTTCGTGCGGTTGCAGGAATAATCAGGATATTAGCAGTCAGATTGAAGTTACTTCCGATGAACTAATTGGAATATGGAAACTGGACAGCGTTACAAAATATACTTTTGACGGCAGAGGAAACGGTAAAATGGCTGTTTCAGACTCAGAATATGAATTTAATTACACTATAAATAATGATGAAATAAAAATTGATTTTGTAAGTGAATCTGCACAGGATTCGACTTATGAGTTTATTATAGATGAAAACAAATTAACACTTTTGTCAAAAGATAAAAATAAGGGAACTTTTGAATTGACAAAAGAAAATTGAATTTAAATTTACGAGGAGGAATAGAAATGAAAAAACGTAAAAAATCAATTATTATATTAGTGATTGTTCTTGTGTTAATTACAATGTTGTCAGTAATAACAGTAAGTGCTTCAAGCGAAAGTGATTATTGTAATAATTTTATTAATAAGTTGCTCAGCAATGAGTCTTCTTGGTTACCTCTAACAAGTAATTCAATAAGAATGCAGGCGGGATTTGAATTTTTAGATTTGGATTTTGACGGAAAATGTAAATTAGTTGTTCAGGAAGCCGGTGGTACAATGGATAACCATTCTGTAAGAATTTATTACTATAGTAATGACTCCATACATGAGGTAACCGGTAAAAAATATGGTGAGTACTTAAATGTTTATAGCTTAAAATATTATTATAATAAATTATATGATAAATATTTTATTACAGGAATGAACACTTGTGCTGCTGGTTTTGCTGCAGATAGATGGTGTGGTAATTACAAATTAACTTATACTAATAACACTCTGAATTTTTATTATTATTCATCAAATTATAAGGAAGTGAATTTCACTACTTACGAAAATATTTTTACTTATTACGATGGTGCTGTTGGTTATGGTAATTCTTCTGGTTTTAATGCCATTGAAGAAGCTGAGTATAATACTATAAATGAAAACATTTTGAAAAACTGTGTAGATGCAAATTTAAAATCAAAGTTTATTACAAAGAGTGACTGGGATTCTTACACATATTCACAAAAGAGAGAATCCTTATTAGATTCCTATAGCAGTTTTAGTTATAATGATTATAGCGATAATAACTATTTTAAACTTAAGCAAGATACAAATCGGTATTTGCATAAGGCTACTACTTATCGTGTTAATAACAAAAATTATAGACACAAATTATATTGGGATAGTTTAAATACTTGGGATAGTACTTTCAGAATTCATGATCAAATTTATTCTGAAGAAACAGGAGGAGTGTGTCATGGAATAGCTTTTAGTATGTGTTATGCAAATAACGGAAATTTGGATCATAAAGCTTTGAATAATGGCATACAGACTAGCAATTATTGGGGCTTAGATTCTATGTACGATAGTGATAAAGGAAGATTCAAGGATTTAGTTACATATTATTAGTTAACTCAACTTACAGCAAATGGTGCTGAGAGTTATTCTGTAGAAAGGAACGGATGGCATACTCAAAGTCTCAATAAAAGATTGTCAGATTTTCTAAAATAATTCAAACAGGATGCTGAACGTTCCCAGAATGAGAAAAAGCCTTTTGTACTTTCATTTAGCTATAAGCATAACAATGATGTGTCCGGACATAGCGTTGTAGTATGTGGATACAACTATAATGATAGCACAAACGAGCATGAAATCTTAATCTATGATGAGAATACATATCCAAATGTAAGGTACTTTATTTTTAAAATATCTTCAGATTATAGCTCTTTTACATTTACAGATGCTAACGGTGAAGCGCTTGGATATATGATTAGTGACATTTGGACTAATCTTGAAGTTTATGATATTGATAAATTATACAGTGGAAAAAATTTTAGCAGTATTTCGGTAGTAAAAGGAAGTGAGCCTGTTTCTGCAAGTAATACCACTCAATTAAATATTACTGCATACAAAACATTTAAAGTGGTGAATGATAGAGGTGAGTATCTTGAATATGATGGAAGCAACTATAACGGTAATATGAATGTATATGATTGTAAATTGGTGGACAATTTGGATAATACTTGTTCATGGGATATTACCGTTAATAATAGTTCAAAATTTGTGTTTTCAAACTTAGAAAATGACTGTGAGATTATCGGTGAAACATATTCCGGAGGATTTTATATTTGCTCAAATCATTCAGATGGATTCACTATTAATGGTAAAAGCGTAACGGTTGAGGGTAAAAACTATGATTTTGATATTGCTTTACAAACGCAGAGCGAAAAAGATTTTATCCGAGTTTCAGGTAAAGCAAGCGGAAATACACCTGTGAGTGATAATAGTAATACAATAGAGATAAAATCTGATACATATATAAATGCAGCAAATGTTAAGTCGTATGAATTTGATAATATTTCTGAAAACAATGTTGAGAATACTGTTAATAACATAATGATTGATGATAAATCAGGCGAAATTATCAATAGCAAAAAACTTTCGTATACATTCGGAGATATAAACAATGATGGTGTGATAAATCCAAAGGACAGGATGATATTAATGCGGTACATTGCAAAATGGAATGGCATAAAAATCATAAATGATTAGGCTTCTGATGTGAATTATGACAGCAAAGTCAACGCAAAGGACAGAATGATTCTTACACGGCATCTAGCAAAATGGCAGGGATATGAAATCTTGCCAAATAATAAATAAAATTACTTTTACTGGAGGGGAATCTTATGAAATGTAATTTAAAAAAAGTATTGAGAATTTTGTTTTCAGCAACAATCATTATAAGTGTGGTTATTAACACATCAGTTATAGCAGGAGCTGCAACGGGTGTAATGGCTAATGCAACACAAATTGATGTAAAAAAGAATATTAGTATTAATTCAACAGATGTAACAATATATGCGATAGAAGATTGGGCTGCAAAATACATCAGTATTCCGTCAAATTTTAATAGTTCTTTTCAACTTATTGTTAGTGAGGCAAACCAGATATCTTATTATGTTGATGGATATGAGAAAGTGAACATATCAAGCAATGGTTTAATTACACCTAAAATTAAAACATACTATTGGTATGGTAATTATGGTACAACTGTTGAGGAACCTAACAAAACACCGACAAAAATAACCAAGGATATTGAGTATGGAGAAAGTACAATCCTTGTCTGTGCTGATGATGTAGAGTTTGAGGTTAAAGTTAATGTAGTTGATTATTCTGATGTATATGCAGAAAAAATAATGGATGACTATGTGTCGGAGAATATAAAAAACAATATGTCTACATATGAGAAAATTAATACCATTGCTAAATTTGTAGCAGAAAGAGATTACGATGATGGTTATTCGTCTTATGCAGGGTTGATTATTGCAGGAGGTGGAGATTGTTGGGCTTCAACAGACGCTATAATATATATGTCAAAAAGTGCAGGTTTACAAGCATGGAAAAGAAATGGAAGTAAAGATTATGGAGCTGGTTCAGGACATATGAACGCTATGGTTTCTGATGGAAATGAGTATTATGAAGTTGAGGCAGGATTTACAGGAAGTGCCCCTAGATATTACAGTGTTAAGGTTAGAAACAGTTTGTATAGTTATAGATTAGATGATTTTGATGGAATGCAAATTTATCAATATGATGGAGAGATGTACCCTTCAGTGCTTGAAATTCCTTCGGAAATTAATGGAAATAAAGTTACCTCAATAGGGACATATTTTGCTCAATCACATCCTTTGATAGAAGGAAATTCTAATATCAATAGGGTTATATTACCTGATACAGTAAAAGAAATAGGAGATGGAGCATTTCTTGCTTGTGAAAATTTGGCTAGCATAACAATCCCCAAAAGTGTTTTATATATTGGCCAAAGAGCATTAGGATATTTATCTGATTCTTATAAGAGAGAAGGCTTTATAATTTACGGTTATAAAAATACTGCTTCCGAGGAATATGCTAATATCAACGGTTTTGAATTTATTGCTTTAGACGAGAAGTTTTTTTCTTCCGGTGACGCTAACGGTGACGGCTCAGTCAACGCAAAAGATCGTATGATGTTAACCCGCTATCTCGCAAAGTGGTCAAGCTATGAAAATATTAATATGACATCTGCAGATGTAAATAAAGATGGTGAGGTCAATGCGAAGGACAGAATGATTCTTACACGCCACCTTGCAAAATGGAACGGTTACATTTCTTTACCGTATACTGGTTAATTGGAGAGTGAATAAACGTGAAAAAAACAATTTCAATTATACTGACATTTGCTATAATTTTAAATATGTTTTCAATTCTATCCCTTACTGTTTATGCTGAAAATGAGAAAATAATTGAAAGAGATATGTTCAGTTACCATATTTACCATTCAAAAGCATATATTTCGGGGTATACCGGTAACTCTACGGTGGTTACATTTCCAGAGAAAATTGGTGGCTATGAAGTTGTTGGTTTAGGAAAACCAACTTCGCTTGATCCGTATGGAAATGAAAGTAGAATATCCGGATTAGAAAGTGTTACAGAAATAAAAATAAATGAAAACATTAAAAATATATATCAGAGTGCTTTCGCAAATTATAGTAATCTCAAAAAAGTAATAATACCTTACGGAGTACAAAAAATAGGTAGGGGGGCGTTTGCCAATTGCACAAATTTATCTGAAATTATTTTTCCAGACTCAATCGTAAGTATAGGCTTTAATGCGTTTAATAATACCAGTTGGTATAATAAACAGCGTGACGGATTAGTTTATGCCGGAAAATTTGTATACAATTATAAAGGTGAAATGCCTGAAAAATATACTTTAAAGATAAAAGATGGTACTTTTGGAATTGCTAATCTTGCATTTTTGAATCAGGAGAATCTTACAAATATACAGGCTCCGCAAAGTTTGTTTTGTATTGGTCAAAATGCCTTTATAGGAACAACATGGTACAGTAATCAGAATAACGGAATTGTTTATGTAGGAAAGGTTGTTTATTCTTATAAGGGCGATATTCCGCAAGACGGTACTATTAAGTTTAATAAGAACATTATGGGAATTGCTGACGGAGCCTTTTTTGATAATTCAGGTTCATATATTGACTCTAATTCTTCAATTAATTTGACATCTATAGATATTCCCGATACGGTAAAATATATTGGTGATTCAGCATTTTGTAACTGCGACAATCTACTTGATTTATATTTACCGAAGAATGTAGCATATATCGGTGAATTTGCTTTCGGTTACCATACTAATGGAAAAGCGTTGCCGACATATTCGGGAAAGGGAAGATACCTGCATAGCATCTATAATTCAACAATTGAGGAGTATGCGTTGTATAACAGAATAGGATATAAAGAACTTGCACCAAAGGAAATATCAGAATATATGCAAAAATATGGTGATTTCTATTATATGCCATTAGATGACGGTTCTGTAGAGATAACTGCATACAGAGGTCAATCAAGTGATGTAGTTATTCCTGATTCAATTAATTCAAAAGCAGTTACAAAGATAGGAAATCATGCTTTTGAATCAAATGATTATATTAATACTGTTACAATTCCTGATACAGTAAAATACATAGGTGAATACTCATTTTGCTTTTGTAGTAACCTTCGAAATATAAACTTTGGTGCAAATATAAGGCGCATAGAGGATTTTGCATTTAGATATTGTAATAACTTGGAAACAGTTATTATTAGCGATAGTGTTATGTCGTTGGGAGAATATTGTTTTTCGGATTGCACATCCTTAACTGAAGTTGATTTGGGAAAAGATTTGAACAGACTAAATAGAAATGCTTTTTCTTTTTGCAGAAATCTAAAAAATATAAATTTAGGGGACAGCATAATAGATATAGGATGGCAGGCTTTTGAGAACTGCAACAATATTAGATCAATATATATACCTGATTCAGTACTGAATGTTGGTGAATATGCATTTGTGAATTGCACTTCATTACAGTCAGTTTATTTGAGAGACAATATTGAAAAAATAGACAGTTGTGCATTTGGATATTATACTCCGAATTATGACAGTGTTTATGAACGGCTCAACCGTTTCACTTTATATGGCTTCTCGGGAACAGAAGCCGAACGCTACGCCAATAACCATGGAATTAAATTTAGTGTAATGGCACCAATCCAGTTTGGAAAGCCACAAATGAATTGCAGGGCAAATGAGAGTATAGTTGCTGATTTGTATATTTTATATAATAATTATTCAGCGGGGGATGTTATTTATAAAAGCAGTGACAGTGACATAGCCAGTGTTGTGGAATCGGACGGAGACTATAATGCATATTGCAAAAACTCGAAAGTGCATATTAAGTGCAATAATATTGGTACTGCATATATTACTGCTCAGATGCCTGACGGTAATTCCACAACTATGACGGTACAGGTTACTGAAGGCTTAAACGGAATTAGAGTGTATTCTGATTATGCCGACTTGAGTGTATGTAATGGCAGTTTGATCAAAATTGGTGCAGGAGTGTTTAATAATGGCTTTCAATCTG
The DNA here is from genome assembly GCA_963599905.1 of Acutalibacteraceae bacterium. Classification (GTDB taxonomy): domain Bacteria; phylum Bacillota; class Clostridia; order Oscillospirales; family Acutalibacteraceae; genus Ruminococcoides. The sequence continues at coordinate 23,861 of CAVBYX010000018.1, forward strand.
ATGATATATCAAAATTGACATATACTGTATACGATACTTCTATTTTGGAAGTGGAAGAAACCTCATTGCATGATAATTGCAGATTTATTGTTGCAAAAGCAATCTCTCCCGGTACAACATATGTGTCATTTAGCGATTCAAAAACGGGTTATGTTACCAGAGTACCTGTTACTGTATACGAGGGTAATTCTCTGACATTTACAGTTGAAAATGTACCAGAACAAAGAATTGAAAAATATGTATCAAATTTTTATAATGTAAACGGTATGTATATTGACAATTATTCATATGCGAAAAACAACGATGATTCATGTACAGTATCTTTTGATGTATACAATACAAAATATATTTTCGGTGCAGTGGAAATTTATAGCGAAAACGGTGATATAAAAGATGCGGTTGTTATTGATAAGATGACAAATAATGCAGGTAGCATTAAAGAGACGGTTTGGGATAATTGCTGTGATCTAGCAAGCGATATATATAATGGAAATTTATTAACCTATCGTCAGAAATCTAATTCTTCAAAGAAAACATCTGTTAAAGTTACAATTCCTAAAAATGGATATATTAACATCACTAATGATACGGAAAATTCGGCGATTGTTTCATCAATTAATGCATTTGATTGTATTCTTCAACTTAAAGGACTTTATGGAGACATAAAAGGAATAGAATTAAACAATACATTTTTACCTGCACAAAAAATGACAAAAGAAATTCTCAAGAATGCCGTATCGTTAGAATGCTTTAAGGATCAGACCAAATTCAGTAAAGAATTGCTTAATGGTGCTTTTAAGAAAACATTAATAGGTGGTGAAGCAGTAGGAAATTTTGGAGAAACCGTAGTTTATAATATGCAAAACCTAAATCTTGAGGATGTTTGCAACGATGCATTATTAAGCTGTGGCTTTTCAGTCGGAGAAAGTGTATTTGAAGATATGGCTGGGATATTCGGGGTTGTCTTAAAAGGAATGTTTACGTTTGGAGACTCGCTAAATCTTTTGTCTGAAATAATTAGTATTTCTTATTCTAAAAATTCAGGGTTTATTACCTTACAAAATCAAAGCGGCAGTACGAGAAATTGCTTAGGTGTACAAGTTAAAACAGATACTAATTTTAACAGTGACACTGCACTAAAAGTGTTTCGATTATATGCTGATAGTGAGTTGGTTCAAAAAATAAAAGATACACATCCGAAAGTTTATGATATAATTGCTTCGGTGTCTAACTCTACATACAATATTTCTATGATCAAAAACGGCGATGAAACGCAGATAGATAAAAATGTTGAAGTTTCTATACCAATATCAGAAGAACTTAAATTTTTAGCTTCAATGGGAATGATAAAGGTACATCGAGTCGAAGATGACGGTACTATCACTGATATGAAAGCTAAATATAAGGATGGAAGATTGATTTTTACAACTAATCATTTCAGTATTTATGTTGTTTCTGTTCCGGATAATATGATTATAGGTGATATTAACAGCGATGGCTCAGTCAACGCAAAAGATCGTATGATGTTAACCCGCTATCTCGCAAAGTGGAGCGGATATGAAAATATAAATAAATCCGTTGCTGATGTAAACAACGACGGCGAAGTAAACGCAAAGGACAGAATGATTCTTACAAGACACCTGGCTAAATGGCAGGACTATGAAACCTTGCCTTTGAAATAAAAATACAGGAGGATAAAACAATGAAAAAGTATAATAAGGCTATATCAATTTTGTTATCTATTATTATAATATTAAGCGTTTTAACAAGCTTTTCAATTAATGTAGGAGCAGCTGAAAATAGCAATGAAAATATAGTAGGAGAATATTATGTAGTTGGATTGTTAAAAACAGTAGACCCATTATCCAACAACATAAAAGTGGATAGTAAAAAGTATCAGGCAACAGATAATTTTGATTTTAGTGAGGCAGTAAAGTATTTAGTAGAACGACCTGACTGTAGTGTGGTTTGCAAAATTGTTGACGAAAAAGTATCGGAAATATATTCGGAAGATGATATTTGCCGTGTTGATGTAACTGCAACTACTAATCCAAAAGCATTATACGCAAAAAATGGCAAGCTAAATGTATCTGAATTTACAATCAATATAAATATTTCATATATTATTGATAGCAGCTATGGCTTTATTCCTGAAAACGTACTAAAAAATATGAGCGTTATTTGCAATGAGATTAATATAAAAGCGAATTCAGATGCTCTTAATTTTGGTTCAACTGGATTTTGGTGGTTTAAAGATAATATATCTGAATTAAACGATAATAGTTGTTTTTCTATTACTGCCGGAACCAGCATCGACAGATCTTACACTGTTTATGTTAATGATGACTATAAATTGAAGAGTGCAAATTCGATTATGAATTTAGAAACTACAGTCAGTTATGAAAATAAGCAAATAAATGATACGGCTCAGATTACAGTAGGTAGCATAGATATAGTTAAAGAAAAAACGGATAAACAGCAAACTACATCAGAAAACGGAAAAACAGTGAACCGCGCCAGACAGCACGTGGATCAAACAGCTGAAAATGCATTGACTTTGGCTATGATAGCGGAACTATGGATTATATCGTTAATGAAATGTCAGAGGATGGAAGCGTTGTAAGAAAAATAAGCTATAAAAATCTAAATGTTGTAAAAGGAGAATCATATCAGGCAGCGTTACCAAGTGCTTCTTTACAGTATCCTGAATTATATAATCTAATAAATGCTCAAGGAATTAATGTAGCTCCAACTAATATTGATCAAATTGATTTGTACAATTTTAAAGAAGATATTGAACCTTGGTATAGTCTCAAATGCGGTGATAATGTTTATTATGAGCGTTACGAAAATGGATTTGTTCGTATTTATGGAGAGGGTGCCATGCATAATTATTCCTTGCCTGACGACAAATCACCATTAACTGGTGCAAAATATGTTATGGTGGATGATGGTGTAACTACAGTTGGAGATAGTGCTTTCACGGATAGCGCAGTACAGTATATTTGTATAGGTAATTCTGTAACCTCTATTGGGGAATATGCACTATACAATTGTGAAAAGCTTAAGAAAATAACATTTGGGGATAGTGTAAACAAAATAGAAAACTGGGCATTTTCATATACTAATAATATTTCTGAATTTGAAGTGAGTGAAAATAACCAGCATTACTCATCTGTCGACGGTATTTTATTTTCAAAAGATAAAAAAGAATTAGTTAAATTTACAAAACCTGAAGCAACAGAATATACAATACCGGATGGCGTAGAAACGATTGGAATAGACGCATTTGGTGATTATACAAATTTAAAATCTATAACATTTCCAAACAGTATGACGACAATAGAAGGTTTTGCCTTTGATAAGTGTACAAATCTAAAAAATATATCTATACCAGATAGTGTAACATATATAGGTAGTAATGCTTTTGCTGGCTGTAAAAGATTTACGGACATAATAATTCCCGAAAGTTTAACATATATAGGTAGTTTTGCGTTTTCCAATTGTACTTCCCTTACAACGGTAAATTATAATGCGGTAAATTGTGAAAAATTTTCTGATAAAATTTATGAAGATGGTTATTCCTTTTCACCTGGGCATCCTTTTGATGGGTGCACAGAGTTAAAAACGATTAATATAGGAAAAAAAGTTGAAACTATTCCAAATTGCTTTCTATATGGTTGTGATAATATTACAAGCATTATAATCCCAAACAGTGTAAAAAAAATTGGTGACTATGCTTTCATGCATTCAAGTGTTGAAAATTTAGAAATTCCAGAATTTACTACGAGCATCGGAGATTATGCATTTGCTTATTCAAATTTTGAAAGCAGTATTCCCGATAGTATTACCTGTATAGGTAAAGGTGCTTTTAAAGAGTGTAAAAAACTAGTAAATGTTACAATACCTAAGAGTGTTACAAGTATAGATGGGTATACATTTTATGATTGTACAAATCTTGAAAGAGTAATAATTAATAAGGGTGTTTCAACTATTGATTTTCAAGCTTTTGAAGGCTGTTCAAATTTATCTAGTATAACGGTCCCAGACAGTATTACTCGAATTGGTGTAGGAGCTTTTAAAGGCTGTAACAATATCAAAGAAATAATAATCGCGGATGGTTCACAGGTAGTGAAAAGTCAAATGATTGTAAGCGATACTGTAGAAACAATTGTAATAAATGACGATGTTTCTGAATGTTCGGTGACAGCTTTCGATAGTTGCTATAATCTTAAAAATATAGAAGTAAGTGAAAATAATAAGAACTACTCTGATATTGATGGAATACTTTTTAACAAAGATAAAACAGAAATTCTTTGTTATCCGCAAAGCAGAGAAAATATTTCTTATACAATTCCTTCTGGAGTTACAAAAATAGGAAATGGTGGTTTTATAGCTTGTCAATATTTAAATTCAGTCGTTATTTCTGATAGCGTTATAACAATAGGTTGGAATGCATTTACAAGTTGCAAAAATTTAGCGTCAATAAATATAGGAAACAATGTTGAAAAAATTGAAGATTATGCTTTTGCAAATTGCACAAGTCTCACATCTGTAACATTTCCAAATAGTGTTAAGGAAATTGGTGGCGATGCGTTTTCAAATTGTACAAACCTAAAATCAGTATTAATTGGCAATGATATTAATTATTTATGGGATCATGCTTTTTACGGATGCACTAATTTGTTAGACGTTACTATACTAGTAAATACTATACCAGACGAAGGTATTTTCTTATGCGATGATGTCTTTGAAGATTGTCCAAATCTGACAATCCACGGTTATAAAAATTCAATTGTGGAAGAATATGCAAATGATAACAGATTAAAATTTGTAGCATTAGAAGAAACTGTTCCATTCGGTGACGCAAACGGTGACAGAGAAGTAAATGCCAAAGATCGTATGCTGTTAACTCGTCACCTTGCAAAGTGGTCTGGCTATGAAAATATTGATATTGCTTCCGCAGATGTAAATAACGATGGTGTAGTCAATGCGAAAGATCGTATGATTCTTACACGCCACTTGGCAAAATGGCAAGGCTATGAAACTTTGCCGTATAGAATTTGATAGCATATAGATTATAAAAACTAGAATTCTCTTCAAGTATTTTACAATATTTGTTTGAGTTTCTCTATAATCTTTTTGCGTTTCTTTTGAACAGCACTTTCTGTCATACCGAGCAGAAGTGCTGTTTTATTGTATGAAAGCTTTTCTGTTGTTTCAAATGTGTCAAAGTTGATTCCTGTTGTAAGTTCAAGCAATTTGCGCTCTATCGGGGATAGCGATTGAATAGCTTCTTTTATTTGTTTAGATTTGTAGTTGTCAAAGACAATATCCTCGGATGCGGTAATATCCTCTATTTCAAAAGATTCTCTGTTTCCAGAATATTTTGTTGCTAACGCTGCTTCTATATACTCAATGACAGTATTCTCTGAAATATGTAGTTGTTTGGATATTTCTTTTAAAATTTCATCAAACGGCTTTGTATCTTTCATTTTGAAGTACAATGACGTTACTTTACGGAGATTGTTATGTGCGTTTTTACTTTCAATTTTTGTAATACCGCAGTCTGTACGAACATATTCTAACCACGCTTTGTGAGTTTTATATTTCATAATTTGCAGAAGAGGGAGTTTTTCGTCTGCTGAATATCTTTGCAATTCGTCCCACAGTAGAGAAACAAAAATTTGTTTTAAATCAGGTAACCTGTATTCTTCAATATGGTTGCATTTTATAAACTCGGCAGCTTTTCTGTTAAGTATAGGCTCATAGAAATGCAGAAATTCATTAAAATATTTACTATCGTTTGTTTTCAGGTACTGTATAAAATAATCATTGAAATCATCAAGTCTATTTGGTTCGTAACCTAACTGATACATATGCAGGTTTTCATTTTGCATTTGCTTACCGCCTATTCTTTCATTGCTTCCTCGTAAATCTTCTCCAAATTCATTTCCTCTTCGTAGTTATTTTCAGCATAGTCAAAATCAAACTGTGCTCGCTCAAATTTCATATCGATAATCTTTTTTAGCCTTGGATGATACAGCTATACTGTATTTGCCGAGGCTTTTATTTTGGCGTATTGAGCTGTATCGCCTGTTCCAGAGAACATAATACGGACTGTCGGATTTTTTCTGCTTTTTCATTTTGCGTTTTGTAATTTCAGGGTGCTTTGCAACATAGGAACAAGGCACACTGTATTCCTTATTTACCGTACTGCAATAAAGCTGCTTGTGTGCTGTAGTCATAAGAAAATATTTGTTGCAGACTCCGCACTTCCATATGTAGTGACCTTGCGAAAGTGCCTCAAAAAACTCCGTCACAAAGAAATCCATCATTCTGCTGAAATACATTCGTCTTATAATTTTGTACTTACCATTTTCAATTTTTATCGTAGGAACAGCAGATTGAATCGGTTTAAGGTTGAATCCGTCCATTATCATTGCCGCAGGATTGCTTGCTGCTAAGTTCATTTGTACTTCTTCGTTCTCGAAAAACTCACAAGTGAATTTAGCAATGTTATCTTTCTGTCGTGAATCTTCTTTTATAAAATTCTCTACATAGTTAATTATCATTGTGCCGAAGTTAGCGGTATCAACGCCGATATATGAATATGCTCTCAAAACATTTTCAGCGGTCTTTGATTTATTCTCTATTTCTTCAAGCCTTGCAATTTCGTTTCTTTCTGTTCTTCCGTAATTGATTTTTAGATGCTTCAAAAGATACTCGTAATCATCAAGTGCATCTTTACCAAACAATTTTGAAACAGTCGTTCTTGATTTTTCAATATCAAAATATTTAAAAGGCTCAAGTGATTGCATATAGTCAATCATTTTATTTATGTCAGCAAATATATCCATAAATAATTTTCTGCTGTAACCGTTTAATTTAAGCTCCTGCCAATGACGATTTATCTTACCGCTGTGAATCAGTAGATTGGTTGCGAACTCCTTTGGAAGATTGGCAATGCAGTTGCTTATATATCCAAGCGGTAGTTTCTCGTTGTTTAAAATTATATTCTTTTCATCAAAATCTACTGCGAAATAATCAATAGTTGTGATTTTATTTTCGTACCTTTCAATATAGCTCAATTCTCTCACCTCAAAAGTATTATATCACTGAACCGGCAATATCACAATACACTAAGAAATAATTTTACTCTGTCACGGGAATTTCTGTGATTTTAAAAAACTTTGACATTTATATATTAGAGGACAAAGGAGAGTGATGAAAATATGCTTGTAACCAGTGACAGGAGGATAGTTTAAATTTTCTATCAGGTGGTTCAATATTTCTATTACAACTAACAAGAGTTACATAACAAAACTCAAGTAAAGATATTATCAACTGCAGAGGAAGAAGAAGGGAGAAAAAATTTTTGAATGATACAACGGTACAGCACAAGGATTTCTTTATAGTCAGCAATAAAATATTTGATTTTAATTTGCCCGCAAATACAATTGCAGTTTACTGCTGTCTACTTATGTTTGCCGACAGAGAAAAGCTCAGTTGTTTTCCATCGCTGAGAATGATTTGCGAGAAGTGTCATCTGACAAAGAATACTGTAATCAAATGCTTGAGATCACTTGAAAAAATTGGGTTAGTCCAAGTGAAGTTAAGAAAGAGATGAAACAATTCTAACAGCAGTAATATGTACTACTTATTTGATCCTTCTGTTGTGAATTCATAGTGTAATAAAAAGTGACGATAGATACAACGAGAGTACCGTTTTCTTATTCATTTATCGTCGCAAGGCGTTTGTTTCGCCGGCGTTGCCGATTTGTACGATTATTTTGCAGAGGGCGAGAAAAGTACCCGACTGCAAGTAAAAATCGAAATTTGGACGAATTTACGGCGGAGTTGATATTTCATTTTTAGGAGCAGAGGTTTGGGCTACATTTCCTGGACTTGTCCGGGGCAAGCAGAGTGCCCGGCTGTCCACCGAACACATAAAACCGAGCGAAGCCCGGACCCACTTTAACACGGAGGTGTGTAAAAATAGAAACCCGTAAGAGAAATCAAATCTTAAGTATCAGATTAACTGATTCCGAAAAATCAGCAATCTATAAAAAATCAAAGAAAGCTAAGCTGACATTGACTGAATATATTTTGAAATCTTCATTACAAAGTGAAATCAAAGTAGTTGACTTGCAACCGTTACTTGTTGAACTGAAAAGGATTGGCAATAACCTGAATCAGATAACACGAAAGATAAACAGCGGTGCTTTTAATTCCTACAACTTTAGTGAAACGATTGCTATGCAGAGAAAAATCTATGACGCAATCATAAAACTTTCGGAGGATAAGTAATGGCGACCGTGACATACATTCGTGAGTCTAAGCAATCAATCAGTGCAATGAAAGGTGTAATTGATTACTGCTGTCAGGACAAAAAAGTCTATGATAAAATTTCAAATCAAATACTTGTCAGCGGAGTTAATTGCGAAGGAGAAAACGCTTTTGCAGAATTTCTTGCAACAAAGAAATCGTATAAAAAGACGGACGGAATGAATTTTTATCAGTATGTTCAATCCTTCTCTCCTGAAGAAAACATTACTCTGCAGAAAGCTCATGAGGTTGCATTAGAGTTTGCCGAGAAAGCGTGGACAGGATATGAAGTATTGGTTGCAACACATTGTGATGCACAACACATCCACTCTCACTTTGTTATCAACTCTGTCAGCTTTGAGAATGGCAAAAAGCTTCGGCAGAATCCAAACACACTCAAATCATTACGAGCATTGAGTGATGAAATTTGCAGACATCATAATTTTTCAACTCTTGAACCTTACAACAAAGATGGTATGAAAATCTCAACAAGAGAATACCGCACGGCAGTCAAAGGTCAGAGCTGGAAATTCAAACTGATGAACGACATAGACAAAGCTATGAACATAAGTGGGAGCAAAGAAGATTTCATAAACGCAATGTCAATTATGGGTTACTCGGTAACGTGGACAGGCGATAGGAAATACATTACCTATCAATGTCCGAACAAAATGAAGTGCAGAGATATTAAACTACACAACGATAAATATTTGAAAGGAAGTATGGAAAATGAATTCAGATACAGGCAAGAACAATATTTTGGAAAGCCTCAAGCAGAGAAACAGCAACTCACTGACAGCGATAGAGCTACTATCGGGAGAAACGAAAGTGATTTCGATTCCGTCACAGGTCAGGGAAGAAGAACTCACCCTGCTGAGAACGGCAATAACCTTTCAGCCAGAGCTGTACAATATGATTTCAAAAATCTCGACGGACGACCAGATGGTGAAATATCTGGAGAGAATTCTGGAAATCAACAAAGACAATATGAGAACAATATCACAGAATTGTCAGACGGAGCTGAAGAAAATTTCGGAACAGACTCTGAAAGAAATCAGGTCGGTGCAAATTCAGATGACGAAAACTATCGAACAGGCTGGGAAGAGTCAAGAAGAGTTTTTGAACAATACCTTGCGACAAGGTCGGGAGTTGGAATCGGCAATAGCGTCACAAGTAAAGAAGTCAACTCTGCTGACAACCTTAAAATGGATAGCAATAACCGTGCTGTCCTCGGCAGTATCAACTCTCTTGCTGAATCACTTTCTCGGATAATTGATGATGAATCGGAAGGTGAAGAAGAACGCAGAAAGAGAATTGTAGCCGAACAAAACGGCAGTGATATTGGTACTTTGCTTGGTCTTACCGCCGGATTGATTACAGGTGCAATATCAAAAGAAGAAAATATTGAATATGAAGATGAAGAAATTGATGACAGTCCGACTATGCAAATGTAGTTGGAGAAAGGAGCATTTAATGGAGAAAAACAATAATACATTTTCAGAAGAACATAACCTTACGAGTCTTGCTTTTAAACGCAGGCATATATGTAAAATGAATGTAGTTGAAATTGATAACACATCTTATTGTGTGCAGGATATATTTCCTATAGCGGACGAGCAAAAACATAATACCGTATCAGATAAAATAAAGTATCTTGTTTCAGGTGAAAAACCTGAATAAAAGTCTGGATATTCAAGCCGAATAGGAATATTGTGTAGTCGTAATCCTATTCGGTTTGATTTGATAGAGTTGATAACACTCGGAAAGGAATGAAATATGTTGAACACAAATTCAAACCAACAGTTAATTACAGCACTTTACTGCCGCCTTTCACAGGAAGATGAATTGCAGGGAGAGTCAAACAGCATAAGAAATCAGAAAGCACTTCTTGAAAAATATGCGTTGGATAACGGATTCCATAACTGCCGATTTTATGTTGACGACGGTTATTCAGGGGTTGATTTCAATAGACCTGACTTCAACAGAATGATTGATGATATGAACAACGGCTTGATAGGTACAATAATAACAAAGGATTTGTCAAGACTTGGCAGAGATTATCTTAAAACAGGTACATATCTTGAAATCATATTTCCACAGAATAATGTCAGATATATAGCGATTAATGACGGAGTCGATTCTGAAACAGGCAGTAATGAGTTTATTGGAATAAGAAACTATTTCAATGATTACTATGCGCAAGACATCAGCAAGAAAATACGCTCGGTAAAAACTGCCGCAATGAACAGAGGTGAGCGAACCAACGGAAGCGTGCCTTACGGATATATGTTAAATCCCGACAATCCAAAGCAGTATCTGGTTAATCCGGAAACCGCACCGATAGTCAAAAAAATTTATGAGCTGGCAGCAGCAGGCTACGGAGTTGCAAAAATCCAAAAAATTCTTGAAGATGACAAGGCTATATCTCCTGCTATTTACCTGTTTCAGAAGTATGGAAGCTTAAGAGGTAAGCCTGATCCAAGCCGTCCGTATAACTGGCCGAAGCGTACAATCCGCAGAATGCTTAGCAATCCCGAATATCTGGGAGCAACCGTTTGCGGAAAGACTTATTCAAAATCGAATAAGCTGAAAAAACGAATATCTGTTCCAAGATCGGAATGGAAAATATTTGAGAATACACAGGAGCCTATAGTTGACAGAAAGCTCTGGGACATGGTTCAGAAAAAGTTTGACGGCAGAAAGAAAGCAAATAAAACAGGACTTACCGATAAGTAAGGATATCTGTACTGCGCTGAATGTGGTGCGAGGATGTATATCAACCGAGCAAAAAGCTTAAAGGAAACACAAGAATGTTATACTTGCGGAACTTATCAGACAAAGGGAAGTCATCATTGTTCATATCATTATATTCGTGCTGTAGTGCTTGATGAATTGGTACTCAACAGGCTGAGAGAAATTACTGCGTTCGCAAGAGAAAACCCTGCTGAGTTTTATGAAATAGCAAAATCAAAAGCAGAAAAAGAATCCAAAAAGCTTATAAAGATTTCAAAAGGCGAGATTACTGCCGTACAGAAACGCATAACAGAGCTTGACGGAATTATAAGATGTCTGTATGAGGACAGAGTTGCAGGACGAATCACGCCGGAACGATTCGAACTTCTTGTATCGGGTTATGAGCAAGAGCAGGCAGAGCAAAAACAAAAGCTTGAAAATCTGAACAATGAGATCTCAATACAAGGTACTCGTGATAAGAAAATATCAGAATTTATAGAAAGTGCAAAAAAATATATTGATATCACGGAAGTAACACCTGAAATTTTGCATGCATTCATCAAGCGAATAAACATACATGAAAGAGCAATTCCTCGGTCTCAGAAGTGCGGTAATCAGATTGATATTTACTATACCTTTGAAGCTGATGAGATGCTTTCAGTATAGTCAGAACCTCAATTAATAAGCGAACACCCGAGAGGAAAAATCTCGGGTGTTCAATAAGAATTTTTTATCCGATAAGCAACACCGCTTCAAATCTCGGCGTTTCTGTTTGCACTGATATAGCAAAAGTATTTTGTGATAAAATAACAGACGCAGGATATGCGGCAGGCGTGTATGCCAATCTTAACTGGTTTCAAAATTATCTCAATTATAACACTTTACACGATAAATATTCGATTTGGCTTGCTCAATGGTCGAACAGCCACAGTCTTGATTGTGATATATGGCAGTATGCAAGCGGCGGCAATGTTTCGGGAATAAGCGGCAACGTGGATATGGACGTTATCATCGGAGATCCGAGTGGCGGCGGCTCATTGACTTCGGAAGAAAATTCATACGGTGACTCAGACGTTAGGGACATACAAGAATGGCTGAATGATAATTATGGCACTAATCTTGACGTTGACGGCATAGCGGGAAAAGATACGTTTGAGCGGCTTTGCTCGTAAAATTCAAAATCAACACAAAACTAATTATCATCTATCGTGCATAAAAACACCCCCTCAGCCTTAATTGGTTGAGGGACCAGCCTGTAGAAGAACTCGAAATTCAGATTGACTGGATTTCGAGTTTTTGAAATTTTAGGATAAATTTTAAATAATTTAGTAAAGATAAAGAAAAATGGTTGTTTATCTCTTTGAGTTTTCGCAATATATCTTTATGTATTGCGAATTTTTTCAAATTCATGGTAGCAAACTTAAGCCTGACCCATTTTGTTACTGCCGCCAAGCCTCTGTATTGAGTGTATCTCATTGCATGCTTTTCCTTTGCATCTGCAAATACTCTCTCTATCTTTTCTTTTCGTTCTCTGTACAATTCCTTGTATTCAGGAGTATACCTTGCATCCTCAGCAAGTTCTATGTAGTCGCTCCAAATATGTTTTGTTACTGTCTTTTGACATGACTTTGATTTCGTACATTTCTCTCTTGTCGGACAATTTTTACATATCGAAGGGGCGCTTTTGTACTCTCTGTATCCTTCACGATTTGTTGTTGCATATTTTAACACCCGGTATTCGGGACAAATCACACAATCATAATATTCGTCATACACATACTTCCACCACTCATGTCCGCCTTTTTGTGTCATCGGTCTTTTGTACGCTGATGAAAGAACTCTGCTGTCATCGAATACTTTTTTGCATATATGCGGTGTTTTGTATGCGCTGTCTGCTACTATTGTTTTTACTTTTGGAAATCTTTCAGTTACTTCTTCATACACATCATCAAAAGCTAAACTGTCATGAACATTGCCGGGTGTAACTTCTACTCCTAATATATATCCGTTTTTATCGCAAGCTGTATGTGCTTCATATGCAAACTGCTTTTTATGTTCGCCTTTCACAAACATTCCGCTTTCAGGGTCTGTTTCACTTTTGGTTACAGTTTTCTTTTTAGTTTCCTGTTTGCGTCTTTTTTGCTTTTTCTTTGAGGTGTTATCTCTTTTATTTTTTGGCTTATCGTTTTTATCATCATTGAAAGGTGCTTTGCCGTGTACTTCTCTGTCCGCATTAATTTCTTTTAACAATTCATCGGTATATCTTTTTGCAGCTACAGGCACTTCTGCCTTGATTTTCTTCTTGGTATTCGCATTTGCTTTGATATGTGTTCCGTCTATGAATACTGCTTCTGCATTAAGAAAACCTGCTTCTTCTATTTCGTCAAGTATTCAATTGAAAATCTTATCTACTGTTTCTTCATTGAAACGATGACGAAAATTGTAGCTTAATGTTGAAAAATGCGGTGTTGGTTCATTTAATGTATATCCCAAAAACCAGCGATATGCCATATTCATTGATACTTCAGTTGCTACTTTTCTCAAAGAAGTTATTCCGTAAAGATGTTGGATTAACACCATTTTGAACAATATCACGGGGTCTATGCTTGGTCTGCCGTTGTCGTTGCAATACAAATCCTCAACAAACTCATACAATTTGTTGAAATCTACTGCTTTTTCTATTTTCCTAAGTAGGTGGTCTTGCGGTATTATATTTTCCAAGCAAATGAATTCCATCTGTTATCGGTTATTTACTCTCTTTTCCAACATTTTCATCACCATCTTTATTATACCACCATAAGCTACAAAAGCCCAGCTTTTGCTGGACTTTTTCGACAGTCTGAAGCGATGGACAAATTGTCCATCGCTTGACTATTTCAGCTTGATTTTATTGTGGGGAAGAGACCCTAGAGTCTTCGGCTCAATGTCAATAGTTGGGGTAACCCGAAAAAACGAAATATATATAATTACAAGCGGCAGCGAATTAAA
>CAVBYX010000019.1:0-41340 GCA_963599905.1 Acutalibacteraceae bacterium
GTGGTATTTTCACCCGAGCATTTGAATTTGATTAAAAGAGGACCGTCCGAACGTCGAAAATTCATTGACAGTGCAATTTGCAGAGAAAAGCTCAGAAATGCTGTTATTTTATCGAAATTCAACCGTATTCTTGTTCAAAGAAATTCTCTGTTGAAAGATATTTATAAGCATCCTGCCCTTGAAGATACGCTTGAGGTGTGGGACGAACCTCTTATAAAATACGGCTCAATGTTGATTGCGCAAAGGCTTGAATATGTTAAAATGCTCAGCAGAAGAGCTGAAATTTATCACAGCGGAATTTCAAAAAACAAAGAAAAGTTAAGTATACGCTATGTTTCATCGGCTCGGATTACGCTTGACGATGACATTAAAACAATAGAGAGAAAACTCAGAGAGAAATTTTCTGAAAATAAAAGAGACGACATAAGAACGGGCGTGACCAATGCGGGTCCGCACCGTGACGATACAGAAATACTGATTAACGGCAAAAATGCAAAGTCATTTGCTTCGCAAGGGCAGCAGCGGAGCGCTGTTTTGTCGCTGAAGCTTGCTGAAGCGTCAGTTCTTAAAGAAAAAATGGGCGAAGAGCCTGTTATTCTGTTGGACGACGTGCTGTCCGAGATTGACAACGAACGACAGGATTTTTTGCTTAATGAAATTAAGGATTGCCAGGTTTTTATAACCTGTTGCGAAAAATCCAATAAAGAACAGCTCAAAGAGGGCAAAATTTTTCAGGTTGAAAACGGAGAAGTTACTGATGTATCTGCACTTGGGACAAGATACGGTAATTGAGAGCGAAAGCATTATTGCAATGTTTGATATTGACGCCTGTACCGTATCAAAAAAAACAAGAGATTTTCTTACAATTGCCGAGAAGTCGGGTCAGGTTGTGAATGTATCTTATGAGCTTCCGAAATCCTTTGTTGTGTGCAGAAAAAAAGGAAAAACCGTTGTATATATCAGCCAGCTCGCAACGAAAACGCTGTCAAAACGTCAGACGCTTTGAGCTTTATTACGGTAAAATTTATTGAACTATATCTTTTGAGTTTAAAATCGAGGTATGAATATGATAAAAAAAAGATGCCCTTATTGCGGAAAACGAATTTCATATACCGCTTCATTTTCAAACAGGAGAAATGCAGAATACGTTTGTCCGAGGTGCGGCAAAGAAAGCAAGGTAAAAATTAAAAGTTCAATTCTGATTTTGTTTGCATTGTTTGCTTTACTTTCAATTGCAATTATGGTTGTGTGGAACGTTTTGGGATTGTCAAATAATCCGTTGGGAATTGTGCTTGTGACTTTGCCTTTGATTATCTTTTTATTTTTATCGCCTAAGTTTGTTTATTATGAGCCTCTCAAAAAATACAAAAAATCTATGGAAGCAAAAAAAGCCGGAATTACCTATTCCGATAATCTGTTGATTTCGGATTTTGATGAAGAGCCTTTCAAAGTCCGTACTGCGCAAGATAACGGACAATTTCAGATAAATACTGATGTTTTTAATAAAATAAGAGATAAAAGAAATGCGACGCGCGCACAGCTTGGTAAAGACGACGGAAATTTAAATGAGCAAAGAGATGAAATTTTTCACACGAAATCCGTAAAAATCGACAATGAGATAAATATTGATAATCAAAACGAGCGGGAAGATGAAGATTATGTTCATATAATTAACAACGTAAGCGAAAATCATTCTTACGACAATGTTCCGCTTAAAAAGATTCATTCCGAAAATATTAACAGCGGAAGCCGTATGCGTCATTATGTTTCGGAAGAAGAAAAAGAAACAGATGAAAAATCAAAGCAGCAAAAACCCGACGGAAACAGATATTCTTCAAACAGAAGGTTTTAATTTATGATAAAATTACCGGTATGTCCGCATTGTCACACAATTTTCAGGTATGGCGATGTAAAAAGAATTATGTACAAAAGAAACGCAGAATGTTACCACTGCGGAAAAAAATTCAAGGTGTCTCGAATAAAATTTTTGCTTTTATTATTGATGATTGTGTCAGTTGCCGCAATTATTGACGCTTTTGAGCTGTGGGTAATAGCTTCAATCGGCTTTTGGACTTTGCTTGTGACAAATATTGCAGTCGTTGTTGCGGGAATTTTGGTTATGCCGTTTTTTATAAGATTTTGCGTGATTGATAAATAACTAAGTTATATTTCATACGCCGATAAAGAGTAATGATAACACCGTAAGGGACAAATTCTTTTGCCCGATTGGGTAAGTGCGAAAGAGGTAATTATTTTGGATAATGAAAAGATTGAACAGACAGAACAAAACGAAGTAAAAGAGACTGATGAATTGATTGAATCAACCGACTCTAGCGAAGAAATTGTAATTACCAAGGTTGAACAGGAATACGGTGCTGATGAAATTCAGGTTCTTGAGGGACTTGAAGCCGTAAGAAAACGCCCGGGTATGTATATCGGTTCAACGGGGCCGAGAGGATTACACCACCTTGTTTATGAAATTGTAGATAACTCAATTGACGAGGCTCTTGCGGGTTATTGCTCTAAGATTGATGTAGTCATCGAAAAGGGTGACATTATCCGAGTTACCGATAACGGACGAGGCATACCCGTCGGAGTAAACAGCAAAACCGGTCTTCCTGCGGTAACGGTTGTGTTTACCGTGCTTCATGCGGGCGGAAAATTCGGCGGCGGCGGATACAAAGTTTCCGGCGGTTTGCACGGCGTTGGCGCTTCGGTTGTAAACGCACTTTCGGAATGGCTTGAAGTCAAGGTGTGCGACGGCGAGGATGTGTATTTTCAGCGTTATGAAAGAGGAAAAATAATTACTCCTCTTGAAAAAATAGGAAAGTCCGAAGTCAGAGGTACAGAGGTTCGTTTTAAAGCTGACCCCGAAATATTTAAAGAATCCACGGTTTATGAGTATGAGGTACTTGAACGCCGTTTGCGCGAACAGGCATTTTTGAATGCGGGAGTTCATATTGAGTTAAGAGACGAGCGTGACGAAGAGAACATCATCAAAAAGAATTTTGTGTATGAGGGCGGAATTAAGAGTTTTGTTGAGTACATTCACAAAAAGCGTTCTCTTGAAGTAATACATCCCGACGTAATATATTTTGCGGCAAGAAATTCAGAAGATACAATTGCCGTTGAAATTGCAATGCAGTATAACGAGAGCTACAACGAAAATCTTTTGACGTTTGCAAATAACATTCATACCACCGACGGCGGTACTCACGAAGAAGGATTCAAGCGTGCGCTGACTTATGTTATGAACGATTATGCGCGTAAGTTCGGCAAGCTTAAGGATAACGACAAAAATCTCAGCGGCGAAGATGTTCGAGAGGGCTTGACAGCCGTTATCAGCGTTAAGCTCAAAGAGGCACAGTTTGAGGGACAGACCAAGGCAAAGCTCGGAAATACAGAGGTAAGAGCAATGGTAGATAAGCTTGTAAGAGACAAGCTTATGACCTATCTTGAAGAAAATCCCGCAGTTTCAAAGGCAATTTTTGAAAAAGCACTTGCTTCCGCAAGAGCAAGAGAAGCAGCACGCAAAGCAAGAGAGAGCGTAAGAAGAAAATCTGCGCTTGAATCCGCTCAGCTTCCGGGAAAACTTGCCGATTGTCAGTCGCGCGACAGCAGCGAAACCGAAATATTCATAGTCGAGGGTGATTCGGCAGGCGGTTCCGCCAAGGGAGGAAGAGACAGACGTATTCAGGCAATACTTCCTCTTTGGGGAAAAATGCTTAACGTTGAAAAGGCAAGAATTGACAAGGTTTACGGAAACGATAAGCTTATGCCGGTTATCACTGCGCTTGGCACGGGGATCGGCGATGAATTTGATATATCAAAATTAAGATACGACAAAGTAATTATTATGGCGGATGCCGATGTTGACGGTTCACACATCAGAACGCTTCTTTTGACGTTTTTCTTCAGATATATGCGTCCTTTGATTGATCTTGGTCATGTTTATATAGCACAGCCGCCGCTTTACAGAATTTCAAAAGGAAAAGAACATAAATATGCGTACTCCGATATGGAGCGTGACCAGATTTTAGCTCAAACTGAGGGTAAAACCGAGATTCAGAGATATAAAGGTCTCGGTGAGATGGATTCCGATCAACTTTGGGAAACAACAATGAATCCGGATTCCAGACTTATGCTCAGGGTTGAACTGAGTGACGCCGAAGAGGCTGACGAAACCTTTACAATACTTATGGGAGATAAGGTTGAACCTAGGCGTGAATTTATTGCACAAAATGCTAAGTATGTTCAGAATTTGGACGTTTAATTTAAATTGAAGCAACGTTCTGCTTTGGCTGCAAGAATAAAAAGAAACCGCCTGAAAGACGCAGAAAATCACATTTTATATTTAACCGCACAGCTCAGATAATCAAAAAGGAGGTTACATTATGCATTCAAGAACAAAATTAACGGTTCGCTATGCCGAAACCGACCAAATGAAAATTGCTCATCATTCAAATTATCCGATATGGTACGAAATGGGCAGAGCCGATTATATTAAAATGTTCGGTGTTAATTACAAAGATATGGAAAAATCAGGCATTATGACGCCTCTTGTAAATCTTAACTGTCACTATGGACTTCCGGCTCTTTATGATGATGAGCTTATTATCCGTACATGGTGTACAATGATGACTGCCGCAAGAATTGAGTTTTCTTATTCGGTTAAAAGAATAAACAAGGACGGAACAGAAACCGAGCTTGGCTACGGCTCGACTCAGCACGCATTTGTTGATGCAAAAACATTCAAGCCGTGCAATGTCAGGAAGCATTTGCCGGAGCTTTATAAAAAAATAAATCAGAATATTAAGTGTTTTTAATTAAGTATGTTTATTAAAAGGATATTTACCGCGCAATTTCGTTGAGCATATATGAAAAAGAGGTAAAAAATGGATAACGAACAGATGAATGATCAGCAGAATGAAAAAAGAATAATCGACGTTGATTTGCGGCAGGAGATGCGCAAGAGCTTTCTTGATTACTCTATGAGTGTAATTGTTTCGAGAGCTTTGCCTGATGTGCGAGACGGATTAAAGCCTGTTCACCGCCGTATTCTTTATACTATGTACGAAAGAGGTCTTGAACCGTCAAAGCCGTATCATAAATGTGCCGACACGGTTGGTTCTGTGCTTGGAGCTTATCACCCGCACGGTGACGCTTCGGTTTATGACGCAATGGTAAGACTTGCTCAGGACTTCTCAATGAGATATATGCTTGTTGACGGACACGGAAACTTTGGTTCCGTTGACGGCGACCCGCCTGCTGCTTATCGTTATACCGAGGCTCGTATGAGCAAGATAGCAATGGATATGCTCACGGATATTAACAAAGATACGGTCGATTTCAGTCCGAACTATGATGACAGGCTTAAAGAACCCGATGTGCTTCCAAGCCGTTTTCCTAACCTGCTTGTAAACGGTTCAAGCGGTATTGCAGTCGGTATGGCAACCGAAATTCCGCCGCATAATCTCGGTGAAACAATAGACGCAGTCTGTGCTCTTATTGATAATCCCGATGCCGAGGTTGCCGAGCTTATGGAATATTTGCCGGGTCCCGACTTTCCGACAGGCGGAATTATTATGGGAAGAAGCGGCATAAGAGCCGCATACGCAACCGGAAGAGGAAAAATAACCGTTCGTGCCAGAACAGAGATAGTTGAGGCAAAAAACGGAAGATATAAGATTGTTGTAACCGAGCTTCCTTACAAGGTAAACAAGGCAAGACTTATTGAAAATATAGCAAATCTTGTAAAAGACAAGCGTATTGAGGGAATTTCAAACATTGAAGACCACTCCGACAGAATCGGTATGCATATAGAAATTGACGTCAAGCGTGACGCATCTCCCGAAATTGTGCTGAATCAATTGTTTTCATACACACAGCTTCAGACAACTTTCGGCGCAATTATGCTTGCCATTGTTGACGGAGAGCCAAAAATTTTGACTCTCAAGGATATGCTCAAATGCTATATTGATTTTCAGGAAGAAATTATTCGCAGACGTACTGAGTTTGACCTGAAAAAGGCTCAGGACAGGGCTCATATTCTTGAAGGATTAAAAATTGCAATAGATTATATTGACGAGGTTATTGCAATTATTCGCCGCAGCAAGGATTTGCCGAGCGCAAGGGCTGCCCTTATGGAGAGATTCGGTCTTGACGAGGTTCAGGCACAGGCAATTGTTCAGATGCGTCTCGGACAGCTCACAAATATGGAGCGTGCAAAGATTGAGGAAGAAATTGCGGCTTTGCAGGCAAAAATCAAAGAATATATCGAAATACTTGAAAGCGAAACAAGAAAGCTTGAAATTGTTAAGGAAGAACTTATTGCAATTCGTAACAAGTATGCCGATCCAAGAAGAACAGAGATTTGTGCTGTAAGCGGAGAGGTTGATATTGAAGACCTTATTCCTCAGGAGGAATGTGTGCTTACGCTTACGCATTTCGGTTACGTAAAACGTCTTGCCGTTGATACCTACAAAATTCAGCGCAGAGGCGGACGAGGCGTTTCGGGAATGTCAAGGCGTGAAGAGGACGTTGCCACCGAAATGTTTATCATTAATTCTCACGATTATGTTCTGTTCTTCACAGACAAGGGAAGAGTTTACAGACTTAAATGTTATGAAGTACCCGAGGGCAGCAGACAGTCAAAAGGTATCAACATTGCAAATCTTCTTCCGATTGCTTCGGATGAGAATGTTACGTCAATGATAAGAGTGCCGAAGTTTGATGAAGAAAAATATTTGATTATGGTTACACGTCGGGGAATTATTAAGAGAATATCCCTTAACGCTTATAATACGGCGCGCAAGGGCGGGCTTATTGCTCTTGAGCTTAACGAGGGTGACGAGCTTGCTTGGGTTAGAATGACAGACGGCAATGATCAGGTTATTGTTGCAACCAAAAAAGGCGTAGCAATTCGATTTAATGAAACCGACGTACGTGCCATGGGAAGACAGGCAAGGGGCGTTAAGGCACTTAGCCTGAAAGAAGGCGACGTTGTTGTAGGAATGAGCGTAGTACGTGAGGGAGGATATGTTCTTACCGTTTCAGAAACAGGCTACGGCAGACTTTCAAGTCCTGATGATTACCGTGTTCAAAGTCGAGGAGGAAAAGGACTTACCAATTATCACGTTGAAAAATACGGTGATGTTGCCGCAATTAAGGTTGTTGACCTTGACGATGATATTATCATTATTTCACAGGACGGCATTATTATAAGAATTGCTGCCGAGTCAATCAGAATTTGTTCACGTCCGTCAAAGGGTGTAACAGTTATGAAAATCGGTAACGGCGACAAGGTTGTGACGGTTGCCCGTGCTCCTCACGAAGCCGAAGACGGTGATTCTGACAATGATATTGCCGAAGAGGCAACAGATGAAAAATTAACAGAATCCGGAGCGGGAACGGTTGAAGAGGATAAGACTGAATAATATTACGGTGCAGAAGTCTATGTCTCTGAGTTGACTGCTTACAGTTGCTCAAAATAAGATTGTTTAAAGTAAACAAAGATTGCCGTTGCGGTAAAAAATCGGGCGGATAATTCTCTATCCGCCCTGTTTAAACTATTGGTTCAATACGAGGCAACATATGAAAAAATTGGTTACAATTTCTATAATTCTCTCTATGATATGCGGAGCAGTCGCTTTTTCTGCCTGCAATACCAAAGATAATAAACTGAATATTGAACGACAAACGCAGTCTGCGTCAAACGATGAGATTTATCCTGCACAGAACCTGAATTCAACAGAAGACAGCGATAATGTAAACGGAAAAAGATTTACTCTTACACTTGAGGATTTTGTTGAAAAATATAATAATATTCAAAACAGCCTTGGAAACGACGAAAAGCTGAAAGTCAGCGGTTGGAAGAAAAACGGCGAAGCAAGTAATGATAATAACGGCGTAAAAATCCAATACTATTACTATGACGACAAGGACATAAATTACACTGCAACAGTTGAGGTTGAAAGCCAAAAGATTCTTAACGTAGGTTGCGGCACAACAACAAGCAAATTTATGATTCAGGAAAACAACGCGGATGACGATAATGAAACGATAAAAAAGGCTGCAATTATGGCAGAGGCTGTATGTCAGTTTCCGAGCGGAAGCGAAGAATTTTTGCAAAATATTTTTTATAAAATAACCACCGAAAGTTCAGATTCAATTTGGTATCAGGGATTTGTGTTTTCATTGAGCACAAAAGAGGATAAGAATGACAGTAAAAACAATGTTTTGCTGTTCAGAGTTTTCCCGATTGAAGATGAATTAAAGGAAGAATGGAATCTTTCCGAATACGGCAACAATTAAAATTAAGGGAATATTTTCATTGCTATATGTGTTTTTTTTGCTAAATTTCATTTTACCGTTTTTACCGTCTGAAAAAAATTTAAAAAAATTGTAAAAAAGTATTGACAAAACAGACTTCTTACAATATAATAGAACTTGCTGATTTTAAGTATCGGCAACACATGGCGGAATAGCTCAGCTGGCTAGAGCATTCGGTTCATACCCGAAGTGTCGTAGGTTCAAGTCCTATTTCCGCTACCATATCTGGCCCGGTGGTCAAGCGGTTAAGACACCGCCCTTTCACGGCGGTAACACGAGTTCGATTCTCGTCCGGGTCACCAAACTTTATGCCGGTGTGGTGGAATAGGCAGACACAAGGGACTTAAAATCCCTCGGACTAATACTCCGTACCGGTTCAAGTCCGGTCACCGGCACCAAGACAGTTGCAATCAACTGTCTTATTTTTTGTCTGAATCTCAGCATTTTTAATCGGGTCGGTGTCAACGCATGGTAAACCGAAAAAACAGAATAACGATAATTACAAGCGGCAGTTTAAATTAACTGTCGCTTGTTTTCAAACATGTGCGGCGTTTTGTTCGCTTACGAAAAACGTAAGCTTGTGGCAGACTGCAAAGAAATCGCCTGAGTGGCGTGTGGCGTCCTATACTGTGTTATAAATATTTTCCTATTTGAAGTATTGCATTTTGAGTGCAAATCGGAGTTCCGCTTTCACGTATCTTTGCCGTAACAATTTTTCCGGAACATCGTTGTGCATATTCAGACAAAGTCATTTTGAGTTTTTTGGGAATTGTCGGATAATCAAAAATCAGGTAATATTTTCCGTTTAAAACATATGCTGAGTTTTTATTGCAGCAAATGTTCTGTTTATAAAGAATTTCAATGGTGTCAAGAAATCCTGAACCGTTGCCGAGCATATAACAGATTGACTTTTTGCTTTGTTTAATTCTGAAAGTGCGTCTTTTCTTGTCATTAACGGTTATTAAAAGATAACAGTTGCTTTCGAGTGAAATGGCTTCAATGTTTATTTTTTTTCCGACGGTTTCAATCCCTGATTTTCCGCATGCAAGCTGCATAAGTCTTATGATAATTTTGCGAGAATGTGAGTCGTCAAGGTTCATTTTATCGTATTTAAGCGAAAATTCTTCCATATCCTTTCCGCATAAAATAATCAGTACTCTGTTGTCAGATAACCTGTTTACTGTCAAAGTTGTTCCCTCCGGCATAGTAATCGCTGTTATCATATTATGCTGATTATTCAAGGATTGCAAGTAATTATTAATGGAAAATAAAATGGATTTTTATGTTGATATTTCAAAACAAAAATGTTAGAATGAATTTAAAATATCGGATATGTGATAAAGAGAACCGTAATTAATCAAAATTATGTATTTAAAAATTTACTGAATATCCTTAAAAATATTACACAGAGAGGACGTGTTTTTATGCCGAAATGGCTCAATGACGCTGTTTTTTACGAAATTTATCCACAAAGCTTTTATGACTCTGACGGAGACGGAATCGGTGATATTAACGGTATTATCGAAAAGCTTGATTATGTAAAGGGTTTGGGATGTAACGCAATATGGCTCAATCCGATTTACGATTCGCCTTTTATGGATGCAGGTTATGATGTTCGTGATTACAAAAAGGTTGCTCCGCGCTACGGAACAAACGATGATTTGGTTAATCTTTTCAACAAAGCCCATGAAATGGGTATAAAGATTTTGCTTGACCTTGTTCCGGGACATACTTCCGACACGCATCAGTGGTTTTTGGAGGCAAAAAAGGCTAAAGAGAGCGAAGTTTCAAATAGGTATATATTCACAAAGAGCGTTTGGGACGCTCCGCCTCAGTACAGAATGATGTGCGGAATATGTGAACGTGACGGAAATTATCTTGTAAACTTCTTCAGCTCTCAGCCTGCGCTTAACTATGGATTTAATGAAATTACACACCCCGAATGGCAGCTTCCTCCCGAACACCCGGATTGTGTTGCAACCGTAGAGGCAATCAAGGATATTATGCGTTTTTGGCTTGACAAGGGCGCAGACGGATTCAGAGTTGATATGGCAGATTCTCTTGTTAAGAACGATGATGAAAAGGTTGCAACGGCTAAAATCTGGCGCGGAGTCAGAGAAATGCTTGACGAGGAATACCCGGAGGCTGCAATGGTATCCGAATGGTGTAATCCCGAAAGAGCAATCAATAATTCCGGTTTTCATATGGACTTCTATCTTGACCATTACGGAAACGGATACAGCAGACTTTTCCGTTACGGCGAGCCAAGAAGCAGTGAGGCTGTGTTTAACCCAAACGGCAAGGGCGACGTAAAGGCGTTTGCCGATGAATATCTTCCGAATTACGAAAGTACAAAGAATAACGGATATATCAGCTTTATGACCAACAATCACGATATGCCTCGTGTTACGGCAGGTCTTGACAAAAATGCGATAAAATTAATAAACGCATTTATCTTTACAATGCCGGGCGTACCTTTCCTTTATTACGGTGATGAAATCGGAATGAAATATCAGGCAAACCTTGTCAGCAAAGAGGGTGGATTCTCACGTACGGGTTCCCGTACTCCGATGCAGTGGAACAGTCAAAAGAATCTCGGCTTTTCAACAGGTGACGAACCGTATCTTCCCGTTGACAAATCGGATGACGCACCTACGGTTGAAAATCAAAAGGACGATCCCGACAGTATCTATAAAGTTGTAACCGACGTTATTGCACTTCGCCGCAAGTACGATGATTTAAAGGGCAACGGAGAACTTGAATTTGTTTATGAAGAGGGAAAAATTCCTTTCTATTATAAGCGCGGCAATCTTGTGATGTTCTTCAATCCACTTGGTAAGGATGCCGAAATTTCCACAAAATATAACGGAAGTGTTGTTTATCAAATCGGCGGTGCGGAGTTTGAAAACGACAAGGTAAAAATGAAGCCGCAAAGTTTTGTTATGATTGAATTGCAACAGAATTAAAAAAGAGCATCTGCTCATCTTTTTACAAATATTGCAACGGATTTTGTTTGCAAAGATGAGCGTTGACGCAAAAAAATAAGATACCGTCGGTAAAATCAGTTATAATTTTACCGACGGTATTTTATTGTGAAGAATTTGAAATATGGATTAATTAGAATTTGATTTTTTAATCAGCATTGCAAGAACTATTGCGGATAAGCAGGCTCCGGCGGCAATTGTGCCGATTACCAAATAGCCGTATCCGGTTTTTACCGTGCTGTTGTCCTGTAATGCTTTTTTGTCTGAATCTGCGGTTGAGGATTGCAGATATTCTGTGTTGGTCGGTTCCGTGTTTTCTACCGTTAAAATCACCTGTGTGCTTTGCCTGCTGTCGGCAAAAACCGACAGCGAAAAGCAGCTTGCGAGTAGTGTAAGCACTATTGAGGCAATAAGCGCACCGTACACAAGGCGTTTCATTATTTATCCTCTAATGAAACCGTGTAGTTAATTACACCTGTGTACTTGCCTGCTCCAACGTTTCTGTAATCGGAAAGCTTGATTTTTCTGTTAATTGTGCCCCAGTTTGAGCCTGTCCATGAGACAACCTCATCGCCGATGTTGTAGTATGTAGGAACTTTTGAAGCGTCTGAATCATAGATTTTGTATTCCGCTTCCTGAAAATGTCTCGAGTCCCACACCGCTAGTTTTGTAAGACAACCCGAATAACCCGCACTGTCAATTTTTACGCTCACTTTTTTTCCGCTCGGAATAAATGACGTGTCGTCAACAAAAGCGAGTGAATACGGCAGATTGGTTGAATCCTTTGAAAGTGTTACCGTGTCGGGAATAGTTACGGTAAAATACGGAATTATTTCAGATTCGTCTTTTGTATAATTCAATGTCTGCTGATATTCCGAAGTAGGTGTGTTTTCATCAACAATCGGTGTTTCCTGTGCTGCAAAAGCTGTTGTTGTTGCGGTTACAGCCATTACTGCGGAGATAATTCCGATACTTATCTTTTTCCCTAAATTTGACATTTTGATTTCTCCTTTTTTGTTCTAAGAATAATTTAAATCTATAATAAACCCAAACGGGATTATTTTCAGTTTACTTTCAGTTTGGTTTGTACAGAAGCACCGTTCATAGCCTCCTGAGTATCAAGAGACTTTGTTTGTATATTTATGTCAAGTGTGTATTCGCCTTGTTCGAGCGGGGAAGAAAGCTCGATACCATTTATTGAGTCTCCCGGTTTAACATAGTCGGTTGAACCTAGTTTTTCTCCCGTTTCTTTAAGTGAAAGCGTAAATTTAAAGTAACACGGATTACCGCTTGGATTTAAAAGTGTTATCGGAAAGTTTGTTACGCCCGAATTTATTTCGATATCGGCATATCCCGGAACTTTTATTCCCTGTGAGCTGTTTTCGGGTGATGTTGTTTCGGCAACGGAAGAAGCGTTGTTGTCAAGAACAACTCCCTGTGAGCTGTCATAATTTATCTTATGCCCGAAAAATATTCCCACTATCACACAGATTGCGCAGAGCACAACTGCCGACGGAATGATTATAATTAATTTTTTATCGGTTTTCACCTTTTGTCACCTCTGTTTTGACTGTAATTTGATTGTAGCACGCAGAGCTCTTTCGTAACACCGTATTTTGGTAATTATTATGTAAATTTTTCGTTGCAAATTAATTAATTGCAATCATTTGAATTTAGAGCAAATTGTGTTTTTTACCTGATTTTTTTCCGATATTTATTGCCATTGGAAATGTTTTTGGTTATAATTATTTTAAATCGGAGCGATGCTCTGCTTTGCGTTTATACATTAGGGGGAGGAAAGTTTTAAATGAGTGGGTTTTACGGTGAAAATTTTTTTATTCTTGAAAGCGCATTAAAACAGATGCTTACGAATATAGACCTTATCAAGTATTATTGTAAATCAATCGGTATGCACGACCCGATTGAGCATTTTGAAGGCAGAATTAAAAGCGAAGAAAGTATGATTGAAAAGTTGCATCGCAAAGGATTTAAACCCACTGTCGAAAATGCCCTTACAAAAATTCACGATGCTGTCGGTGTGCGGATAATATGCAGCTTTGTTGATGATGTTTATACGATTGTTGATATGATTGACAGTATGGAAGGGCTTGAGATTTTTGAAAAAAAGGATTATATTGCAAATCCAAAGCCTAACGGATACCGCAGTTTTCACGTTATCGTGTTTTTTAATGTGAATCTTCCGGGAAAAACAAAGCGTGTTCCAGTTGAAATTCAAATAAGGACAATTGCTCAGGATTGTTGGGCAGCTCTTGAGCACTCATTGCATTATAAAAAGGAAATAAAAAATGCAGAGCTTATCCGCAGTGAGCTTAAACGCTGTGCCGAAGAAATGGCTTCGACGGATTTGACGATGCAGACTGTCAGACAGATGATTAACGGAGAGATATAATGAAAATTTTAGTTGCTGATGATGAAAGAGATATTGCGGACGCAATAGGAATTATTTTACAATTTAACAATTTTGAAAGCGATGTTGTATATGACGGAACTTCCGCTTACAATAAAGCTAACGAAAATGTATATGATTGCATTGTTCTTGATATTATGATGCCGGGAATGGACGGAATTGAAGTTCTCAAAAAGTTAAGAGACGAAAACAACAACACGCCCGTGCTTATGCTGACTGCCAAATCTCAGATTGCAGATAAGGTAAACGGACTCAATATGGGGGCTGACGATTACCTTACAAAGCCGTTTAACAAGGATGAATTTATTGCAAGAATTAACGTGCTTTTGCGCAGAAACAACACATATAATTCAAACACGCTAAGCTGCGGTAATATTGTGCTTGACACGGAATCACTTAAAATTTCCAACGGCGAAACTTCTCTCAGACTTGCCGGCAAAGAAGTTGAACTGCTTGAATATTTGATA
Organism: Acutalibacteraceae bacterium; assembly: GCA_963599905.1. Taxonomy (GTDB): domain Bacteria; phylum Bacillota; class Clostridia; order Oscillospirales; family Acutalibacteraceae; genus Ruminococcoides. The sequence continues at coordinate 14,211 of CAVBYX010000019.1, forward strand.
AATAACAAAGGCAGGTCGATTTCGGCTGAAAAGCTGATTGAAAAAATATGGAGAGACGAAAGCAGTGATTCAAGTACCGTGATTTTGTATATCGGTTATTTGAGAAACAAACTTAAATCTGTAAAGGCGTCTGTTAAAATTGTTTCTGACAAGGAATACGAATATTGTCTGCAGGAAACGGAGTAAGTTATGTTCAAAAAATTGCGTTGGCACATAATTTTAATTGAACTGGGTGCTTTTTTGTTTATCACGATGTTGATTGTTGCCGCAATAAATATCGGTTTTACAACTCAGATTAACCGCAATGCGCATCAATTATTGTCTATGCTTGAAAAATACGGCGGTATAATTCCCGAGGTTGTGGAAAGTTATTCGGAAAACGGAGAAAACAATACTCAGATTAAAATTATTTCCGACGACGATTCTGAGAGCGAGGATGAAATAATTCAGCACTTTGATTCGGATTTTTCGGATTTGGGATTTGGACTGAGATTTACTGAAGAAACCCGTTACACAACACGTTACTTTTGGGTGTTGCTTAACGAGGATAACGTTATTATTGACAAGGATCTTTCTCACATTGCCGCGCAGTCTGTTTATGATGTGCAAAGCTACGTTCGTGCCGCCGCAAAAAGCAACAGTGCGGAAAGTCATTCGGGAAAATATTACTATTTGAAGATTCCCGAAGAAGGTAAGACAAGAATTTATTTTGTTGATTGCTATTCAATGATTGAATCAAGAAACAGTTTGACGCGTACATCAATTTTTATTGCCTCGATTGCAATGATTATCGCAACTGCGTTTGTGTGGATTACGTCGAAGCAGGCAATTGCACCGTTTAAAAAAAATCTTGAGCTTCAAAAACGGTTCGTAACCGACGCAAGTCATGAACTCAAAACACCGCTTGCCGCAATTCAGGTAAATGCCGACGTTCTTGAACTTACTGTGGGAGAAAATCCGACGATTGACAAGATTAAACGACAAGTAAATAATATGAGCGGTCTTGTTGAAGAAATGCTGACGCTTTCGCGTATGGACAGTGAAGCAGAGCGAAAGGAAGAATTCAGTGACGTTGATTTTTCGTCACTCGTCGAGGAAAAAGCCTCTGATTTTATTACAAGAGCAGAGAGCCAAGATAAAAAAATAATTTTAAAAATAAAACCCGATATTAAGGTTATCGGTAATGCCAAAGGATTGGAACGTCTTGTCTCCGTTCTTTGTGACAATGCGGTAAAATATTGTTCGTGCGGCGGAGAAATTGATATCAGTCTTGATTCAACGCTTGCGTATGCAAGACTTGAGGTGGCAAACACAAGCGAAAAGTTGAGTCAGGACGATATAAAGCATCTGTTTGACAGATTTTATCGTACGGACTCTTCCCGCTCAAAAGCGACAGGCGGTTACGGAATAGGTCTTTCAATTGCCAAAACGGTTGTAGATCAGCACAAAGGTAAAATCAGTGCCGCTAATCGTGAAGATAAGGTATGCTTCACGGTCGAGCTTCCTATCAAAAGGCAAATAAAAAGATTTGAAAAATCCAACTGATTTTTTTATTATGTTAAATAATCCCCGTCACCGAACCGGGTGACGGGGATTTATATATCGATAAAAACAAAACGAAGAACGCTTAAAGCGTTCTTCGAAGATTTTTAAAATAAGTTATTCGTAACAGTTGGCCGCACCGATGATTCCGGCGTCATTGCCGAGTGTACACTTGCAAATTACGGTTTGTTTATCGTTGTGTTTTGTGTAACGTTCTTTTTCAACAATTGCACGAAGCGGGCCGAGAAGGTTTTCACCCTCGTTGGAAATTCCGCCGCCGATGCAAAGAACATCAGGCTGAAAAATATTAATGATGTTTACAAGACCGCAGGCAAGATAGCTTATGTATTCTTCAACAACAGCCTTTGCTGTCGGATCGCCGTCACGCATTGCGTCAAATGCCGTTCTTCCGTCAACCTTGTTAATGTCGCCGTCACACATTTTCAGCATATAACTGAATTCGAGCTTCTCGGACAGAATTTTTTGCTTTGTAAGACTAATAAGTCCCGTAGCGGAGGCGTAGGTTTCCCAACAGCCACTTCTGCCGCAGGCACATTTTTTTCCGTCCTTTACAATAACCATATGTCCAAGCTCTGCGCCCGCAAAGTTTGAACCGCTGTAAATTTTGCCGCCGATAATAATACCGCCGCCAACGCCTGTGCCGAGTGTGATTGCAACAGCGTTTTTTGTGCCTTTTGCGCTTCCCGCAAGATATTCGCCCAAAGCCGCCGCATTTGCGTCGTTTTCAATGAATACTCTTTTATTAAGTCTTTCCTCCATCATTTTTACTACTTCCCAGTTATGGAAGAAAAGATTTGCGGAGTATTCAATTACACCGGTTTTTGGATTAACTGCGCCGGGAACGCCGATTCCGACTGATTTTATATCGTCAATGGTAATCTTTGCTTTTTCGATTGCCTTAAAGGCAACCTCAGCCATGCTGTCACAGATTTCGCTTTCGGGGCGCGGAACCGCTGTTTTGCAAGAAGCTTTTGAAATAATTTTATGTTTTACGTCGTCAACCACGCCTGCAACAATGTTTGTTCCGCCAAGATCAATGCCAAGTCTGTACATAATGTATCAATCCTTTATATTAGTTAAAATGGTATGAATAGTTTGGAGCTTCTTTTGTAATTTGAATATCGTGGGGATGACTTTCTCTGAGACCTGCTCCGGAAATGCGAACGAATTTTGCTTTTTGGTGAAGGTCTTGAATAGTTGCACAACCTGTATATCCCATACCGGCTCTTAGTCCGCCCATCATCTGATAAACAGTGTCTGAAAGTAAGCCCTTATAAGGTACTCTGCCTTCAACGCCTTCGGGAACGTACTTATTGTTGCTTGCCTGGAAGTATCTGTCGGCGCTGCCTTTGCCCATTGCTCCGAGACTGCCCATTCCGCGGTAAACTTTAAACTGTCTGCCCTGATAAATTTCGTTTTCTCCGGGGCTTTCTTCACAGCCTGCCACAAGTGAGCCGACCATTACGACGTTTCCGCCGGCAGCCAAAGCCTTTACAATGTCACCGCTGTACTTAATTCCGCCGTCTGCGATTATCGGAGTACCGTATTTTGAAGCTTCGCAAGCTGCGTCATAAATTGCGGAAATCTGCGGTACGCCGATACCTGCAACAATTCTTGTGGTACAGATTGAGCCCGGACCGATGCCGACTTTAACTGCGTCCGCACCTGCGTCTATCAATGCTTTGGCAGCTTCGGCAGTAGCAATGTTGCCTGCGATAAGTTGGAGATTCGGATATGCTTTTTTAACCTTTGCAACCGAATTAATCACATTTGAATTGTGACCGTGTGCCGAATCAAGCACAACAACGTCAACCTGAGCTTCAACAAGAGCCGCAACTCTGTCAAGAACATCTTTTGTTGCGCCGATTGCGGCACCGCATATAAGTCTGCCCTTGTCGTCACGTGCTGAATTGGGATACTGGACGCTCTTTTCGATATCTTTGATTGTGATAAGACCTTTAAGACTTCCGCCCTTGCCTATGATAGGAAGTTTTTCGATTTTGTGTTGGCGAAGAATTTCCTGAGCTTCTGTCAGTGTTGTGCCGACGGGAGCCGTAACAAGGTGTTCCTTGGTCATAACCGAAGAAACAGGTTGATCGAAGTCTTTGGCGGTCATAAAACGCATATCACGGTTGGTGATGATGCCGATGAGTTTTCCGTCACGGCAAATCGGAACGCCGGAAATTTTATACTTGCCCATAAGCTCGTCTGCGTCTCTTACTGTATTTTCAGGTGAGAGGAAGAACGGATTGACTATTACTCCGTTTTCACTTCTTTTTACGCGGTCAACCTGGTCGGCTTGGCGTTCAATAGACATATTTTTGTGAATTATGCCAACGCCGCCTTCACGGGCAATTGCAATTGCCATCTCGGTTTCTGTTACGGTGTCCATAGCCGCTGTCATAAGCGGTGTGTTAAGTTTGATTGTTTTTGTCAGATTGGTTGAAACATCAACATTCATCGGCTCTACGTTTGATTCTCCGGGAATCAGGAGAACGTCGTCAAAGGTGAGTCCTTCTTTGCCGAATTTTTCGTTGTAGTTTGTGTTCAGCATATTATCCTCCGTTCTGCAAATTCTACAATGTTAATTATTACCTTTTATTATATCAAACTTGCATTGTGTTATCAACACTTTTATTTGTTTTTTTGATAGTTTTTATAGTTTTTTAAATCGGAAAACACTCTGCTTTGCTTGCGGAAGCTGAGCTTGCAAAAAATTGCAAGAACGGAAATCAATGCCGTTGCTTCGGCGATTCGTCGGGGAAATTTATCCCCGACGATAAGGACGAATGTTGTATTTTGAATTGCTGTTACGGGGCAAATATTTTCGGATAATTTCTTTGGTAAATTGCACGCAAAAAACGGCTTGCCGACGTATTTTTGAGTTTATAATTATTTTATTTCTTAATGTGAAAAAAGTGTTGACGAAATCAAAAAATTAAGGTATAATGCTATATTGCAAGGTTATATACCGAATACCGAAAGATTGAAGGGAGGTTTTCAATTATGTTGAGAACATATCAGCCAAAAAAGCTCCACAGAAAGAAAGAGCACGGCTTCAGAAAGAGAATGTCCACTTCTAACGGACAGAAGGTTTTATCAAGAAGAAGAGCTAAAGGTAGAAAAAGGTTGTCTTACTAAAGAATAGACCACTTTTAATCGGTGGTCTTTCTTTTTTGACAATTGATTTGCCTGATGGTATTGTTTATGAGTGAATATATCACAATAAAGGAAAACAGGGATTTTTCAAGGCTTTACAGACGGGGAAAATCCTATGTAAGTCCTGTTTTGGTGACTTATGTATTGAAGAACAAACACAACAACCTGCGTTTTGGAATCACCACAGGCAAAAAAATCGGCAAAGCGGTAAAGCGCACAAGAGCAAGAAGAGTTATCAGAGCGGCATATTATGAGCTTTATCCCGAACTTAAACAGGGATATGATATTATTTTTGTTGCCAGAGGCAAGACGCCTTATGTTAAATCGAATGTTGTTTGCAAGGCGATGAGGAAGCACCTTACCGCCGCTGATGTTTTAAAACAATCTTTATGAGTTTGAGGGCAATATATAATTAATGAAAAAAATTCTTCTGGCAATTATCGGATTTTACAGAACCGCTGTTTCTCCGTATACTAAGCCAAGTTGCAAGTATATTCCGACTTGTTCGGAATATGGGCTTGAAGCCATTGAGCGTTTTGGTGCGCTAAAGGGTTCTGTGCTTACAATTTGGAGAATTTTGCGTTGCAATCCGTTTTCAAAGGGTGGATACGACCCCGTACCCGAAAAAAAGAATAGGCATTAATCGGGCAGGTTATGCCGCAATCCGGCGTGATGTTTGAGTTGCCCTAAAGTGAGGTAGAATATGCAAATTTTTGGATTTCTCGGAGGATTTCTCGGATATATTTTATGGGGCATCTTCTATGTAATTCAGAACTTCGGACTTTCAATTGTATTATTTACGCTGATTATTAAACTTTTGCTGTTTCCGTTTTCGATTAAACAGCAAAAATCCATGGCAGGTACTGCGCGGCTTAACAAAAAGCAACAGGCAATACGAGAGCAGTATGCCAACAACAAACAAAAAGCTCAGGAAGAGCTTAACAAGTTATATGAAAAAGAGGGCATAAAGCCCATGGGCGGATGTCTTACGACTATTATTCCGCTTATAGTAATTTTGGGTGTGTTTTATGCCGTTGCATATCCGCTTACAAACACGCTTCATCTCAACAGTGACAATGTTCAGCAGGCTATCAATTACGTAAACACCATTCCGGGTTATGTGACAAATGCAAATCCTACATATCAGCAAGTCAGCCTGCTTAATGTATTTCCGAATATTGTGAACACCGACACAATTCAAGGTTTGTTCAGCTCTTCGGAAATTGCTCAAATCCAGACGTTTGAAAACGGTTTTAACACATTCGGAATTGATTTGCTTGCTATTCCGAGCGATTACGGATTTTTGTCGGGATATATACTTTTCCCTGTATTGTGTTTTTTGTCTAATATCGGTTCACAGATTATTATGCAGAAAATTAACGGCAATCAGATGAATCAGCAGATGGGATGTATGAAGGTTATGCTTTATGCTTTGCCTTTGTTTTCTGCTTACATCGCATACACCGTTCCGGCAGCCGTTGCCTTTTACTGGATTATTTCGGCGCTTTTAAGCCTTGTTCAGTCTGTTATACTCGGCAAAGTGTTCAGTCCGGCAAATCTTACCGCAAACTCCGAAGCGAGACACGTTGCTTTGCTTTATCAAAACGAAGCAGCCGTTCCGTATGTTTATGTTCCCCATGAGTTACCTGAAGCAAGCAATAATGAGTCAAATACCAAGTCTAATAAAAAGAAGAAAAAGTAATTTGTATGAATGTCTTTGTATGACATTTCAGATGTTGTACAATCCAATATAATAAAAGGAGAATTAACGTGATACGTGAAGCAATCGGCGTTGGTGAAACTGAGCTTGATGCCCTTAATGACGCAAAAAAACAGCTTGGACTTGATGAGTCGGATGAAGTAGAGTTTGAACTTATTCAACGTGCCGAAAAGAAAAAATTCGGTTTGTTCGGCGGTGCTCCTGCTAAAGTTAAGGTTATTTTGCCTGAATCTTCCGAGGATAAAGCGGATGAATTTTTGAGAAATGTTCTTGATAAAATGGGACTTTCGGATATTGCTGTGGAAAAAACCGTTACGGATGACGGCGTAAAATTAGACCTTTCGGGTGAAGAAGTCGGATATGTTATCGGCAGAAGAGGCGAGACTCTTGATTCTTTGCAATATCTCACAAGTTTAGTTGCCAATCACGGTAAAGAAGACTACCTTAAGGTTACCGTTGATACCGGAAATTACAGAGAAAAACGTGAAAAGACTCTTGAAATTCTTGGCAGAAAGCTTGCAATTAAAGCTTCTAAAACCGGAAGAAAGTCAAACCTTGAGCCTATGAATCCGTATGAAAGAAGAATTATTCATACTGCAGTTCAAAAGGTTAGCGGTGCGATTTCCTGGAGCGAAGGCGAAAATGCAAACCGTCACGTTGTGATCGGACCTGACCCAAAGGCAAGAAATAATTTCCGCAGAGATAACCACAGCAGAGGCAGAGGCGGCAGACGTCCTTACAACGCAAACCGCAGTTCACATCCTGCTCCCGTTAATCCCGACAGAAAGCCGCTCAACGAAGGCGGAGAAAACGGACTTTACGGCAGAATAGATATTGATAAATAAAATTTTGGGCGGATTTATCCGCCCTTTCTTTTTGGTGATTTTATGAGTAGTTTTATTTCTGACAAAACCATTGCCGCAATCAGTACGGCTCAGGGCGAAGGCGGAATAGGTGTAATTCGTATTTCGGGTGAACAAGCTGTCGAAATCGGAGAAAAAGTATTTTGCGGTGTAAACGGTAAAAAGCTATCGTCAATGAAGGGTTACACCGCTGCTTTCGGCAAAATTGTCAACCGAGATAAAGAAGATGTTGACGAAGCAGTTGCGCTTGTGTTCAAAGCCCCCCATAGCTATACGGGTGAAGATGTTGTTGAGTTATCCTGTCACGGCGGAGTATATATAACTCAGCAGGTTTTGCGCGCGGTTTTTGAAGCCGGTGCTGTTCCGGCTCAAGCGGGCGAGTTTACCAAACGTGCTTTTTTAAACGGAAAGATTGATTTGACAGAGGCTGAAGCGGTAATTGACATTATAAGCGCAAAAAGCCGAAGTGCCGCTCGTGCCGCTCTTTTTGTTAAGGACGGAGTTGTCAGACGTAAGATTGATGAGATAAAGGAAAGCTTGTTGTCGCTTACGGCTCATTTATCTGCTTGGGCTGATTATCCCGAGGAGGATATTGCTGAGGTTTCCGATGATATGATTTCGGATATTTGTAACAATGCCCAAAAACAATTACAGAAATTGCTTGATTCATACGACAGCGGTCAGGCTGTTAAACAGGGAATAGATACCGTTATTGCCGGCCGACCGAACGTCGGTAAAAGCACACTTATGAATTTGCTTGCAGGTTGTGATAAAAGCATTGTTACCGATATTCCAGGAACGACCCGAGATGTTGTTGAGGACACTGTGCTTGTCGGCGATGTAATATTAAAGCTCAGCGATACAGCCGGGCTTCACAATACAAGCGACACGGTTGAAAAAATCGGTGTGGACAGAGCGCGAAAACGGCTTGAACAGTGCAGACTTTTGCTTGCGGTATTTGATAACAGCAGTGAGCTTGACGATGAGGATTTAAATCTTTTAACATTTGCTTCTGAAATACCTACTGTTGCAATCATAAATAAGAGTGATTTGCCCCAAAAGCTTGATGTTCAACTGATTAAGTCTAAAGTAAACAGAGTGATATTTACTTCTGCCGCCAACGGTGAGGGTAAGGATGAAATTGCCTCGGCTGTTGCGGAAATTGCGGGAACCTCTAATCTTAATCCCAGCGACGGTATTCTCTCCAATGAGAGACAAAGAATTGCCGTCAGTAATGCTTTAAAATCGGTTGGCGAAGCCAAATCGGCTGTGGAGTGCGGATTGACATATGATGCAATAACTGTTTCTCTTGAAGATGCAATTTCAGAATTGCTTGAATTAACGGGAGAGAAAACAAGTGATGAAGTAATAGACAGAGTGTTCCATAACTTTTGTGTGGGCAAGTGATAAGGCTTAACGGTGCATTTGCGTTGTGTCATAACTTTTATTTTTAAAACAGATTTAGAATAACGGAGATAATATGGAATATTTTGCAGGAGAATTTGATGTAGCGGTAATCGGAGCGGGTCATGCGGGAATCGAAGCTGCGCTTGCTTCGGCAAGACTGGGATGTAAGACTGTTATTTTCACAATTAATATGGATGCTGTAGGAAACTGTCCTTGTAATCCGTCAATCGGAGGCACGGCAAAGGGGCACTTGGTTCGTGAGATTGATGCTCTTGGCGGTGAGATGGGTAAGACAGCCGATGAATGTTTTTTGCAGTCAAGAATGTTAAACAAAGGAAAGGGCCCTGCGGTTCATTCTTTGCGTGCTCAGATTGACAGACGTAAGTATTCCGAAACTATGAAGCACAAGCTCGAGCTTCAAGCAAATCTTGAGCTTCATCAGGCTGAGATTACCGATTTAAGGAAAATTGACGGAGGATATGAGCTTGTTACACGTATGTTGGCTAAATATCGTTGCAAAACCGTTATAATTGCAACAGGAACATATCTCGGCGGCAGAATTTTTGTCGGTGAAGTATCCTATAAAAGCGGCCCCGACGGGATTTTTCCTGCCACGGAACTCGGAAAAAGCCTTAAAGAGCTTGGTTTGCCGTTGCGTCGATTTAAAACAGGTACTCCCGCTCGGGTACTCAGAGGATCTATTGATTTTACCGACCTTGAAGAGCAGTGCGGCGATGAACCTCCGCAACCGTTTTCCTATGAAACCGAAAACCTTGGTGAGAACAAGGCGGTTTGCCATATAAGTTGGACAAACGAAAAAACAAAGCAGATCATCTTAGATAACATTCATCGCTCGCCTTTATATGCGGGTAAGATTGAGGGCGTTGGACCTCGTTACTGTCCGAGCTTTGAGGACAAGGTTATGCGTTTTAAGGATAAACCAAGACATCAGCTTTTTATTGAGCCGTGCGGCTTGAATACGGAAGAAATGTATATGCAGGGGATGAGCTCATCTTTGCCTGAAGAAGTACAGCTTAAATTTTACCGTACGATTAAGGGTTTGGAACATTGTGTAATTATGCGGCCTGCATATGCGATTGAGTATGATTGCGTTGACCCGTTAGCGATGAACCCGACGCTTGAATTTAAAGAGTTTGACGGTCTGTTCGGAGCAGGTCAATTTAACGGCAGTTCCGGTTACGAAGAAGCCGCTGCACAGGGACTTGTTGCAGGAATAAACGCGGCACTTAAAGTGCTTGGCAGAGAGCAGGTGGTTTTTACACGAGCAAACTCTTATATCGGAACATTGGTTGATGACCTTGTTACAAAGGGTGCGAATGAACCTTACAGAATGATGACGTCACGCAGTGAATACAGACTGGTGCTTCGTCAAGACAATGCCGACGAACGTCTGACTCCGCTTGGTCACGAAATCGGATTAATCAGTGACGGACGTTATAAACGCTTTATTGTAAAGCAGGAACAGAAAAAACAGGAAATTAAACGACTTAAAGCAACCGTTATTTCTCCGACAGACGAAGTGAATAAGATACTTGTTTCACGTGAAACATCCGAAATAACAACGGGGGTTCGCCTTATAGAGTTGCTAAAGCGTCCTCAGCTGGATTATGAGTGTCTTGCGCCGATTGACACAGAGCGTCCTAAGCTTAATCCGAATATTTTTGAACAGGTTGAAATTGAGATTAAGTACGAAGGTTATATTCAAAAGCAATTGAAACAAGTTGAGCAAATGAAAAAGCTTGAGAAAAAGCATCTGCCAAATGACTTTGATTATAAAAACATAAAAGGACTCAGGTTGGAAGCACAGGAAAAGTTAAATAAAATAAAGCCGCTGAATATAGGACAGGCATCAAGAATTTCGGGTGTTTCACCTGCTGATATATCGGTTTTGCTTATTTGGCTCAGCGGACTTAACAGGAGAACCCATGGAAATTAAAGACTATATTTTGCAGGCTACGGAAAATTTCAAATTTAAATTTAATGAAAGTCAGATTTCACAACTTGAAGTCTATTATAACCTTCTTATTGAATGGAATAAAAAAATGAATCTTACGGCCATAACCGATTCGCAGGGCGTTGCCGTAAAACATTTTGCCGACAGTGTATCGGTGCTGAATTATTTTGATATACCGCATAACAGCTCGATAATTGACGTCGGAACCGGTGCGGGCTTTCCCGGCGTTGTTCTCAAAATTGCACGTCCCGACATAAAACTCACATTGCTTGACAGTTTAAATAAACGTCTTGTATTTTTGCGAAATGTGCTTGATGAGATTAATTTGTCGGCTGATTTGATTCACAGTCGTGCCGAAGACGGCGGACGTGATAATGAGTTAAGAGAGAGCTTTGATTATGCTGTGTCGAGAGCTGTGGCAAATATGAATGTGCTTTGTGAATACTGTCTGCCGTATGTTCGTATCGGCGGAAGCTTTTTTGCATTCAAGGGCAGGGGAGCCGAAGCGGAAATTTCTGCCGCAAAATCAGCTGTAAATACACTGGGAGGGAAAATAACAGATTCTTTCAAATTTGCACTTCCTTTTGAAGGCGGAGAACGCACAATTGTTAGGATTGAAAAAATTACAGAAACACCAAACAGGTATCCGAGAAATGCGGGAAAAATAAAATCGTCACCGCTAAAGTGAAAACGACATAATATGCGCTGTATTTCCAAAACATTATAAAATACTCATACACATTGTGACAAAGACCGCACTCAGTCCGTGGTATTATAATAGCACAGGGACAACCTCTGATGATGTTATAACGGGGTGAATGCGGTTGAATTTTTTACTTAAAAGCGAAAACACAGTCACGGAAATACCGATCATAAAAATTCGACCAAACAAAGCCCAGCCGCGCAGACAGTTTGATGCATGCGAGCTCAAGCAGCTTTCCGAGTCGATTGCAGAGAACGGGATTTTGCAACCTTTGACAGTCCGTAAAGTATCGGTTGCGGAGTTCGAGTTGATTGCAGGAGAGAGAAGACTGCGTGCTTCGGTTATGGCAGGTCTGAAAAAAGTTCCCTGTATCGTAATCAAATGCTCTGAAAAAGAGTCTGCTGTTTTTGCTCTCCTTGAAAACCTCCAGCGGTGCGACCTCAGTTTTTTTGAGGAAGCACGCGGGATTTCAAGATTAATCAGGCGTTACGGTCTGACTCAGGAGCAGGCAGCTAAAAAACTCGGCAAAAATCAATCTACGATAGCAAACAAGCTTCGTTTGCTACGGCTTACATATGAAGAACAGGAATGGATTGATAATGCCGGTTTATCGGAACGTCATGCAAGGGCATTGCTGAAAATCGAGAATGACAATCTGAGGCGTGAAGTCTTGTCAAAGATAATCTCGGATAATCTCAATGTGTTGCAGACTGAAAACCTTGTCGGTGTGATATTAAACAAAGTTCCCAAGACCGACAAGAAGCAGGGGAACAGTAAAGCGGTGATAAAGGACGTAAGAATTTTTTTGAATACCATAAACAAAGCCATTGACACAATGCGGTTGTCGGGAATCAATGCCAAATACAACAAAACCGACAAAGAAGATTATATCGAATACACAATACAGATTCCCAAATCAAAGGTGTCAAACAATAAATCAGCTTAAATACTAAGCGTTAATTAACTTTCCAGTTGGATGCGAAAGCATCCGTTCCACTCATACCCATTTCCTTATCTAACCCCTTGCGAAGAGCCACACAGTTATCTGTGTGGCTCTTTGCATTGGTTAAACAACATTATTAATATGTTTCACGTGAAACAATATATTTTTTGCTTCAAATTCATTAAATACACTTTAAAAAAATGCTGAAATATGATATACTTAAATAAAATGCAGATTAAATTATTTTGTGTTACATAACAGACTGAATATGGATACGGTAAATGATTTATCGAAAATAATTCAATGTCAGAATATAAACCGTTACGGCATAACAAGGTGATCATTTGACAAAAATAATAGCGATTTCCAACCAAAAAGGCGGTGTGGGTAAGACCACGACCGCAGTTAATCTTTCTGCATGCTTAGGAGCGGCAGGAAAGAACACTTTGCTTATTGATGCAGACCCTCAGGGGAACGCAACGAGCGGAGTTGCGATTGACAAGAGTAAAATTAAATACAGCACATATGATATAATGGTTGAGGGCGTAAAAGCCGAGGAGTGCGTGCTTACAACGCCGTATAAAAATCTTCATGTTTTGCCGTCAAGCATTGATCTTGCGGCGGCTGAACTTGAAATTGCCGAAAAAAGTCACAGAGAGGCTCTCCTGAAGAATGCGGTATTGCCCGTAAAACAGTATTATGATTATATAATAATAGATTGTCCGCCGTCACTCGGATTAATCACGGCAAATGCGTTAACGCTTGCAGATTCGTTTATTGTACCGATTCAATGCGAATATTATGCTTTGGAAGGATTGTCACAGTTGATGAGTACAGTGAGAATCATAAAAAGGCAGTATAATCATTCGATTGAGCTTGAGGGTGTGTTGCTCACAATGTATGACGGCAGGCTTAATCTTACTCAGCAGGTAGTTGCGGAAGTAAAACGATTTTTTCCGGGCAAGGTGTTTGGTACGGTAATTACAAGAGGAGTAAGACTTTCGGAAGCACCGAGTTTTGGTATGCCTGTAATTTACTATGACAAATCCTGCAAGGGAAGCTTGGCTTATACGCATCTTGCGGAAGAAATTATAGCAAAGGAGAGACATTAATGGCAAAAAAACTTGGCGGTCTCGGCAAAGGACTCGGCGCAATTTTTCTTGAAAATGATAACGAAGACGGCGGCGGAAGCGTTATTCTTAATATTTCCGAGATTGAACCAAACAGAAGTCAGCCCCGTAAGGAGTTTGATGAAAAAGCTCTTTCCGAATTGGCTGAGAGTATATCAAAGCACGGACTTTTGCAGCCGCTGCTTGTACGTCCGCTGACTCTCGGCGGTTATCAGATTGTTGCGGGTGAGCGCAGATACAGGGCTTGTCAGATGGCAGGCTTAAAGGATATTCCTGTTATAATACGTGAGCTTGGCGACACCGAAACAATGGAGTTGGCTCTTATCGAAAACTTGCAGCGTGAGGATTTGACTCCGCTTGAAGAGGCAGAGGGCTACAATGTTTTGATAACAGAACACGGCTTTACACAGGATGAGGTAGCTCAATCGGTCGGAAAATCACGTCCGGCGGTTGCAAACGCACTCAGACTTTTAAAGTTGCCGAACAGCATTGCAGAATATGTTAAAGAGGGAAAAATCTCAGCAGGCCACGCAAGAGCGTTATTGTCACTTGATAATGAAAAAGATATGCTTGAGCTTGCGGATTTGACAGTTCAAAAGGACTTATCGGTAAGACAGGTTGAAAAGCTGTGCAAGGCAAAACCGAAAATTCAGAGTGAACAAAAACCCGAAAAGAAGCCCTCGTTTTACAGTATGGTAGAGCTTGCTCTTGCCGAAAGTCTCGGAAGAAAAATCAGTATTTCAAAGAACAAAGGGAAAAAGGGCGGAGTTTTGCAAATCGAGTTTTACTCGGACGAAGAACTCACAGAATTGTCTAATAAATTAAAATAATACGGCGTTATGCGCTGAAATATACAAGGAGCAAAGACGATGATTGACATAAAATTTTTGAGAGAAAATCCCGACGCGGTAAAAGAAAACATAAAGAAAAAATTCCAGGACAGCAAGCTTCCGCTTGTTGATAAGGTTATTGAGCTTGACGCTCAAAGTCGTGCTGTAAAACAGCAGGCAGATGACTTGCGTTCAAACCGCAACAAAATTTCAAAACAGATCGGCGCATTGATGGCTAAGGGTAAAAAAGAAGAGGGAATGGCTCTTAAGGAAGAGGTTACAAAGCAGGCTGAACAGCTTGCAAAGCTTGAAGCTAAGGAAAGCGAACTCAGCGCAGAGGTAACAAAGATTATGATGCAGATTCCTCAGATTATTGACCCTGCGGTGCCGATAGGTAAAGATGACAGCCGGAACGTTGAGATTGAAAAATTCGGAGACCCTGTTGTGCCTGATTTTGAAATTCCGTATCATACAGAGATTATGGAGAAGCTCAACGGCATTGACCTTGATTCCGCACGTAAGGTGGCAGGCAACGGTTTTTACTATCTGATGGGTGACATTGCAAGATTGCACAGTGCTGTAATTGCATATGCGCGTGATTTTATGATTGACAGAGGATTTACATACTGTGTGCCTCCGTTTATGATAAGAAGCAACGTTGTTACAGGCGTTATGAGCTTTGCCGAAATGGACTCCATGATGTATAAAATCGAGGGAGAAGATTTATATCTTATCGGTACAAGCGAACATTCAATGATTGGTAAGTTCATCGACACAATAAACAAAGAAGCAAACCTACCTTATACACTCACAAGTTATTCACCTTGTTTTCGTAAAGAAAAGGGCGCACACGGCATTGAAGAACGCGGAGTATACAGAATCCATCAGTTTGAAAAGCAGGAAATGATTGTTGTGTGCAAGCCTGAAGAAAGCAAAATGTGGTTTGATAAACTTTGGCAAAATACAGTAGATTTGTTCCGTTCAATGGATATCCCCGTAAGAACGCTTGAATGTTGCTCGGGTGACCTTGCCGACCTTAAGGTTCGCTCATTGGATGTTGAGGCTTGGTCGCCTCGTCAGAAGAAATATTTTGAGGTCGGTTCATGCTCGAATCTCGGTGATGCACAGGCACGCCGACTCAAAATCAGAGTATCGGGCGAAGGCGGCAAAAAATACTTTGCTCATACTCTCAATAATACAGTTGTTGCTCCTCCGAGAATGTTAATTGCGTTCCTTGAAAATAACCTTAACGAAGACGGAACCGTCAGGATTCCCGTTGCCCTCAGACCTTATATGGGCGGTAAGGAGTTTATCGGAAAGTAAGAATTTATCAAAAAGCAAACCGTTTGTAAATATATTATAATAACAGTGCGTCTTTTTGTGCAAATGTACAAATCGTATAAAAAAACGATATTATGTTGACAATTAAAAGCGATAATGCTATAATTATAATACTCTTAATGAGTATCATATTTTGGAGGTAAGAACTATGGAACAAAAGAATAATTTAGGTTTAATTGCTATGATTATTGGTATTGTTGCTATCGTAATATCAATATTCGGCGGAACACTTTCGAAAGGTAACGGAACTGTTGCGCTTGTCCTTGTTTTTGTTGCACTTGCAGCAGGTATCGTCGGAATTGTATTGGGTGTAAAAGCCCGCAAAGATCCGACTACATCAAAGGGAATGGCAACAGCGGGTTTGGTTACAGGCATAATTGCAACAGTTTGGTCCGGTATATCGGTTGTTTGTGTTATATGTGTTGTCGCTTTTGCGACATCTTGCGCATCTACACTTGCAGGTTATGCTTCCGGCAATCCGGAATTGAGCAGTGCTTTGAGTGAGCTAAGCAGTGCTCTCGGCTAATCAAATTTAAAATGCAATACTTACAGCCTCTCATATTTGTGGGAGGCTTAATTTATGAGGTGGTGTGTTATGCTTCCGTATATTAATATATTCGGTAATAATGTGGGCACATACATGTTGTGTATACTTGTAGGAATTTTTGTTTCGGGAATCTATGTTTGCCTAACGGCGAAAAAACGAGGATATGATGATAACGACTACATAGTATTTTTGTTGATTGCGGCAATCGGAGTTTTCGTGGGAGGGCATTTAATGTATGGAATAACACAGATACGAGTATTTATTGAAGTGGTTACTCATCTGTCAAAATACATAACAAGTTTTACCGCGTTTATCGGAATCGCATCTTACATATTCGGAGGTTCGGTTTTTTACGGTGGATTGTTGGGCGGTATGTTGATTTGCGTTGTTTATGCAAAAATCAGAAAGCTGGATTTGTCTGTGTACTCGGATATATGTGCAGGTTTTGTGCCGCTGTTTCATTTCTTCGGCAGAATAGGATGTTTTTTTGGTGGATGCTGTTACGGAATTGAAAGCAATTTTGGCTTTATTACAAATGATAACATAGTAAATCCAAGCATAAACGGTGTGGTAAGGTTCCCTGTTCAGCTTCTTGAAGCTGCATTAAATTTGGGACTGTTTTTTCTGTTTGCATATCTCCTCAGAAAAAATAAATTAAAAGGAGGTTTGTTTGCACTTTACTTATTAATCTACTCTGTCATAAGATTTTTTGATGAATTTTTGCGCGGAGACAGCTATCGAGGCTTTCTTTTTGGATTGTCAACTTCGCAGATAATCAGTATTTTGTTGTTTGTCGGAGCGGTTGTATACTTTATTTGCTGTTTTCGTAGGCGCAAAAATACCGCAAAATTATGAAGATAATATATGAATTGATAGCGTTATAAAATTAAATTATACAAAAATAGAATCGGGACAAAGTTTTTTACTTTGTCCCGATTTTTATATGATGTGATACAAGCTGTCATTCCTTGCGATATTTTGGCGGTTCGGTTTCATAAACATTGTTACCGTAACTGTCAATTGCCACAATGCAAGGAAAATCTTCAACGGTATATCTTCTTACCGCTTCCGTGCCCAAATCTTCATAACACAAAATTTTTTCTTCTTTTATGCTTTTGGCTATCAATGCGGCGGCTCCGCCGATTGCGACAAAATATATCGCCTTGTTTCTGACAATTGCGTCTGTAACGTCCCGGTTTCTTGCGCCCTTGCCAATCATCCCTTTTAACCCGAGGTCAAGCAATGCAGGGGCGTACTTGTCCATACGATAGCTCGAGGTGGGACCTGCCGGCCCCACTGCATATCCCGGTTTTGCAGGTGCGGGGCCTACATAATAAATCAGCTCTCCGCTTACGTCAATCGGCAAAGGTTTGTTTTGCTCGATTAATTCAAAAAATCTTTTGTGTGCGGCGTCACGTCCTGTTATTATTGTGCCCGACAGCAAAACACTGTCTCCTGCCTTTAAATTTTTAATGTCGTTTTCCGTTATGGGAAGTTTAATCTTTTTTGTCATACTGTTGCTCCCTTAATTAAATAATTGTACTTGCATGGCGTGCGGCATGGCAGCAGATGTTTACGGCAACAGGCATTCCGGCTATATGCGTGGGAGAAGTTTCGATGTTAATTCCGAGAGCGGTTGTGTTGCCTCCGAGACCTGCCGGGCCAAAGCCCATTTTGTTGATTTTGTCAAGAAGTTCATCCTCAAGAACGGCATATCGTTTATCCTCATTATGTGTATCTATCGGGCGAAAAGTCGCTTTTTTGGCAAGCTGAGCGGCACGCTCAAACGTTCCTCCTATGCCTACTCCGACAACAATCGGAGGGCATGGGTTAGGGCCTGCCGAGCGAACCGTGTCAAGTATGAATTGCTTTACTCCTTCTATTCCGTAAGACGGAGTAAGCATTTTGATTGCCGACATATTTTCGCTGCCGAACCCTTTTCCGCCTGCGGTAATTTTAATTTGATTTCCGCTTACGATTTTGGTGTGAATGATTGCCGGAGTGTTGTCTTTTGTGTTTACTCTGTCAAAAACAGGGTCGGACACAACGCTTTTTCGCAGGTATCCGTCGCCGTATGCCTGACGAACACCTTCGTTTACGGCTTCGTCAAAGCTGCCGTTTTCAATGGCAACCTTATCTCCGTATTCAACAAACAAGACTGCCATTCCTGTATCCTGACAGAGCGGAATCTCTTCTTTGGCGGCTATCTTATCGTTTTCGATAATTTGCGACAATACGCTTTTGCCGACAGGCGAGGTTTCGGATTTTTCCGCATTTTCAAGTGCGCTCATAATATCTTTGCCGATAAAGTAATTGCAATCCGTAAACAGCTTTTTTACGGCGGCTGTAACGGTTTTTGCACTGATTGTTCTTATTTCCATACCTTGTGTTCCTTTCGGATAAATTAGTAATTTGAAAGTGACTGTTTATAATATTATAAATCTTTTCAGTACCTATTTCAATATATGATAAAGTATGTTATAATACAAACAGCATAAAAACATCAAATTTTTATCACAAATACAAGTTATACTGTAAATGAGGAAGTGTTAAAATGTACAAGATACTTGTGGTTGACGATGAATTCAGAATCAGACAAATGATTAGAAAGTACGCTGAGTTTGAAGGCTATGAGGTTGACGAAGCTGTTGACGGTATGCAGGCAATTCAGGTTTGCAGGAAAGACAACTTTGACCTTATAATTATGGATGTTATGATGCCTGAGCTTGACGGATTTTCGGCTTGCCGCGAAATAAAAAAATTCAAGCCCGATACACCGATTATTATGCTTTCCGCAAGGGGAGAAGAATATGATAAAATTCACGGATTTGAGCTTGGAAGCGACGACTATGTTGTAAAGCCGTTCTCTCCGAAGGAACTTATGATGCGTGTAAATGCTGTAATAAAGCGCACGCATACTTCGGAGCAAAACGGAGCAAAAAAGGACGTGTTTACATACAAAGGGCTTTCGGTTGATTTTTCCGCAAGAATTGTAACCGTGGACGGAAAAAGGGTGGAGATGACTCCGAAAGAATACGATTTGTTCTTTTATATGGTTAAAAACAAGGGTCTTGCGCTCACACGCGAAAGCCTTATCAGCGAGGTGTGGGGTTATGATTTCTTCGGTGATGAAAGAACCCTTGACACCCACATTAAATTGCTCAGAAAAAGTCTTGGTGAATACAGCAAATGTATAGTTACCCTTCGAGGAGTTGGATACAGGTTTGAAACGCTTTAGATCTAAGTTAAATTTAATGCCGCTTCAATTTAAGCTTCTGTGTTACTTTTTGCTGTTCGGCGGCATAATTTTAATCATTCTTTGGGTTTTTCAATCTTTTTTTCTTGAATCGTTTTATACCATGTCAAAGACTTCTCAGGTTGAGCGAAATGCTTCCGTGATTTCTAAATCCGTTCAGGAAAACAAGAACGCACAGGAAACAATTGAGAATGTTGCGAGTTATAACAACCTTTCGGTTTATGTTTATGATTCAAGCTCGCTGTTTAATCTTATTTACGATTGTGAATACGACACCCCGTCTACTGCGTTAAAATTTGAATACCACGATGTGTACGGATATTACAAAGATGCGAGCAATAACGGCGGTCACTATATGTGCATTACCAGTAATGACGATGCCAAAATTGCCAGACAAAAACTTGCAAATATGTTGGAAAACCAGTCGACAGACGATACCGCAAAAAGCCAAATACATTATCGCAGTAACGAAAACGACAGTTCGCAAAATATGGTATATGCCGACATAATCGGTATGGATAACGGAAGAGAATGCTTTTTGATTATCACTTCTTCGATTACTCCGCTCAGTAACACTGTTGAAATAATTAAGGGACAGATGCTTATGGTTTCAATCGTGTTCATAATGCTGTCTGTTATTTTTTCACTGTATGCAAGTCACCGCATTGCAAAGCCTATTTCAAAAACCAATACGTCGGCAAAAGAGCTTGCAAAGAAAAATTATGACGTTAATTTTAATGCCACGGGTTACCTTGAGGTAGAAGAGCTTAACAATACGCTTAATTATGCAAAAACAGAACTTGAGGCAACCGAGAAACTTCAGCGGGAACTCATTGCCAATATCTCACACGACCTGCGTACACCGCTGACAATGATTACCGGATACGGAGAGGTTATGCGTGACCTTCCGGGAGAGAATACCCCGGAAAATATTCAAATCATAATTGACGAGGCTACAAGGTTATCAAGCCTTGTTAACGATTTGCTTGACCTTTCAAAGATTCAGTCGGGTGCAATCCAACCCGATAAGCACACTTTCTGTCTTACGGACAGCATAAATAATATTTTCCAAAGATATGCAAAACTCATAGAACAGGACGGCTTTAATATAACGTTTGAAAGTAATGAAAATGTATATGTTAATGCCGATGAACTTAAAATTTCCCAGGTTGTATACAACCTTGTCAATAATGCGATAAACCACGTCGGGGACGACAAAACCGTTATTGTAACTCAAACGGTTAAGGACAAAAAGGTTGTTGTTGAGGTCACAGACCACGGCGAAGGTATTCCTGCCGAGAAGCTCGAGTATATTTGGGAAAGATATTATAAGGTTGACAAGGAGCACAAGCGCGGAATTATAGGCACGGGTCTCGGTTTGTCAATCGTAAAAAGTATATTGGATTCGCACAATGCCCACTACGGAGTAAGAAGCACTCCCGGCAAGGGCAGTACGTTCTGGTTTGAACTTGAGTATGTTTCCGTAAAGAGACTCAGACAAAACAAAAGGCTGTAATAAAACTCGGGCGGTGTTTAACATCGCCCTCAAAATTTATATTGATTAAGTATGATTAAAGATGTTTTAGGTAATGAAAAAATAAAGCTGTTGTCACTTGACTTGGACGGCACAACGCTGAGAAGCGACAATACTCTTTCGCCAAAAGTAAAGTCAGCCGTCGAAACCGCAATAAACAGCGGAATTAAAGTAGTTGCGGCAAGCGGCAGACCTTTTGGTTCTATGCACAAAGACGTTCTTAAAATCAACGGTTTGAACTGTGTTATCGCCTCAAACGGAGCTGTAATTTGCAAGAAAAACGGAGAGGTTTTGCATAATTCTTTGTTAAAAGAATCCGATGTTCTTTCTCTGTTGAAAATTACCGAGCCTTATGATTTGATTTTTGAAGCGTTTATCGGCGGAATGACATACACCGACCGTCGCTACACTGATGACCCGATTAAATACGGATGCAGCGAAGCGTATGTTGATTATGTTAAGGCGGCGCACGGACATATTGAGAATATGCGGAGGTTTATTTTTGAGAACCGCAAAAAGCTTGACAGCGTAGAATATGTTTGCAAAGACAGAGTTTTGCGTGAAAAAGTCAGGGTTTTGATTGAAAACTCGGCGCATGGTATGTATATAACCTCGTCATCCGAGCATTTTGTTGAATTTATGGATAAAACGGCAACCAAGGCTTGTGCACTGAGGCGTGTTTGCAACAGTCTCGGTCTGAAAATGACTAATGTTGCCGCTTGCGGAAACGCTGATAATGATGCTGATATGATTGGTGTTGCGGGTTTGGGAGCGGCAGTAAAAAATGCGTCTCCGCTGTGTATAAAAAACTCGGATATTGTTGTTGATTCCAATGATGAGGACGGCGTTGCCGAGCTTGTTGATATTTTGATTAGGCACAATTCAAAAATTTAGTTTTATTAGTTATACAACGCAATGAGGTAGTCCGGCACATCTGAGGAGTCGATGCTTTATTCCTTGCAAGCAAATCAGGGCGTTGCTCCGATTAATAAAATGACAAACGGGCTGACATATTGTCAGCCCGTTTGTCTTGAGAGAGATTATATTTATTTCTTAGAAAGAAAGGAGATAGAAATTAACAAATTTATATAAATAAGGAGAGAATTTTTAATTTGAATAAGCCTTGCACAGTTCCATTGTATAGATACGGTTGTCCTTGGCAACCATAGTTATTGAAACGTCAGGTGCAAGTTCATTAAATTTAACAAGAAAACTGTTGCTTCCGCCGTCATGCATACCTGTTACAATTCGACTGATGTTATTCTCTTTGACAAATTCTGCGGTGGCTTTCGGTGCGTTGCCGTTGAATAAAACGGTCATATCCGCTCCCGCACTTTTAGATACGCTGTAAAGGTATTCGATAGTGTCGCTTACACTGATATATTCGGTAGTGGGTTTGAGAATGCTGAGAACCCTTAGATTACAATCCTCTTCATCGGCAATTATCTTAGCTTCTTTTATAATTCTGTCGCAGTCGGTTTGACTTGTAACACAAGCGAGTATTGACGGCTTGTCATCGAACATCGGTGTCACCTCCTTTATTATTGTGTCTATATAATACCCCGTTATTTTGAAAGCTATATATCGGTATTGTGAATTTATTGTGAAATATAACGCAATGCGAACGTTTTCTGCTCTTCATGCGGCGGAAACCTGCGACGGAATTAAACCTTTTGATTAAATTAATATCAAAAACGGCTTGTGAGTATCTGTGAGAATACAAGAGTATATTTGCAAAAACGAGAGATTGTAAAGAGCTAAATTAATTTTTTCGGAAAAAGTGTTGACTTTGTCGGTTTTATGTAATATAATCATATCTGCACGAAAAAGACAGGAGGAATTAATATGTCAACATATTTAGCTAAAAAAAGCGAAGTTGAACGCAACTGGTTCGTTATTGACGCAGCAGGCAAGCCGCTTGGCAGAGTTGCTGCTCAGGCTGCCGTACTTTTGAGAGGCAAGCACAAGCCTACTTTTACACCGAACGTTGACTGCGGCGACCACGTAATTATCATCAACTGCAAAGATGCTGTTTTGACAGGCAATAAACTCACTCAGAAAAAGTGGCAGCGTCATACCGGCTACATCGGCCACCTTAAAGAAACACGCTATGATACACTTATGGCAACAAAGCCTACAAAGGCTATGGAGCTTGCCGTTAAGGGGATGCTTCCAAAGAACACACTCGGCAGAGCTGCTCTTCTAAGATTAAGACTCTTTGAGGGTGCAGAACACAACCATCAGGCTCAGAAGCCTCAGACGGTTGAAGCATAATAAGGAGGCAGAACATAATGTACGATAACACAGCTTATTTTTATGGCACAGGCAGAAGAAAAAGCTCAGTTGCAAGAGTAAGACTTTATCAGGGCACAGGCAAAATCACAATCAACGACCGTGACATTGACGATTATTTCGGTCTTGAAACACTCAAGCTGATTGTAAGACAGCCTCTCGCTTTGACTGAAACTGACGAAAAGTTCGACGTAGTTTGCAGAGTTGCAGGCGGCGGCGTAACAGGTCAGGCAGGTGCAATCCGTCACGGAATTTCAAGAGCGCTTCTCCAGTATGACAGTGAGAACCTCAGAGGCAAGCTTAAGAAAGCCGGCTTCCTCACTCGTGACCCGAGAATGAAAGAGCGTAAGAAGTACGGTCTCAAAGCAGCTCGTAGAGCGCCACAGTTCTCAAAGAGATAATCTTTCAGATACAAGAATATCAAGAAAAGCCAGTTTCACAAGGCTTACGGAAGTTGCAATTTGTTGTCGGATGCGAAATTTCGCATCGAATACAACTTTGGGCAATACTATATTGGTATGTACAGGACATTTTTCAGTAGAAATACTGGAGAATGTCCTTTTTGTTAAAGCTCAATTAACAGAAGCAATTAATTTATGCCTTAATAAATTAAGAAAGGATTAAAATGATTAGATTAAGACCTTATAAAAGCTGCGATTCGGAAGTAATCGCAGAGTGGGTAAAAGATGAAACCGTATTTCAAAAATGGGGTGGGGGACGTTTTGGTGAATATCCCGTTAACGCAAATATTATTGATGCAAAATACAAAAATGATAATGGTGATTGTGTTGAGCCGGATAATTTTTATCCTTGGACGGCAATTGATGATGATAACAGAGTTGTCGGGCATTTTATTATGAGATACACAGGGGGAGACAACAGACAATTACGTTTTGGATGGGTTATTGTAGATGGCACCCTTAGAGGAAAAGGCTACGGAAAACAAATGCTTACGTTAGGTTTAAAATATGCATTTGATATATTAGCTGTTGACAGGGTTACCATAGGTGTTTTTGAAAATAATGCTCCTGCCCTTACGTGTCATAAATCGGTCGGCTTTAACAAAGTGGAAACAGTATATGGTCAACCTTGGAATATTATTGAAATGGAGATAAAAAAGAAAACTTATTAAAGTATAAAAATAACGCATTAGGGTAATGCTTAAAGATTGTATATGATTTTTTATCCTCAAAGCAAAAAGGTTAGAGTGCACAATTGGCAATCTAACCTTTTGATTTTACTGTATTAATTATTTATGAAATTCTTTGAAGCTCTCAATTACTTGTTCACGGTGCTTATAACTGTCTGAATTTTCATCAGGATTTTTCTTGTCGATGCTGTTATCGGTATATATCATCATATATTTTCCGTTGTCAGAAAGATAAGCGGTTACAGCCGGCAAATCAAGAATTACAAACGAACCGTCATTTTTTACCGAATCAATAACACCTTTGGCTGTGTCGTTCAGATTGCTTAAATCGTATTTATAAAGCTCTATTGTTACGGTTTTGCCGTTATTGGTTGCGGTAAACTTCTTGCCTTCTTCTGCTCCGACCAATGACTCATCCATCTTTGTAACTTTGTCGCTGTCAATTTCACCGTCTTTAGTGGCAATATATCCGAGCTTTGCAAAGTAGGAGCATAATCCGTCGTAAGTATCTTCAAAATCAGCAGCCTCGGCTAAGGGAGCTGTTGTTTCTTCAGCTTGGTCTACTGTTGACTGAGATGTTTGCTGTGAGTCGAGGGCATCCTTATATCCGCAACCCGCAAACGAAACTGCCATCAGTCCTGCGCATAACAGAGCGGCAAAAATTCTTTTCATACATATAGTCCTTTCAAGGGCAGATTTTTTAAATTCAATCATTATTATAACTCATTCGTCAAAATAAATCAATACTTTAATCTTTTCCGATTAAGCAAAAAGGACGAACATTATTCGTCCCTCGGCTTATCCTATTATATATACGTTCACATTGCGTCTGCCAAACGTAACACATTCATCGTATGTGTCGTAGAAGCAGTCAACAATAGCAGAACCGTCCATCAAAGCTCCGCCTGTATCAACAGCTGTTGCATATCCGTAAACAACACTTCCGTCTGTTGACTCGATATAAAGCTTGGAGCCGTACGGAATGATGTTTGGATTAACCGCCACACCTCCGTGGTAGGCAGGGACTCCCGTTGCCGTGCTTGCGCCTGCCGAAGCAGTGTATGCGGTTCCTGAGCCTGTTAATACCTTGGTATATGAAACCTTGGTACCGTCGCTGTCAGTGAATGTTCCGACAGATTCTTCGGATGAGGCTCCTTTTGTGCCTATGAGCTTTATCTCGTTTACAGCCTCTTTTAAAACCTTTGTATCAACTACGGTGCTTGATTCTTCTTTTCCGTCTACATATTTGTATTTTGTTGTTATTTGTTTTTCGCCGTTCACACCCTCTTGCTCAATCTTCGAGTCACCAAGCTCAAGTGAGTCGGATTTTTTTTCTTCGCAGTCGTACTCTATTTTTTCAACAGAACTTTTTGTTACATATGTAACTCTCTGAATTGTTACATCCGAAATGTCCTCGGTGTCGGCGTATCCGGAAACATTTAAAATATCGTCGTCAGACACATTATAACCGGCAGCGTTTAATGCTTCAACAATATTACCGTTAGCAAGTAAAACGTTTTTGGTTTTGCCGTCGGCAGTCACATTGATGTTTTTACCGTTTGTAATTTTTACAGTGATATCAGAATTAATTTTCGTGTTCAGGCTCGGAACAACAATTTGATTTTCGTTAATTGAAATCCCTGACCTGTCCAGTAATTCACCGACTGTACCGCCGTCGGATAAAGTTTTTTGAAATGTACCGCAGTTGTCAACCGTTACTTCATATGCGGTCAGAACGTGAAATGTGTCGGTGGTGCTTAAAAAATCAAAAGTTTTGTTTTCTTGCATAATTTGTTCGGCAGTGATTTTCCCATCGTTTGCATCGGCTGAAGCAGAAAGCACAGAACCTATTGCCATGATTCCTGCAAGAGTAAATACACAGGCTGAGCGAAGTATACCAAATCGCTTTATGCTGTTCATATAATTCTCCTTTATTATGTTAGTGCGCAAAGCACAAACCGGCAAAAACAATGCATAATGCAGGTTGTGTTTACGTTGCTGCTAATTATAATTATCTTTCTTGGCAATGTCAAATACGGACATGCATAGAATTTTAGTGAAAACGTACAATAAAAATACCTATTTTTCTCAAAAAGCAATATTATTCGGGAGCGAATTTAGCCAGAAGCCTGCAAAAATATAGTGAAATTGCAAGAAATTAAAATGTTACATATTTGTAGTTATTTGATAACTCTTTTGTAACCAACAGACTTACATCGATTAGAGTCAATAAGAGCACATATAATATAAGAACGATTAACATTTAAAACAGACAGTAAAATAAAGAGTTAAAGACGCTTATAACATACGCAGATGCCCGGCTCTCTAACGTCGGTTCTGTTTTACCCTGTCGCAATCACCGTGAAAAAGTCCGTATAACCTACATATATTTATTATTTTATTAACCCAAAACCGTTAACAAGAATACGATAAAAATATACAATATATTGTGGCTAAAGATGTATTGTAAACTAAATAAAGCGAGTGAAAAATTTTTTAAAATTTTTTGTAAAAAAACCTTGACTTTTGTTCCGAAAGGTACTATAATAGCAAATGTTCGGTTGAGCGAAACGCAAAAACACAGCGGATAAAACGCTGAGGAAAAAGGCGGATTAAATGCTTACAAAGAACATCAGGACCTTGAAAATTAAACAACGATAATAGAGACAAGGAACCCGTAATGACTTTGAGGAAAGCTCAAAGAATTACAAGTTTAA
>CAVBYX010000020.1:0-4860 GCA_963599905.1 Acutalibacteraceae bacterium
ACTTTATATCGTCCGAATTTGTTTCAGCGGCTTTTTGAGGCTGTTTGCTCACTTCATCGGAAGCTTCCTTTGCGGGCTGAGCAATCTCGTCGGTCGGATATTTGTCATCGAGAGCCTTCTTGGTATCTTCGAGATTTACCGAAGTCGGCAAATCATCAATCGTTTTGATATGATTCTTATACAGCTCGATAAGCTCGCCGCGCAGAGCTACCGCATCGGCTTTAAGACTGAGATAATTTTCCTTTTCAAGTGCTGTCATTGCATTTGCGTCGGCAACAAGCGTCTGAGCCTTTTCTTCTGCGTTTCTGACGATTTTTGCAGCCTTTTCTTTGGCTTCTTTAATGCATGCATCCGAAATCTTTTGTGAAGCAAGAAGTGCATTTCTTACTGTTTCTTCATCAGCTCTGTACTGTTCAACGCGAGTTGCAAGCACATCAATCTTGTGAACAAGATTGGTTTTTTCTTTTTTCAGTTGCTCAAACGAAGCAATTACTTCATCAATAAAAGAGTCAACGTCTTCAGCTCGATAACCGCCGTTTAAGGTAGCCTTTCTAAAGCTGATGTTTTTAATTTCATCAATAGTAAGCATTAAAATGCACTCCTTATCTAAAATGAATTATCGAAATTTTTATACGCTGTTTTTTTGTGTATCCCACAACAGCTTTAATTATAAATTTACCTTTGCCGCGAACGGTAATACAATCGTCCTGACACACATTTTGACTTATATTACGGGTTTCCGAATAATTTAGACATACGGTGCCTGACAATATTTGACTTTTGGTTTTTTCACGCGAAAAACCGGTTATTGCCGCAACAATATTATCAAGCCTCATTGACGATACCGTATAACCGAGTTCTTCAATCCCTCTGCCCTTCGGAAGATTATTAATATCGGCTTCACAAATTCTGACTCCGACTCGACCTATCTTGTAAATCTGAGAAACAATATAATTCTTTATCTCGGATTTGACAAACACAACACATCTTCCGTCTTCAACCAATATATCGCCGACAGTTTCTCTTTCAATTCCCAATGACATCAAAGCTCCCAAAAAATCCCTGTGACTGAGCTTATCGCATTTTCTGTATGCAAACTCAACCGCCGATACGGGAAAATCAACGGTATCATCATAAAATAATCCGAGAATTTTTCGTTCGCTGTTTTCGTATCCGCCAAAAAACGAATAATTTTGAAAACATATTGATTTAAGGTAATTATCGGCAATATACTGTTTTCTTTCACTCATAAAAGAGAAAAAATACGGCTTTTGCCGTTTTAAACATAATTCGGCTGCATCATCAATTTTTGAGTAAAATAACTTGTCCTTATCAGAAATATACACCGCTGTTTTCTAATTCGTCAAGGAGATCGTCACCCGTCAAATCAACATTGCTCGGAATAATGATATATGTATTCGTGGCAACTCTCTTGATTTTGCCGTTGTTTGCGTATGCAACACCGCTGAGAAAATCAAGAATTCTTCTTGCCATATCTTTGTTGGTATCCTCAAGATTAAGAACAACGGTATTTGTATGTATAAGTTCATCGGCAATTGTACGGGTTTCTTCACCGAAACGTTCCGGCTTAAAAATTGCAACCTGAAGTTTTGCTGTCGCATTAATATTCACAACTTTATTTCTTGAACTCATTCCCTGAACTCTGTCTCTGTCTCTTTCTCTGGTCTTGGGAGCAGGCTCCTCGTAATCCTCTTCGTCTTCGTCAGCGTATCCGTACTCATCATATTCATATTCGTCCTCGGGAGCATCCCACATACGTTTAAACTTATCTACAAAACCTGGCATACTGTAATTTCCTCCTAAATTATGTGTAATTTCTTGTGCCAAACAGTGTCGAACCTATTCTAACCATATTGGCACCCTCAAGTATTGCCTCGTAATAATCGGCAGACATACCCATTGACAGAATAGTCATACATATATTATCTAATTTTTTTTGCGATATGTCAATAAATAACTTGTGCATATTATGAAAATAATTTGAAATTTTATGTTTATTATCACAAATTGGCGGTATTGCCATTAATCCTTTAACCGAAACTCCCTCAAGTTGAGCAATCTGACACAGCAATTCTTCCAAATTTTCTTCAAAAACACCCGATTTGTTTTCCTCTCTGCCTATATTGACCTCAACAAGAATATCGGTTGTTTTGTTGTGCTCTAAAGACCTGGTTGATATTTCTTTTGCAAGCTTTAACGAATCGACAGACTGAATTAAATCAACCTTGTCAACAATTTGGCGCACCTTATTGGTTTGAAGGTGACCGATAAATTGAAGTGAACAATCGGTAAGGTTATATGATTCGTATTTTGAAAGAAGCTCTTGAACTCTGTTTTCGCCGATGTGGTCAAGTCCAAGCGAAATTGCATGATTGATTACTTCGGGCTCAACGGTTTTGGTAGCAGCAAGAAAGGTAATGTCTTCTCTTTTTTTGCCTATTTTTTGAGCCGCCTCGGAGATTCTCTCATTTATCAGTTTGTAATTATATTCAACATCATTTAATGACCTTGCCGTCATATAAATCATCCCCCTTAACTATTACTTTATCATAAAGCGAAACCGTTTCACCGTTAAACAATATTCCGTCTGCCGGCGATGTGTCGCAAATTACATAATCATTATCGGAATGAAGAATTGAAATCTGCTTAAACTGTACTTCGCTTCCGTAAAGGACGTAAACACCCTGAACCTTCTTTTCTTCCTTATGAGGTTGGTTATTGTCATCATAAGTAACCTTGGTCACATAATCATCGTGAATTGCTTTCCTGCTGATTCTCAGTCCCGTATATGTGCCCATACCTATTTCGATAGGCTCCTGCCTTGCCTCAAGAATACTTTCGTTCATATAATCGCACTTTAAAATCACAAGTGAATTTTCGTCATCGGCATTATGATGTATCTTATAGATTTGTGCCGGCATAGACTCGGATGATGCTTCGGAAAGAAGCAAAGAAACCTGACTGTCCCATGTTGACAGACTTGTAGCCTCGTCGGATGTGACTTCGCAGGCAACATACCACGAGATATTACTTACAATCTTTCCTGCGCTGTTGTCAGGCACGGATGATTTTTTTATGTTCTTCAAATCAGCCAATGTCATATCCGAAATCTTTGAATAATCAAAAGCGTTTTCATAACCGTCGCAAAAAGCGGTAAAATAACCCGCTTTATCTGTTGTGATTGTTCCCGTACTTTTGCCGGACGAGCTTGTCAACGAACTGAGTTGAGACTGAAGCTGAGAAATCTCAGAATTGAAATTTGTTATTTTGCCTGTACAAATCAGTCTCTGATTTATGGAATTAAGCAAATTGTCATTGTCCGACTTTGCAAGATCTATCTCGGAATCATTTATATCGTCAAGATATGTTATAATTTTTTCTTCAATCATATTATTGATTACATCAATTCCCACCGAACCGGTAATTCCGGTTTGCTGAAGCTCCTGCAAGCTTTCGATTTTTTCTTGAAGCTTTGCGGCGGTGGTCTGTGAAACCGCATCGCTTTCGCTTGAATACACCTTTGCTATCTCACCGTCGGACTGAATCTGTTCTCCCTCGGAACATGAATACGACAAAACTCCCGACGAATTATTGCTGATTATGTTTTCATCACGAATTATAAAACCGGTTGAAACAATTTTATCGGTTACCGTTGTCAAAACGGCATTCTCGGTAGGATACATATCAAAATTTGCGCTTATCAGCAAATATGCCACATAGATGACTGCAAGCGCCGTCAGTGTAAAAACAAGTATTCTTTTAAATAATAATTTATCCATACAAGTGTCCTTTGTTAATAATTTCAATTGCATTTGACAGCAAATCGTCAGCCGACAGTTCATCAACATAAAGTGTGTTAATTTCTTTATCTCTTTTAAACCATGTTATCTGACGTTTGGCATATCTGCGAGTTTCACGTTTTAAATTTTCAATGCACTCTTCCAATGTTTTTTCACAATTAAAATACGGAATAAGCTCTTTGTATCCGATTGCCTTGACGGAAGTTTGACTTAATTTGTTTGACAAAACCTTTTTCGCTTCATCAACCAGTCCGTTATCAAGCATCAGGTCAACCCTTTTATTTATTCTGTCATACAAAACCTGTCTGTCTTTAAAACTCAGACCTAATTTTATTGTTTTATAAGGACTCGGTTCAAGTTTTGAATTTTCAATTTGTTCGGTGATGGTTTTTCCTGTTGTTTTATAAAATTCGATTGCTCTTATGATTCGCTTTGGATTTTTCTCGGCTTTTAACCTATGTGCCGATTCATCGTCAAACTCGGAAAGAATATCAAGCAGGGCGTCTGTGCCCTTTGCTTTGTAAATTTTATTTAATTCGTCACAAATTTTAAGGTCTCTTTCTTCCTCGCTGAACTTAACATTATTGAGAAGCGAGTCCACGTAAAGTCCGGTGCCTCCGACAACAAACGGAAGCTTTCCTCTCGAATGAATATCGGCAATACATTTTCTTGCGTCTTTAACGTACATCGCCACCGAATAAGTTTGGTCGGGCTGCAAAAAATCTATGAGATGATGCTTTATTCCCTGCATTTCACGAGGTGTCGGTTTTGCGGTTGCGATTTGCATACCTTTATATATCTGCATTGAATCGGCAGAAACCACTTCTCCGTTAAAATGTTTTGCAAGCTCAACGGCAAGTCCGGTTTTTCCGGATGCGGTGGGACCTGTTACAGAGATTAAATTTATTGAGCTGTCCAAAAAATCACATCCTGCCAAATTGTTTTTCAAGCTCACTTTTTTTCATAACAAAACAAATAGGTCTCCCGTGAGGACAATACTTGATATTAGGATTATCTTCAAGTCTTTTTACAATATCAA
>CAVBYX010000021.1:0-12473 GCA_963599905.1 Acutalibacteraceae bacterium
ACCGTGTAAAGGTTATGGAGACCCGTCCTCTTTCTAAGGATAAAAGATGGAGACTCGTCGAGATTATTGAGAAAGCTAAATAAGTTTAGCGGCTTTGAGAAAAGGAGGAACACACTGTGATTCAACAGCAAACCATCCTCAAGGTTGCCGACAACACCGGCGCAAAGGAACTTATGTGCATTCGTGTACTCGGCGGTACCAGAAGGAAGTATGCCAACATTGGCGATATTATTGTTGCCTCGGTTAAAAAAGCAGCACCCGGCGGTGTTGTTAAAAAGGGCGACGTTGTAAGAGCCGTAGTTGTACGTTCAGCTAAGGGCGTCAGACGCGAAGACGGAACATATATCCGTTTTGATGAAAATGCGGCTGTAATTATTAAGGAAGATAAGAACCCAAGAGGAACTCGTATCTTCGGACCGGTAGCAAGAGAGCTTCGTGATAAAGACTTTATGAAGATTCTTTCTCTCGCTCCCGAAGTACTTTAATTGGAGGTGTCACAATGAGTAAAGTACATGTAAAGACAGGCGACACCGTTATCGTTATCAGCGGTAAGGACAAGGGCAAAAAGGGTCAGGTTATGGCTGTAAGCCCTAAGGAAGGCAAAGTTATTGTCGAAAAAGTAAATATGGTTTCAAAGCACGTTAAGCCTAAGAAAATGGGCGAGCAGGGCGGAATCGTAAAGGCTGAGGGCGCAATGTATGCATCCAAGGTTCAGATTGTTTGCCCACGCTGCAAAAAGCCTACAAGAGTTGCTCATAAGATTTATGATGATGGCTCAAAGGGCAGAATTTGTGCAAAATGCGGCGAAGCACTGTAAGGAGGAAGTAAGATATGGCAAGACTTAAAGAATATTATTCAAATGAAGTTGCACCTGCTCTTATGAAAAAGTTCTCCTACAAGAGCACAATGCAGATTCCGAAGCTTGACAAAATCGTTATTAACGTAGGCGCAGGCGAAGCTAAAGAAAACTCAAAGGCAATCGATGCTATCTGCACAGACCTTTCTGCCATCACAGGTCAGAAGCCTCTTGTTTGCAGAGCAAGAAAGTCAGTTGCTAACTTCAAACTCAGAGAAGGTATGCCAATCGGCTGCAAAGTAACTCTCAGAGGCGAGAGAATGTATGAATTTCTCGACAGATTCTTCAACATTGCTCTTCCGAGAGTTCGTGACTTCAGAGGAATCAACCCCGATTCTTTCGACGGTCGCGGCAACTACAATATGGGTCTTAAAGAACAGCTCATTTTCCCTGAGATTGATTATGACAAAATTGATAAGGTTCGTGGTATGGATATTTGCTTCGTTACCACAGCTAAAACAGACGAAGAAGCTCGTGAGCTTTTAACACTTATGGGCGCACCGTTTTCAAAGTAAGGAGGGATTGTTGTGGCTAAAACTTCAATGAAAGTAAAGCAGCAGAGAAAGCAGAAATTCTCCACAAGAGAGTATTCAAGATGTAAGATTTGTGGCAGACCACACGCCTACCTCCGCAAGTATGGAATTTGTCGTATTTGCTTCCGTGAACTCGCATACAAGGGCGAAATTCCGGGTGTAAAGAAAGCAAGCTGGTAAGCAAGGAGGAAAAAGGTAATGCAGATTACAGATACAATTGCTGATTTACTTACAAGAATTCGTAATGCTAACTCAGCTAAGCACGATTCTGTTGAAATTCCCGCTTCCAACCTCAAGAAGGCAATCTGCCAGATTCTTGTAGACGAAGGATACATTAAGAATTTCACAGTTATAGAAGACGGCAAACAGGGCGTAATTAAGGTTAACCTTAAATATCTCGAGGGCAAGACTCCGGTTATCACAGGTCTTCGCCGCGTTTCAAAGCCAGGTTTGCGTATTTACAGCAATGCAGAAGATATGCCAAAGGTAATGAAGGGACTTGGCGTTGCCATTATTTCAACATCTAAGGGTGTTATGACCGACCGTCAGGCACGCAAAGAGCACGTTGGCGGCGAAGTTCTCGCTTACATTTGGTAAGAGGAGGTGCGATAATGTCTCGAATTGGAAGAAAACCTATAAATATTCCCGCCGGTGTTACAGCTGCAATTAACGACGGCGTAATTACAGTCAAGGGTCCTAAGGGCGAGCTTAAGTTTGCTTACAACCCTGCAATGACTGTTGAAATCAAGGGCGAAGAAATTCTCGTTACTCGTCCTGACGACGCAAAAGAAAACCGCTCACTTCACGGTCTTACAAGAACACTTATCCACAATATGGTTATAGGTGTTACAGAAGGCTACAAGAAAGAGCTTGAAGTTAACGGCGTTGGTTACCGTGTTCAGAAGCAGGGCAACAAGTGCGTTATGAACCTTGGTTATTCACATCAGGTTATCGTTGAGGATACCGACGACATCAAGATTGAAGTTCCGGATCCCAACAAAATCATCATCGTCGGCATTGATAAGCAAAAGGTTGGTCAGTTTGCTGCCGAAGTTAGAGAAAAACGTCCGCCGGAGCCGTATAAGGGCAAAGGTATTAAGTACGTTGATGAAGTTATCCGCCGCAAGGAAGGCAAGGCCGGTAAGGGCAAATAATTAAGGAGTGAAAAAGAATGGTAAGCAGACCAGATACAAAAAAGGCACGTGCAAGACGCCATAAGAGAGTCCGCGGCAAAGTAAGCGGCACAGCATCTTGCCCACGTTTGTGTGTATTCCGCTCCACTAACAACATCTACGCTCAGATAATTGACGACGTAGCTGGCGTTACACTTGCTCAGGCATCAAGCCTTGACAAGTCCGTTACAGGTAACGGCGGAAACAAAGAGGCAGCAAAGGCTGTCGGAAAGCTCATCGCAGAGCGTGCAAAAGCCAAGAACATCGTTGATGTCGTATTCGACAGAGGCGGCAATATATATCACGGCCGTGTTAAGGAATTGGCCGAAGGTGCCCGTGAGGGTGGTCTCAATTTCTAAGGAACAGGAGGAATAACTTTGGCTAATACAGTAGAAGTAACAGGCGAATTAAAAGAAAGAGTTGTTACTATTAACCGTGTATCAAAGACGGTTAAAGGCGGTCGTATAATGAAGTTTGCTGCTCTTGTTGTTGTTGGTGACGGCAACGGCACAGTTGGCTTCGGAATCGGCAAAGCAGGCGAAGTTCCCGATGCAATCCGCAAGGGTATTGAAGCTGCTAAGAAAAATCTTATGAAGGTTTCTTTGAGAGGAACAACAATTCCTCACGAAATCATCGGTGAGTATGGTGCAGGCAGAGTTTTGATGAAACCCGCCGCTCCCGGTACCGGTGTTATCGCAGGCGGTCCTGTTCGTGCCGTTGTTGAAGCAGTTGGCATCAGAGACATCAGAACAAAGGCTCTTCGTTCAAACAATCCTGTAAACGTAGTTAGAGCTACTCTTGCAGGTCTTTCAGCTCTCAGAACGGCTGAAGAAGTTGCTGCTGTTCGCGGTAAATCCGTTAAGGAAATCTTATAATCGGGAGGTTGCAGTATTATGACAATTAAATTGGTTAAAAGCCTTATCGGCTCAAAGAAAGATCAGATTGCAACAGCCCACGCTTTAGGTCTGAAGAAAATTGGTGATACAACAACTCAGCCGGATAACGCTCAGACTAAGGGCAAAGTAAATAAAATTATCCACCTCATAGAGGTTAGTGAAGCGTAAGCAAGGAGGTGCGAACTTATGAAGTTACATGAACTTTCTCCGGTTGAGGGTTCAAAAAAGAACTCAAAGAGAATCGGCAGAGGTCACGGCTCAGGCTGGGGCAAAACGTCAGGCAAAGGCCACAAAGGTCAGAAGGCTCGTTCGGGCGGAAGCATTCGTCCCGGATTCGAAGGCGGTCAGATGCCTCTTCAGCGTCGTGTACCGAAAAGAGGTTTCAACAACATCTTTGCTAAAAACGTAGTTGCAATCAACCTCAGCACTTTAAACAGAAAGTTTAATGACGGTGATACAGTTGACGTTCAGGCGCTTGTAAATGCAGGTGTTGTTAAGAATGGTTTTGATGCTGTCAAGGTACTCGGCAACGGCAAAATCGAAAAGAAGCTCACTGTAAAACTTTCTGCTTTTTCCGAATCAGCTAAAGCTGCTATTGAAGCTGCTGGCGGAAAGACAGAGGTGATTTAAGGTGTTAAAGGTATTAAAAAACGCTTGGTCAATTCCTGACTTAAGAAGAAAAATATTATTTACACTTTTAATTATCGTCGTATTCAGAATCGGTTCGGTTATTCCCGTACCGTTTCTGGATGCAAATGCGCTTGCCGAGGCTATGAAGCTTATTTCTTCAAGCAGCGATACAAGCACAAATATGCTTGCATATCTCAATACACTTTCGGGTGGTGCTTTTTCAAATGCCACATTGTTTGCAATGGGTATCACCCCGTACATCAACAGCTCCATCATCATTCAGCTTCTTTGCGTTGCAATCCCTCCGCTTGAGAGATTGGCAAAGGAGGGCGAAGCAGGCAGACGTAAGATCGGTACAATTACGCGTTATGTGACCGTTGCACTCGGTCTTATTCAGGGTACTGCTTATTATTTCTACCTCAAGAATACAACAACAACAAGCGGTTCGCACATCACAGTCTATAACGAAGGCTTCGGCATGTGGTTCTCGGCAATTATAATTGTTCTTGTATTTACAGCAGGTACTGCTCTTATGATGTGGCTTGGTGAGCAGATTAACAAGTACGGTATCGGAAACGGTATATCAATTCTTTTGTTTGCAGGTATCATTGCAAGAATTCCCGCAACAATCAGCGACCTCGGTATGTATTGGGATTTGGGCGCAAAAGGCTCAACACAGTATTATTTACTGGTTCCGCTCTGGGTTCTTATCTTTGTTGCCGTTATTTGGATTATTACATTCATGCAGGACAGCGAAAGAAGAATTCCGATTCAATATGCAAAGCGTGTTGTAGGAAGAAAAATGTACGGCGGTCAGTCAAGCCATCTTCCAATCAAGGTTGCTCTCGGCGGCGTACTTCCAATCATCTTTGCAAGCTCTATTTTATCAATTCCGGGAACAATCAATCTTTTCATCGGCTTGAAAGAGACCGACGGATTCTGGGGTGCTTTCTTTGCAGCCTTTAACACAAACGGTTGGTTGTATATCCTGTTATATTTCTTACTCATTATAATGTTCGCTTATTTCTATACAACAATTCAGTACAATCCTGTTGAAATGGCTAACAACCTTAAGTCGAACAACGGTACGGTTCCCGGTATTCGTCCGGGTGCTCCGACAGCAGAGTATATCAGAAATATTCTTTCAA
The DNA here is from genome assembly GCA_963599905.1 of Acutalibacteraceae bacterium. Taxonomy (GTDB): domain Bacteria; phylum Bacillota; class Clostridia; order Oscillospirales; family Acutalibacteraceae; genus Ruminococcoides. The sequence continues at coordinate 5,236 of CAVBYX010000021.1, forward strand.
GAATCACTCTCATCGGTGCTCTTTTCCTTGCTGTAATCGCTTTGGTTCCGCATATTTACGGTGCGGTTACGGGAATGGGCAGAATGGCAGTAGGCGGTACATCAATCATCATTATCGTTGGTGTTGCACTTGAAACGGTAAAACAGCTCGAATCCCAGATGATGATGCGTCACTATAAAGGTTTTCTTGACTAATCACTGAAAAAGGAGTATAATAATATGAACATTATTATGTTGGGTGCTCCCGGTGCAGGTAAAGGCACACAAGCTGCTGTACTCAGCGAGCACTTTGGTATTCCCACAATTTCAACCGGAAATATGATCCGTGAAGCGTTGAAAAACGGCACAGAAATGGGACTTAAAGCTAAATCCTTTATGGACGAGGGCAAGCTTGTTCCAGATGAAGTTGTTATCGGCATCGTTAAGGAAAGACTTTCCGAAGACGACTGCAAGAAGGGCTTTATCCTTGACGGCTTCCCAAGAACCATTCCTCAGGCCGAGGCTCTGGACAATATGGGCGTTGATATTCAGTATGTTATCAACATAAACATTTCTGACGAAAGAATTATCAACCGTATGTCCGGACGCCGTGTTTGTGAAAATTGCGGCAGACCGTATCACATTGTGAACTTAAAGCCTAAAAAAGAAGGCGTCTGCGACGATTGCAACGGCACCCTTGTTCAACGCAAGGACGACCACCCGGATACCGTGCTTGCACGTCTTAAGGTTTATCACACAGAAACCGAACCGCTTGTCGGCTACTACAAAAAGCAGGGTAAACTTGTTGACGTAGAGGGACAGGACTCGGTTGACGATACAACCGCAGCTGTTCTTAAGGTAATCGAGGCGTAAGCATGGTAACAATTAAAACAGCACGGGAACTTTCAAAAATGAAAGATGCCTGCAGAATTTCTGCCGAGGCGTTGCGTGTTGCGGGAGAGGCTGTAAAGCCCGGTGTTACAACTTATGAAATAGACACAATTGTCCGTAATTATATCGAGAAACAAGGGGCTACTCCCTCGTTTCTCGGTTATGGCGGTTTTCCCGCAAGTGCATGCATTTCCGTTAATAACGTGGTTATCCATGGCATACCAAGCAAGAAATGCGTTCTGAAAGAAGGCGACATAGTAAGCGTTGATGTTGGCGCATACTACGAGGGATTTCACGGCGACAACGCCTACACATTTCCCTGCGGCGAAGTGAGTGCAAAGGCACAGGCTTTGCTTGACGCTACAAGAGAGGGCTTGAATATGGGAATAGCTCAGGCTCTTGTCGGTAACCGAATCGGCGATATCGGCAGCGCAGTTCAAAAGTATGTCGAAGCTCGCAGTTACTCGGTGGTACGAGATTTTGTCGGCCACGGCGTAGGTGCGAAGCTGCACGAAGACCCAAGCGTACCAAACTACGGTACTCCGGGCAGAGGCGTAAGACTTTTGCCGGGAATGACAATCGCCATTGAACCCATGATAAACGAAGGCACATTTGAAGTGCGTGTGCTTGATGACAAGTGGACTACCATTACAAGAGACGGCAAGTTGTCCGCTCATTTTGAACACACGGTTGCCATCACTCCCGATGGTCCCAAGATTATGACCCTGTGTGATTAAAGGTGATTTATGAGCATAGTTAAGGGAAGCATAGTCAGGGCAAAGTCGGGACGAGAGAAAAACGGCTTTTTTGTCGTTTTGGATTGCAACGAAAGGTTTGCATATATTGCAGACGGAAAAAGGCGAAAAGTCGAGGCTCCGAAGAAGAAGAGCCTGATTCACCTTTCTTCAACCAATACGGTTGTTAAGGGTTCAACAGAAACCAATCCGCAGATTAAACGCGTTTTAAATGATTTTATCAAAAACGGAGGTTAAACGGTATGTCAAAGCAAGATGTAATCGAAGTAGAAGGTATCGTTAAGGAGGCTCTTCCAAACGCCCAATTCAAGGTAGAGCTTCAGAACGGTCACGTGATATTAGCTGTTATTTCGGGCAAGCTGAGAATGAATTTCATTCGCATTTTGCCGGGCGATAAGGTAACGGTGGAGATGTCCCCGTATGACCTTAGCAGAGGAAGAATTACCTGGCGTTCAAAGTAACAAAAGGTGAACACGACTTTTAAGAAAGGAATGATTCAGATGAAAGTCAGACCTTCAGTAAAGAAAATGTGCGATAAGTGCAAAGTAATCAAAAGAAAAGGTAAGATTTTAGTTATTTGCGAAAACCCAAAGCATAAACAGCGTCAGGGCTAATCAAAAATCTTACAAAACATTTATTTAAAAATTATGGAGGTGCAACTGAATGGCTCGTATAGCAGGTGTTGACTTACCAAGAGATAAAAGAGTTGAAATCGGTTTAACTTATATCTACGGTATCGGCCGTAAGACTGCAGACGACATTATTGCTGCAACAGGCGTTAATCCTGACACTCGTGTCAGAGATTTGACTGAAGAAGATATTGCAAAGCTCAGAGAATATATTGAGCACCACTGCCGCGTTGAAGGTGACCTTCGCCGTGACATCGCTTATGATATTAAAAGACTTATTGATATTGGTTGTTACCGTGGCGTTCGCCACAGAAAAGGACTTCCTGTAAGAGGACAGCGTTCAAAGACAAACGCTCGTACACGCAAGGGTCCGCGCAAGACCATGGCTAATAAGAAGAAGTAAGGAGGGCAAAGGACTATGGCAGCACCAAAAGGTGGAAAAAAGGTTATTCGCCGTCGCCGTGAACGCAAGAACATAGAAAGAGGCGCAGCACATATCCAGTCAACATTTAACAATACTATTGTTACAATTTCCGATACACAGGGAAATGCTGTTTCCTGGGCAAGCGCAGGCGAGCTCGGATTCAGAGGTTCTAAGAAGTCAACTCCGTTTGCCGCTCAGTCAGCAGCAGAAACAGCTGCAAAGGCTGCAATGGAACACGGCATGAAGTACGTTGAAGTTTACGTAAAAGGTCCCGGACAGGGAAGAGAAGCTGCAATCCGTGCATTGCAGACAGCCGGTCTTGAAGTAACAATGATTAAAGACGTTACTCCAATCCCGCACAACGGATGCCGTCCTCCAAAGAGAAGACGTGTATAGTATTATAGAAGGAGGATTTTTCTATGGCTAAGAATATGCAGCCAATCGCTAAGCGTTGCAGAGCACTTGGCTTGTCACCCGCTGTTATGGGTTATTCCAAGAAAACTTCAAACAGAAACCCCGGCGGTAAGATGAGAAGAAAAAAGAGCGAATACAGCATGCAGCTTACCGAAAAGCAGAAGGTAAAGTTTGTATACGGTATTATGGAGAAGCAGTTCAGAGCTTACTATGAAAAGGCTGAAAAGGCTGAAGGTAAGACAGGTGCTGTTCTTCTTACACTTATAGAGCGCAGACTTGACAACGTTGTTTTCAGACTCGGACTTGCTTCTACAAGAAGAGAAGCAAGACAGCTTGTAAGCCACGCTCACTTTACAGTTAACGGCAAAAAGGTAAACATCCCTTCATACCTTGTTAAGGTAGGCGATGTAATTGCAGTTTCAGAGAAGAGCCGTTCAACAGCAAGATTTAAGGCAATTGCAGAGGGAGAGACAGCTTCAGCTGTTGCTCCGAAATGGCTTGAAAAAGACGAGAACCTGCTCGGCGGTAAGGTTGTTGCTGCTCCACAGAGAGAAGATATTGACTTTCCTGTTGAAGAGCATCTCATCGTTGAGTTGTACTCCAAGTAATCCCAATATTCACAGGCAGATTACACAGATATCGGTCGCTTGTGCGGTCGCATAATGTTTAGGAGGATTCGCGAATGATTGAAATTGAAAAGCCAAGAATTGAAACTGCAGAACTGACAGAGGACGGAAAGTACGGCAAGTTCGTTGTTGAACCGCTTGAGCGCGGTTTTGGCAACACCTTGGGCAACAGCCTCAGACGCGTGCTGCTATCCTCTCTTGAGGGCTGTGCTGTCACATCAATCAAGATTGACGGCGTTCTTCACGAATTTTCAACTATTCCGGGCGTAAAAGAAGACGTTACTGAAATTGTTCTTAATATGAAAAGCCTTGTCGCAAAGCTTCACGAAACAAATCCAAAGGTAGTGGAAATTGCTGCCGAAGGACCTTGTGAAGTAACCGCAGCCGATATTAAATGCGATAATGAAGTTGAGATCCTTAATCCCGAGCTTCACATTGCAACACTCGGTGAGGGTGCAAAGCTCAATATGGAAATAACCGTTGACAAGGGCAGAGGTTATGTTCCGTCAGAGCGCAACAAGCAGTTAAGCGGCAACAACGTAATCGGAGTTCTTCCGATTGACTCTATCTACACACCGGTGTTAAAAGTTAATTACACCGTTGACAATACCCGTGTCGGACAGATTACCGACTATGACAAGCTCACACTTGATGTTTGGACAAACGGAGTAATCACAGCGGAAGAGGCTGTTTCTCTTGCTGCTAAGGTTCTTACCGAGCACCTCAACCTTTTTGTTAACCTTTCCGATAAGGCAACAAATGCCGAAGTTATGGTTGAAAAGGATGATAAGGGCAAGGAGAAGATTCTTGAAATGACAATCGAAGACCTCGATTTGTCAGTTCGTTCATTCAACTGCCTCAAACGTGCGGGAATCAACACGGTTGAAGATTTAATTAACAAGTCCGAAGAGGATATGATGAAAGTTCGTAACCTCGGCAGAAAATCTCTTGAAGAGGTTATTCAGAAGCTTAATTCTCTCGGTTTCAGTCTTCAGAAGGAAGACGAATAATTACCCTTTTAATCTAATGTAAAGGAGTGAATACAATGCCAGGTACAAGAAAATTGGGAAGAACCACTGCTCAGAGAACAGCAATGCTTCGTGCTATGGTTACTTTTCTTTTAGAAAACGGCAAAATAGAAACAACTCTCACTCGTGCCAAAGAAGTTCAGGCAATGGCTGAGAAGATGATTACTACTGCAAAGACAAATACACTTCACAACAGACGCCTTGTTTTGGCTTTTGTTACAAAGGAAGATGTAGTCAGCAAGCTCTTTTCTGAGATTGCTCCAAAATACAACGGCAGAAACGGCGGTTACACAAGAGTGACTAAAATCGGTCCTCGTCGTGGTGACGGCGCAGAAATGGCTGTAATCGAGCTTATCTGATTTTGCTTTTAATATTTAAATATAATCGGTCATCGAAAGATGGCCGATTTTTTTGTGTTTTTAGACGTGGAAATAACCCCCAGTTATACTGGGGGGAAGAAAGAGAGCGGAACCAAAATAAAAAAGTGCGAGCTCAAGGCAAGCACAAAAGATAAAACCTCCAAGTATAATAGGTAAGGTTTGACGACCGCATTACCTGTGGAATACAAGGAGGAATTAAGCATGAATAGTAATAATATAGGTAAAAACAATGAAATAAGAAGCACATCACACTCAAAGTATAGATGTCAATATCATATAGTCTTTGCACCAAAGTTTAGGAGAAAAGAAATATATGGAAAATTAAGAAAAGATATTGGAGAAATACTAAGGAAATTGTGTGCGCAAAAAGATGTAACAATCATTGAAGCAGAAGCATGTCCAGACCACATACATATGTTGGTGAGTATTCCGCTGCACATAAGTATAGCACAATTTATGGGATATCTCAAGGGCAAAAGTAGTTTAATGATATTTGATAGACACGTAAACTTAAAGTACAAATATGGTTCAAGAAGTTTTTGGTGTAGAGGATATTATGTAGATACAGTAGGACGTAACAAGAAAGTAATTACTGATTATACAAACAATCAATTGGAAGAAGACTTCGCAGCAGATCAACTAACATTAAAAGAATACAGAGTCGCATAAATTTTGTATATTGAAAAATAGAACATTTTTGACCGTTTAGGAAGGAAAATGACCGTTTAGGAAGATAATTCCAATTAAGAAAAATATTATTATAGCAATAAATTATATTATACTTGCTGTTTGGACAAATTATTGCAACTTTTGGCAATAAATTTGTTAAATACTAATTTGGTTTTTAGGGGAATGTGTAATGGAAATTAATCAAAAAAATATATATTCAGTTGAGCAGGTTATCACTTACAGGGGTAAAGTTAATAATAAATTGCTTAATAATGTTATGGAGCAATTATTTTCTGCAATTAATGATGCCGGTTTAAAAACTAACGGACCTACTATTACCGCAGTACATTCAATTGAAAATGATTGTGGTGACCAAGTCATGGATATTGAGATTATAGTTCCAATTAATGGGGTAATGACATCTACGGAAGAATTTATTTATAAGGATAAATTTGAAATTATCAATGCACTTATGTTTAGGCATATAGGCAATCCACAGACTATGAATACTGAGATGCAAGAGTTTAATCAGTATATAAGAGACAATGATTTTAAACCGGTTACTCCATTCTATAATGTTACGGTAAGGTCTGCATCATCCCCTTCTGAAATTGATAATATTATAATGAATATATATGTTGGTGTAAAATAGAAGGAATGTCAAAATTTTGGTTTACTGTATAGTATATGTATGTTCTATATATTTATAATACGGAAGTGCGCATACTGGGTTAGAAATGTATTTGAATATAAAAAATTTAAAGAAAGGAGATGTAAACATTATGGAGTTAATAGTTAACAAAAACTTTATTAAGCTGTCTGACGATGAAACCAAGTCAGTAAATGGTGGTTGGATTTGGCAAGTAGCTATAACAGTTTTTGCTATTGCAGGTGGTTATAATGAGTTATATGACTTAGGTTATAAAGTTGGATCTTGGTTTAGATAATAATTTGGAGGAATTAATATGTTAGAAAATAATAAATTTATAGAATTGAGTTCAGAAGAGATGAACTATATCGATGGTGGTTTTGGATTAACTACTGTGATTTTAGGTCTAACTGTAGCAACATGGCTTAAAATTGGAGCTGGCTGTGCTATAGCTGGTGGTATTGGTATGTTTGCAAAAGGATGTTATGATGGATATCACGGAAAATAAAATACCCATTTACTTAGTATTTGCACTATTATTTTACTTGATACCTGCTGGACTAAACGCTCTATATAACTTAGGTTATATGGTAGGCTCATGGCTTTCATGATAGACTAAGATATTCCAGATGAGCATAACATCTCATCTGGAATATTTAGCATAAATACTATGAATGAGTAATATTGGGTGATTATTATGAAAAAATCGACAATAATAGCGTTGTCAATTATTTTTGGCATTGCTTTTGGAAATATAGTAGGATTGATTATTGGTTCAATATTTTTTAAAGAAAA
>CAVBYX010000022.1:0-12524 GCA_963599905.1 Acutalibacteraceae bacterium
TTTTTATCTTATCCATAAGCTCAGGACTCTTGCTTCTCACACTTACACCTCTCTTTCTTCTATCGGAAACACCTTGTTTCTCATAGCCTTATTATACACCTTCCGAACATAAGTTCAAGTACATTTTGGGCAAAAATTTAGAGGTGTCGCATTTTGCAAACACCTCTGTATTATAACTTGATTTATTTCTTTTTAACTTAGCCGTGCTAAAAGATATGTTTTTGGTTATTTTGAATTTATGCAAACAGTCTGAACTGTCGTCTTCACATAGAGATTAACAATCTAAGATATTTATGTGCCTGTTCTTTTGTGCAGTCGGATTTCATTATTGTTGCCCACTGCCATACAAGAAACAATGTATTACTGTAATGGTCTGCAAGCAGCTCATTCGGTATATCTTTTTTCATTGCTTCCGTACAATCCTTAAATATCTGGCGCATTGTATTATTCAGAAAATTTCTGAAACTTGAAAACATATATCCAACCTCGCTGTTACGTAAAAGAACCTTGTGTATAACATCTTCGTTTTGCTTTGTAAAAGCATAAATTCGATCAAAATAAAGGTACAGCATTTCATTTTCTTCGGCGTGATGATAATCACTAAATCCTACTTGCTCAGCAAGTGTCTGCCAACAGTAACCAAGCAAATCATATTTATCATCAAAGTAATTATAAAATGTTGCACGGGGATATTGTGCCGCTTCGCATAACTGTCCGACAGTGATTTCTTCAAAAGATTTCTCGGATAAAAGCATAAACATTTCTTTCGTGAATGCCTCGAGTGTTCGCTTTGCACCTTTAGTTAACGGTTTTGTCGTATCGTATTTCATAACTGATTCCTTTTGCAAAATTCAATATTTGTCCAACTTTAAACAGGCGGGGTCATTTGTCACTTGTCTTGTTGCCGGTTACAGTATAGTATTAAACCAAGAATTTTGCAAGTGTCTAAACTTATTCACTTGTTTAAAGGAGAGTGCTTTTATGAGTATTGCAGTTATAACCGGAGCGTCGTCAGGACTTGGTGTCTGTTATGTTGATGCTGTTACAAAATTATATTCGAAAGTTGATGAGCTGTGGTTGATTGCCCGCCGTGAAGAAAGACTTAAAGAAGTTGCAAAAAAGTATCCTGACAAGCGTTGTGTAATTATACCTATGGATATGGCTGATATGAACAATTTTGAAATGCTTGAAGAAAAATTAAAAGCTGACAATCCTCAAATAGAGGTTTTGATAAATGATGCCGGCGTTTCAGCAGGAGGTCAGTTTGCGGATATGGAGCTTGAAAGTATGCTGAAAATCATAGACCTGAACTGCAAAGGAGCAACGGCGGTAACGAAGGTATGTCTGCCATATATCATAGACGGCGGTACAATTTTGGAAGTATCCTCAACCTCTGCATTTGTTCCGAATACAAACTTAATCGTTTATTGTGCATCAAAATCCTATGTATCCGCACTTTCTCTTGGACTGCGTGAGGAACTCAAAGACAGACGCATAAATGTATGTGCTATGTGTCCCGGTTTTATGCTTACGGAAATGACAAAATCAGAACTTACAAAAGGACAAAGCCGATTGCCTGTAATCGACCCAAAACCTGCCGCTTTAAAATCATTAAAAGCTGCAAAGAAAGGCAGAGCCGTTTACACTACCGGAGCATTTTATAAAAGCTATCGTTTGCTTGCAAAACTTATTCCGCATACGCTTCTCGTTAAGTTTACAGGTCTTGGTTAAGGAGACAGATTATGATTTTATATTTTTCAGCAACCGGAAACAGCGAATATGTTGCCAAAAGAATTGCAACCGAAACAGGCGATATTACCGTTTCTGTTACAGATTGCTATAAAAAAGAAATTTTCTCATTTGATGAGAAATACAAAACACTTGGTATAGTAAGCCCTACATATTCTTGGGGATTGCCTGTTATCGTAACCGAGTTTTTACAAAAATTAGATTTAAGCCATAAGCCTGACTATATATTTTTTATTGCAACCTATGGAACAACTCCGGGACAGACCGGAAAATTCGCAGATAATATTCTTGCTCCTAAAAGCTTATCGTTGTCCGCAAAATTCAGCGTGAAAATGCCGGACACTTGGACTCCGATATTTGATTTAAGTGACAAAGATAAGGTTCAGCAAATAAATGATAATGCCGAACCTAAAATTGAATATATTATCAAGCAAATAAAGACTTTTGCATTAGGGGATTTTATGAAAAACAAACTGCCTTATCCGATTGCAAAGATAGGATATAGTTTTGAATATGATTCAATGCGTAAAACAAAACATTTTTCTGTTGAAGATACCTGCATTGGGTGCGGATTATGTGTCAGAAATTGCCCTGTAGCCGCCATTCAAATCAAAGACCGCAAGCCTGATTGGATTAAGAATCAATGCGTAATGTGTCTATCCTGCTTACATCATTGTCCTAAATTTGCGATTCAATATGGCAAAAAAACAAAGAAGCATGGACAATACACTCACGCCATTAAATTATAAGCTCAAGTGGATTTTGAATTCACTGAGTCCAAAATCTTTAAGAACTCTTTTACTATGTATTATCTTTCACTCCATAACACTGATACAACATATCTGTCTTTTTTATTTCATTGAAAATTTCAGCCCATAAAGGCTTTTTTATTCAATATGACCGTTTTCAAAGGTTCGATACACGATGAGTTCGATACACAATAAGCCAAGTTCTCTGATAAACTCCGGTGTAATTTCCCAAAACGGAGATTGATGCAGCTTTTCAAATACAAGTTTCAATATCTCCCGCAAAATATTATTGCCGATATTGATTTTACTCGTTATTGCCTTTTCAGCGACATTCCAATCTTCTATACCTGCCACTTCTTCTGCGGTCATCACATATACGATGATAAGTGAGATATATTTTTTCGATGCTGAATCCTGTCGGCTTATATGATTGTAGTAATTTTGAATTTCACCAGCAGCCATTTCAAGCTTCATAGTAGCATATTCAGATATGATTGAGTCTGCCATTATATCTGCAACTGCTTCTCTCCATACAGCATATCCGGCATTATAATATCCATCTTCTTCGCCGCTTCCCATGCAATATCTGTCGAAAAAAACTCCGCTCTCAATTTCATTTCTTGTGCAAAAAAGATGGGATATTTCGTGTAAAAATATCATCAATACTTCGCTTAGAGTAAAATCTATATCCGACCTGATAAGTACACCATAACGCTTGTTGCTGACAAATGCTTCCGCCGCAATAAACTCAAAGTGATTCTCAGTTTCGTGCTGCTTTTCATATTTATCAGGAAAATATTTCTCACAAAACTGCTTATATACAGCAAGACCGTTAGCAGGTGTAAAGAAATCCAATACAACATTTTCAGATGTAATATCTGACTCCAGAGCCTCATTAAACATTGCTAAGGCTTCAAAGAAGTATTCTTCCAATTCTTTTATTGTGTATCTTGTACTCACTTATCTTCCTCCAACAATCGCTATATACTCTTTTTATATAAGCTCCTTATCCAAAAGGAAATCAATCACATTGATATTCAAAATGCCGTTATCATCGTACCAACGCTTTCCGATATCTTTCCTTACAACAATTTTAGGGAAAGAATCTCCTGTAAGCGTAAAGGGCTTAAGTTCTACTTCTGCCTTTTCATCAGTCGGCATTGCATACGCCGATTGGATATAGGTTCGTTTTCCACCTGAATTTACGACAAAATCTATTTCCCTTGGAGTACGAATTGAATTGCCTTTTTCACTGAGTGTCCTTGCGTAAACAACACCAACATCAACGGAAAACTGCCTGATATTCAACTCATTATATATGATATTCTCCATTATATGTGTCATTTCCTGCTGACGGAAACCGATTCTTGCATTTCTAAGTCCAATATCTTCGCAGTAATATTTATTTGGCGAATCAAAATAGGATTTTCCTTTTACATCATATCGCTTACTTTCCGAAAAAAGGAACGCATCTTCCAAATGTCCGATATATGCCCGAATCGTGTTGGCAGACACACCACCCCCTTGTTTAGACTTCAGAGTGTTTGCAATTTTAGTCGGATTTGTTAATGAACCTACCGATGAACAGAGTAAATCTAAAATCTGCTCCAGAACATCTTGTCTTTCAATTCTCTTACGTTCAACAATGTCCTTAATATACACTTCTGAGAAAAGTGATTTCAGATAATTCATCTTAGCCGTATCATTAGGTCTTGACAAAATAAGCGGCATACCGCCATAGAATGCGTATTCGTCAAATGCTTCATTTTTATCCCCACCAACAGCAGAGTAATATTCTGCAAAACTAAGTGGGTGTACTCTTATTTCATCGCTTCGTCCTCTAAATTCAGTAAGGATGTCACTGGAAAGCATTTTGGAATTGCTTCCGGTTACGTAAACATCTAAATTCGATAAACCTCTTAAATCATTAAGAGCATCGTAAAAAGTAATTTTCTTACCGTCCGGATTATATGGATTAGCCACCTCGTCAGACATTTGAATTTCATCAACGAAAAGATAATACTCCTCTTTGCTTTTTTCCACTTTCTCTCTTACATACGACGAAAGAATAAGCGGGTTACGATATTTAATATCTTTCGCAAGGTCAAGTTCAACCGTAATAATCTGCTCTTCCTTCACACCATTTTCAATTAAATAATCTCGGTAGATATTTTTAAGAAGATAAGATTTTCCACATCTCCTGATACCAGTAATTACTTTCACTAAACCATCAAAACGATATGAAATCAACTGTTCAAGGTAACTATCACGCTTAATTTCCATAAAGCCAACTCCATTCCATTGAAAATTTCTGCCCATTTAGGCTTTCTCAATCAATATTATATATGTTTTCTATCATGTTTTCAAGTTCTCGTTGAAAATTATCGCCTAAAAAGGCTAAAATATTCAGTAAAAATATTTTTATTTTTCCCCATACAAATCAAAAAGGTGCTGCATACTTGCCAACACCTCTTTAGTCATACGATATGCTCATTGAAAAATTTCGCCCATAAAGGCTTTTTTGTTCAATAAACCTAATCTGTTAAATTACTTCTTGAATTTATATTTTCCTTTTCCGTGACCGGATACTGGTTCAATAATATCTGCCTGCACCAAATTGGAAAGAAGTTTTGAAGCACCTGAACCTTTCAACTCAATAAGTTCCATAACTGCACTTCTTCCAAATACCTCATCAAAGCCAAATTTTTCAAAGAGTCTATGGATATGAACCGTCGTTTTTACTGAGAAATCACTACCTTTTTTAGAAAGTACACTTTCAATATCCACTTTTCGGTCTCGAATATCCACTTTCCCATTTTCATTATCCACTTTTATATCCCCAATGTCCACTTTTTCTCCATTCAAAAGTCCACTTATATGAAGATTTCGATTATGAAGCTCATTTTTTTCGTTCAAAAGCAGATTTCTGAGAAATACTTCAAGATACTCTGTTGTTTCGTGAATACCTTTTTGTAGGTTCGTATAGTTTGCACGGACAAGTGCATTTCGGAAATACCACGCATTCTCCGCAAAAATATCATTAGTTGCGTAGTTGCGGAGAATCCAAGTGTCCTTAAATATTTAATGAAGAACACTGCCGTTGTTCTCGTATTGCCTTCCCCGAAGATATGGATTTGCCATAACCTTGAAACAAATACCGCAAGATGATGGATAATCTCGTCCATTGAAAGCCCTTTATAGCTAAAATCCTTCTCCTGCGAAAAATCATATTCAAGTGTGGCTCTCAGTTCGGAAGCACTGCCGTACATAACAGTTACCCCATCAAGTACCCATTCTTTCTTTGTGATGTTGTAATCTCTAATCTTTCCGGCATGTTTATAAATCCCTTGAAAGAGTTTGCGGTGGATAGCGATATACTCGTTCGGGGAAAATGAAAACGCTGTTTCAGAAAGAATTTCAACAATACGGGACGAAACCTTATCTGCTTCTTCGGTACGCTCATCATCAGACAAATGCACTGTTCTTTCTTCATAGTAGCTGTCGATAAGGCTCTGTGCTTCTTTCATCGTGATTTTGCCTTCAATATTCTGAATGGCAGTATCAATCAAATATTTAGATGGTTTGAGTCCGTCCACTGCCTGAAGTCCGATTGCCGTACTCCAAGCATACCCCTTATGAGCTTTATCTGGTTCAGACTCCCTCAAATATTCCTTAAACGGGTCTTTTTCCATATCCACTACCTCGCTTCATAGTCTTATAATTCTATCTTATCTAATTTGTGCAGACCGTCTGCACAAATTCAAAACTGCACTATTCGCTTTCCCGCATATCCTCGCCAGCCTTATCGACCATCTGCCGATACTGCTCTTTCAGGCTCTGCGGTCCGAGTATCTGCACTTTGCCGCCAAAGCCAAACAGCCAGCCGAAGAATGTCGGGCTTGCCGATACCTCTGTCTGTATTCTGAATGAAGTCATATCGTAAGCAAGTGTTGTAACATCTTCTCCGAAGCGGTCTACCATAACTTTCATCAAACTGTTATCACAACGAAGGTCTGCCTGAACCTTTTCGCCGGAGAACATAAAAAATACTTCCTTGGTGTAATTCTCAATATCGAAATCATCAGGCATTGGGATACTGTCCTTTGAAAGAAGCTCCGGTCTTGTAGCTATGCGGTCAACTCTGAAGTTGATAACCTTTCCCTGCTTCTCTGAATATCCGAGAACATAATAGTAGTCCCCACACCAGAGAAGCTTATACGGGCTAAGCTTATACACCTCGCCCTTGTTCTTTAAGACTTTCTTCTTAAGTCCTGTGTAGTCATAATACTGGAAAGAAATCTGCTTACCGGTATTGATAGCTTCATTTATCGTATCAATGATGTAATAAATCTGCTCATTGTCCGGCTTTATCCGATTGACAACATAGTTATTTCTCTTGAGTTTCTCCACCTGACCTGCACTTGTCATTGTATGTATCTTCTTAATCAGAGCGTCGCTTTTCTTGCTGGTAATGAACTTAGAAGATTCTACTGCGTCAATCAGCAGCTTCAGCTCAGGCAGCTCAAACTTGCGGCTTGCCACAAAATATTTGCTCTGGGTGGAGTGAATAACAACAATATCCATTCCGAACTCTTGAAGTGCCGCAATATCCTTTGTTATGGTTGTCCTGTGAGCGGAGATTCCAAATTCATCTTTTAATATATTGATTAACTGCGTAGTTGAGAGCATATTGTCCTCGTCTGTTCTCTCAAGCAGTATCTTTTGTAAGTATAAAATTCTTGGTTTTATTTCCATAGTAAAACATTCCTGTAATCACTACATTTTTAATTCATTCTGAGAATAAATCTTATGAGCTTTGTATTTCTCATTATCTACAAAAATCAGTTTTTTGCAAATTCATTAATTATAGATTCAATTACAATATCAGCACATTCAATATTTAATGAATCCACAACCTGAATTACTCGTTCAAGAATTTTCTTTTCAATATTGGTCAACTCATCTATTGTATTGAGGGCTTTGTACTTCGTCGTTCCTTTAAGTTTCCCGATTAACATATCCAGCTCGGCAAATGCAATATCTTGGTAATACTGTTCGGAATCTCCGTTTGTTGCTGAATTTGATACAGCGATCTGTGATTTTTTTAGCTTTTTGGTAATCAAGCCTTTTTGAACACCAGTCACGCCTTCATCTATTGCTGTAGTTGCTTGTTGGGCGGTATTCTATTGCACTTGATAACGCAGCATTTCTCTTTAATGAAGCTGCACGAATATCCTTAGTTTATACTAGCGGCGATAGTCATAAGCTGCTCAAATAGAGCGAAGTACGCAGGGTTCCTTTCAAAGTTATCCCTTCGTGCATTTGGAACAAGCAGTTTATCAATGGCAAAAACTTCACCAATAGACCAACCATTAAACCTCGCATCCTTGAAAACTACATTTAATGTTTGGTGGTCGCCAATTAAAATATTTCCTTTTCTAAGGCGAATACCTTTAACTGCTTTGTCATAGATACTACCCATATAACTGGTCTTTGCCAACCAGCCAATAGCGGTGAGATTATTGCTATCGTTTGGGATTTTAAGGATAGTAATATCATGCACAGTATCAGTAAGGTTTTTTCCTTTATCTACAACAAACTCATCTTTATATGGTTTGTATATTGGGGTTGTTTTCGTTCCGTACTCCAAGGACACATTGTAAGCGCCAATTTCAAGACCTTCTTTTCTTAGTCGCTTTACAATTTCCTTACCCCAAATAAAATCTGGTCTATATGGCACAGGAGCGTTTTGGGTTAAGTAATCCTCTACATCAATAAAGGACAAGAGTTTACTATTTACATCAACACCATCCATTTTAACTGTAAAATAATGAGCTTCTTCCTGTTCAGCTAAGGTCTTAACTGTGTAAACGTTTTCCAAAACGTCAATTGCAGTAACATCAGCTTGGGAATCGTCTGCTAAAACCTCCGACAGTTTTGAGGCATCAATTACAATATGAGTTGCAACAGATTCACCCTTAAACGATGTTGAGAAAGTTAAACGTTGGCAATAACTCAATGCAGCCAAACGTCCTATTCCTCGAAATCCACGAGAGGATTCTGAAGACTTCTTTGAATTGCCAATGCTAATTAAGGATTTTTCAGCATCTATTGAAGAAATGCCAAGCCCATTGTCAGTTATTACAATTTGATTTTCTGTGGGAACTAACCGCACGACAATTTGTTCGGCTCCGGGTGTAAGCACACCAAGATGAACTGCTTCGTCGATTGAGTCAACGCTATTTTGAATATATTCTCTAAACACAACATAGGAATCAGAGTACATTCCAGATGTTAATGACTCCAATGTATGCTTGCCAATTATTATGCTACTCATTATTCTTCTCCCAAAAAGTTCGCAAGTTTTAATTGAATATTATTTGTAATTGTCTTTGTTGCCTTTTTCAGAACGGCCTGTCCCTTTTCGTTGTCGATCGACACAAGAAGTAATGATTCAAATTTATCAATATGTGCTTTTAGAATAGACGCAAGTTCTGTCATGGACATTGCTATGATACAGTTCTGAGCTTTCTTGTGCTCTTCAGTAGGTAGGACTTCCAAATCAACAAAGCGTCGATAAACTCGTATCAATTCAAAATCTATGTAGCCGATTCCATCCTTTTTGGCGAGCATATCCCATTTAGTTAACTGCTTATCGACTGCAAAATCAACTTTTCGTAAGTGTAATAACAAATCAGAAACACCTTTGCTTCCGAAGAAATCGACAAAGTTCTTAAACACATAATTCTGCTGTACTTCACTTTCTGATACGAAGTCAAGAATCTCTGCATAAAGTTATGGACATTCCTCTTCGATAAATATCTTTACCATCATGTAAGTGGGAGAGTTCTTATCAACCATTCCAAGGAAAGAAACAAGCCTCGGAATTGTTAAGTAAAGAATGTAGAGTTTTCTTTGGATAGTCGAAGCAATCCCCAATACTTTTTCAGGCAAATATTCATTGTCGCCAATAATGGTGATGAAGTCCTCTCTTTCCGCCCCAAGCTGTGCATATAAAGAATTCCAAAGCTTAATCTTTTTCTGTTCACGTTCCCACTTTGCCTTGCGAATGGTGAATTGTTCCTTTGTTTCAGAAGATTTACCTCTTGAAGTGGGACTAATCTTGCCTCGTGCTGCTATCAGTTTCTCGGGCATACTTAAATAACGAACAAAGTCTTCGGGAGTTTTTCCAAAATCAGCCTCAAAGAAGCTTCTACTGCAAACACCTTTGCCCTGCGTAGGAACGAGCATTCTTTGTACTGCTCGCAAGAATTTTGCGTTCCATTGAGAACCAACATATCCTCTCTCATGAGCAGATAGCGGGATATATCTCATCGGAAAAGAAAACGCAGCGATTCTTTGTTCTCTGCCATACTCCGCATTTAATTCATCCAAGAGGTCGAGGGTAATTTTCATCCTATCATAAAGATCCGCTGGCGTATTTGCGTGATATTTTTTGCCCTTTCCACCAAAGTCCTCGCTATTATAGAGCATCAAGTCCTTGGTTGAAATCAACATAGCGCTGAACGGTCTTGCCGGTTCTGGGATTTTTATATGTAGCTCCTTTACCGAAACCTGCGGCAATAATATCATCAATGATGTCATTAAACCTTGGCGAGCGTAATACATTGTTATCCATCAAGATAAGGTCTTTTTTTGGTCCAAAACGTTCATCAATAGCTTTAATTCGGTCCTTGATGTCAATATAAGGAATGAATGTAGGTTCTAAGGTCTGGACGGCACAAAAGCCACATTTGTTTCCACACCCTTTTGTTGCACTCAAAAAATAGGCATTGTTAAATGGATAAACATAGTTCACATCTTCAAGCAATGAGGGGCTTTATGTTTTCATTGTACCTCTTGGATTTTTACGCTTTTTCAACGGCTTTTTTGTGTTTGATTTAGGTTATATTATAGCAGATTTGGAGTGGAATTTCAATCCGTGGCATCCGTGCTTGCTCTGCTGTCACATAATCCCCACAATGGTTTCAAGGTCGTAAAGTGCAATTTCATTTTCATTAGCGTCGTTAACAATCTTCTCATCAAATCCGCTTTCAGAAAACAAGGCATAATAGAATTTTGCCTTGTCCTTTAACGGCGTAAGCTTTGCCAATGTATCAAGATATTCCGAATACGAGAATGGAACTCCTTTAAACTTACATTCACCAACCAGATAATTTTCTCCCATTCTGTCAATACAGAGCACATCTATCTCAGTTTCTGCTGTCCTAAGAGCGTCCTCTTTTTTGGTATCCCTTACAGTTGTCTTGCCAAACCATCTGCCCATCTTTGTATAACGGAACGGAAGTTCATTTTTCTTCTGCTTCTGACTTATAAATTCTCTGCACACGTCCTCAAAAGCGAAAGAGGCAAATTCATGAAGTGCCGGCTTTATAACATACTCATATACACCGTCCACATCTCCGTCTTCAAGCTGTGAGTAGTTTGCAAAGCCAAAGGCATACCAGAATCGGAAAAAGTTATCCGTCAATCGATAAGTCCCCCGACTTGTGTTGGCATGTTCTTTCGTCTTTGCATCAACTGAAAATTCCCTTTCTACTATTCCAAGTTCAATCAGATTTTTCAGATATACACTTGTTTTTGATGTATCTTCAACAAGAGATTTTTGGCTGATATCATTAAGTTTGGTATTTCCCATTGCTACCGCTTCAATAACAGAATTATAGATTGGTGTTTCTCTTAATTCCTGATGGAGAAGGAACTCAACCTCGCTGTATAAAACACATCCTTTTGTTAGGATATTCTTTTTGATATTATCCTCTACAGAAAGCTTAGGATTCCACTGCCTCAAGTAATGAGGAATTCCTCCAAGAACAGAGTATGCAATCACTTTATCACGAGCGGAATATTCGGGAAAGAATTTTATAACATCATAAAATCCCATTTCTTTCATCTTGTAAATTCCAGTAGCTCTACCATAGAGAGGATTCTTTTCAGCGAGTAATTCTTTTTCGATAAAACTCATGGCACTTCCGCAAAGAATAATCATAACATTACTCTGACGAAGTTCTGAATCCCAAAGATTTTGTAATACTGAAGGTATACTTTTATTCCCTCGACACATATACGGAAATTCATCTATAACCAGTAATTTTTTCTTATCCGCATAAGGTAGGTCAAGAACCGCACGAAAAGCTTTTTCCCAATCCTCAAACTCTGAGATATAATTTCTAGCAGGAATATCTTCTTTCAGTAAGCGTGATGAAAAATTTCTAAGCTGTACCTTATCCGTCGTTTGAGTACAAGAAAAGAAAACATGTGGTTTATCCTTACAAAATTCTCTCAAGGTTTCCGTCTTTCCCACACGACGACGTCCGTAAAGAACAATTAACTGACCATCTTCTGCTTCATATTTATCATTTAGAAATTTCAGTTCAGCTTCTCTGCCGATAAACATACAATCTCCTCCAATTAGTTCAAATTTAGATTTACTAAATCGTGATTTGATATTATTATAACCGCAATCGTCTAAAAAATCAAGTCGTGTCCCATTTGTTCAAGGATACGTCACTGCTTATAACACCCATCCCTATATTGCTATTTCACTTCCCAGTAATCATTAGCTCCACGCCCGATTAAGATATATTATCCATCTTTTTAATATGATGTTTTATCGTTTTTGAACTGCTTCCAAGCATTATCGCAGTTTTTCTGTCGAAATTTTGTTATCTTTTTGCAACGCTTCCAATATCTGTTCATCTAATTGATACTGCGGGACATCCTGAGGGACATTTCCATATCTTTCTTCACTCACACCAGCACATTCATTTGTTTGGGTAGTATTGTTCAAGCATTTTCCTTTTGTCCAACATCATCTTTCTCCCAATTGCAGAAACTTTTTGTGAGAAAATCAGATAGGATGGGAGTAACGCATATTTTCACACATAAATCAAGGCGAAGGATTTCTCCCTCGCCTTACTTTATTCTTACCGATTTCAGTTTTCTTTATTCGACTTATTTTACTTTAATCTTCCCCTCAAGGTTAGCAAAGGACTCCATCTTCTT
>CAVBYX010000023.1:0-46572 GCA_963599905.1 Acutalibacteraceae bacterium
AGGTTTATAAGCAATTCCATTTTAACGGATTTTGGTAAAATATGCTCTACTTTTTACTTTTTATTTGTAGGCTCTTTTTCTCACCCAAACTTTTATTATAGAGCCAAAAAACAAACACAATATTATAATGAAAGGGATGAGATTTTTGAACTGTATTGTCTTGACATGCAGTCTCTGTTTTTATATAATGTAGGCGTGTATTTTTAGGAGTAAAATTTATGAATATCTGTTAAAAAGATAAGGAGGATATTATGAATAAAATAAAAAAAGTAATGACGCTCATTACGGTATGTGCAATGACTGTTTCGTCAATACCAACGGCTGTCGTATCGGTAAATGCTGCCGAAACAGATTCGGAAGAGGTTTCAACCATTACGCAAAAGATTGATGACTTAGGCAGAACAGTGTATTATGACAATAACGGAAATGAAATATCCGTTGAATCTCTTAATGATGACAGTGTTGAAAATAAATCCTATCCGTCAAAATATGATTTAAGAAATTATGACAGAATAACTTCGGTCAAAAATCAAGGCGCAGACGGGTATTGTTGGGCGTTTGCTTCGACAGCGTGTATAGAATCTAACATTCTTACAAATCCTGAATTATGTAAAAAAATCGGAGAAAATCCTTCTGAGAATCTTGATTTGTCCGAAACAGGAACTTCTTGGTTTATTATGACGGGTATACAAGATAAAAATTCGCCATATTACAACGATTATTATCGCGATGCCAGTAAAGGTTCAAATGGTGGTAATTCTTCGATAATTCCACTCGGTCTTAACTGTGGTTTCGGAACATATCCCGAAGAAATTGCTCCTTACTCAAATGCATTGTCAGGTTATTCCGAATATTTCAGATATTATTCGGATTATCATTTGAAAGATTTTAATGTTCTAAGCGATGATATTAATACATTAAAAGATAATATAATGAATAACGGAGCAATCGGACTCAGTTATAACAACGCCGATAGTGGGTACTCTTTGGATAAAACAGCATATTACGTTGATTCTGAGGTTGCTAAGTCGGCGACAGGTGGTCATGAAGTAACCGTTGCAGGATGGGACGATGATTACAGCCGAGATAATTTTACCGGAGCTGTTAAACCTGAAAACGACGGTGCTTGGCTTTGTAAAAACAGTTGGGGAGCGTCTGATGAGAAGGATGGTTACATATGGATTTCATATGAAACTTTCGGACTTGATTTTGCTCAGTATATTATGCAGGATAACAGTGAGTATGATAACGAATATCAGAACGGATTTAATTTTTCACCCTCAAAGCTATCAGCCAATGTGCAAGAAAACGCAAATATTTTTACCGCAAATACAGATGAAGAAATAACTCAGGTAAGTTTCGGTTCAATGAGTGCGTACAATTATGAAATTTCAGTTTACAAACTTAACGATAACTTTACATCTCCTGTTGACGGAACTCTTCTTACTGCAATAAGCGGTAAAGTTGATAATGTGGGGATTCATTATATAGATCTCCCTGACAATGTTTTTGTTGAAAGCGGAGATAATTTTTCCGTTATTGTAAAAGGAGATAAATCCGCTTATATCACATATGACGGTGATAATCAAAAACAATATGTACCGAGAAAAGGTTATTATAAAACTAAGGATGATTGGAAAGACACGGTTGACTCTGATTTCGGATATTCCTCGATTAAGGCTTTTACAAAAAATGTTGACAATACAAATGTAAAATCACTTCTGGAGAATGCAATTTTCACAGCAGAAAATATGGAAATCTCTGCGGATGTTGACAAAAAATATGTCGATGAGCTTAACAGTCGTATAGATGAATGCAAAAAAATTTTAAATACCGAAAATGTATGTGCAGGCGATATAAACAACGCAATGTGTTTTTTGAACTACAGTATCGGTACGGTTTCCAATGCTGTTTATATTATTAACGGTATGGATGATTATGTTGCGTTTTCAGAAAAATTGTATAACGGCGAGATTAGACCGGATAAAATTATTTTGAATACCGATCTCGATTTTGATAACAATCTCATTAAACCTCTTTCAAATTTTGACGGCACATTTTCATGTAATTTTATAGGAAACGGACATACAATTAAAAATGCTGAAATTGATACGATTACAACGATAAAGGATGTTGAAATTAACAGCTTTTTCGGTATTTTGCAAAGCGGAAGTATCAAGGATTTGAATTTTGAGAATATTACCTGCAACGGAGCTCCTAACTCAGCAATAGTATCAACAATTGTTCGTTCCAGCGTTTTGGATAATATATCAGTAGATAATTGTACGATTAAGATGAACTCCGCCTATGAGTTTCAGCAGTCAGCCGGGATTTGTGGAGGGGCAGTATCTGTTTCTGTCATAAAAAATTGTGAAGTGAAAAATACAACACTTTACGGAAGCGCTGTATACGAAATATCAAATGATATCGGTGACAACTTTGCTGATAATTCGGTTTCAAACAATGAACTTCATTCGTACCAATCAATAAATTTGTATGATTCTGCGTCGAATTCCGTCAGAACAATCTGTGTAATAATTTCGGAAAACGTTGATAGTAATATAGTTTTAGAAAAATCTAAAAATGACACCGTGCGTTTCAGAAAATTTACTGATAGGGAAGCAGCTGTTTTCGAGGATTCTGTTTCATATACGAAACAGGGAGATTGGAATTATGTTGATCTTGAAAAGTCCGGTGATTATGCATTTGTTAAGTACACTCCCGATAAAAACAGAATAAACGAAAAATATTGGTATGCAATTGATTTTGACACATATAACGGATTGTTAAAAAAAGTAAACCTAAGTGATTCAGACGCTTCAAAAGTGACATTTCCTGAAGAAATTGACGGACAAGCTATCTGTGCAACAACGGCGAATCTTAAGTTCCAAAACTCGTGTTCGTTTTTAATAACAGATCTGACAATTCCGGATTCTTATACAGAAGTCAGTCCAAATACATTTAAAGAAATGTATAGTCTGCAAACATTGAAATTAGGCAACGGAATAAAAGAAATATATGACAGTCAGTTTAAAAACAAGAGACTGACATCCGTGGAACTCGGTAACAGCATTGAAAAAATCGGAAGCGAAGCATTTCAGAATTGCAGTTTTCTTAAAACCATTGTGATTCCGGACAGCGTAAAGAAGATAGGCGACAATGCTTTTCTCGGTGACAGCTTCAATAAAATCACATTTGGAAAGAATGTATCTGAAATCGGAGAATTTGCTTTTGGTTATTCATCCAGAACAATCGCTTGGGAAAACAACAGATATGCAAAAATTCCGAGTGTGGTAATTAACGGATATGCAGGAACGGCGGCAGAAGAATATGCCGAAAACAACGGATTTTTATTCAATAATCTTGAGGATAACGAACCTGATATGAATCAGAAATATCGTCGCTCATACGATATTCAGGCAGGAGATATTGATCTTGACGGCGAAATTACGGTTAAAGATGTAACGCTTCTTCAGAAATACATTGTAGATTCCGAATCTCTTAACGATTTTCAGCTCATTGCCGCATCTGTAAAGAATGCGCCTGACTCCTTATCCGTAACAAACGTAACCTGCATTCAAAAGTATATTGCTCATATTTATGATAATCTTCAACCGAAAAACTAAAATATAATACGTTTATTTAAGTCTGAGTAAGCTCTGAATTTCTAAGAAGCGGATACATATGTACCGTGTTATAAATTATTAAAATTTGCAGATAATAGTGGTGTCGTACTAACGATGCCACTATTTTTATACTGTAAGGATGATTTAAATGAAAAAAACGATATGCTCGATTTTTATTGCAATAACGGTGTTTGCGGGTCTGACAGGATGCGGAAACGCAGGAAAAGATGAGGACTCTGTGATTTCAAATATTGCGTCCGACACCGTCATCGGTGCTGAAAAAATTGCTGAAGATGCGGATTCGGCGGCAGCTGATGCTGTTAACGGTGCCGAAAAAAATAACGGTGCTGTGAGTGATAATGATGGATTTATCGGCAATGAAGGCGGGACAAATTCAATACAGCCGTCTGAAGACACAGCCCCCTCTGACACACTAGTATGAATGCAAAAAAGCGGTGGAAATTTCCACCGTTTTTTTACACTGCTTTTTCAAGATCTCGTTTAAGTTGTTTTATGATTTTCTTTTCTAATCGAGATATGTAGGATTGTGAAATTCCAAGTTTGTCGGCAACCTGTTTTTGTGTGTGCTCTTTTTTCCCGTTTAATCCGAATCTAAGTTCCATAATAAGACATTCTCTGTCGTTTAATTTTGAAACAGCACTTAAAACAAGTTTTTTTTCAATTTCATTCTCGATATCATTGTTTACGGTATCGGGGTCGCTTCCCAAAATATCGCACAGTAAAAGTTCGTTTCCGTCTCGATCTGTATTCAAGGGTTCGTCAATTGAAACTTCATTTTTAAGTTGTGACGACTTTCTTAAGAACATAAGTATTTCATTTTCAATACACCTTGAAGCATATGTGGCAAGTTTTATGTTCTTTTCCGGTGAAAACGTATTTACCGCTTTAATTAGTCCGATGGTACCTATTGAAATTAAATCTTCTGCATTTGCACCGGGGGTTTCAAACTTTTTGGCTATATAAACCACAAGTCTGAGATTGTGAACAATAAGCGGTTCTCTTGCTTTTTCGTCACCGTTTGTTATTTTTCTCATTATTTTGCATTCCTCATCTTTGGTGAGAGGGGGAGGAAGAGTCTCGTTTCCGTTTATATAAAAAATTTCGTTATCAGATAAAAATAACATTTTAAGCCTGAAAAGTAATTTCATAATATTACCGCCTTTCATTCGGGTTTAAGTCTAACGTATGAACTGTATCATAAATTATTAATGATTTCGTAAGGTATCAGTGCTCTTATGTCTCCTTTCAAAATATTTTCGCATATACCGATATATACGTTGTTTAATATTTCCGTCCGGTCTATTTTAATATAGTCGGGTTTAAAGCCTTTTATAATTCCGTTTCCTCCAAGACTTTCAAATGGAATTAATCTTTGCTTTGATTCACTCGGACAAAGATTTTTTAGCAAAACTTTTTCAACGATTATGACATAATCACCCGAAAACGGCTCTTTTACATTACATCCTGTATCAACTTTTGCACAAAATGCAGCTGTTTGTTTGTTAAGAGATATTTCTACAATATATGTTTGAGTTGCATTAGCACTTTTCGTCATTCTTTTTATTATTCTGAGAATATAATAACAAACAAGCGTAAGAATAATAAGTATGACAGGAGAAATATTAAAATAAACAATATCATTGTATATTTCCATTCCTTTTGGTCTGAATGCAGTATAAATAAAAATCATTATTCCGCAGAATGAAAAAGAAATTGCAAAATATACTGCGACTCGCTTAAAGAAATTTTTAATACTTGTTCTTCCGAACGTAATAAAAATTATCATTGCGGCAAATAAAATGTTTGTGATAATATTGATTCCAGACGGAATTTTGGGCAACAGTGCCACAAGGCTTGTGATTCCTCCGAAGACACTGCCGAAAATCATTCTAAAAAGGGGGGCTCTGATATGTAAAAAATTTTTTAAGCAAAGCAGAAGGAAAAAATCAATGAAAATATTTACCGTTATCAATACATCTATATAAACAGTACGCATTCAACTCACCACATATAGATTATTGCATATGGTGGTAATAATAAATGTCAAAATATGTTAAGGAGGCAAAATTTAATGTTGACGGGAATTGTAATCGGAATGTTTATCGGTGCGTTTGTTGGGGTTAGCCTTATGTGTCTGTTTTATTACAACAACGGTTGAGTAAATAACTAAATAAGACAAAAAGAACTCCCCAAAATCCTTGTGGATTTTGGGGAGTTTCATATGTTTATGAGTTGAATTAACCTTCATCGGCTGTGGAATCTGTCTCTTTTGTAAATGTAATTCCGTTAATAACAATTGAACCGTCTGAAACAGTGTAATCTGTTTCCATAGTTGCTTCTTCGATTGTATAGTAGGTTAATGTAATAGTTGAGTCGGTGTAGCTGTAAATACCGTCAAACTTAATTTGTTTATTCTCGGTATAAGTGGCAGTTCCGTCTTTATTGAATTCAAAGCTCAGGTTATAAAGACCGTCATCATATGTCCATTTGCCGATTAAATCCTCATTCGGAGTAAAGTCGCCGTCGCGTTTAATTTCGGGTGCTGTGTATTTTCCGGATTTTAATTCAAACTTAGTATCTGTGCTTGACGTGTTGGTCAATGAAAGAGTACGACCGCTGAATATATTACCCGAAACTTCCATATTAAAAGTTCCGTTAATTACGCTTGGAACATACATAGTAAGTATTTTGCCGTTGTTTTCGCTGTCATCGGAAATACTGTAAGAACCAATGTAACTGATTGTACCGACCGTGACAGTTAATTCACCGTCATCTTTAAATGTAAAGTAATTAAGAATTTTTGTACTGTCGGTTTCGGATTCGTCTTCCGTTGATGTTGAAGTTTGTAACTCCTGTTCGAAAATCCAAGTTCCCGGTAAGCTTGTGTCAAAAAAGCCTTTGAAAACAAAAAGACCGAGAGCAACTGCAAGCACAAGAGCTGCAGCTATGATAACGGGAAGCTGAATAAAGGGCTTCTTCTTTACAACGGTTGGGGGCGTTGTTGTTTCGAGAGGTGTATCGTTATTCTCGGATTCCGCTTTTGGTGAAGAATCATCAAAAGTATTTAAATCATAACTGTTATCGGTATTTTGCTCAACTTTTGAATCAGAGGTCTGATTTTCTGTTTTTGTATCTGTGTCGGAATCAGCTTTTGTTTCAACTTCCTGCTCAGGAGTCGAAAAATCTTTATTGTCACCCAACTGCGATACCTCCTTAATATAAATAATATTTTAATAATACTATATTTTATTTAACAAATCAACTGTTTTTTTATTTTGTAATACATCATTGACAAACCTATAACATTTAAGCTTGTTTGACGAATAAAAAAACTGTGTCTTTTTAGACGGAAAGATAATTTCGACCTTATAACGAAGGCTGCAATCTACCGCCGAAAATCTGAGGAGGTAATGATACTTTCTGTCATTGTAAACTGTAGCAGATTCAGGCTTTTGTGAGCAAAACTAAGTGAAACTTTGATTTGAATAATATTCTTTATTATGATATAACAAAAATATATTACAATATTGTAATAACTCCATTGTCAAAAATCAAGAGTAGTGATATAATAAAATACAATGAAAATACGCTTTGAGAGGATGAGTATATAATGATAAGGTCTATGACAGGGTTTGGCAGATGCGAAACCGTTATTGACGGAAGAGAAATCACTGTTGAAATCAAGAGCGTAAATCATCGCTATTTTGAATTTTCCTGCCGTACACCGAGAGGTTGCGGATTCCTTGACGATAAGCTTAAAAGCTATGTAAACTCCCGTGTTTCAAGAGGTAAGATTGATATGTTTGTCACAGTCGGCGCAAGCGAAGACACGCCGTCTGAGGTTACTGTCAATCACGCCTTGGTGTCAGGCTATCTTGACGCTATGCACGAAATCGGCGAAACTTATAATGTGGAAGATGATGTTACGGTAGTATCTCTTTCGCGCTTTCCCGATGTATTTACTGTTCATAAAGATGCAGAGGATGAGGAAAAGATTACTGCCGATGTGCTTTCGGCTACAAAAGTTGCCCTTAATTCTTTTGTTTCAATGAGAGAAACAGAGGGAGAAAAGATGAAAGCCGATATTCTCGGCAGAGCAAAAACAATTTTATCTATCGTCGGAGAGATTGAGAAACGTTCGCCTCAGACTGTTTCCGAATATGAAGACAGACTTCGTGAGCGCATTCAACAGACCCTTGACAGCTATAATGTTGAAATCGACGAGCAGAGAGTATTGACAGAAGTTGCTGTCTTTGCCGATAAAATTGCAGTTGCGGAAGAGACGGTAAGACTTCGCAGTCATTTTGAGCAACTCGAAAAATTTCTTGAATATGACGAACCTGTCGGACGTAAAATTGATTTTATTATTCAGGAAATGAACCGTGAAGCTAATACAATCGGTTCTAAGGTGCAGGATGCAAAGCTTGCTCATAAGGTTGTTGATATTAAAAGCGAAATTGAAAAGATTAGAGAACAGGTTCAAAACATAGAGTAAGGTGAGCTTATGAAACTGATTAATATAGGCTTCGGAAATCTTGTAAGTTCAGATAAACTTGTGTCGGTTGTAGCTCCGGATTCCGCACCTGTCAAAAGAATCGTGCAGGAGGCTAAGTCAAACGGAATGTTGATTGACGCAACGTGCGGTCGAAAGTGTAAGTCCGTATTGATTACGGACAGCAATCACGTTATTCTTTCTGCCGTATCAAGCGAGGCCATACAAAACAGAACCGAGGAAGGAAACGGTGAACATAATGAATAACAGCAAGCGAGGTAAACTTGTATTGTATACGGGTTGTTCGGGCGTCGGCAAAGGAACTATTCTTGAAAAGATTAAGGCGCGCGACCCGAATGTTTGGGTTTCCGTGTCTAATACAACGCGCAGAAGACGTGACGGTGAGGTTGACGGCGTTCATTATGTCTTTGTTACCAAGGAACAGTTTGAAAATTTGATAAAAGAGGACGGTTTTCTTGAGTATGCCAAGTATTGCGACAATTATTACGGCACTCCAAAGAAGCCTGTTGAAGATATGCTTGCAAACGGACGGACGGTTATACTTGAAATTGAGGTTAAAGGCGGACTCCAGATTATGGAGAAATATCCTAACGTTGTAAGTGTTTTTATACTTCCGCCGTCTCTTGACGAACTTGAAAAAAGGCTTAGAAATCGCGGCACGGAAGACGAGAAAACTATCCAAAAGCGTCTTTCCGAAGCTAAGCGTGAGCTTGAATTCAAAAACAGATACAGTTATAATGTTGTCAACGACAATCTTGATGAAGCCGTTGACGAAGTCATAAATATACTTAGTAAAGACGAATGAATCGGAGACGATCTGACTGTTTCCGAACGTAATATTTTATGAGGAGAATTATTATGCACAGAGTAAACGTTGATGAATTATTTGAGGGAAAACAAAGTAAATATGCGCTTGTGGTAGGGGTAGCAAAAAGAGCAAGACAAATTACTCAAACTTTTGAAGAAGAAAAAATTGTTACAGAAGATAAACCTGTTTTGCTTGCAATTGATGAAATTAAAAATCACGAGCTCAATCTTTTAGAGCCTGACGAAGATGAGCTTTGATGCAACAGCCAAAATTGCTGTTGAAAATACGGTTTTTTCATTTGATAAGGAATTTTCCTATGTAATACCAAAAACTTTATCTGAAGCCTGTAAGCCGGGCGTAAGAGTTCTTGTCCCTTTCGGAAGAGGAAATCGCAAAAGGCAGGGAATTGTAACTTCGATATCTAAGCAAAGCTCAGACGGATTAAAAAGTATAATAAGGGTTATTGACAACGAGCCCGTTTTGCCTGAAGATATGTTAAAAATCGCCTTTTTTCTAAAGGAACATTATTTTTGCACGTTGTATGAAGCGGTAAAAACTATGCTTCCGGCAGGAATTAATTATCGTGTTACAACGGTTTACGGTGCAAATATACTGTCGCCAAGCCAAGAAGATTCTTTTGATGAAGAAAAGCAAAAAATATATGATTATTTGTTCTCAAGGCGAAAACCCGTAAAAGCGGAAAAATTGCTTGATACATTTGGATTTTCCGATGTCTCAATTTTCGACGATATGGTGAGTGACGGTATTCTTTATAAGTCTGACGAAGCTTTTCGTAAGATAAATGATGCTGTCACCAAAATGATAGCGGTAAATCCAGATGTTGATACCGCTTCTCTGAAACTTACATCCAAACAGACTGAAGTGCTTGATTTAGTTAAAATGACAGGCAGTGTTTCCGTTAAAGAAGTTCGCTATTTTACCGGAGTTTCGCCGTCTGTTATTGATTTGCTTTGCAAAAAAGGCGCAGTTCATTTATATGATGAAGAGGTTTTCAGAATCGATAAAAGGGCTTCCGATGAATCGTTGACACCGATTGTTTTATCTGATGAACAACAAAAATCCTGCGATGATTTATTCAATTTGTACCTTGATAAAAAACCACACGTCAGTTTGCTTTACGGAGTAACAGGTTCGGGAAAAACAAGTGTGTTTATTAAGCTTATCGAAAAGGTAATTAATGATAATAAAGGCATTATCGTTATGGTGCCCGAAATTTCATTAACGCCACAATTTGTATCTTTATTTTCAAAGCGGTTCGGCGATAAGATTGCTGTTTTTCACAGTGCTTTATCGCTCGGCGAACGTCTAGATGAATATAAGCGGGTAAAAAAAGGACTCGCGAAAATTGCAATCGGTACAAGAAGCGCTGTTTTTGCTCCGTTTGAAAATGTAGGCTTAATTATTATGGACGAGGAACAGGAGTACAGCTATAAATCAGAAAATTCGCCTCGTTATCATGCACGTGAGGTTGCAAAATTCAGATGTGCGCAGAACAATGCATTGCTTGTTCTCAGTTCTGCCACTCCCGACGTAGAGACCTATTATTATGCAAAAAACGGACGGTATTCGCTTAACACATTATCTAATCGCTACGGTTCCGCTGTTTTGCCCGAAGTAATAACGGCAGATATGAACGTTGAAATTCAAAACGGAAATGCAACAGGCTTTTCCGAGGTTTTGTTACAAAATCTCGAGTATAATCTCGAACACGGAAAACAGTCAATTCTGCTTTTAAACAGGCGAGGTTACAATACGTTTGTTACGTGCCGTACTTGCGGCGAACCGATAACCTGTCCGCATTGTTCAATATCGCTGACATATCATAGCCGAAACAACAGACTTATGTGTCATTATTGCGGTTATTCGATTCCGTTTACTGACGAGTGTCCGATTTGTCACAGCAAATCTTTGCATTTTGGCGGTACGGGTACTCAGAAAGCCGAAACAGATATTGCTCAATTTTTTCCTGATGCGAGGATACTGAGAATGGATACCGATGCGGCTTCGTCAAAATCATCGTACAAAAAGATGATTTCGTCATTTTCTGACGGTGATTATGATATTCTTGTTGGCACTCAGATGGTTGCAAAGGGACTGAATTTTCCCAATGTAACGCTCGTTGGTGTACTTAATGCGGATATGATGCTGTATGCTGACGATTATCGCAGCTATGAAAGGACTTTTTCTTTATTAACACAGGTTGTGGGACGCTCCGGCAGAGGAAAGGAAAAAGGGATAGCTGTTATTCAGTCTTACACTCCCGACAATCTCATAATTTCAATGGCTGCCAAGCAGGATTACGACGCATTTTACAATACCGAGATTAATATGCGTAAAGCTATGTTGTATCCGCCGTTTGCGGATATTTGTCTTGTCGGATTTGTCGGTGACAATCAAAGACAAACTCTGAATACAGCAACAGCTTTTTTGCAGGAGTTTATCGCTGTTGCAAAAAGCGAATATCCGAAAATGCCGCTGCGAATTCTCGGTCCTTCTCCTGCGCTTGTGGTAAAAGTAAGTAATAAATTCAGATATAAATTAATTATAAAATGTAAAAATAATAATGAATTCAGAAATCTGCTCTCAACTTTACTTGTTAAATTCGGAAGCAGTAAAGAGCACGGAAATGTTACGACATATGCCGATATGAATGCGCTCATTTGTTAAAAAGGAAGTTTTTTTATGGCTATAAGAAATATTGTTAAAGACGGTGACAGCATTTTAAACAAGAAATGCAGACCGGTAGAAAAATTCGATCCCAAACTTGCGGATTTGCTTGATGATATGGCTGAAACCATGCATCTTGCAAACGGTGTCGGTCTTGCCGCTCCGCAGGTCGGAATTCTCAGACGAATTGTTGTAATTGATGTCGGCGACGGAGTTATTGAATTAATAAATCCTCAGATTATTGCATACAGCGGTGAGCAGGAGGGCGTTGAGGGATGTCTTTCTTTTCCCGGCGAGTGGGGAATAACAAAAAGACCTCAATACGTAAAGGTTAAAGCTTTTGACAGAAACGGAAATGAGTTTACCAAAGACGGCAAAGATTTACTTGCAAAGGCTTTTTGTCACGAAATAGACCATCTCAACGGAATTGTGTTTAAACAAGTTGCAGAACGTATGTTATCGCCAAAAGAAATCGAACATATGAATAATTAATTTTATGACGCTTGTTTTCGGTAAAAAGCAAATTTTATAAATTAGATAAATTTTGAGGAATAATATGAATATTGTATTTATGGGTACCCCGGATTTTGCCGTTCCGGCACTTAAGGCAATTGCAAATTCAAATCATACTGTCAGCGGTGTTTTTACACAGCCTGATAAGCCGAGAGGAAGAAAAATGATAATGACTCCTCCCGATGTTAAGATGTGTGCCGAAGAATTAAACATTCCTGTTTTTCAGCCCGAATCCATGAAATCTCAGGAAGCTTTGCAAGTTTTAGCGGATTTAAACCCGGATGTTGTTGTTGTTGCGGCTTACGGTCAAATTTTGCCACAGGCTGTGCTTGATGTTCCGAAATTCGGTTGTATTAATATTCACGGTTCTCTTTTGCCCAAATACAGGGGTGCTTCACCGATTCAGCATGCGGTTTTAAACGGAGATAGGGTTACCGGAGTTACAACAATGCTTATGAATGCGGGACTTGACACCGGTGATATTCTTTTTTCTGTTAAAACCGAAATAGGTGAAAATGAAACCTCGGGAGAACTTTTTGACAGGCTTGCCGGGTTAGGCGGCGAGCTGATACTGAAAACACTTGACGAGGTTGAAAACGGTACTGCTGAACCCAAAAAGCAGGATGACAGTCTTGCGACGCATACTTCTAAAATTGATAAATCATTTAGCCCGATTGATTTCAGTAAGTCGTCGATTGAAGTCCACAATAAAATCAGAGGATTAAATCCTTGGCCTGTTGCCACCGCAAGACTTTGCGGGAGAAATGTCAAAATATTTTCTTCAAGATTATCCGAATTAAGCGGAGCAAGCGGCACTGTTTTAAGTGTTAAGCCTCTTGTCATAGGTTGCGGAGAAAAATCCGTTGAAATTTTGGAGCTCCGGCCTGAGGGTAAAAAACGTATGTCCGCATCGGCTTTTGCCGCAGGTCATAAAATTTCTGTAGGCGATACTGTGCAGTAATTAAGAGGAGAATAATATGCCATATTTTTACGGTTTCGATATAACTTATCTTGTACTTGTTGTTCCTTGCATAATTTTATCTTTAATATGTCAGATTAATGTGTCATCTTCATTTTCCAAGTATTCTAAAATTCAAAATTCCCGTCATATGACAGGCGCTCAGGCGGCAGAATATGTACTGAGACAAAACGGAGTGACCGGAGTAAGAATTGAGCGGGTGCAGGGCAATCTTACCGACCATTTTGATCCCCGTTCAAATGTAATCAGGTTATCGGATAATGTTTACAACAGTACGTCCGTCGCTGCGGTCGGCGTTGCCGCCCACGAGGCAGGTCATGCGGTTCAACACGCTGAAAATTATTTGCCAAACAAGATTCGAACCTTTATTCTTCCGTTTGCTAATATAGGTTCAAAAGCAAGTTGGATGTTGATAATCCTTGGCTTGGTATTTACAACAAAAATCGGTTACACCTTGCTTTATATGGGAATTGTATTGTTTGCATTTTCTGTTTTGTTTACGGTAGCTACGCTTCCTGTTGAGTTTAATGCTTCAAAGCGGGCATTGAGATGCATAAAGAGTACAAACATGCTTTCGGGCGAAGAATATGTCGGGGCAAAACGCACGCTTCAGGCTGCCGCAATGACATACGTAGCGGCTACATTAACGGCAATAATGCAGCTTGTCAGATTGTTGGTAATTGCAAACCGTAAGAAATAAAATAAAGATAGATTTTGGAGATATTTATGCCTAATTCAAGAAATATTGCACTTAAGGTATTGCTGAAAATCGAACAGGATAACGCTTATTCTAATCTCGCACTTAATTATGCCATTAAGGAAAACAAGCTTAATTCTCTTGACAGCTCATTTGTTTCCGCCTTAGTGTACGGGGTTCTTGAAAAACAATTCACGCTTGATTATATAATAAGACAATACTCCAAAATTCCTTTAAGGAAAATTGAATTAAAAACTAAGATAATTTTGCGCATGGGAATACTTCAATTGATTTTTATGGATAAAATTCCGGAAAGCGCAGCTGTAAACGAGAGTGTAAATTTAGCTAAAAAACACAAGCTTCAAAAGTCCGCCGGTTTTATTAACGGAATTTTGCGTTCCGTTACAAGAGCAGATGAAAAGTATACACTTCCTGACAGCGGTGATAAAATATATTTTTATTCAATAAAATATTCTGTACCGCAAGAACTCATAAAATTATGGTTTGATTCTTACGGAGAGTATAATACCGAGAAGCTTTTACAGTCGCTTTGCGGCAGACCGAAGCTTTGTGTCAAGGTAAATACCTTAAAAACAAATGTTAAATCATTGCGGAAAAGTCTTGACAATTGCAATATAAAATCAAACGTTGTGCCATTTATGCCTGATGCGCTTTATCTTGAAAATACAGGTTCTGTCGAACACATTAAGGCATACAAAGACGGCTTGTTTCACGTGCAGGATTTATCATCACAATTATGTGTAAAATTCCTTGATCCGAAGCCTCGCAACGTAATGTTCGATGTATGTTCGGCACCCGGAGGAAAGTCATTTACAGCAGCTCAGCTTATGCAGGATAAGGGTAAAATTTTTGCTTTTGATTTGTATGATGCAAAACTCGGTCTTATCAAAAAAGGAGCTGAGAGATTGGGCATCGGCTCAATTGTTGTATCAAAACGGGATGCCGCAAATTCTTCTGTACAGTTGCCTTTGGCAGACAGAATACTTTGCGATGTACCTTGCAGCGGTTTGGGAGTCCTTTCCCGCAAGCCTGAAATAAGATATAAAGAAAACCTGATTTCAGAAGATTTGCCTAAATTACAATATAAAATTCTCTGTAACAACGCAAAAAACCTCGCAGTCGGCGGAAGATTGGTATATTCTACGTGTACTCTAAACCCTAAAGAAAACAATAACAATGTTTTACGCTTTCTTGAAGAACATCCTGATTTTAGCGGAGTTGATATTAAATTACCGATTGAAATCACACGTCCGTTTGACGAGCAGCCTTATGAAATCACTCTTATGCCGCATACAGCAGGAACCGACGGATTTTATTTTGCTGTTTTGGAAAGGAAGTGTTGATTTTTGACTGATATAAAATCAATGTCTTTGCAGGAGCTGACAGAATTTATGGTTAAAAACGGTTTTCCTAAGTTCAGAGCTAAACAAATATTCGGATGGCTTAACAAAAATGTAATTTTTTTTGACGAGATGAGTAATATTCCGACAGAATTGCAATATTTTTTAGAGTCAAGTTGTTACATTTCTGTTGCAAATATTGAAAAAAAACTGGTTTCAAGGTATGATAATACAGTAAAGTATCTTTTTTCATTCAATGACGGCGAATGTGTGGAAGCTGTTGTGATGACTTATAAATACGGGCACTCGATATGTATTTCCACACAGGTTGGTTGCAAAATGGGTTGTACATTTTGTGCAACGGGAAAGAGCGGGTTTTCCCGGAATCTGACTTCGGGTGAAATGCTTGCCCAAATTGAAGCGGCACAGCAGGATTTGAATGTTCGCATATCAAATATTGTTCTTATGGGCATGGGCGAGCCGCTGGACAACTTTGAAAACGTAGTAAAGTTTATTCGGCTTGTGTCTTCCGATGAAGGATTAAACATCGGAGCAAGACATATAACACTCTCAACCTGTGGGATCGTTCCGAAAATTTATGAACTTGCAGATTACCGATTTGGGATTACGCTTTCGGTGTCGCTTCACGCTCCAAACGACCAAATTCGCAGACGTACAATGCCTGTTGCACGTAAGTATTCTATTGATGAACTTTTGCGTGCTTGTAAAGATTATTTTAAGATAACCGGGCGAAGGGTCTCTTTTGAATATTCAATGATTAGCGGTATAAACGACAGTGATGCAAATGCCTGCGAACTTGCAAACCGACTTTCGGGTATGAATTGTCACGTTAATTTAATTCCGGTGAATACGGTAGAGGGTACCGGATATTTAAAAAGTAATATAAAAAGACAGCAGTCTTTTATTAATATTCTTGCCGAAAATAATATTGCGGCAACGGTTAGGCGAACTCTCGGAAGCGATATTAATGCTTCATGCGGTCAGCTGAGACGAAAACATTTTAACGAAGGAGGTAAATAACTTGGAAGTATTCAGTAAAAGTGACATTGGACTTGTCAGAACACAGAATCAGGATGATTGTCGCTTCGGAGTTATTTCTCCCAGCTGTGTTTGGGCTGTGGTTTGTGACGGAATGGGCGGTGCAAACGGCGGTAATATTGCAAGTGCAACATCTGTTGAATATATAAGTACAAAAATTACGAATTTATACAAAGAAGATATGACCAAAGAACAGATTTCCGAACTTATGGTTGAGATTGTTGCAAATGCTAACGTAAAAATTTTTGAGCTTGCGGCACATGACCCCGAACTTGCAGGAATGGGAACGACATGTGAATTTGTTTTTGTAAAAGACACGACTATTCACATAGTTCATGTCGGCGACAGCCGTACTTATGCTATCAGAGGCGGAAAAATCAAACAGCTTACCGAAGATCATTCGGTTGTTCAGGAAATGGTCAGAAGAGGCGAGCTTACTTATGAGCAGGCTCAGAATCATCCGAACAAGAATTTTATTACAAGAGCACTCGGCATAAAGCCCAGTGTGCGACTGGATTACATAGAAGCAAATTTTATCTATGGAGATCTTCTTCTTATTTGTACCGACGGACTTTCCAACAGCGTTACAACAGGCGATATGGTGAAAATTTGCCATGAAAATCGTGGAGACGGACTTATCAATAAGCTTGTTGACCTGGCAAAAGAAAACGGCGGTAATGATAATATAACCGCTACGGTTATATATTGATTTAGGGAGTGATATTTTGGATAAATATATCGGCAAACGACTTGACGGAAGGTATGAAATACATGAACTCATCGGCGTCGGCGGAATGGCTAATGTTTATCGCTGTACGGATACTGTTGATGATCGTGAAGTTGCCATAAAAATATTAAAAGACGAATATCTCAACAACGAAGAATTTATTCGTCGTTTTAAAAATGAATCTAAAGCAATCGCAATGCTTTCTCACCCTAATATTGTTAAGGTATATGATGTCAGTTTTGGCGATATGATTCAATATATAGTAATGGAATATATCGATGGCATCACACTTAAAGAATATATTGACCAACAGGGTATAATCGAATGGAAAGACGCTTTGCATTTGACTACTCAGGTACTTAAGGCACTTCAGCATGCCCATGAGTGCGGTATTGTTCACAGAGACATTAAGCCACAGAATATTATGCTGTTGCAGGACGGTACAATTAAAGTAACCGATTTTGGCATTGCAAGATTTTCCGATAAAGCCACAAGGACAATGACGGAACAGGCGATAGGTTCGGTTCATTACATTGCTCCTGAGCAGGCAAGAGGCGATGTGACCGACGGTAAGACGGATATTTATTCGGTCGGAGTAATGCTGTATGAAATGTTGACGGGAAAACTGCCTTTTGACAGTGACAGTGCGGTTTCCGTTGCGCTTATGCAGCTTCAGTCTACTCCTAAGCGCCCCCGCGAAATCAATCCCGGTATTCCTATCGGTCTTGAACAAATAACATTAAAAGCCATGCAGAAGCAGCCGTCTGACAGATATGCTTCAGCCGCTGAAATGCTGAGTGATATTGAACGTTTTAGGCTTAATCCGTCAATCGTGTTTGATTACGGTGCTTCGTTTGTGGATAATCAACCCACCAAATTTGTTTCTTCTTTAAAAGATACCAAAAATAATAATTCATATGAAGATTCTTATAATGATAACAAAGAAGACAGTTCGGATTATTATTTTGACGACAATGAGGATGAAGACGAGGTTAAACAACACAAACCGTCTTATTATGCAATAAAGGGCGTTTTAATTGCCGCATTGCTTGTATGTGCCGTGTTTTTTGTTGTTGCACTTGTAAGGGGATGCAGTTCAACACAGTCAAAGGATGTTGACGTTCCGGATTTTGTAGGCAAAACCCTTGTAGAAGTTAAAGAAAACAACGAAAACAATTTCCAATTTGAAATCAACAGTAAATATGATGATTCAAAAGATATGGGAGTTATACTTGACCAAGAGCCTGTTGCGGGTTCAATGAAAGTTAAAACAGGTTCAACAATAAAACTTACAGTAAACGGTACAGATACAGAGGTTTCGGTTCCGTTTGTTACAAATTACAGTGAGAGCGAATCGTTGCAAGCTTTGAAGGATAAAAGTCTCGTTCCTCAAGTGGTTTATGTTGAAAACACGAAAACTCCCAAAGGATATGTTATTGATACTTTTCCAAAAGCCGGTGCAAAAACCACAATCGGTTCCGATGTCTACATCTATGTGGCAAACGGTGCAAGAAGCTCCCGGGTTACAATTCCGTCTGTTGAGGGTCAGAATTTATCAAAAGCCAAATCAGCTTTGACCGAACTCGGCTTAACGGTTGAAACCGTATACGATGATGACAGCAAAGAAGCTAAAGATACTGTGATTTGTTCATCGCCTTTGCCATACGGTAAAGTCGATTCCGGTACTGTTGTAACGTTGACTGTAAGTTCCGGAAAAGGAGACAAGAAAACAGTTGATGTATTTGTTGACCTTCCGGCGGATGTATCGGATTCCGTGTCAATGACCGTCATTATTGACGGCGTGCTTGACAGTCAATATTCTAAAACTCTTGTGCCAAAGTACAATAAAACCTACACTCTTCGTATAACCGGTTCAGGTACTTCAAATGTCGTAGTTCAGCTTGACGGTGAGGCATACAGGGAATATACAATCAATTTTGCGTCGGGTTCGGTAACAAATACGGTTAATCATGAATATAATTATCCGACAACGGCTCCGACTACTCCACCGACGCAACCTACGACTCAGCCCGTTATAATTCATACAGAACCGTCGACAGCCGAATCCACTACGAATAACACCAATATTTTAGGCTGATCAATATGAAAACAATTGATGGAATAATCACCAAATTAATAGGCGGTTTTTACTATGTTTGTTGCGGTGAAGACACTTATGAATGTAAAGCGCGGGGAAGTTTTCGCAAAAGCGGAAACTCTCCCGTTGTTGGGGACAAGGTATTGATTTCTGTTCCCGAGGGCGGATATTCCGTAATAGAAAAAGTATATCCGAGAAAAAATAAACTTAAAAGGCCTGCGCTTGCAAACATTGATACGCTGGTCATAGTTTGTTCAACCGTGAGTCCGCAGCCGAATTATGAGATAATTGATAAGATGACAGCGGTTGCCGTCAATAACAATATGACTCCCGTTGTTGTTGTAACAAAAAATGATATTGAAGACGGTAACAAGATTGCGGATATTTACAGGCACTCAGGTGTTGATACTTTTCTGTGTTCACCGAATGATGTTGATGAGATTAACCGATTGCGTGAATATCTAAAGAACCGTGTAACCGCATTTACCGGCAACAGCGGAGTCGGTAAGTCAACTTTGCTAAATTTTTTGTTTCCGAGTCTCAGCCTGGCAACTTCTCATACGAGTCAGAAGCTCGGCAGAGGCAGACATACAACGCGTGTTGTTGAATTGTTCGGAATTGATGATTGTTTTGTTGCGGATACTCCGGGTTTTTCAACTGTTGATTTGCAAAGATACGAAATGATTGATAAAAACAGATTGCAGTATTGTTTTCCTGAATTTGAGAAATATATAGGAGAATGTCAATTTACTTCGTGCTCTCATATTTGCGAAAAAGGGTGCAAAATTCTGCAAGCCGTTAGTGACGGTGATATAGAGCTTTCCCGTCATAAAAGTTATGTATCTATGTTTAATGAAGTTAAAGATATTAAATCTTGGCAGATAAAGTGACAATGTGGTTTGAAAGCAGGCTTTAGTGATGCGTTGTGTAATTATATCCGGTTCTCCCGATACGGATGCTGAATTTATAAAAAAAACGGTAAAAACCGAAGATTATATAATTTGTGCGGATCGAGGCTACTGCTTTGCAAAGGAAGCAAACATAAAACCTGATTTGATTATCGGCGACTTTGATTCCTGCTCGGATAAGATACCGAATGACGGCGAAGTAATACGTCTTTTTCCCGAAAAAGACGATTCCGACACGGCACATTGTGTGGAAGTTGCCTTGAACAGGAAATTTGACGATATTGTTATTTTGGGTGCGGTCGGCGGCAGAACCGACCATACACTGGCAAATCTCTCAATACTACTCTATATAGCCAACAGAGGCGCAAACGGAGTTTTGCTTTCCGAAAGTGAAAAAATAGTGCTTTTGCAAAAAGGGAAATACAGCTTTTCAAATCTTGACGGCAAAACTTTTTCACTCTTTCCGTTCGGTTGCGAAAAGATATGTGTTTCTTATTCGGGTGTTAAGTATATGCTAAATCATCAGTTTATCATCAGCGAAACTTCTTCACTAGGTTTATCTAACGTTTTTACTTCGGATAATTCGGAAATTTATATCCATGAAGGAAATGCATTATTAATAATTAATTCTAAAATTTAGAATTTCCGAATATAATTTTTAAATATACACTTTTGTTTTTAACGGTAAAATTATCATGGGGGTATAGCTCAGCTGGGAGAGTGTTTGACTGGCAGTCAAAAGGTCACGGGTTCGAGCCCCGTTATCTCCACCACTTTTGTATTACATTGAATTTACATTGCAGTTTAAGCATCTTTAATTTTGACGGTTGTAAATTTGTTTTACTTTATTGTTATAACAAAAATGTAATTATAATGACACTTATAAATCTTGAAAAGAATAATAATAATGTGGTATAATTCTCTGTGACAATTATTATAGAACCTTATTATTAAAGATTATTATTAAATTATTGGAGTTGAAAAACAGTATGTCATTGTGTATGGGTTGTATGCAGGAGATTGGCAATAATATTATTTGCCCCGAATGCGGTTTTGACAATTCTGAAAAGCAACAAACTCCGTTTTTGCCCTACGGCACCGTGCTTGCCAACAGATATATTATTGGTGCAGGTATTGATACTAACGGTGAAAGCACTCGTTATCTTGGTTTTGATAAACAAACAGGTAATGTTGTAACGGTTTGCGAATTTCTTCCGGTTGGGCTTTTCAGTCGTGATGAAGACACAACCGAAGTAAAGGTCAGCTATGAGGATCGTCTTAACTACGGCAAACTCAAAGATGATTTTATTAATTATTATCGCATTCTTTCAGATCTCAGAGAACTTTCAGCCTTAATGATTATTCACAATATTTTTGAAGAAAACAATACAGTTTATGTTGTTGAAGAAAATGAGGATTTAATACCTTTTGAAGAGTACGTTGAGAGAAGCAACGGAAGTCTTGAGTGGGATATTGCACGCCCTCTGTTTATGCCTGTTATTTCAGCACTCGAAGCCCTGCATAAACGCGGTATAGGTCATTATGCGATTGCTCCGAAGAATATGTATATAACCTCATCAGGCAAAATTAAAATCGCAGGCTTCGCCACGGAAAATGAACGCAAACGCGGTACTCCGCTTAAATCACAGCTTTTTTCGGGTGCTGCCGCTCCGGAACAATATTTAACAAATTTTCCGCTTGATGATATTACCGATATTTACGGTTTCAGCGCCACATTGTTTTATGCGCTCACAGGTCATTTGCCGAAAAGTGCTCCCGAGCGCAAGCAGGACAGCAGGCTTTTAATGAGTACAAATACCGTAAAGCATCTTCCTCCTCATGTTGTTTCTGCGCTTGCAAACGGTTTGCAGGTTGAACGTGAAAACAGAATAACCGATTTTGACCAGCTTCGTTCGCAACTTTCTGTTGCGCATACTGCAAAGGCGATTCAAGAAGAAATATCACGTACCGCAAGTATGAATCTATCTGAGGATAATTCAAATTCAAAATCACGCAACGGAATGTCTCATATTTCCATTGTTATCATTGCGGCATCCATAACGGTTCTTGTTCTTGGCATTATCGGCACGTTTTGGGTAATGCAAAATCCGCTTGCAGGTATGTTTGGCGACACTTCAAGTACTGTTGAATCCACTCAGAGCACAGAGTGGACCGGGCCGACAATTCCAAACTATTTGGGTATGACCTATGAAGAAGCTTCCAAAGCGGCTGCAAGTGACTCAAGCATAACTTTGTACAGAAATTATACAGATGAATACAGCGACAAGTACGAAGAAGGAAAAATAATGTCGCAAAGCCCGGCAGCGGGTTCAAAGCT
Organism: Acutalibacteraceae bacterium; assembly: GCA_963599905.1. Taxonomy (GTDB): domain Bacteria; phylum Bacillota; class Clostridia; order Oscillospirales; family Acutalibacteraceae; genus Ruminococcoides. The sequence goes on from CAVBYX010000023.1 coordinate 22,337, forward strand.
CACTCAGGATGACGGTATTTTAATCAGTGTAACTGTCAGCAAGGGTTCTCAAATGCGTGAGTTGCCCAAAATTGAGGGCTCAAGCATAGAACAAGCCGCATCTGATATTGCGGATAAAGGTTTGCTTGCCACACCCGAATACCAATACAGCGATAAATATGCTGAGGGCAGAGTAGTGGGATACAAAGACCATCAAGCGGGAGATACGGTTGAATACGGGTCAAACGTTACGGTTATTATAAGTAAAGGTAAAAAACAAAGCGAATCATCCTCGGTAGGCTAATATCTGTGCGGTACTGTGTCAACCGTTGTGATGAATAAAAATGAATTTATTTTATGTGCATTGGCGGCAGTTTTAACTGCCGCCTTTTATATTGCAAGAATCTTCACACCATCACATGTAACTTGTGCACAAAAATACTCCTTGAATTGCGTGCAAAATCAACAAGATTACAAATGCTAACCGATTAACTGTTTACATAAGCTTAAATTGGTGATAAAATAAAAGTGCGACATAAACTTAAAAATTTAATCTGTGCAAGTATGTATTTTTATTTCGGTAAAAATGCATGCTCTTTTAAGCATACTTGTATCAGATGTTTAAGTTTGTGTCGCAGCAATCAGAGCTATGTATTTTTCGTGCGTAGCTTCGGCTGCGCACTTTTTTATTATTTATTTTAAGGAGGAAAACAAATGAGAAAAACAACAAAAGCGGTTTCGGCAATATTGTCTGTTATAATTCTGATTGGCGTGATGATGTGTGCGCCGTTTGGCGTATCTGCGGCGGAAACCTACGGTGACTTTAAGTATTCTTTGAATGACGATAATACTTGCACAATAACCAAGTACAGCGGTTCAGCATCAGAACTTACAATTCCGTCCGAGATTCAGGGACATAAGGTTAGTGAAATTGGCATTTGGGCTTTTAAAGATTGCACAAGCTTAACAAGCATAACAATCCCCGACAGCGTTACAAGTATTGGTGAGGGTACTTTTTATGGTTGCACATGCTTAACAAACATAACAATCCCCGACAGTGTTACAAGTATTGTTGAGGGTACTTTTTATGGTTGCACAAGCTTAGTAAACATAACAATCCCTGACGGTGTTACAAGTATTGGTTTTAGTGTTTTTGAAAATTGCGAAAGCTTAACAAGCATAACAATCCCCGACAGCGTTACAAGTATTGGTGAGGGTACTTTTTATGGTTGCACAAGCTTAACAAACATAACAATCCCTGACGGCGTTACAAGTATTGGTTGGGGTATTTTTGGTGTTTGCATAAGCTTAACAAGTATAACAATCCCCGACAGTGTTACAAGTATTGGTGGTTGGGCTTTTAGAGGTTGCACAAGCTTAACAAACATAACAATCCCCGACGGTGTTACAAGTATTGGCAGTTGGGCTTTTGGTGGTTGCACAAGCTTAACAAACATAACAATCCCTGACGGCGTTACAAGTATTGATTGGGGTATTTTTGAAAATTGCGAAAGCTTAACAAGCATAACAATACCTGACAGTGTTACATGGATTGGCAGTTGTGCTTTTAATGGTTGCACAAGCTTAACAAACATAACAATCCCTGACAGTGTTACATGGATTGACGTGGGTGCTTTTGGAAATTGCACAAGTCTAACAAAAATAACAATTCCTGACAGCGTTACAAGTATTGAAAGTTATGCTTTTAAAAATTGCACAAGCTTAACAAGCGTAACAATCCCCGACGGTGTTACAAGTATTAGTTATGATGCTTTTAAAGATTGCACAAGCTTAACTATATACGGATATGAAAACTCATACGCTCAAGAATATGCAGATGAGCATGACATTCCTTTTGTGGTTATATCGGGTGACAAAATTTTCGGCGACGTGAACGGTGACGGTGAAATCACGATTGAAGACGCTACATTGATTCAAAAATCTGTTGTCGGTATTGCCGCTCTTGACGCCGACCAAAAAGCTCTTGCCGACGTGAACGGTGACGGCAAAGTTACTGTTTTTGATGTAACATCAATTCAAAAATATATTGTCGGCGGTTATGCAAATACGGGGCGCGTCGGAAAGCCTGCGAACGGTTAATCGGTACATACGGTTTTCACGGAAAAAGAGGATAGTCAATTGCGACTATCCTCTTTTGATGTTGTTTGTTTACTGTTTCAGCCTTATGTAATCAAACAGTTTACGTGCTGCATTATTATACAAGGAATTTGTTTTGCTTAAAATAAAAATATCTCTTTGCGGCTCCGATTCTTTGATGTCAATACGAAAAATCTCGCCGCTTTCAATCAACTTTTTCGCAAAGGCTTCGGGGCAAAATCCGATACCAAGGTTATGGATAATCATTGGCAGTATTTGATCTGCTGTTCCGACTTCCATATCGGGATTGAACGGCAAGTCGTATTTCAGAAAGTATTTTTCATACATATTTCTGGTGGCGGTTCCGTCCGAAAGCGATACAAACGGTATATCGGAAATATCCTTTAAACTAACTTGATTGCTTAAATAATTTTTATATTTTTTACCGCTGATTAAAATTTCTTTAAAAGTCATCAACTTAATCTTTTGCAATTGTTTATAATCCGAAAGCGGAGATGTTACAACGGCAAAATCCACTAAATCGTTATTTAGCGCATTTATTGCTTGCGGAGTGGTATTATTTGTTATTTTTATCCTGACGTGAGGATGAAGTTCGTGAAATTTTTCAAGCTTTTCAAGCACAACAAGATGAAGCGCGGTTTCGCTTGTACCGATAGTTACCAATCCGTTTTCAAGCTCACTTTTTTGTTTGATTTCATTTTCCGCAATACTGATTTGTTCAAATGCTATGCTTAGCCGATTGTAAAGACGCTTGCCGTCCGAAGTGAGTTTAATACCTCTGTTCGACCTTAAAAACAATTTACAATCAAGTTCATTTTCCAAAATATTCATACATCGCGTTATGTTAGGTTGGTTGTTATTGAGAACCCTTGCGGCTTGTGAAAAGCTTTTATACACGGCTACATAATAAAATATTCTGTAATAATCATAAATCATTCTTTTTTCTCCTTGAAGCACATATTATTAACGGGTATGTCTTTGTAAGACAGGGAACATAGGCGGATTATCCTATCCTTTCCTTAAACATAAGTGCAAAGCTAATCAAAAGCAGTATACATGAAATCCAAATAATATGAATTCCAAAGTTAACCGAAAGCACACCGCCGAAACCCGCACCTACCGCAAAAAAGAATATTATACCAAAATAATATACGGTACGATTAAATTCTTCCGGGTTTTTATTTTGAATATAATCCGAGAGAGACGAAATTCCGCTCCTGAGATTACCTATGCACATAGTACTTGCGTATGAATATCCCTTAACTTTTCTGAATGTTTGAACTTGCAACGCACATGAAAAAGACACCATTACCGCCGCAACGGTGTTTAATTCGGGCGGCATAAAACCTACGGATAACAGTATTGCAATTTCCAACAGCAAAATTCCTTGACGCCAATGAAACATTTTTGCGAGTTTAAAATGTTTTTGTATTCTGTCGGCAAAAAAAACACCGGCGGCAAATGCGAGGATAGGGAAAAAGTATTTAAGTGCCTGCTTAAAATTCCCCGTCATAAATTCCTTGCTCATTAACACTACATTGCCGGTTTGGGCATTTGCAAACACTTCGTCCCGAGTGAAATACGTATAGGCGTCTTGGAACCCGCCTGACATAGCCAAAAACACACAGTTGATAAAAGCTTCGGACATTTGATGATTGGTTTCAAATCGTTTAAACCACTTTTTAATATCGGTAAATATTGATTTCATTTCATACCTCTTGTGAATTATATCTCTGCAAATATTACAGAGCATTGCTTTGAGTTGAATCGTAACTCAAATATAATATAGCACTACTTTGTAAATATGTAAATAATATAAAACATATAGCTGATATTTAAATATTATATATCAATCATATCAATCGAATTTTTAACGCAAGATATTGTTTGACATTTTTGCAACTATATATGTATAAAAACGACAAAAATCAAGGGTCGAATTTGATAAACTTAACAAAATTCAAATAGTTATAAAGAATTTTTTAAAAATGAGTTGACTTATTCGCAAAAGTGTTTTATTATAATATAGGTTAGCAAGAGCTAACCTATATTTTTGGGTTAGCAGTTAGCCTTAACTAATCATTTGAAGTTAAAGGAGAATATATATGATGCCACTGAGTTATGTGAATCCCGGTGAAAATATCACCATTAAAAAAATCGGCGGAAGTCCTGAGGTAAAAAAACATCTTGAAAACCTCGGCTTTGTAGTTGGCGGAGACGTAAACGTGATAAGCGCATTGAACGGCAATGTTATTGTTAAGGTTAAAGAAACAAGAGTGGCAATCAGTGATGAAATGGCTCGTAAGATAATGGTTTGATTTCTGTTTTTAACAGTTCAATAAATTTATATTGTTTTGTGCGGTATGTACAAGATAATAATATAAGGAGGACATAGAATGAAAACACTTAAAGAAGTGAAAGTTGGGCAAACCGTCAAGGTTGTAAAGCTTCACGGAGAGGGTGCCGTTAAACGCCGTATTATGGATATGGGCATTACCCGAGGCGTTGACATTTACATCCGTAAAGTGGCTCCGCTTGGCGATCCGATTGAGATTACCGTAAGAGGGTATGAACTTTCGCTGAGAAAAGCTGACGCTGAAATGGTTGAAGTTCAGTGATTTTTAGGGAGCAATCCCTTATTTTTCAACCAAACAGTTAGCTTTGACTAATTATTTAAGAAAGGAAATAACTATGGAATTACGCATTGCCCTTGCGGGCAACCCTAACTGTGGTAAAACCACATTGTTCAATTCATTGACCGGTTCCAATCAGTTTGTCGGAAACTGGCCTGGTGTTACGGTAGAGAAGAAAGAAGGTAAATTAAAAAAACACAGCGGTGTTATAATTACCGACCTTCCCGGTATTTATTCGCTTTCTCCGTATACACTTGAAGAGGTTGTTGCCAGAAACTATCTTATCGGTGAACGTCCCGATGCGATTTTGAATATCATAGACGGTACTAACCTTGAACGTAACCTGTATCTTACTACGCAGCTTACCGAACTCGGCATACCGGTTGTTGTTGCAATTAATATGATGGATATCGTTAAGAAGAACGGAGACAAGATTAATATTTCCGAGTTGTCCCGTCAGCTTGGTTGTAAGGTGCTTGAGATTTCGGCATTGAAAGGCAACGGAGTTATGGAAGCTGCCGAAGCGGCTATTGACGCAGCAAAAAACAGTAAAACAATTCCGATGCATACGTTCTCCGGCCCTGTTGAGCACGCAATTGCTCACATTGAAGAAGCTGTTGTGCATAATATGCCCGAAGAGCAACAGAGATGGTATGCGATTAAAGTGTTTGAGCGTGATGATAAGGTTCTTGAGCAGCTTAAAACAGACAAATCCACACTTGCACATGTGGAAGAAGACATTAAAGCTGCAGAGAAAGAAATGGACGATGACTCAGAAAGCATAATCACAAACGAAAGATATATTTATATTGCATCGGTAATCAAAGCCTGCTACAAAAAGGCGAACAGAGGCAAGCTTACAGCATCGGATAAAATTGATAAAGTTGTAACTAACCGTTGGTTGGGTCTTCCGATATTTGCTGTTGTAATGTTCCTTATTTATTACATATCAATGGTTACTGTCGGAACAGCTGCCACAGACTGGGCAAACGACGGACTGTTTGGGGACGGCTGGCATTTGTTTGGTATCGGTACTTCTCAGTATGAACAGGCAGTTGAAGATTACGGCGATACCGATCAGATTATTGAGGCGTTTAACGGTGAATACGGTAATGATGATATTGCGGACGCTATTGATTCCGAATCCGAGGATTATGACGAAGAAACCGCTAAGCAGAGTCTGAATGAACTTGTTGAACTCACACCGAGTGACGCAAATGTTACTTACAGTGTTGAAGATGAGGAAACACTTGAAGTAACAGACTTCCCTGATACGGATAAAGCCGCTCTTGAGAATGCGGTCAGCCAATATTTGAACACAGAATACAAAGAAAATTACGGTGCTCCCGATGCTTCAACTTATGGTGTTTGGATTCCGGGTATTCCGACTTTGGCTGAAAACGGTCTTGACGCAGTCAATGCCGCCGATTGGCTGAAGGGTCTTATACTTGACGGTATTATCGCCGGTGTAGGTGCCGTACTTGGCTTTGTACCTCAGATGCTTGTTCTTTTCTTATTACTTGCAATTGTAGAAGCTTGCGGTTATATGTCAAGAATCGCATTCGTACTTGACCGTGTATTCAGAAAATTCGGACTGTCGGGTAAATCGTTTATCCCAATGCTTATCGGCACAGGTTGCGGCGTTCCCGGTGTTATGGCTTCTCGTACCATTGAAAATGAACGTGACCGCCGTATGACAATCATGACTACAACATTTATTCCCTGCAGTGCAAAGCAACCGTTCATTGCAATGATTGCAGGCGCAATATTCGGAGGTTCTCCTTGGATTGCAACAGGTGCGTATTTTATCGGTATGGCAGCTATCATTGTTTCCGGTATTATGCTTAAGAAAACAAAGATGTTCTCCGGCGATCCTGCTCCGTTTGTTATGGAGCTCCCGGCATACCACATTCCTACGGTTTCAAATGTTCTTCGTTCAATGTGGGAGAGAGGCTGGTCATTTATTAAGAAAGCCGGCACTATAATTCTTCTTTCAACAATTCTTGTTTGGTTTACGTCTTACTTTGGATTTGTTGACGGATCATTCCGTATGCTTGCCGAGGATGAGCTTAATTATTCAATTCTTGCTGCTGTCGGTAACGGAATTGCTTGGATATTTGCTCCTCTGGGATGGGGTAACTGGCAGGCAGCCGTTGCTACAATTACAGGTCTTGTCGCTAAGGAAAATATTGTTGGTACACTCGGTATTCTTTACGGTGCGTCAGGCAATGTATATGCGGAAATGGCAGCGTCATTTACAATGCTCTCAGGCTTTTCATTCCTTGTATTCAACCTTCTTTGTGCACCGTGCTTTGCGGCAATGGGCGCAATCAAGCGTGAGATGAACAATGCAAAATGGACTTGGTTTGCAATCGGTTATCAGTGTGTATTTGCATATGCGATTGCCTTTATGATTTATCAGTTTGGCGGAATATTCACAGGTAATCTGAACGTAATCGGTTTAATATTTGCAATTGCAGTGCTTGTATTTATGATTTATATGTTGTTCTTTAAGAAATATAAGGAAGCAACAAAGCTTACACAGAAAGTAAAAATATAAAGAATTTTTTATTTTTGTCAGCATTTGTATTGTTACTTACAGGAGGCATTTATATGATTGCTTGGATTTTAGAAAATTTGGCTACAATAATTATCAGTCTTGTGCTTGCGGCAGTTGTTGCGCTTATAATAGCTTTTCTCGTTAAAAACAAGAAAAAAGGCAAGTCCTCCTGCGGCTGTAACTGCGGCTGTTGCCCGATGAACGGCTCTTGCCACAAGCATTAAATTTTGGTATATTACAGGGAGATACGATGTTCGTGTCTCCCTGTAATTCAAACAGGAGGTAAGCCTATGGCTAATTCAAAACTTCTTACTGCCTCCAATATTCGATACTTGCTCGCAATGAAAGAGCTTGAAAAATCGTGCAAAGGGCTTAGATGTGTTGATATCGCCGCAACACTTGGACTTAGCAAGCCGAGTGTGCACAATATGCTTGATAATTTCATTGAAATGGGAATTATTAACAAGGACTTTTACGGTGTTGCTTATTTTACAGAATACGGTAATGAAATTGCACTTAAATACAGTGATTATTATAAGTGCTTGTCTGCATTGCTGAATCAGATTTTTCCTGATTTCCGTAATATTGAAAATGCAACCTGTGCATTGCTTGCAGAGATTGACGAAAATACACTCAGAAAATTTATTGGAACTTAGAACGATTGATTATTTTGAAAGAATGAAGAATATGATTAAAACAGTTATTGGTATTGACGGAATGATGTGTGGTATGTGCGAAAGTCATATTAACGACGCAATACGACAAAATTTTAATGTTAAAAAAGTTAAGTCGAGTCATGCTAAGGGACAAACCGAGATTATTTCCGAAGATGATATTGATGATAATAAATTAAGTCAAATTATTGATCAAACCGGTTATAGGATTTTGTCTGTTACAAAATCTCCTTATGAAAAGAAAAGTTTGTTTTCATTTCGTAAAAAGTAATAATTATATCTGACTCATAATTTCGGTAGAAGCTATAATTTTTTACTGAAATCTTAAGAGCTGACTCTCCTTACAACTTTACAAGCAGAACGTTGCTCGGTTAAAAATAAATATTATTCGAGAAAAGGTTGCCATAGGTGTAATTACGCACTGTGGCAACCTTAGTGATTTTATCGAATTATTGTGTATTGCGAGTTTTCGATGAATTATTTATAACCAAGGCTTTTAACTTTACTGTTTCAATAATAAAATCTAATGAATTTTATATTATTAAAATCACAGGTTGTAATATCATTGGTATTTTCCTCGTTTAATACGATAAAGTCTGTTGCGACTCCTACAAGGAAGCCTGTTTTTGAAATTATGGTATTTGTTCCCAACAAAAAATCTACGGTTACCTTTCTGCCAATCTGAGTTTTAATAAATCCGTTAAGGAAGTTAAGCTCTGACGGAGTTACCTGAACTGAATTTGTAAGATTGTCAAAGTCCCCTCCGACACCGAGACTGTTGATTGATTCGTTATTAATTGACTGTATGTGGTTATTCTGATTTTGCGGCAATAAATTTTTGCTTTGATTTTGTATACTTTCATCATATTGCTCATTTATGTTCTTAGTTTCGATAAAGTCCATATTATCTTCAACGGTTTTGGAATTCGGTTTTTTTACTTGTTCTCTGCGAACTGTATTATATTGATATTCTCGAGGATTATTATTATCTATTCCGTAAATTCTGTCCGCATCCAATTGTTGAAAGTATTCATCTTCAGAAATCCCGTTAGAAGTTGGTTTTTCGCTCAATATAGTTTTTTGTGCTTGATTTTGATTGAAATTATTATAATTAGCCGCCATATATATCTCCTTACGGTATAGATTTTTATGTTCAGTTTCATAATATTCATATAAAATCTGTCTGTTACAAATTACTGATTTATTTCAAAATATTATTGGTTTAACAATTGTCATTTGCAAACCGAAATTATGCAAATTAAAACGGCGGCAAGGAAAATCTCTTCTCCTTGCCGCTGTTCACTTAATCTTAATTGTTATAATAAATATGAGGCTGTTTTTTAACTTGCATTTTTGATTTGAAGTCTTAACCTGTCAGAAATCATTGCGATAAATTCGCTGTTTGTCGGTTTTCCTCGATCGTTGTGAATTGTATAGCCAAAGTAGGAGTTTAATATGTCAATATCTCCTCTGTCCCAGGCTACTTCAATCGCATGGCGAATTGCTCTTTCTACCCTTGACGAAGTTGTTTCGTATTTCTTGGCTACTGACGGATACAACTGCTTTGTAACCGCATTGATAATATCAGGTTTCTCGACTGACATTATAATCGAATCTCTTAGATAATGATAACCTTTAATGTGAGCGGGAACACCGATTTCGTGCAATATCCGGGTTACCTTTATCTCTATACCGAAAGCGTCAATACTTATCGGATTACTGAATAATCCGTCTTTATTCTTTTTGACCATTTTCGTAATGTTTTCACACAATTCGGAAATATCATACGGTTTGAGCACAAAGTAGCTTGCGCCTGCACTCATAATTTCTCTTTCGAGCACAGGACTGTGAAAAAACGAGAATACAATAAATACCGGTACCTTGGAATTTTGTCTTTTAATGTTCCTCATAACACCGATTGCATCGAGTCTTGTCATAAAAGAATCCATTAAAATCACATCGGGTTCTTCCTGACGAATGCGTGTGCAAAGTTCTTCGCCGTCCTTTGCACAGAAGGAAGATGAAATATTAAAATCCTGTAATATTTTCATGCTTTCCTTTGAAAATTCGGATGCATTCTCGGTGATGATAAGTTTAATATTATTGGTCATTGTCATAATCTCCCATCAAGTTTTGATTGCAAACTTATATTACCATAAATTGGAAAACTTGGCAATACTTTCCATACATTTTTTTAAAATATTTTTGTCGAGTTTTTTCGACAAACAAAAAATGTCAATATATCGTGTTATTCGACTGAGTGCTCTACCATATTTTGTATGGCTACTCCGTAGCCTTCATTAGTTTTATTAAGGAACACATGCGTTACGGCACCGATAAGTTTACCGTCTTGAACTATAGGACTCCCGCTCATTCCTTGTACGATACCACCGCATTCTTCAAGCAATTCATCACTTGTAATCTTAATTACAAAGCTTTCATTAGATTCTGTATCACGCGTACGAATTTTTGTTATTTCAATGTCATAACATCCGATTTCATCACAATTCACAGTGGTATACATACTTGCTTTTCCGACTTTAATTTCGTCAAAATTCGCAATTTCAATTTTTTCCTTATTTGTAATATTATTGTTTATAGTGCCAAAAACTCCCACACCGCTGTTCTTTGTCAGGATACCGATTTTATTGGTTGTAAAATATCCGTTAAGACTTCCTGCTTTGCCTGTGATGCTTTTTGTGACAGAGCTTATATTTGCGTGAACAACTTCTCCGAACCCAAGCGGCAATAATGCATTTGTATCATTATCGCATATTCCGTGCCCGAGAGCGGCAAAATAATTATTATCCGTATCATAATAAGTTATTGTTCCGATACCCGCACAGCTGTCTCGTACCCATGCACCGAGCAAATATGCTCCTGCTGTATTATGAACGGGAGTAATTTTTTTTTCAAAAATTTCACCGTTTCTCTCTAACTCAATCAAAATAGGTTCTCCGTTAGATTCATAAGTTGCTTTTTGCAAGTCTTCGTTTGAATTAATATCATTTCCGTTTGCTTTCTTTATTATATCGTTCACAGCGAGACCTGACGATTTAGCCGGACAAACATATTTTTCGCCGTCGTAAAAATCTTCAAGCCTAACAATTATTACTCCGTCATTGTAAAATTTAACTCCAAAGGTTTCACCGCCTAAAATAACATATTTTTCGTCTGTTTGTGCTGCAAATGCCGTAAATGATGCTGTCGAGCAACAAAATACAGAAGTGATAAACAGGGCAACTGATATTATAATTTTTATTTTTTTCAAAAAAACACCTACTTTCCGTTGCCTTTATTATTATTTGCATTTATAATATAAGTAAATCTTGTTTATATTTATTTAAAGAATAACTTGGTTTTTTTGAATTAAAAACATCAGTGTTAACGTGTTTTTTTCCAACTGTTTTCAAAAATTATATTTATTACAAGGAGGTAATTATGCAAGAATATGATATAAAATTAACAGGTCTTACCTCAGCCGAAGTTAATAATAGAATTAATGAAGGCAAAACAAATGCTGCTTCGGAACTAAAAACAAAATCAGTTAAAAGAATCTTTTATGATAATATCTGTACACTGTTTAATGCTGTTAACATTGCTTTGTTTATATCATTATTAATTGTCGGTTCCTATAAGAATATGCTGTTTATCGGCATTGTAATTTGCAATACCGCTATCGGTATTTTTCAGGAAGTACGTTCAAAGAGAAGTGTTGACAAACTCACAATACTATCCGAAAGCAAAACAAAAGTAGTTAGAGACGGAAAAATTATCGAGATTTTTAAAGAAGAAATTGTTCTGGACGATATTATAATCCTTTCTCGCGGTGATCAGATCCCTGCTGATTGTATCGTGTGTTCCGGCAATTGCAAGGTTAATGAGAGCTTGCTTACCGGTGAATCCAATCTAATAGAAAAGAAAAACGGTGATAATCTCTTATCAGGAAGTTTTATTGCGGCGGGAAAATGTTATGCGAAAATCAATTGCGTGGGTTCGGAATGTTATGCCGCAAAAATTAATAACGAAGCCAAATACATAAAAAAAGTTAATTCTCAAATTTTAAAATCCTTTAAATTAATTGTAAAAATTTGTACTATTATAATTGTTCCGATTGGAATAATATTATTTATCAGACAATTTGGAATTTTAGACGGTAACGTTAAGCAAACCGTTGAAAGTACAGTTGCATCGATTGTCGGAATGATTCCGGGCGGAATGCTCTTGCTCACAAGCTCTGTTTTGGCTGTTTCGGTTATTCGATTATCTAAAAAGAAAGTACTTGTAAATGAAATGTATTGCATTGAATCGCTTGCTCGGGTTGACGTGTTGTGCGTTGATAAAACCGGAACATTAACGGCAGATCGTATGACAGTTGAAAACGTTATTAAATTTAACTATTCCGAAGATGAGATTAAGGTCGCACTCTCTTCTGTTGTTGATGCCTCCGAGGAGATCAATGCAACATTATATGCAATCAAGGACTACGTTAAAGAAACTATTCCCGTTCCTTGCAGAACCTTTACGCCGTTCTCTTCCGAAACAAAATGGTCGGGCGGTCATTATAAAAACGGAAAAACATATATTATAGGTGCTGCCGAATTTGTGTTTAAAGACAAAAATAAATTTGTTGATGTTTTTTCTGAAATCAATAACATAAATGACACTGTCAGAATTCTTGCACTGGCTGTTTCAAATTCTGTTATTGACGGCGAGCATTTGCCTGATGATTTAAAGCCGATGGCTCTTATTCTTATAAAAGACGTGTTGAGAGATAATGTTAAAGATACTGTCAATTATTTTAAAGAACAAGGTGTTGCTCTTAAGGTTATTTCAGGCGACAGTGTAAAGACTGTGCAGAATATTGCAATTGAAACCGGCATTAAAGGTGCTGAAAATGCTGTTGATATGTCAACCGTGACTACTGATGACGAGTTATATGAAGCTGCCGAACGTTGCAGTGTGTTTGGCAGAGTTACACCCGCACAGAAGAAGAAACTTGTTCTTGCACTAAAAGATCACGGTCACAATGTTGCTATGATGGGAGACGGAGTAAATGACGTTCTTGCACTAAAGGAGGCAGATTGCTCTGTTGCAATGTCATCGGGAAGCGAGGCGGCAAGAAATATTTCACAGCTTGTACTTGTTAATAACGATTTTGCATCTATGCCTGAAGTTGTTGCAGAGGGAAGAAGAACAATAAATAATGTTGAAAGAAGTTCATCCCTGTTTATAGTAAAAACAATTTATTCGGTTATTATTTCAATTTTCTTTATATTTTTTAATGCTCCGTATCCGTTTGAACCCATTCATCTTACTCTTATCGGTGCATTTACAATCGGATTTCCGTCGTTTGTTTTAGCTCTGCAACCAAACAAAGACAGAATATGCGGAAGCTTTATTTATAATATTTTTTCTCGTGCGATTCCTGCGGCATTTTGCGTGGTTATGAACATTATATTGGTCAATACCACAAGTTCATATTTTGGACTTACGCATGATGAGATATCTACCATATGTGTTTTTATGACAGCGATTTCGTGTTTGTTGTTAATAATCAGACTTTCGATTCCGTTTAATATTTTAAGAGTAAGTATGATTATTATCAGTGTCAGCGGAATAACTGTGCTTAGTATCTTTTGCAGTAGTTTGTTTTCACTTTGTTTGCTCGGAATACCGGCATTAATAATATTTATAATCTTAACTGTTATAACCGGATTGGTGTTTAATATTCTATATAATATTGCCGAAAATGTTATAAGAAAAAATAAAAATCAATAAGGCGGTAATATGAAAATTTTAACACCCGAAAAAGTTAATGAATTATTGATTAAATTAAAAAGAAACGGTTTTGAAGCCTTTATAGTCGGTGGTTGCGTCAGAGATTCGATTCTTGGAAAAACTCCTCACGACTGGGATATATGCACAAATGCAAAACCCGACGAAATAAAAAAATGCTTGTCCGAATATCATACGATTGATACAGGCATAAAACACGGAACTGTATCGGTTGAAATCGACAGGGAGATTTTTGAAATAACCACTTACAGAATTGACGGAGAATATTCTGATAATCGTCATCCGAAGAATGTTAATTTTACTGTCAATATAGCCGACGATCTTGCAAGGCGTGATTTTACGATTAATGCCATTGCATATAACGATGAAAAAGGTATTGTTGACCCGTATCACGGTTGCGAAGATTTAAAACTCGGAATAATCAGATGTGTCGGAGACCCTAAAAAAAGGTTTAGGGAAGATGCTTTGAGGATTATTCGTGCATTGCGTTTTGCCTCTGTTTATGGTTTTAAGATGGATTTTTCAACTTCTGATGCCGCATTGGATAATCGTATTCTTTTAAATAATATATCGGCAGAAAGAATAGCCGGTGAAGTAAACCGGCTTGTTTGTGGTGACGGAGCAGAGAAAATTTTAAATGATTATCGTGATGTTTTTGCGGTTTTTATGCCTGAAATAGTCCAAACATTTGATTATGAGCAGCATACCAAGCACCATAACCGAGATGTATGGCACCATACAACGCATGCGGTAAGCTTGATAGAAGCAAAACCGCTTTTAAGAATTACTATGCTTTTTCACGATTTGGGAAAACCCGACGCCTGCAAACGAGATGCTGACGGTACTTGCCATTTTAAAGGACATCCCAAATACAGTGCAATTTATGCAAATGATATTCTTCGTAGATTGAAATATCCAAATTATTTTATTGAAACGTGTCTGACTCTTATTATTTTTCACGATGTACGATTTAACGGTACTAAAAAGCAAATTAAACGTGTTATGAATAAAATAGGCGTGCAAAACACTAAAATGCTTTTTAAAGTACAACGTGCTGATATTTTAGCTCAATCCGGATATCTGCAAAAAGAAAAACTTGAAGCAATTGACCTTGCGGAAAATAAATTTAATGAGATAATTTCGGAAGAATCATGTTTCACTCTAAAACAACTTGCAGTGAACGGAAATGATTTAATAAATATAGGAGTAGCTGAAGGAAAAACGATTGGAAATATTCTAAAATTGTTATTAGGCTTGGTGATAGATGAAAAGGTTGTAAACACAAGGGAGGCGTTACTTGAAAAAGCAAAAAATATTATAAGGGATATTCAATAATTGGTTTTTGCACGATTAATCAAATCCAAACATTATATTTAGGAGGTAAATATGAAAAACAAATATCAAGTTGATAAAAACACTTATGTTATTGAAGAGTTTAAAGACAAATGGAACAGAAAACTAAAAAGTATAAGAATTGTTGGTATTATAGTAAGTATTTTAATGATAGGCGTTGGCATTCTTTGTTGCATTTTTCCTATTAAGGCGGTGTATGCAGTAGAAGTAATTGCCGCTGTACTGATTTTAGCGTTTGGTATATTTGAAATCATAGAATACTTTAACACGCCGATGTTTATTAGAACAGGCGGAGGACTTGTGTGCGGAATACTGAATATAGTTATAGGTATATGCCTGATAACCGCACCGCCTGAGATATTAATTTCATATTTCAGTTTTTTATTTGCAGCCAATTTATTGTTGCTTGGAATTGAACAAATTGTTCTTGTACGCAGGCTCAATTATTTCGGAGTTGAAAACTTTGCATGGGTAATAATAAACGGAATTCTGAATATAATTTCCGCAATCCTATTTTTATCAATGCCGATAACCTCAGTTGCAGCAGCCGGTATAATTGTTGCAATATATATGATAATCGGAGGAGTTACTTTATTTATTGAAAGTATAAATGCTAAGAATTTGAAAATCAATAACTAAGAATAAAATTTTACAGGACATTATTTTAGGCTGTCGGGTTTAACGCTCGACAGCTTTTTTGCGTCCAGAAAAATACTGTTAGATTAGTGTGCACAATAGGGAATAGGGGATTCATTTTACAAAATTTTCTATTCCGAGAATATAATCACTTGAAACTCTGTAAAGGCAACAAAGTGTAATTAAGTGACGTATCGGAAGTTCCCGTTTGCCGCTTTCGTATTTACTGTATTGCTCTTGGCGAGTGTGTAGGATGTAGGCAATCTGTTGTTGTGTATATCCGTTTTTTATTCTAAGCTCCTTTAATCTTTTACAAAAGTCCATAAAATCAACTCCGTTATATTACAAATAGTATTATTAACATCATTATAACATGTTAATATGTCTGTTTGCAACTAAAATAAAATCAAATGTGCAATCTATGTTGATTAATGTAACTTGAATTATACAAAACTCTTTTTGGATGTTAAAACTGTATTTTGGTGTTGAAGTGTTGATTTGAGTAGACACAGATATCCAAATTTGAATAGTAATTTGAGATTTGCAATTAAAAAATTGTATTTCTTTAAAATCAAATTAATTTTTTAAGGTATATTTCTCAAAAAATCTGCAATTTTATTCTAAATAGTATTGCAAAATTAATAACAATGTTGTATTATATAAGAGTCGGTGAAATTTCAATATGTTAAACTTGCATAATTGATTTTCACGATTTATGTGAATTTTTAAAGGGAGGACTTAAAATGTCATATGTAAACGAGCAGCTCGAAAAGCTGAAAGCAAAAAATCCGAATGAGCCTGAGTTTATTCAGGCAGCAACCGAAGTTCTTACTTCTTTGGAGCCTGTTTTTGAACAGAATCCAAAATATGAAGAAGCAGGCATTCTCGAGAGAATCACAGAGCCCGAAAGAGTAATTATGTTTAGAGTTCCTTGGGTTGACGATAACGGCAAGGTTCAGGTCAATCGAGGATTTCGTGTTCAGTTTAACAGTGCAATCGGACCGTATAAGGGCGGTTTGAGACTTCATCCGTCGGTAAATCTCGGCGTAATTAAGTTCCTTGGGTTTGAACAGATTTTCAAGAACTCACTTACAGGTCTTCCTATCGGCGGCGGTAAAGGCGGTTCCGACTTTGACCCTAAGGGTAAGAGTGATAACGAAGTTATGAAGTTCTGCCAAAGCTTTATGACAGAATTGTGCAGACACATCGGTGCAGACACGGATGTTCCGGCAGGTGATATCGGTACGGGTGCTCGCGAAATCGGTTATATGTTTGGTCAGTATAAAAGAATTAAGAATCTTTATGAAGGTGTTCTTACAGGTAAGGGTCTTAATTGGGGCGGTTCTCTTGCAAGAACTGAAGCTACAGGTTATGGTCTTCTTTATCTTACAGAGGCAATGCTCAAAGATAACGGCAAAGACATCAACGGCACGACAGTATGTGTATCCGGTGCAGGCAATGTTGCTATTTATGCAACTGAAAAGGCAACTCAGCTTGGAGCTAAGGTAGTTACAATGTCGGATTCAAACGGTTGGATTTATGATGCAGAGGGTATTGACCTTGACGCTATCAAAGAGATTAAGGAAATTAACAGACAGCGCCTTACCGAATATAAGAAGTATCGTCCGAATTCAGAATATCACGAGGGCAAATTCGATTGGTCGGTTAAGTGTGACGTTGCGTTACCGTGTGCTACTCAGAATGAGCTTAACGAAGAAGATGCAAAGAGACTTATTGCTAACGGTTGCTATGCTGTTGCCGAGGGTGCAAATATGCCTACTACTCTTGAAGCTACAAAGCTTATTCAGAGCGCAGGACTTTTGTTTGCTCCGGGCAAGGCTGCCAATGCCGGCGGTGTAGCTACTTCAGCTCTTGAAATGAGCCAGAACTCACAGCGTCTTTCATGGACATTTGAAGAGGTAGATGCAAAACTTAAGGATATTATGGTTAATATTTACAAGAATATTTCGGCAGCTGCTAAGAAGTACGGTCATGAAGGTGACTATGTAGTTGGTGCGAATATTGCCGGCTTTGAAAAGGTTGCTGATTCAATGATTCAGCAGGGTGTTTGCTAATTCAATTTATATCCGATAAATAATCTGTATAAAATATTTGCAGCAGTCGAATATTTCGATTGCTGCAAATTTATTTTATATTTAATTTTGACTAAGTAGTAGGCTTTGTATATTGAAATTCAAAGAGTGCTAAATAGTGAAGCTTGACCTTATCCACGGAAGCCAACGGCATAAAACACAAAATATTTTGTAAGCGACGGCTACAAGAAATCTCCTTAACTTCGCAGTAGCCTAAGCGAGTAATTCGGGGCACGAGAAAAAACTACAATCCCCCGAATTATACAAAATTTGTGTTTTTTGTGTCGTGAGGTTGCAAAGCACTACTAATTAGGGCGCACGGTCTGAGAGAACAGCAACGGTAAGGCGTTACCGCTTCGGTTATCTTGGGGCAGTGTAACAGCGAGCCAGTCCGACAAGGGCAACAAAAAATTATAATCATCAAACACACAGCTTTTTTTGTTGGTCTGTCGGGCGGCGAGCGGTGCATAAACCTTTCTCGTTGATGTCGTTCTCTGCATATATCAAGAAATACAGGTCGAGCCACTGTTCCCCCGAAGTTCGGGGGCGGAGGGGATTTGTTTACGTTTTCTTTTCCCTCTTGGCTTCCGGATGTTTGGGGGGTTAACTCCTAATGAACATAAAGAAAAAGCCCGTTGACTGCCTATAACGGTTATCAACGGGCTTTAAGAAGAAATACAGTTCTTCGCAACCAAATTTATTATAGCGTACACGTCAGCATAAGTCAAGTTTTTTTTACAAATCCCATACCATAATGACAAAAAATTCTTCTTTCTCATTTTTCATAGAATGACTTCTTTTTTTTTTCTTGCGTGTGTGGGCGTGTCGCTTTTATTGTCGTTTTTTGCTTTATGAGCGTTTCGGTACTACTTGATATATAGGACATTATTCCGTCAAGCTATGGAAAAAATTCCTATTATTCGTCACGGCAAGACATTAGCCGTGTCCGCTGATGAGTGCAAATATAATACACGCATTAAGCTATATCCGTGCAATGCGGATTGCGAAGAATGGTATGCCGTTGATAAAATGGTATGCAACAATTATGTATTCAATCCCGATAATGCAACGGCTTGTAAGCAGTCGGAGCAGATACCGATTTTTAATTGTGATGAACGGTATACACCAGACAAGGATTTGCAAGACCGAGAAAACAAACAGCGTGCTGTACGCAGGGCAAAAGCAAAGCTGTTTGATTATATCCGCTGTAACCTTGATTTGAATTATTTTGTAACGCTGACTTTCAATCCCGATTTGATTAACAGCAAGGATTATACGGCTGTTATAAAAAAGGTCAATCAATGGTTGGATAACAGAGTTAGGCGCAACGGCTTGAAATATTGCGGCGTTGTTGAACGCCACAAAAAAGGCGGTCTGCACTTCCATTTTATGACAAATGACAAGCTGTTTTTTGTTGATAGCGGCACTGTTAAAGTACCAAAGCACAAAAAGCCGATTAAGCGAGAAACAGCCGCAAAATATAAAATACCGTGGCAGGAATGGCAAACCGTTTGGAATGTGTTCGACTGGGATTACGGTTTTAGCACTGCTATTAAAATCATTGATGATGATTTGCACGTTAAAACTTCGCATTATCTTGTAAAATATCTCACTAAGGATTTTGAAAAAATCGGCGGACGGTACTATTACAGCGGCGGCAAGCTGATTAGTCCACGGTATCAATACTCAAACACTGATTTTTCGCAGACCGAAGAAGCTTATGCTTTTGATGTATGCGGCATTAAATACAAGGTGCAACAATATGATAATTCAAACTCGTGATATTAATTTTACGGTATCGGGCAACTTGCCCTTTGATACCCTTTATAAATTGGCGGTTGGGGCTTGTATGATGTTGCAGGCTGAGTATAAATCAGCCTTGCAACCTCTTATTGTCAAAAATGCCCCTGACGGCATTTTTCATAATAGCTATGATGTTGTATTCCGCTATTATGATTTGCCTGATACGCCGAGAATTAATTGATGTGTGGGCGGCTTGAATACTGCTCACACATTTTTTGTGTTACTCCGAATTTACTTTTTTAGGATTGTAAACACACGGCTACACGCTTTACACGCTTTGTCTACTCAGATTGAAAAAAATGTGGTATAATTGAAATATGAGGACGGATTATATAAAGCCCTCTGTATACGGCAAAATATACCAGCTTATGCAGTATGAAAACGCTTTGGCACTCCGAACAAGTCTTGAAACGGGCTTGCGCATTGGTGATGTGCTGAAAATAAAGCGGTCTGAATTAAACGGGCGCACAATTAAATTTGTAGCGCAGAAAACAGGCAAGGCAGGAAAGAAAGTAATTTCGGCTGACCTTGCAAAACGCTTGAAGCAGATTAGCGGCAAAATGTGGGTATTTGAGGGGCGTTTCGGTGACAAGCCACGCACACGACAAACCGTGTGGAAAGACGTTAAAAAGGCTTCAAAGGCTCTCAAACTGAATGAAAATGTTGCTTGCCACAGCGCACGAAAAACATATGCAGTTGAAGAATATCACGAAAAGGGTTTGCCTGCCGTTCAAAAGGATTTGCAACACGATAGAGCCGACACTACAATGATTTACTGCTTTGCGGATATGCTGACAAAGCAGGGGCATAATGACTTTGACGGCGATTTGTGGGAGTTTGCCGATTATATAATTGAGGGCGTTTTTTCAAAAATTAAGACTTATTTTGAACAAAATCGAATAAAATAGGCTGTATTTCTTCTCATACAGCCTATTTTTTTGTTATTCGGGGTATTTCGTCAGGCTGATGTATTCTTTGCCGACAGGCTCAAAACAATGACCTTTTGCAAAGTATACATATTCCTGATACTCCTTAGCTGATATGTTGGGCTTTATCGGCTTGCCGACTATGTTGCAATAGTCGGGGTAGAACATTACCCCGATAAAATAATTATTGCTTTTGCGTTGCTTTTTGATTGCGTTTTCTTTTGCGTAGTTAATCATTGCTTTCACTCCTTTTTATAAAATCTCTGTATATGCGGTTTTGCATTAGGCGGCAGTAAAAATAATCTGTGCTGAAATTGTTACGGTAATATTGCCATATGGTGTTTAACTGCTGTTTGTTTTGCTTGTATTGCTCCTTTTGCTCTTTATCAAAATACGGCAATTCTATACGCTGTATTTTTAATATAATTGTCCTTGCCGATATATAATCACAAAGAGCATTTACAACCGTTAATTGCTGTTGCGGTATATTATAAGTGTGAACCGCTTTGCGGTTCATACTTTGAATATCTTTAGCATTGTACAGCCTTTTTTCAAGGTCTGTAGCTTCGCCGAATTCGTAAAAATACATAAATATCTCTCCTTTCTTTTTTGCCCGTTCAGCCGAGAACGGAACGGGCAAAGGCAACAGCCGAAGCAGGAAACCGAGCAGGAAACCGCAGGACGAACGAACAGCGACAACGCAGGGCAGAAAAGCCGAACGGGCACGGACACCACGCAGAGCCGCCGCACCCACGACAACGAGCCGAAGCAGGGGGGAAAGCCACACGACCGACAAGGACGGGTGCACCCGAAAAACGAGGAGCACCAACCGACAGGGGAACAGGGCGAGAAACAACACGCCGAGGAACAGCCACAACAGGCGCACCGACAAGCGGACAGGAAGCAACAGCAAAAACCGAACGAGGACAGCCCACCACCCGACAAGAAGAACAACGAGCACACGGCACAACCGAAGCCGAACGAGAAGAAAAAACGAACAAGAAAAAAACCACCTTTACAAAAAATTTGCCCCTTTGGGCACTTTCTTTGTAGGGTGGTTTGATACGAGTATGGCGGTTAAGTACACGGCATTAAAACCATAGGCAGTCAAGGGGGGCAAAGCCCCGACGGAACGGCGCAAGGGAAAAACGCAGTTTTTTCCCGTAGCCCTTGACGGGTAGACGGTTAGACGGCTGGCATAATGAAAAGACCAAAGGGGCAAATTTGGTTAGTCGCTGGGGCATAGCTATTACTTCTCACAAATAGGACGGTAGCGGAAAAAGAGGACAAACACGCAATGTGTGTTTTGTCCTCTTTTGAAACGGTCTTGACAGTCCGTGCTTTATGGTGTAAGCTATTGTTACCAATAAACAGACAGAGTATGAAAGGCAGGTGTAAAAGCGGAGTTAGTGCGCCCAAACCTCAGCAAAAGGCGGAGCAACCGTTGCCGCCTTAAATTATATCAATGGGCACACGGCACAAAAAACATATTTTGTAGGGCTTCGCCCCTTGTAGTTCGGGGTGGTTTACCTCCCCGAATTATACAAAATATCAATTTTGTATAATATTCTGTTTAAGAATTATCGCTATTTAGAATATGATATAATTATGATATAATACTGATATAAAATCATATTAATTCCCTTTTCTCTGTAAACTTAGGAGATGAAATATAATGGCTGCTGATTTTCGTAATGAAGCCCCACAAATTTTAAAAGAATATTTATTTTATCAGGAAACCGTTCGCGCACGTTCGTCAAAAACCGTAAATGAGTATTTCATAGATTTGAGAACTTTTTTCAGATATTTAAAAATTCACCGAGGACTTGTACCTTCGGATGTTGAATTTGATAAGATTAAGATTGACGATGTTAATCTTGATATTTTAAAGACTGTAACTCTTAATGATGCATATGAATATATGAACTACCTTGTGCGTGACCGAAACAACAAAGTTGCCGCAAGAGCAAGAAAATGTTCAAGTTTAAAAGGATATTTTAAATTTTTGTCTTCAAATCGAAAATATCTTGACAAAAACCCACTTGAAGACCTTGAGATGCCTAAAAAGCACAAAAAACTTCCAAAATATCTTACTTTGGAACAAAGTATGGAACTGTTAAACTCTGTTGAGGGTGATTATAAAGAACGCGATTATGCAATTCTTACACTGTTTTTAAACTGCGGTCTGCGTGTTTCTGAAATGGCAGGTCTTAATTATACTGATATACGCACTGATAATACTGTCAGAGTAGTCGGTAAAGGCAACAAAGAACGTGTAATTTATCTTAATAAGGCCTGTGTAAATGCACTTAATGATTATATGAAAGTTCGTCCTGTTGATGGTGTAAAAGACAAGAAAGCGCTGTTTATAAGCCGTAATCATAACAGAATGTCGGTTAAAACCATTCAGGCAATGGTATATAAATATCTTGCGAAAATCGGACTTGACGCACAAGGATATTCTTGTCACAAATTAAGACACACTGCTGCTACTCTTATGTATCAATACGGAGATGTAGACGTTCGTGTTCTAAAGGAAGTTTTGGGTCATGAGAATCTTGGCACTACTGAAATATATACTCACCTGAGTTCTACTCAATTAAAAAGTGCCGCTGACAATAATCCTCTTGCCAATGTAAGTAAAAATGACAGTGATTACTAATTTTTTAAATCTTTACTATTCCCCCGATATCAGTCAAAGGCATATTCGGACATAATATTTTTATATCTGAATTATTTTTTAAACAGAAGTTTTTAATTTTATGATATTCAGAATGTTTTTCGATATTTCCGAAAAATATTGTTGTATCATCAATTTGAGCTCCCGCACCGCCAATAAAGCCATAATCAAAACCGTCAAGAATAATATTTCCCGGGAAAACCAAAAGAACCTCTACCCCATCTTTTTTTAAAGCTTTTTCGATTGATTTGTCTGCGGTTATAACTGCCTTTTGGTTTATTACTAGCGTTGAACATCTTGTATATCCTTGGTTTACATTAACTGTCCTGATTTGATTTTTAATGCAGTAATCAATAACTGTCTTATCGATCTTATTAATTTTTCCGTACAATGTGTTGTTTAAATATAAGCAATTCAGCAATATATTTTCTGGGTAGCACTTTTCTGCTGTTTTATCACAGCGAATTATTTTTTTGCCGAGTGAATTTAGTTTTTCTTTTAACCCAGTACACTCATTAAGCATAAATAAATTATCTCGGATTGCTAATAGTTGCATATCAGGATGTTTTTGCTCGGGTACATGAAAAATTTTTATTGTATCCGAAAAAACAACATTGTGTCCCATTTTTGCAATTTCATTACAAAACTGCGGATATTTATCGGACATTACGATTCTGCTCATTGACTTACAGCCTCAAACGCTCGGCGAATATTTTTTACACCGATGAGCTCGGCATCAGAGCAATACACACCTTTAAGATTATGATACGGAAGCACAATTTTATTAAAACCGAGTCTTACCGCCTCGTTTATTCGCATTTGAGCTTGCGAAACCGCTCTTATTTCTCCTGCGAGACCGATTTCACCAAAAACAACCGCTTTTTCATTTATCGGTGTATCTTTTAAACTACTGATTAATGCCATAGCAATTGATAAATCTATTGCCGGCTCATCTACACGAAGCCCTCCGACAATATTTATA
>CAVBYX010000024.1:0-4380 GCA_963599905.1 Acutalibacteraceae bacterium
TGTTGTGCTTGAAGCAATTGTTAAAGAAGCTATCTCAGAGCTTGCGGATTTTGTCAAGTGCTATGAATCAGCATTCTTGTATATGCTTGCCAAGAAAATAAATCTTGTGCGGCAATCGGAGAATAAAAAGCTCAGATTATACGTTGAGCGTGGAGAAAAAAGAATAGCTGAAATCGACAGACTGATTGAGAAAGTATTTGAGCAAAATGCCGCCGGAATTCTTTCGAACGAACGCTTTTCCAAATTGCTTCAAAACTATGAGCGTGAGCAAAAACAATTGCAAACAGAAATAGAGAAAGGAAAAACGTCATTAAATGATGCAAATCAAAAAGTTACCGACCTCAGGCTACTGCTCCGCACTCTCCGTGAAATTAC
Organism: Acutalibacteraceae bacterium; assembly: GCA_963599905.1. Taxonomy (GTDB): domain Bacteria; phylum Bacillota; class Clostridia; order Oscillospirales; family Acutalibacteraceae; genus Ruminococcoides. Next base: position 376 of record CAVBYX010000024.1, read on the forward strand.
GGAGATTAAGGAACTTACGCCAACGCTTGTGAATACACTGATTGAACGAATTGAAGTTCACAATAACGATAAATCAAGCGGTCACTGTTATGTCAAGGTGGATGTATATTTTACCGCTGTCGGAATGGTTGATATACCGACCGAGCAGGAACTTCTTGCCATATTGGAAGAGGTACAGCGAAATCCTCAGGAGTTTAGATTTATAGCATAGCATAAAAAATCGGTGCAACTTATTCTAAAGTTGCACCGTGGCTATTACATTAAAACATCCTTATGTGGCGTTGGCATTAGACAACCGCCTGTAAATATCATTGTGTTTAAGTAATGAAACAATTATTTGATTTCTTTAATCCATCCTTCGGGTGCTTCAATCTTGCCCATCTGGATTCCTGTGAGAGTTTCATACAATTTCTTTGTAACGGGTCCCATTTCTTCCATGCCGCTCGGGAAGCAAATTTCTTTACCGTGGTCGTTGATTTTGCCTACCGGTGAAATTACTGCTGCCGTACCGCAAAGACCGCACTCTGCAAATTCTTTAACCTCATCAAAGTAAACTTCTCTTTGTTCAACCTCAAGACCGAGATAATGTTCGGCAACATACATAAGAGAACGTCTTGTGATTGATGGAAGAATACTGGTTGACTTGGGAGTAACAACTTTATTGTCCTTAGTTACAAATAAGAAGTTTGCTCCGCCTGTTTCCTCAACCTTTGTACGGGTAGCGGCATCAAGATACATATTCTCGTCAAAACCCTCTTTATGGGCAGTAACAATTGCGTGAAGGCTCATTGCGTAGTTAAGACCAGCTTTGATATCACCTGTTCCGTGCGGAGCGGCACGGTCAAAATCTGAAACCTTTATTGTGATCGGCTTTGCGCCGCCCTTAAAATAAGGCCCAACAGGAGTAGTGAAAACTCTGAACTGATATTCTTCGGCTGGTTTAACACCGATAACAGCTGATGAACCAAACATATACGGACGAATATATAAAGTTGCTCCCGTTCCGTAGGGAGGAACAAAATCAGAATTAGCCTTTACTACTTTGCAGACTGCCTCAACAAACTTTTCTTTTGGAAAAACCGGCATCTCAAGACGTTTGCAACTGTCTTCCATGCGCTGAGCATTAAGGTCGGGTCTGAACACTACAATTTTTCCATCAGCCGTGGTGTATGCTTTCATACCCTCAAAACATGTTTGAGCATATTGCAAAACACCTGCACATTCGTTGATATTGATGGTTGCGTTGGTGGTCATTACACCATCGTCCCATTTTCCGTCCTTATAGTTTGCGACAAATCTTTCACCGGTTTTCATATATCCGAAACCGATATTTGACCAGTCAATGTTTTGCTTTGCCATAATTATATACTTCCTTTCAAGGTTTTAAAAAACTTATTGTATATAGAGTATTTTAGCACTAAATTGCAGGTTTTGTCAACGCTGCTTGCATATTATTTGAAATTAAATCAGTTAAATAAAAAAATAATGATATTATTCCTATAAAGAACAATACGCAAAGAAATTGGTTATATAATACATATTGTTTTGAATGATGATACAACTTTTGAGGTGCGTTATGTCTGAAGTGAAGAAGATTTTACTGACCGGTTCGGCAGACAACATTCAATGCGCTGCAAAAGCTGTTTGCGTTTCACTCCGTTCGATAGGTATAAATGCTGTGTCGCTTGACTGTATATTGCCAAATGACAGCAAGGACATAAATAACAGGTTCTTGCAGCAGATAAAAGATGAGGAGAGGAATTTAAGACTTCTTAAAAATTCCGATTCGGATAAATCTGTTTTGGTAGTTTGCGGCGGATTGCTTGATATAAAATGTAAATTAAGTGATTCTGACTTTGAGAAAATATTGGCTGTGAGCGGTGAAAGTGAAGATAAAATACGAAACTCATATGATGCAGTGTTTTATCTTACATCTTCTGACACTTGCAGTAACAGTGATATATCTTTACTTTCATTATGGACAGGTACGGAACATCTGCGCGTAATTAACATTTTGAATTCTTTTGATCGCCTGCTGCGTGAGATAAATGCCGCACTCGGAATACCGAAGCCTGTTGAAATCGAACGCAAATTTTTGATTGAATATCCTGATGTTTCTTTATTAACGGATCTTGATATTTGTCGTAAAGTTCCTATAACTCAAGCGTATTTAAATACACCCGGTGAAGGACGGTTTAGGATACGCAAAAGAGGCAGCGGAGAAAATTCGCTTTTTATTAAGACTGTTAAAGTAAAAATTTCGGATTTGAAAAGAATTGAAATTGAAAACTATATATCAGAAAGTGAATATAACAATTATCTTTCTGATGTAAATCATATAAACGGTATAATTTCAAAGGACAGATATTGTATAGTGTCTGACGGACATTATTTTGAGCTTGACGTTTATCCGTTTTTTAACGATCGTGCCACACTTGAAATTGAGTTGTTGTCCGAAAGTGAAGAATTTACTCTTCCTAAGTTCGTTAAAGTGATACGTGACGTATCAAGTGAAGTTGAGTATCGTAATTTTGCACTTGCCGCAAAATACGGAAGGATTAATTTGGGATAAAATATAAAAAAACCAAATATTTAAAAATACTTTGTAAAAAACTATTGACAAATCAATATACTATGCTATAATATAAAGGCTGACTTATTCAAATAGATTGTAGTTCAGAGATGCGCCAATAGCTCAGCTGGATAGAGCAACTGCCTTCTAAGCAGTAGGTCAGGGGTTCGAGTCCCTTTTGGCGCGCCATATGGTGGGATTAGCGTAGTTGGTTAACGCGCCAGTTTGTGGCACTGGAGACCGACGGTTCGAATCCGTCATTCCACCCCATATGACTCATTAGCTCAGTTGGCAGAGCACTTGACTTTTAATCAAGGTGTCCGGAGTTCGAATCTCCGATGGGTCACCAAAAGCCGCACATATTATTAAATATTTTGTGCGGCTTTCTTTCTAAAACCTCGAGTTGGGTTAAATGGTGGGCCGTCGCCAAGCGGTAAGGCAACGGACTTTGACTCCGTCATCCGTGGGTTCGAATCCCGCCGGCCCAGCCAAACAGCAAAAGAGTGATTTAAACGGTATTTGCGTGTTGATTAAATTACTCAATTGCAAAAAATATGTATAAATATCGTTTGCTTTCCCAATTTGCCTTTTTTTATTGATTTGCAAATGATTTTTATATTGATTTGTTTGCCACACCTTTACGGTGTGGGAAACAGAAAATCATTCTTAATCTGCAATTGTAGATGTTGAAATATGAACACCTTTCCTACGGTCAGCGAGGCTAACGCAATACAGCGATTTACAAGCTTTGCATACAAGTGTTTCGTAACAAGTGGACAATTTGTCCAAGTTTAAGATTCACGAGCATTTACGCAGCCGTGTATTAAACAGGGTTAATTAAGCCCTTTCATCCTTTTAGCTAATTGTCGCTATGTAGCAATCAAACTTAAGATGATTGGCACGCTCTCATTCGTTCCACGCTGTCATCTCGACAGGATGTTAGGAAGCTCCGACGGAGCAAAGGTAGTGGCAATACTGTTAAGCAACAATGGATGTACTGATGTTCAGACTTTCACGGACTATTCAATTTGTAGATGAAAAAAGAAAACCCGTGTCTCTAAGCCGGTAAGCAAAACAGACACAGGACTATTGACGAAATAACTTATTTCAAGTATAATTTACTTGATTAAGCCTAAACATCACTAAGCAGGGTCTTTGCTTTGCTGATGGGTCGGCAGGTTGATTGCGAGTCGACTTGCCGGCTATGGATTTTCTATCCATCAACTATATTATATAACTTTTGCCAAATATTGTCAAGCTGTTATTGATAATATTTGCTTTTTTATTTAGAAAGAACACAAGAAGAGCACAAAATTTAATGGATATAAAAAATAAGGCGGTGGACAATTTGAACCGCCCCAGATTGTGCAGACAGTATAAAAACAGACTACAATGGTAGAAAATTAAATTTTAAGCAACGAACTGATTTCGCT
>CAVBYX010000025.1:0-5494 GCA_963599905.1 Acutalibacteraceae bacterium
AGAAATCCTGTCTTTTACCGTTATAATCCATGGGAAGATACAATTCATTAGCATACGTCGCTGAAAAATCAAATACTACTGTTTCACCCACATTATATTCTAACTTGTTTGTTTTTATTAATAAGTCTTTCGGCTTTGATTCTTCAACTTTAAATGTATAATAGTCACTAATAGTTTCGCCAAATTGATTTCTACACACAAGGAAGAAACCATACACACCCGCTTTTGTTAAATTATATTTATATTGACTATTTCCTGTTACCTCTACAAAATCATCTCTTTTTCCATTATAATCAATAGGAATATATACATGTTCTGAATATTTTTCCGAAATCTCAAATGTGATACTTTCACCAACATTAAATTTATCATTGTTCATTGTTATAGATAAACTTTCAGGTTTTCTGTCATAAACCTGAAATTGTAGATATTTCGAACTTGCTTCACCAACTGAATTTTTAACATACAGAAAAACACCATATATACCAACAGCATCAGGTGTAAATGTTAATGAATTTTGATTTGTAGCATTCAAAAAATATTTTCTGCTACCATTATAATCAATAGGAACATATTGTTCAGTTGCTAATTCACTGCTAAATGAAAAGGTTACAGATTCACCTAATTTATAAGCTTTTTTATCGAATGATAATATTGGATTACTAGGTGGTGTTATTGGGTTATTATTATAATTAGGTCTTAAATATATTCTTGTGATACAGCCCGAACTATCACCATGGCGATATCCAAGGTCACCGTTATGATTGTATGATTTGCCTCGTTGAACCTTTGATGTCCCATCAGACCAATTGTTTCCCTCAATAGAATATGTTGAATCTTCCATTATTCCAACATGACACCATTTGCCGGCTGTTGTAGAACACTTATTGCAATAAAAAAATACAATATCACCTTTTTGCGGAGAATAAACTCTTTCACAGCTACCTTTCATTCCTTCATACATATTATAACAAAGTGAACTTCCAAAAATACTACTGACACCTGCCTGCTTTGCACACCAAGTTACAAAATCAGCACACCATGCGTTCTTATGACCGTTATATTTTTGATAGTAAGAAATTCCTATTTCGGCACGAGCAATATCAACAATACTATCCGCTGTGTTTGCGGCGTTCACCGTAACAGGGGCAACAATAATTACCGAAATTACTATTACCATTGTTAAAATAATTGATAACGATTTACTTAATTTTCTTTTCATCTCTATTCCTCCCAATTTTTATTTGTACAGAATGTGTATAATTATTTCATATATGTGCGTATTATTGTATATTTGTATTACAGTCATTTTTATGACTATTGTCAAGTGTTAAATCATATATTACCTTTAATTAAAGGTGATTTAATGATAAAATACACTCCCTTTTGGGAAACTTTGAATAAAAGTAACGAGAGCACCTACACTCTTATCAACAAACACAATATCAGCAGTGCAACGATTGACAGGCTGAGAAAAAATCAGGGTATCAGCACGACGAAAATTGATGATTTGTGCAAGATTTTTAAATGCAGAGTTGAAGACATTATTGTATTTGAAGATGATGAGATTGAGAAAAACGACAACAATTAAGCCACGGCAGAATCACCGTGGCTTTTATAATGTTTAGAAAAAGCCACAGCGGATTTTTACTTTCTGCCGTGGCTTTTGTTAACTTGTGTAATGTATGTTATATAAACACAACATTATTTTTTATCGTGTGATTTTTCTGTTGACAACTTGCTTGTGCAATGTGGGCATCTGGATGCCTTTATGTCAATTTCACTCATACAGAACGGGCATATTTGAGTTGTGGGAGTCTCTTCCGATTTTTCGGTTTTACCAAAAGACACAACCTTATCGACAAGCTTTATAATCAGGAAAATAACGAACGCCATAATCAAAAAGTTAATCACAGCGGTGATAAACTTTCCGTATGCAAGCGTAGCTCCGTTGATATCAACCGAAAGATTGTCAAAATTCATTCCGCCGAAAATACCGAGTATCGGCGAAATTATATCATTTGTCAGTGAAGTTACAATAGCCTGAAATGCCGCACCGATGATAACTCCGACTGCAAGGTCAAGCACATTGCCGCGCATTATAAAAGTTTTAAACTCATTAAAAAACTTTTTCACCTTAAAACCCCTCTTTGGTTTGATTAATTTAAAATTGCCTTATGAAATACTTTTTTACCCTTTTTGATTATTACATAACCCTTTTCAAAGGACTGTTTACCGATTTTTGCGTAAACATCGGTAACCTTTTCATCATCAACCGAAATACCGCCCTGCTCAATCAGTCTTCTTCCCTCTTTATTTGACGGAATCAGCGAACACTTTTTGAGCAAATCAAGAATTGCAATTTCATCATCGTTAAAATCTTCGGATGTAAGATTTGTAGACGGCATATTGTTTGTGTCAGCCTTGTTGCCAAACAAAGCTCTTGCTGCCTCCTGAGCTTTGTCGGCTTCTTCTTTGCCGTGAATAAGCTCTGTAAGTTCATAAGCAAGAATTTCTTTTGCTTTGTTTATCTCGCTGCCCTCAAGTTTTGAAAGTTCGTCAATTTTTTCAAGCGGCAAAAACGTAAGCATTTTAAGGCACTTGATAACATCGCTGTCATCAACGTTTCTCCAATACTGGTAAAACTCATAAGGTGAAGTTTTTTCGGCAGAAAGCCATACTGCGCCCGACTGAGTTTTTCCCATCTTCTTACCCTCGGAATTAAGAAGCAGATTAATCGTCATTGCATATGCGTCTTTGCCGAGCTTTCTTCTGATAAGCTCTGTACCGCCGAGCATATTGCTCCACTGGTCGTCTCCGCCAAACTGCATATTGCATCCGTATTTTTGATAGAGTGAATAGAAGTCATATGACTGCATAATCATATAGTTAAACTCAAGAAATGAAAGACCCTTTTCCATTCTCTGTTTATAGCACTCGGCTGTAAGCATGCGGTTAACGCTGAAGTGTGCTCCGACATCACGTAAAAGCTCTACGTAGTTAAGATCAAGCAACCAATCGGCATTATTTACAATCAATGCCTTACCGTCCGAAAAATCAATAAAGCGAGCCATTTGCTTTTTGAAGCAATCAACGTTGTGCTGAATTGTTTCTTTTGTCATCATTTGGCGCATATCTGTTCTTCCCGACGGATCGCCTATCATAGCGGTGCCGCCGCCGATAAGTGCTATCGGCTTGTTGCCTGCCATTTGCAAACGCTTCATAAGACAGAGTGCCATAAAATGACCAACGTGCAGGCTGTCGGCTGTCGGGTCAAAACCTATGTAGAATGTAGCCTTTCCGTTATTTACAAGCTCCTTGATTTCTTCTTCGTCAGTTACCTGGGCAATAAGTCCTCTTGCCACAAGTTCTTCGTATACTCCCATCAATCTATTCCTTTCTTTTATGGATAGTATTAAAGCGGTACTTTTAACCGTTTTTTTACATTAAACGGCTTGACAACCGCCTTTGACTGTCGAAATTTTATACAGTCAATAATAGTATAATATTATTTTTTAACAAGGTCAAGCCCTAATATCCCGTAAAAACTTTAAGATTGTTTCCGTCGGAGTTTATAACCACTGTCTTGTCGTCAGACGTGGAATAAAGCTCAGAGCTGAATTTATTGAGCCGAGCCATAGTCGTGTAATCCGGCAAACTGTCGTTTGATTTTCCGACACTGACGACGGTAATTTCAGGACTTACAGCGGACAAAAAATCTTTACTTGATGAAGTTTTGCTTCCGTGATGCGCCGCTTTGAGAACATCGGATTTTAATTCTTCATCAGAATTAAGCATATCTTTTTCAACATTGCTTGATATGTCACCCGTAAACAAAAAAGAGCTGTCTTTATATGTAAGCTTAAAAACCAGAGAATTATCATTAATATTGTCATATACCTTATCCGGCATAATAAACTCAATACTTAAATCTCCGATTGCTATATTGTCTCCAAACCTTGGATATGTTACATCAAGATTATTTTCTTTAACAGAATTAGCCAGATTGATGTACTCAACGCTGTTCGGCAACTGTTCGTTCGGAATCTGCGGCATATAAATTGCATCAATGCCAAACTCATCAAGCAAATCAGAGGCTCCGCCGATGTGATCACTGTCGGCGTGTGAAAGTATCATTGCATCAAAATGAGTTACATTATGCCTATGAAAAAATGACGACAATTTGTCATAATCGTTTCTCAGTCCGGTATCAATAATGAGATTTTTATCTCCGCATTGTATAAAACAAGCGTCAGCATTGCCAACGCTTAAAAAACTCGCCGAAAAATCAGCGTTTAAATTCTCACTCACACCGAACAGCGAGTAAACATCGCTCCAACTCGGAACGCCAAAACTTTTTCCGAATGTGATAAACAAAGTAAATATAAACAATACAGATGCAATTACAGCAACAAAAGCCGTTTTGATTTTACTTTTTGTTTTTTCTCCTGTATTTTGCATACTTATCCCTATTCTTTCTGCCGTTGCCGCCTTTTGTGTTTGATGACTTTTTGTATCCGCCCGACGTCTGTCCGGCAAGCGGAGCTACAAGGCAACGTTTGTCATTGCCGATTAAATCACGTCTGCCGGCTTTGATAAGCGCCTTAACCACAAGAGGCTTATTCTCGGGAATAAAATACTGCAAGAGTGCTCTTTGCATAGCTTTTTCGCTCTCGGTCTTCGGTACATAAACCTCTTTGAGCGTATAAGGGTCAAGTCCCGTATAAAACATACTTGTAGAAATTGTTCCGGGGGTGGGATAAAAATCCTGCACCTGTTTTGGATGTATATTTTCTCGTTTACAGAACAAGGCAAGCTCAACAGCATCTTTTAGTGTTGAACCGGGATGTGAACTCATTAAATACGGAACAACATACTGGTCTTTATTAATCTGATTTGTATATTTATAAAATTTATCGCAGAACCTTTTGTATACTTCAATATGCGGTTTTCCCATTTTGTCAAGAACTGCCGCCGAGCAATGCTCGGGAGCAACTCTGAGCTGACCGCTTATGTGATACTTAACAAGCTCTCGCAAAAACTCGTCGTCTTCGTCCTCCATAAGATAATCAAAACGTATTCCGCTGCGAATAAACACACGTTTAATTCCGTTAATATTTCTGAGCTTTCTCAAAATATCAAGGTACTCTGTATGAGATACCTGCATATTTGGGCAGGCGGTAGGCGCAAGACATTTTCTTGACTTGCACAATCCAAGTCGCTTTTGCTTTTCACATGACGGCAATCTGAAATTTGCTGTCGGCCCGCCGACATCACTGATAATACCTTTGAAACGGGGATTTTTTAAAAAGCTTTTTGCTTCATCAATTACGCTCTGTTCACTTCTGACAGTCACAGCTCTTCCCTGATGAAAAGCGAGCGAACAAAAGTTACACGCTCCAAAACAGCCGCGGTTATGTGTTATTGAGAAAAGAACCTCTTTAATTCCCGGAACACCGCCGAACTTGTCATAACACTTCGGATACCATCGCTC
>CAVBYX010000026.1:0-2475 GCA_963599905.1 Acutalibacteraceae bacterium
ATATAGTAAAGATGAGAAAATTCGAATGAAAAGTTCATCAGGAGGAATATTTTCTTTACTTGCAGAATGCGTAATCTCTCATGGTGGAATTGTTTTTGGAGCGGTGTTTGATACGGACTGGTCAGTTCATCATATTGCGATTGAATCGGTAAATGATCTTTATAAAATGCGGGGTAGCAAGTACTTACAAAGTCGCACAGAAAATACTTATTCAGAGGTAAAAAAATGTCTTCTAGACGGTCGCAAAGTACTTTATACAGGTACACCGTGTGAAATTGAAGGACTAAAAACATATTTAAAAAAGGAATATGAAAATCTTTATACACAGGATATTATATGTCACGGATCTCCTAGTCCTAAATTATGGAAGAAATATGTAACATATCATGAAAAACTAGCGGATTCACCCGCAAAAGCGATATTTTTCAGATATAAAAAAGATAGATGTAAAACATATTCTATGTTATTTAATTTTTCTAATAATTCAAAGTACGAACAAATTGCTTCCAAAGATATATATTCACAAATGTTTTTGCAAAATCTTTGTTTGCGGCCGTCTTGCTACGAATGCCAATTTAAAGGCATAAATAGACAAAGTGATATTACCCTTGGAGATTTTTGGGGATGTGAGGAAATTTGCCCGGAAATGAATGATGGCAAAGGTTGTTCTTTAATTATACTTCATAGTCAAAAAGGAAGTGAATTATTAAATGAAATTAAAGAAAGAATCATCTATAAAAAAACTGACGGGAAACAAGCATTTGTATATAATCCATCAATGATAAGGTTGTCTCCTAAACCGATAGTGCGTGATGAATTTATGTTACAAATTGATGCAATGGAGATAGATGCACTTTCTAAAAAATATCTTCAAAAGCCAACAATCAAGTCTCGGATTGCTAGGATAATTCCTAGAAAATTGATAAAGAAATTGATAATAATAATTAGCAATAAAAAAGAATAGTTTTGCATGGAGGAAACGAATATGTCAGCATTTGATAACGCAACCCTTATGATTACCGGTGGTACCGGTTCCTTTGGTTCAACGGTCCTGAAACATTTTCTGGACTCAGGTTTAAAAGAAATTCGCATTTTTTCTCGAGATGAGAAGAAGCAGGATGACATGCGCCATGAGCTTCAGGCGAAGCATCCTGATCAGGCGAAAAAAGTAAAATTCTATATTGGTGATGTACGAAATCCGCAGTCTGTTCGAGATGCAATGCCAGGAGTAGATTACATCTTCCATGCAGCTGCATTAAAGCAGGTCCCATCTTGTGAGTTTTTCCCGATGCAGGCAGTTCAGACTAATGTAATTGGTACAGACAATGTTTTGCATGCTGCCATTGATGCAGGTGTAAAGCGAGTTGTTTGTTTATCTACTGATAAGGCGGCTTATCCAATTAATGCAATGGGTATTTCTAAGGCAATGATGGAGCATGTTATTTATGCAAATGCTCGTGTAGCTGCAGAGCGTGGTGGAACAACTATTTGCTGCACTCGTTATGGTAATGTAATGTGCAGTCGTGGTAGTGTTATTCCGCTATTTATTGATCAGATTAAATCTGGAAATCCGATTACGATCACGGATCCGAATATGACCCGCTTCTTGATGAATTTGGACGAGGCTGTAGATTTGGTTATGTTTGCATTTCAGCATGCAAATCCAGGTGATTTATTTATTCAGAAAGCGGATGCATCTACAATTGGTGATCTGGCAAAGGCTGTACAGCAGTTATTTGGTGATACTGGTACAAATATTATTGGTACTCGTCATGGAGAAAAATTGTTTGAAACCTTGATGACTCGTGAGGAACGCTTACGTAGTGAGGATATGGGACATTACTTCCGTGTGGCTGCGGATAATCGTGACTTAAACTATGATAAATTTGTTGTTAAAGGTGAGGTACATACTATGGCAGATGAATCATATACTAGCCATAATACGAAGCGCTTGGATGTAGAAGGTACTATTAAGAAAATTATGACAACAGAGTATGTTCAGAATGAATTGAATGGCATTTTAAATGCCTAAAAAGGAGGGTTGGTAAGATGATGAGGATTGCATATTTGATTCTTTGTCACACAGATCCCAAGCATATAAAGAGGCTAGCTGATAAGATTACGCAAGATACATGCGATGAAGCATTTGTGCATGTAGATGGAAAATGTGATATTGAACCATTTAAACAAGAATTGAAGAATAATCCTCAGGTGCATATTTTGGAAAAGAGGGTGTGTGTTCATTGGGGAGGATATTCTTCAATAAAGGCAACAGTTAATCTGTTTCGAGCTGCACTATGGGGGCAATTTGATCGTTTTGTGATACTTCAAGGACTTGAATATCCAATTAAGACAAATCAGGAGATTCATACATTTTTTGAGAAAAATGTTGAAAAGGAATTTATTCTTGCTCAAAATATTTTGTGAACTTCCACTGCTTTTTACAACTAAATAAAGAAAAGCGCAGATTTACAA
>CAVBYX010000027.1:0-17198 GCA_963599905.1 Acutalibacteraceae bacterium
ATGTTTTACGCTGTAAATCAAGAAATTTTTGCTCCTGCCGGCATATCGTCAACAAAGATAACCTTAATATCGTCTCCGCAAGTTGCCGCAAGTATCATTCCGCAGCTTTCAACGCCGCAAAGCTTTGCAGGCTTAAGGTTTGACACAAGTATGATTTTTTTGCCAACCAGCTCTTCGGGCTTGTAATATTTTGCTATTCCGCTTGCAACTGTTCTCTCTTTTACACCGTCAAACACAGTGAGTTTGAGAAGCTTTTTAGCCTTTTTGATAGGCTCGCAAGCTTTGATTTCAGCCACTCTAAGGTCAACCTTGCCAAAATCGTCGATACCTATCTGAGCAACGCCCTCAATTTCTTCACGAAGCTTTTTGGTTTTTTCGCTTTCGGTATCGTTATTCTTAATTATGCCGTTAAGCTCTTCAATTTCTTTTTCAACATCTATTCTCGGGAACAAAGCTTCGCCCTTTTTAACCGTGACATCAAGAGGAAGAACGCCGAATTTGTCAGCATTATCATAAATTGCGGAGGCTTCGTCCGCACCGATTTGTTCAAGTGCCTTTGGCATTGTTGTAGGCATAAATGCAGATAACAGGGTTGACACTATTCTGATTGTTTCAAGCAAATTATAAAGCACGGTTGCAAGCCTTGTACGGTTGTTTTCATCCTTTGCAAGCACCCAAGGAACAGTTTCGTCAATATATTTGTTTGCTCTTGAAACAACCTTGAATATTTCTGCCAATGCATTGTTAAGCTGAGTTTTATCCATATATCCGTCAACGGATTTTTTCAGAGATGTTGCGGTGCCGATTAAATCATCGTCAAATTCTCCGCTTTCACGCTCAACAGGAAGTGTGCCGCCAAAATACTTTTCAACCATTGCAACCGTACGTGAAACAAGGTTGCCCAAACCGTTTGCGAGGTCAGAGTTGATTCGGTTAATCATAATCTCGTTTGAGAAAGAGCTGTCTGCACCGAGAGCCATCTCACGCATAATGTGATAACGAATTGCGTCTGCGCCGTAACGTTTTCCGAGAATGAACGGGTCAACAACGTTGCCGAGCGACTTGGACATCTTTTGTCCGTTAAATGTAATCCAACCGTGAACGGCAAGGTGCTTTGGAAGCGGCAAATCAAGAGCCATAAGCATTGCGGGCCAAATTATAGCGTGAAAACGCATAATATCTTTGGCAACCATATGAATATCGGCAGGCCAGTATTTTTCAAATTCATCATATTTTTCGTTTTTATATCCGAGTGCGGAAATATAGTTGGAAAGGGCGTCTATCCAAACATATACAACGTGATTTGTATCAAATGTTACGGGTATTCCCCATTTAAAGCTTGTTCTTGAAACGCAAAGGTCCTCAAGCCCCGGCTTGATAAAGTTGTTTACAAGCTCAACCGCACGGGTCTTGGGCTGGAGATAATCGGTCTCGGTAAGGAGCTTTTCAATTCTGTCTGCAAACGGAGACATTTTGAAGAAATAGGCTTCTTCTTTTGCCTCGGTTACTTCTCTGCCGCATTCGGGACACTTGCCGTCAACAAGCTGGCTGTCTGTCCAAAAGCTTTCACAGGGAGTGCAATATTTTCCTTTGTACTCACCCTTGTAGATATAACCCTTGTCATAGAGTTCCTTGAAGATTTTTTGAACGGTTTCGATATGATAGTCGTCCGTTGTACGTATATATCTGTCGTAGCTTATATTCATAAATTTCCAGAGACTCCGGAAAACAGCTGCGATTTCATCAACATATTCTTTTGGAGTAACACCCTTTTCGGCGGCTTTTTGCTCAATTTTGAGTCCGTGCTCGTCAGTGCCTGTCAAAAACATAACGTTATAGCCTTGCATTCGTCTGTAACGGGCGATTGAATCGCAGGCAACGGTTGTGTAACAATGACCGATATGCGGATTGCCCGACGGATAGTAGATAGGCGTAGTAATGTAGAATGTTTCTTTTTTACACATAGAGTTATTCCTCCCTTTATTCAGCGAATGAGCTGTAATTTTTATTATAACAATTAAAGCATAAAAATGCAACATAATGCAACATTTAATATTTATATTTATAATATTTATTTTATAATGCATATCAGTTAATGCATATCAGTGACGATGTTTTATGCCTTTAAAACAGCGAGAAACATTTTGATTTTGGTGGAGATTATAATTGTTTTGTTAAAGTTAAGAAGTTAACATTTCGCCGAACTGCCTGTTATCAACTGAAAAGCGGGAATAATTACGCCAAAATCGCATATATTTTTATATACGCTTTGCAATAACCGATAAATACAAAATTTTGCTTGACAAATCTTTGTAAAAGTGATATACTAAAAAAGCTGTAAATGAACAGCACCGAATATATCGCGGGATAGAGCAGTTCGGTAGCTCGTCGGGCTCATAACCCGAAGGTCGTCGGTTCAAATCCGGCTCCCGCAACCATTTAAGGCACTAATCACTAAGGTTGGTGCTTATTTTTTGTATCAATAACATATAAGAGTTTATTAATAAGCAAAACCACCGATGCGTTGTCGGTGGTTTTGCTTTATCCGTCTGTTTTGTTTCTTTTAAATTCAAGGTATTTTATGTAATCGCAAATATCGCTGTATTCATCTTTTCCGAAAGTCTGAGGAAGAAAAATACAACGTTTATTACGGTTAAACGAAAGAGGCTCATCAATCAGACCGATAAGATAATCGACCGAAACATCAAACAACTTTGCAATGATTATCTTTGAATTATCATCGGGGTCACTGCGGTTACATTCATAAGATGATATTGTATAATGTGACACACCCAAAAGCTCGGCAAGCTGTGCCTGTGATACTCCTCGGTCTTTGCGGAGTTCTTGCAAGCGTTCACCAATCATAATATCACCCCATATAATTTATATTTCCGTTCAAGCGAAACGGTACTCTTGTTTGCCTGTCGGCAGTAAGGTACTTACAAACGGCAATTCATACTTTAAATTATAAGTATTTTGCTAATTCTTGTTTAAAATTATGAGAAATATTAGAATTTTTATTGACAAGTGTGAAAATCTGCATTATAATTTTTATATAAACTGTAAAATATTACAGTAAATGAGGAGAAAAAATATGAAATGCAGAAAATGCGGAAAAGAACTTGTTGAAAATGCACGCTTTTGTGAGGCTTGCGGAGAAAAAGTAACTGCTGAAAACGAGCAGAATATTCAGCCGATACCTGAAACTAATCCAAAAAAACCGTTGTATAAGAATTCCTATTTTTGGGCTATTTTAGTAGGTGCCGTAATTTTGATTTTGTGCATTATTAGTTTATCAACAAACAAAAAAAACAAAAACTACTCGAATTCATCGAAAAGTGTTACAAAAACAACTATTGCGGTAGAATCAGCTACCAAAGAGTCCGATAATAAAAAATCTACTACCAAAGAGCCAACCACGGCAGAGCCCACAACAGAAAAAGTTACTGAGCCGCCCACAGAAAAGATAAAAAACAATACATCCGCTAACGGATTTTGGGCAGAGGGTAGCGGTGATTATGTAGCTGAAAATTTAAATGTTACAAACTATGCGGTTTTACATATTACTCACAGCGGTTCAAGTAATTTTGTTGTAAAGCTATATAAAGATGATACATATGAAGATTTATTGGTTAATACCATAGGTGATTACTCAGGAGATGTACTTGTTAAAAAATCAGGAAAATACGAACTTGAAATTAATGCTGACGGCAATTGGAACATTACTTCAGATGGTCTGAGTATTGATGACACAACGTCATTTTCAGGAACCGGAGACGGTGTGACGGGTATAACATCGCACAGCGGAGGTAACTGGCATATCACAAACTCAGGCTCAAGGAATTTTGTTGTAATAGAATACGGAGTATCGTCAGGTTATATGAAACTGCTTGTAAACGAAATCGGCAACTACGACGGAACTGTTAGGGCAAAATCAGGTGACAATATTTTCTTTAAAGTAACTTCAAAAGGTTCATGGACAATTAAGAAAAATTAAAATTGAACGTAATAATCGGTTGAAAAAACTGTAAAATTCAAATTTTTAAAGTTTTAATTGTAATTAAAAAACGCAACAGATAAGCCGCTTTAGTCAAGTTTGGCTTATCTGTTGCGTTTTGATTTCGGTTGTTAACAAACAATTATATCAATACGGTCTTTGACGGTAGTTTGTTTCGGCAACCGAGTTAAATTTCCATGCTCTTATGTTGATTTCCGATACAGAGGTTCCGCAGTATTCGCAGAATTTGCTTCCGAGATTTTTTATCGGTGCGCCGCAGTTCGGACAGTTTATGCCCAAGCCCTCAAGGTGATTGCCCACCTTGTCAATATCCTGAACATACACAAGTCCTATCTGATATATTGCCTGCTTTTTTTCTTCTTCCTTGCTTCCCGCTACTACATTTCCGTTTTCGTCCTCTGTGTAATTGTAGCAGCCTGTTGAAATTTCAAAAAATATTGTGGCGGTTGCGCCGTCTTTAACATATTTTGCAATTTGAATATCGTATAAAGAGACAGCGTCAAAAAACTTTGTTTGGTTTTTGGCATTAAGACCGTCAATAATTCCCTGAATGTTGTTTTTAAGCGTAAGAGAACACTCTTCGGTGAGTGCGCTTGTCTTTTTGGTTGAAACGGCGGTAAAGTAACTGCGCAACAAAGATTCCGCTTTGTTTTTGTATGCCTCATACTCAAATTCGGGAAAATCTCTCAGGACTTGCGGAAGATAAATATCCGTCATTGCGTGAAGCGACCGCGGCGTTTCGTTGTATTCGTGGGTCCGGTTCTTATATCCCTCGACAAGTGAGTCGGTTCCAAACATTTGACGTGAAAAATTGCGAATTTTGTTTCGCACGATCAGCACCGCAACAACTGCCGCAATGACTGTTGCCGCAATGATTATTGTAGGGATTAACAAAGCGAAGTTCACGAATTTCCCCCTTACGTAATGAAAATATATTTTTATGGGCGCACATAGGTGCGCCCGTTATCTTTTAATAATATCAGTCAAACTTTGACTGAATAATTACTCTTCTTCGGATTTGGTTATTGCAATTCCGAGAACGTCAAGGTTTTCCTTGTCTACAGGGGCAGGGCAGGAGGACATAAGCTCGCTTGCGTTTTGCACCTTTGGAAAGGCGGTAACGTCACGCAGACTGTCGGCACCGCAGAGCAACATTGCCACACGGTCAAGACCGATGCCCATTCCGCCGTGAGGCGGTGCGCCGTATTTATAGGCTTCAACGAGGAATCCGAATTTTGCTTCGATTTCTTCGTCTGTAAGCTTTAATGCCTTAAACATTTTTTGCTGAAGCTCGGGGTCTGTAATACGCATTGAACCGCTTGAAAGTTCAATGCCGTTAAGAGTTAGGTCGAAAGCCTTTGCGGTTACCTTTGACGGGTCTGTGTCAAGATATTGCAAACACTCTTCCTTTGGCATGGTAAACGGGTGGTGCATGGCAAGCCATTCGCCGCTTTCTTCGTCATATTCAAAGAACGGGAAGTCAACAATCCACAGGAATTTAAACTCGTTCGGAATTATGCCGAGACGTTTTGCGATTTTTAATCTGAGTGCGCCGAGAGTTGAAAGCACGGTGCTGTTTTTGTCGGCAACAATGAGGATAACGTCGCCCTTTTCTGCCTGCAATCTTTCATACACGGCGTTGAGTTCTTCTTCGGTCATAAACTTTTTGAATGAAGCGTTCGGTTCGTCAACCCAACGAACATATGCAAGACCCTTTGCACCGATTCCTTTTGCGTACTCGGTAAGCTTGTCAATTTCTTTTCTTGTATAAACGGAAGCGGCATTCTTGGCTACAATTGCTCTTACCGAGCCGCCGTTCTCAATTGCACCGGTAAAGACTCCGAACCCGCAGTTTTTAACAAGATCCGAAATATCCCGAATCTTCATATCAAAGCGAATGTCAGGCTTGTCCGAGCCGTAATTTTCCATTGCTTCTTTGTAGGTCATACGCTCAAACGGAGTTTTGAGGTCTTTGTTAAGAACATCTTTGAATATTCTCTTGAAAAGTCCCTCGTTTACTTCAAGAATATCCTCAACGTCAACAAACGAAAGCTCCATATCAATCTGAGTAAACTCGGGTTGGCGGTCGGCACGCAAGTCTTCGTCACGGAAACAGCGTGCAAGCTGAATATATCTGTCGAATCCCGAAACCATAAGCAGCTGCTTGTAAATCTGAGGTGACTGAGGAAGAGCATAGAATTTGCCGTTATGTATTCTTGACGGAACAAGGTAATCTCGTGCGCCCTCGGGAGTGGATTTTATCATCATCGGTGTTTCAATCTCAACAAAGCCGTTTTCCGCAAAATAATCCCTCGCGGTTTTTGCGATTTTGCTTCTTGTCATAAGATTGTTAAGGAGCGGACGACGGCGCAGGTCAAGATAGCGGTACTTTAATCTCAGCTCTTCGTTGGTTTCCGTATTGTCAACTATTTCAAACGGAGGCGTTTGTGCCTTTGACAACACACGCAGGTCGGTAACAAGCACTTCGATATCGCCTGTCGGAATTTCGGAATTTTTTGAACTTCTTTCAAGCACCTTGCCCTTTGCGGCAAGAACAAATTCACTGCGGCAGGCAAATGCTTTGTCAAAAATTTCTTTGTCTGTTTTGTCGTTAAATGCCAGCTGAACAACGCCCGTGCGGTCACGCAGGTCAATAAAAATAAGCTGACCGAGGTCACGGCATCTTTGTACCCAACCGCAGACCGTTACTTCTTTGTCAACGTCCGAAATGCGTAAATTTCCACAATAATGTGTACGCTTCAGTCCTGTCATAAATTCTGCCATTATAAAAACTCCTCAAATTTAGTTTATGCAAATTCTTGACCGATAAAATCGGCTGTAAGTCGGAGCAACGTTTTGGTGTGATTATTATTATCTTACGTTGTTCGGAAGCTTTTTAAATAATCCGTTTTATCTGCTTCACTGATTTTTCTGATTACTCTGCAAGGATTTCCGACTGCGATGACACCGTCGGGAATATCTTTTGTAACTACGCTTCCGGCTCCTATTATTGTATCGTTGCCCACCGAAACACCGCCGACTATTTTAACGTCTCCGCCTATCCAAACCCGTTTTCCTATGTGAACGGGCTTTCCGTAGCATCCGCCGTTAATTCTTTCCTCTGCGTCCGTAAGATGGTTTGCGGCATATATTCCCACGTTCGGCCCGAGTAATGTATGCTCGCCGACGGTAATCTTGGCACAGTCAAGTATTATACAGCCGAAATTGATGTACACATCGTTTTCAATGCTGATGTTTTTACCGTATTCACAACGAAAATCGGGTTCAATCCACACGTTTTTTCCAATGTGTTCAAACAAATCCCGCAAAATTTTTGAACGCAGTTCGACTTCATCGTCTTCTGTTTTGTTATATTTTCGGAAAAGGTTTTTAGCAATTACTCTTCGCCGAAACAAATCTTCGTCAAAGTCGTTGTATATCAAGCCTGATTGCAATTTTTCCCATTCGGTCATAAAAACACCTCTGAAAAATTGATTTTTTCCGATTCTTATTCAACGTCCGAATTGTCTTTTCCGAAAGTTGCGGAAAAAGTATCGGTTTCTTCAGAAAGCTGAAGATTTAAAAAACTATCCAAAAAGCTTTCGTCAAGCGGAAGCTTGGTTTTTTTGCCTGTTTTCATATTTTTTGCTTCGGCAAAGCCTTCGTTAAGCTCGTTGTCGCCGATTACAAATGTATATTTTGCGCCGATTTTGTCAGCGTATTTCATCTGAGCACGCAGACCTCTGCCTACAACGTCGGTTTCTGCCGTTTCGCCGCACTCACGTAAGGTATGTAAAAGTTCAAACGCCTTTTTTTGTGCCTTTTCGCCCATTGTGGCAATGTACAGCGAACATTCGCTGTAATCGGGAATTTCGATGCCTTGCTTTTCCATAACCATAAGCAGACGTTCCATTCCCATTGCAAATCCAAGCGACGGAAGGTGGTTTCCGCCAAGCTCTTCGATAAGTCCGTCATATCGTCCGCCGCCGCACACGGTGCCTTGAGCGCCGATACAGTCTGTAACAAACTCGAACACGGTTTTGGTGTAGTAGTCCAAACCGCGGACAATGGTCGGATTTACTATATAATTGATTCCTGCCGCATCAAGATATTTTTGAACTGAAGCAAAGTGCTCTTTACATTCATCGCAAAGATACTCGGTTATTTTTGGAGCACCCTCGGCAATCTTTGAGCAGATTGGGCTTTTGCAGTCGAGTATTCTCATCGGGTTTTTATCAAGCCTTGAAAGACAAGTCTCGCAAAGCTGATCGGTGTATTGCTCAAAATATGCTTTGAGAGCTTTGTGATACTCGGCACGGCAGGTCGGACAGCCGATTGAGTTAATCTCAAGGTGCAAATCTTTCAGTCTCAGTCTGTCAAAAATCGATTGTGCGGCACAGATAAGCTCTGCGTCGGCAACGGGCGACCGGGTGCCGTATTCTTCAAGACCAAACTGGTGAAATTCTCTTAATCTTCCTGCCTGCGGTTTTTCGTAGCGATAGCAGGACACAAAGTAGGAAGCTTTAATCGGAAGACCTTCGTTTGGCAGTGCATGCTCAAGAACGGCTCTTGCGGCTCCTGCGGTTCCCTCGGGACGAAGCGTAACGCTTTCGTTGCCCTTGGTTGTAAATGTATACATTTCTTTTTGTACAACATCTGTGGTTTGACCCACTCCGCGTGCAAAAAGCTCGGTATGCTCAAAAACAGGAGTACGGATTTCTTTAAAACCGTATATGCGTGCTTCTTCACGCATAATGTTTTCAACAAACTGCCAACGATAGCTTTGCTTTGGCAAAACATCTTCTGTTCCTTTAATCTTCTTGGTTATAAGTGCCATAATTCCCTCCGCACAAGTGGATTATTTGTACATAAAAATCTCTTAAAACACAATAATCGGGTAGCGTAAAAGCCACCCGATGTCAAGACAACAAATTTGTTTATTTTAAAACGTTTCTCCAGTCAATGTCGCCTCGTTCAAGTCCGTGGATGAGCACCTCGGCGGTTGCAATGTTGGTTGCAACCGGAATGTTGTGCATATCGCAAAGCCTGAGCATATTCATATCGTTCGGCTCGTTAGGCTTTGGATTGAGAGGGTCTCTGAAGAAAAGCAGCATATCAATTTCGTTACATGCAATTCTTGCGGCAATCTGTTGGCTGCCGCCCTGAGAACCTGCGAGGAATCTCTGAATTGTCAGACCTGTTGCCTCCGAAACCATCTTACCTGTTGTGCCTGTTGCACAAAGATTGTTGCGGCTCAGTACTCCGCAATATGCGATACAAAACTGAACCATAAGTTCCTTTTTCTCATCGTGAGCAATAAGTGCTATATTCATATACAATTCCTCCCATATAATTAACCTTTAAATAAAAGCGGTATTCGTTCACCCTCAAGCCTTAAAGCCAAACGGTCGAACACGGGGTTTGTGGCGTCCGGGTCAAGTCCCGCCGCACCTCTTTGCATTATTACGGAAATGCGGATGTCAAACGGCACCAGGGCAATAAGCCTTGTTTGGGTTGCGTCAATAACTTCGTCAAGGTCACGGTAAAAACCAAGCTTGCGGAAAACCTTGCTGTCAAAACGATTGATTACAAGGCGAATGTTTTCAATTCCCATAGCTTCGAGTTTTTGGCGCACCTTAACGCCGCCTCTTACGCTTGTCGGTTCTGCGTTTGTAACAATCAACGCAGAGTCGGCAGGAGCCGCCGCAGTGACAAAGCCCGAGCCGATTCCGGCAGGAGAATCAATGATAACAAAATCAAAGCTTCCCTTAACGGAACGTACAAGCTGTTTAAATACAGAGGGGCTTAGCTCGTTTTCGGTATCAAACGGAGCCGCCATAAGGTAAAGATTGTGATTATTTTTGCTTTGGTAAATAGCTTCCTGAAATGTACAGTTGCCGCAAACCGCATCAGAAGCGTCAAAGAGCAAATCCTGTTCCATATCAAGCATAATGTCCAAGCCGCGCATTCCGCAGTCACAGTCAATAAGCAAAACTTTTTTGCCTTGCTTTATAAGAGCAACCGAAAGGCATATGCATACGGTGGATTTTCCTGTTCCGCCTTTGCCAGAAGCAACAACTATTACATCATTCATAAACATACTTCCTCTGCTTTATTCTACCATAAAAACCTTTAAAGAGCAACAAATCCACAAGATTTTTTTAAACAAAATTTCTATTTATATTTTAGTCAGATTTTACAATATTTTCGATTTAAAATCCCGATAATATTAAAAAATTCATTAAAAATTCAAGTTTTAATCGCATGACTTACTGTTCAAAATATGCATCAAGCAGGTCTTTGGCAACTTGCATGGAATACATTCCTCTGGCTCCGTGTTCAATAACAACGGCAATTGCGATTTCGGGATTGTCAAACGGGGCATAACAGATGAATGTTGTGTGATCCGAGCCGGAGTTTTCCGCAGTTCCCGTTTTGGCGGCAACTTTTACTTTGTAGTTTCCGAACACAGAGTACGCCGTTCCGTTTTCGTCACGTGTTACGTCAAGCATTGCGTTGCGCACAATGTCAAGGTTTTCTTTTGAAACGCCGCAGCTTTCTACTTCAACGGGGTTGTCATAATCTTCAATTGTATTTTTGCGCTCATAATCTGTGATTTTGCTTACCAAATGTGTTTTCAACCTTACACCGTCGTTTGCTATAGTTGCCGCATATGTTGCAAGCTGAAGCGGTGTGAATGCGTTGTCGGACTGACCGATTGCCGCCTGAACCGTATTTCCTGCTTGCCACGAGGTACTGTCACGTCCCGCAAGCGTACCCTTAGACTCTTCGATTTCTATTCCCGTATACTCGCCGAAGCCGAATTTTTCGGCATAAAGATACATTGTGTCAATTCCGAGTTTTCTGCCGGTTTCGGCAAAAAAGTAGTTGCAGGATTGTGTAATTGCTCCCGTTACGTTTAAATTGCCGTGATAGTGCATACACCTCACCACGTTTGTGGGGTAGTAGTCATAGTATTGATTACAGTAAACCTCCGTGTCTTTTTCTATTACTTTTTCTTCAAGAGCCGCCGCCGCTACGCAGGGCTTGAATACGGATCCGCAGGCAAAGCTTCCGACAAATGCTCGGTTATACATCGGTGAATTTTCGTTTTCGGACAGTTTTATGTAATAGTCGCCGTATTCGCTGTATTTGTTGAGGTCATAGGTGGGATAGCTTGCAGCCGCAAGCACCGAAAAATCTTTGACTGACAACATCACAACTGCGCCCGTTTCGCAATCTTCGCCGTATCCGTCTTTGCCGTTGGCTTTTTTCAGGCTTTGTCCCGAGTCTTTTGCCGCTTTTACATTTTCGGCAAGAGAACTTGAGGCAACCTCCTGGAGATTGCTGTCAATTGTCAGAAACACGGTGTTCCCGGGTTTGGCGTCGATGGTTTCAATCTTGTCAACAACTGTTCCGTCCGAATTTCGTTTAATTATTTTTGTGCCGCCTTCGCCCTTAAGCTGTGATTCAAATGCGTATTCTATACCGAATTTTCCGACCTTGTCGGAAAGAGCATACCTTTTGTCGTTTTTGCTTAATTCATTGTATTCGTCTTCGTTCATTGAGCCCAGCGCACCGAGAAGATGGGGAGCAAGCTCCGGGTTTGCCGCACTGCGTTCCAAATATGTTTGAATCTCAACGCCGCTTACTCCCTGAGTGCTTTCGCTTATGGCACTGACCGAGTTCTGAGAGATGTCCTCGGCAAAAACATACGGCTTTGAACCGGAGTAACCTGTTATTTCCATATTGCAGTGTACCGAAACAAGGTTTCTTAAATCTGTTTTTGTGTAATTGCCGGATATTTTGTATCGCTCTGCAAGTGCCTCGAGACATTCGTTTGCATCGGTTTGTTCGGGCAGGTTCAAGAAATCCGCCGCAAGTAGCTTTTGTACATCGTCTTCGTCGGATTTTTTATATTGAAATTCGTCGCTTTCGCTAAGCTCGATCGGAAGATTGTCAACCCATTTTTCTTTTGTTTGTTCCGTTATTTTTATTAATGACAGGATTGTGTCGTCAAGTTTATCCTCATCAACGTACAGCTTGTCGATTACAAGCTTGTAGTGGGTTGTGTTTACAACAAGACCTGTGCCGTTTTTGTCTAAAATTTCGCCTCTTATTGCGTCCGTGCCGACCGTATAAGCGGTTGAACGGGCGGCAAGATTTTTGTATTCCTCACCGTGAATTATCTGCCAGTCTATAAGCCTTGCCGCAAAAATCGCAAAAAATATCAAAGTGACAATTATGCAGATCGTATACACCGATTTTTTGCCCGATTTGGATTTTTTTTGCATATTGTCGCCGTCCTTTCAGAAAAATTTCGATTTTGCAACCGAAAATCGAAACGGATACTTTTGTTTTACAGACGCGGAACATTTACACTGCGTTTATTAAAAAACAGATTGATAAAATACAGCGGAAAAGTCATAACGAACGTATAGACTATGCGGGAAATATAATGATTTACAAACAGTGTCATACAGTCGGGAATCCCCGTAATTACACAAAAAATCAGAAAGTAAAGACAAATCAAAATCGGAACGGTGATTACCGCCGTGACTGTTACGGTGAGTATTCCGGCATTGAAATACGAGCTGAACATATAGGACTCGATATAACACAGAACAGTTAGGGTTATTGCAAAAAATCCGACAAATCCGCCCGAGGCGGCGTCTGTAAGTATGCCGCAGACAGCCCCGAAAATCAACGACGGAATTTGTTTTTCTTTTGAAGCAATCACAATGGCAAGGGGGACAAGCAAAAGCGGCTTTCCGCCGAATAATTCCGGCATAAGTCTTGGTGTGCTTTGCAAGACAATCAGCAGAACCGTTTCAACCGAATATGCAAGATACCGAAAAAAAGCGAGTTTTTTTTTCATTGACTTTCCTCGCTTTTCTTTTCAAAGTCCGTAATAACGGCTGCTGCGGTAATTTTTCTGATGTCCTCATACGGTTCAATAACAGCGTATCGGGAGTTGTCGTAGCTGTCGGTTTTGATTTCCTTTACTTTGCCTATAATCAGATTTCCGGGATAAACTCCGCCTGTTCCCGAGGTGACAATCATATCGCCCTCTTTGATCGTGTTGTCCTCGGCAAGCGTGTTTAAAACCGTAAGATTTTGGTCGCAAAGGTATGTATTTCCGCTGACTATGCCGCTGTCGCCCGACTGTTTGTCAACGGCGCCCGCTTTTGTGTCGGGAGATAATATTGTTTTAACCTTGCAGGTTGCGGCGTCAACTTTATATACCCACCCGACAAGACCGTTTTCGGTTATGACGGCGTTGTTTACATCCACGCCGTCAGCCGAGCCGATGTCAAGCGTAAAAGAATAAAAGTCATCGTTTGTGTCACGTCGGATTATGTTTGCCGGCTGTATTTTGTATGAAGGGTTTTCCTCTTTTAAATCATAATATTTTCTCAGTCGTTCGTTTTCCGCCTTTATATCATAATAATCGGCAAGCTGTTCTCTGAGTTCTGCGTTTTCATGCCGCAGTTTTTCGTTTTCGTCTTTAAGCGTTTGTTCATCGACCGAGTCTGCGCTTGCGGTTGCCGAAGCGGAAAGCTGAAACAGTCCTTTAAAAGCTCCGTTTAATGCGGTTGATACAACGGAATTGTTGCCGAGAGACATTACGCTTATCACAAGAATTGTGATAAGCGTCAGTACCAAAAATCTGAAATTTTTGTTTTGAAAATGCCGCATATTGTGTGCCTTTCAATTCGGTAATATATTCGATAATACCGTGAGATTTTGTTAAGTTTTATCTTCGGTTATGCTTGTATTGAGTTCCCATGGGCTTTAACAGTCGTTTGCCGGCACCGTCAACAACGCAATCAAGAGGTCTGTCGGCAATGTGTACAGGCATACCGGTTTGTTGCATAACAAGCATATCAATTCCTTTTAACAGCGCACCGCCTCCGGTGAGCATAATTCCGTGGTCAATAATATCTGCCGAAAGTTCGGGAGGGGTTTTTTCAAGAGTCGTTTTAATTGCTTCGACAATCGTCGAAAGCGGATCGGCAAGTGCGTTGCGAACTTCTTCTGCGGTAATCGTAATATCCTTTGGAAGTCCGTCAATCAAATTTCTGCCCTTTACAACCATACTTTTTTCGCTTTCTTGGGGATATGCCGAACCGATTTTTATTTTAATCTCTTCTGCCGTGCGTTCGCCGATAAGAAGATTGTATTTTTTCTTTATATAGGTCAAAATCGCTTCGTCAAACTTGTCGCCTGCCACACGCACAGAGCATGCGGTAACAATGTCTCCCAGCGAAATCACGGCAACTTCGCTTGTTCCGCCTCCGATATCCACAACCATACTTCCGGTCGGTTCGTCAACCGGCATTCCGGCTCCGATTGCCGCCGCCATCGGTTCTTCAATCAGTACAACGGGTGGTTTTGCGCCTGCCTGATAGGCGGCATCCTCCACAGCCTTGCGCTCGACTTCCGTAACGCCTGTCGGCATACAGATAATTACCCTCGGTTTGCTGAAAATTCCCGGCTTTACAGCCTTTCTTATAAAGTGCTGAAGCATTTTTGCGGTGATTTCAAAATCGGCAATAACGCCGTCCTTGAGAGGTCTTACCGCAACTATCGAACCCGGTGTTCTTCCAATCATATCCTTTGCCTGTGAGCCGACCGCAAGCACGTTGTCCGTGCGCATATCAACAGCCACTACCGACGGTTCTCTCAGAATGATGCCCTTGCCCTTGAGACAAACAAGGGTGTTTGCCGTGCCGAGATCGATTCCTATATCTTTTGAAAATGAAAACATTTTTTCAGCTCCTTACAGCTGTATAATTGTTATGACTAAATTATAAAGCATTGAATACACCGATTCAACGGTATTTTGTCGAAAGGTGCGTTACTCAACTTCTGCCTGTTGAGCCAAATCCGCCTTCGCCTCTTTGTGTGTCGGAAAGCTCGGTTGTTTCAACAATCTCGGGAGTCAAAACAGGTGCTGTTACCATCTGTGCAATGCGCTCGTCAGGTTCAATAACATACGGTTTGTCCGAAACATTGCATAGACCGACGCAAATTTCTCCCCTGTAATCGCTGTCGATAACGCCTACGCCGTTTGAAAGGCATATTCCGTGTTTAACTCCGAGTCCGCTGCGTGCATAAAGAAATGCGGCGCAGGTGTTGTCGGGAAGTTCGATTGCGATGCCTGTCGGCACAATTGTAAGTTGTCCCGGCGCAAGGGTAATGCTGTGTTCAATGCAGGCGTAAAGGTCCATACCTGCCGAGCCGTTTGTGGCTCTTTTGGGAATTTTTGCGTTATCTTTAAGTTTTTTAATTTTGAGTTCCATAATTACTTTCCTTCATTTCTTGCAATTTTTGCATAATTAATTCATTTTGTGATTTTATTTTTCGATATTAAAATTATCGTCAGGAATATTAAAAAATTAAATTTCCCGAGAGGAAATTTTTATTTTTCCTTAATCCAATTATTAAAATGTTTGACATTATTGACATATTATTCAACACCCCGTGTATACAAACCGCGTGTGAATTTACCTTTCAACATTGAAAAGTCATTAAAATTCGAAATGTTTTCAACGTTTTCCACATAGTTTTCCACATTGAAACGCAAAATTTCAAAACTTGTACGCAATTTTGAAATTTCGTTATCAGAAACAAAAACGGGCACGCAATTCAGAATTTCCGTGCAGTTGCCGTCGCATTTCAAATAAAACTTTTTCCCTTTTCTGTCCGTCAGTTTTGAGCGATTTTTGCAGGATTTGCAATTTATTCCATCACTCTTGACAGGGCAGTTGCGGCAAATCATAAGCGGAAGATATCCGTAGCGGATTATTCCTCTGCCTATGTTTCCGCCGAGATTATTGATTCTGTCAAATGTCAGTTCAAAGCTGAGCTCAACATCTTTTATTCCGTAACTTTCTGCCCAAAGCAGGTCGTAAGTGTTTACAATGTTGAGCCCGAAACCGCCGTGAATGTCATATCCGAGCTGTTTGGCAATATAGAGCGCACCGATGTTGTGGCACAATGCGTCTTTTACGCCTGCTTCTTTTAACACGGCAAGTCGGTGTTCGATTTGATTTTCACGTCCGAACATTCCCCTCGGAATTTCAACGCCGATATTATAGTTTTCGCTTATAAGCCGCAAAATTTCGTTTATATCGGAAAAAAGGGGAACAAATACAATTTCGCATTCCTTAAAGCCTTTACCGATTTTTGTGCCTTTAACAACAGCCTGTGTGGCATGAGATTTGCTTGTGTTCAAAGGTAAAGAGCTTATCGAATATTCAGAAATCTTAGTCTCCGATATTTTATAGTTGTGAATCAGGGCTCTCTTTTTATTCAATTCGGCAATTGCGTTTCTGCGAAGGTGATTGATTGCCGAGATGGGAACGGACGAGTTATCGTCTGTCTCGATTTCGATATTTTCAAAACGATATGCGGTTCCGCCTGTTTTTTCAAGACAGGCTCTGCATTTTTCTTTTGAGAGCGGAATTTTGATTGCCTGTTCACAAATTATGTCTGATTTTACAGATACGGTGTTTTTTCCGTCAGATATTTCAAGAACGGGGTGCTCACCGACTTTTGCGGTAAAGTTTCCGTTTATTGTAATGTTTTGTATTTCGTCTTTATATGATTGCCGTATTGCCGAGAACAGTTTCTCGTTTGCGGAAACAACGTCCGTTTTGGTGCGGGTACCAAACATTTCTTTTCCGGTTTTTCCGGTAAAATAACCGTCGGTAAATCCCGTGCGGGAAAATACGCTTCGCAAAATTTCATTTGTTTTTTCGCTTATAAGCCCAAAGTCCCTTTGCTCACGACAGGCTCTTACGGCGGCGGCAACATATTCGGGTCGTTTCATTCTGCCCTCAATCTTTGCCGAAACCACGCCGATTTCTTCAAGTTCGGCAATATGGTTTACTAGGCTGTTGTCTTTTAGGCTGAGCGCATGACCGCCCTTTGAATCGTTTACCGAAAACGGAAGCCGACAGGTCTGGGCGCATGCGCCTCGGTTGCCGCTTCGTGAACCGAGCATTGCGCTGAAATAGCATTGACCCGACACGCACATACACAATGCGCCGTGAACAAAAACCTCAAGCTCAATCGGGACTTTTGCGGCTTCTTTTATTTCGTCTTTGCTCATTTCACGCGACAAAACCACTCTTTTGAAACCAAGCTCGTAAAGTGCCTTGACGCCCGAAGC
>CAVBYX010000028.1:0-80433 GCA_963599905.1 Acutalibacteraceae bacterium
AAACGGCTGAAATACCTGAGAACGGTCATGACTATGAATCGAAAATTGTTGAGCCTAATTGTACCGATAAAGGCTATACTGTTAACACTTGCAAACGATGTGGCGACACATATACAGACAATTATATTGATGCACTTGGACACAGCTTCGGAGAATGGCAGGTAAGAACAGAACCTACCTGTACCGAAAAAGGTACTAAGTACAAAGTGTGCAGTATATGCGGACATGAGGAAACGGCTGAAATACCTGAGAACGGTCATGACTATGAATCGAAAATTGTTGAGCCAACCTGTACCGAAAAGGGATATACGGAGTATACTTGTAAGGTTTGCGGTCATTCATATAAGTCTGATTATGTAGATGCTAAAGGTCATTATTACGGTAACTGGATAGTAGATGAGGCGGCTACGGTTCTTGCCGAGGGAAGCAGACACCATGTTTGTGCCGAGTGTGACCATACCGAAATGCAAACAATTGACCGTGTTAAAGTGGATATAAACACAAATACAAATTACGGTCTTGCAAACTTCACAGTAGTTAATGCTCAAACTCTTGAACCGATAAAGGATGCTCAGATTTTTATTTCTACCGAAAAAGACGGAGAGAACACATTTACTACTGATTCTAACGGACAAGTGAGCGTTGTTTTGCCTGTTGGTAAACAGGCGGTTTCTGTGTATGCTTCAGGCTGTTTAACAAGAAATCTTAATGTTAATATCAAAGTAGGCGTTAATGATATTAATCAAATCGGTTTGAGCGATATGCCTACTTATGATGCCGAGATTACTTCTACCCTTATGACTATTGAAGAAATAGAAGAAGCAGGTATTGATACTTCTGATCCTAGCAACCAACATGTTTATAAATATGAGTTGAAACTCGAGTTTGAACCGGAGATAGATACTTCGAGTATAATTGCTTACTTTAATGCTGACGGAACATTTCTTGGCGGTTATTCTCCCAATAATGCTCCTGCTGGTGGGGGAGAATCCGACGGTGGAGGAGAACCCACATATAGTTTACACTATCATGTTATAACAGGTGGATATTGGCATAGTTGGTGTAAAAATGTTGAAGTTGAAAAAGGAGAGAACGTTTCTTTAACATATCATCCTTACAGGGATAACAAAGATTATGTCTTTGACGGTTGGTATGAAGATGAAACATTTACAAAAAAAATCTATTCTGTCAATATTGATGACTATACAAATTATGTGTATGGAAGATGGATATATATCGGCGAGGAAGAAGATGAACCGATAATCGCTACAGATGGTATTCGTGTTCCTGTAAAAGATGAAGTCATTACGGTATATCCTGTAAACGAGTATTTTTATCTCATTATTAGAGGTGAGGTTAAATGGCTCAAAGAGATGTTTGATGTTGAGATGCTTGTAATCAATAATTCCAAGACAGACACTTTGGAAGATCTTACGGCAACATTGGAATTGCCCGAGGGTTTATCTTTGGCGAAAATGGTTAATGAGCAACAATCATTATCGCAGCAAATTGATTACATAGGTGAGGGCGAAAGTGAATCAGTTCACTGGTATGTTAGAGGCGATACTGCAGGAAGTTATAGCCTAAAAGCAAGGCTTGAGGGTATGGTGATGCCATTTGAAGAGCCAATAGATGATGTTTTTGTTGCGGAGAATCAACTTCAAGTTTGGGCGGGTGATGCTTTGCATCTGCATTTTGAATTTCCAAATGCAGCTTACTATGGCGAGGACTATCCGATAACTATTACACTGACAAATGCTTCGGATATTACCTTATACAACATAAGTCATGTGGTTCAAATTGAGCAAGGTATGAAAGTTTATTATTCCGATGGCAGCAAAAAGGAAAAGATTGAGAAATCTTCGTGGAAGCCAATCGGAGTAAAAGAATTTCATCCGGGCGATAAGATAATTATTGAAACCTCTGTTAATATATTCTTTGAATCCGAGATTATCCAAATGGAACTCGAAAAACTCATAGGTGTTGTTGATGGGATAGAACAACTCATAAATGCGTTTAAGGCAATTCAAGCGGCGATAGATGCTACTGATGCACTTATCGACTGCGTAAGCGGTTGCTCAAAAGCATTAGATAATTTTAATTTTTCATCAGGTGGTGATAAGGAAAAACTTGAATTGTTCAAGCAGTTACACAGTGAAATTACAGGCTTGTCATCTTCTTACACCACAAGCGGAAATAAGACAATCGATGCAGCAGTCGGTCTTGCTAATTCAGGTGTTAACGCTTCCCTGCATGCAATAACAAGTGATCCTGATGAATGGCTGAAAAACCATTCAATTAGTGATATTAAGGGTTTACTCAGTAAAATTGGAGCATTAGAAAACTCTATTGTAAGTAGTGCGGATACATCTAAGAAATTTGACATTTATGATTCTATCAGAACGGCAATTTCTGCTATACCGATTAGATTTGCTCTGAAAAATGTCATTATGACTGAAGATGAAGATAATACAACTAGTATTCCGTGGTCTTACTCTGTTACTGATGCATCTGTACAGTATTTTGGAGTATCTAATGTAAGTAAGTATCTTATGTCGCTTACTAAGGCTGCTCTTGGTGAGGTTTATGATGAAGCAATGCCTTGGTATTTACAATTAATACCGGGACTTGACGATCCGTTTAATCAAGCTAAGGCTATTCAGTATATTCAAGCAACAGAGAATGAAATTGCACAATTCAAAGCAAAAGATGCGACCGGAAAGGTTACATTTAAGGCTTGGGTAGAACAAAACGAAGCAAACACCTATAGCTTGAGACGTAACGCAACAACAAGTGATTTTATTCTGTCTTGCGATAATGAAACGGCATCATATGAGAATGGTATTTTGACATTTACAGGTGATGGTATGATTTCTGTTACGCCTCAAAGTCGGAATGGAGGAACTCTTTATATTGAAGACAGCGAAGGCAATTTATACACATATGTGATTGAGGTTGTAGAAGAACATACCTGTGAGCCGGGAGAGCAACAAGTTATTATTGCGCCTACTGCTGATTACGATGGATTTGCGGTAAAATGCTGTTCAATCTGCGGCGATATACTGGAAATTATTCCTCTATATTATGAGAATTGTTGCAAAGAACACAATTTTAATGAATGGACAACAGAAGCAGAATCTACTTGTACAGAACTTGGTGTGCAAAAAAGGATTTGTAAGGATTGCGGAGTTATTGAATATCAGTTTGTTGAAAAGAAAGATCATACTTGTGCTTTTTGGACAGTTACAAAGGAAGCAACTTGTGAATGTGAAGGCGAGGAAATTTCGATTTGTTCTATGTGCGGTGAAGAAATTACCAGACCGATTGAAAAGCTTCCGCATACAGAAGGCGAATGGGTAATCGTTAAAGAAGCAACTGCTTTTGAGGAGGGCATAAAGGAATTACATTGTAAGGATTGCGATGAGGTAATCAAAGTAAAAGTGATTTCTATGACAAAAGAAACATTTGGTTATTCAGAAGATAGTACAGAAAAAATTATAACGGACTTACCCGAATATGTAACTCCCGATATGCTTATAAAGCATTACGAAAATATGAATCTTAATGTTACAATAACAGACTCTAACGGCGATACACCCGATTATGTGGGAACAGGCTGTAAGGTTTACTTTGGTGACATTGAGTACAGCGTCGTACTAAAAGGCGATACAACCGGAGATGGCGCGATTGATATTTTTGATTACTATGTAATTCTTGATTACCTTAACGGAAAAGGTGTGTTAGATGACTACTATTATAAAGCGGCACTTATAACATCCGATGAAGCAAGCATTTTTGACGCATACGCAATCATTGATTACATCAATGGTTGCGGAGCATTAGTGCAATGACAAGGAGGTTGACTATGAAGAAACTGTTATCTTGCGTTTTATGTTTCTGTATTTTACTTGTTTGTGTTCCGTTAATTACGGCAGAGGCGGCAGACGATGTTTATCCTTACGAAGTTTATTGTTCTAACAATAATCCGGCAATAGGTAGTATCATTACCATAAGAGTTTCGCTTACTGATTATGTAAACGCAGAGAAGAAAATCAGAGGCGTACAGATTGATTTTACAAATATTGACAGATCTGTTTTTGAAGTTGTAGACCATCATACTTTAATTGAAGAAACCAATGTCGCTTCAAATATGACTTCTTATTCTGAAGCCAATAGCAGAGTAAGATTCGTTTATGCTAAAGCGGATGGAACCTTAGGCGATGATGTGTCAGACCTAATGGAATTTCAGCTTAAAATCAATGATACTGTTACTGAAGAAGGAACGATTTCTATTCCAATCACTCTTAAAATTCAGACTACAGATGTTGGCGCTCCCGGTCGAATAACTCAAAATACCACATTGGATATCAATTACAGATTGAGCAACGGTATATTCAGCGCGGATATCGAGTGGGGCAGTATGGAGTTCGAATATTCAGATGGAATTTGGAATCCGTCAACCCACAAGTACGAAAACGGCGGTTGGACTTGTGCGGACGGCGCAAATACAGTTAAAGTATCAAACTACGGAGATATGGATATTACGGCTAAATACAGCTATTTATCCGATGATGAGTATTCGGCGATAACCGGTAGTTTTAAAGATGAGGATTCCAATGAGATTACAAGTAAAAATATAATCAGCGGAGAATCGTCATCTGTATACTTAGAACTTTTTGGAAGTCTAAAAAAAGATATTGAAAGCCAAAAGCTCGGTTCAATTAAGGTGATACTCAATGAGGTGACGCAATAGTGATTGACTTTTTTAAAAAGTATAAATTTAAAATAATTGTTGTGCTAACGATAATTGTTACTGTTGTAGCCATATCAGTTACAATAATCACTCTGATGACTAATCAAAAAACCGTAATATCGCCTGATTTCGCACCTATAGAAAAGGAGACATATGCGGAAACTCTAGATGGTGAGAATACCGAAAAGTTACAACAGCAGGAAGGTGGCGGTGCGGTTTCTCTGACCTATTCGAAAGATGTTACCATAGACTTAGCTAACGATACGGCTGAATTTTTGTTTCAAAACCCTGCAAAATCAAATCAAAATATGGTACTGCAAATAGTGATACATGATACTGTAGTTGCGCAGTCAGGATTGATTGAGACTGGCTACGGAGTAAAAAAACTCGATTTGTTTAAGAGTGTTGATTTACAGGTAGGCGAGTATGAAGGTAAATACAATGTGTTATATTACGATGCTGAATCGGGGGAAAAAGCAATTTTGAACACCGAAATACCAATAAGTATCGTTGTAAAATAAAGGAGGAATTTTCAAATGAAGAAAAAACTTTTATCAGTTTTAATAGCAATTGCAATGGTTAGTTCATTATCGGTTACTGCGTTTGCTGCAACCGTTACTGAAGACGGGGGCGAGAGCTCAGCGGATGTAAAGGGTACTTATGTTGCTGGAAAGACAACTCCGACAGTCTATAGCGTTGATGTAGCTTGGGGCAGTATGGAGTTTACATACACCGATGAATATATCGGTGATTGGAATCCTGCAACCCATAATTATGTAAACCCAATTCCCGCCGCGTGGAGTTGTGATACCGATGCAAACAAGGTTACGGTTACCAATCATTCCAACACAGCGATTACCGCTACACTCGATTATACACAAAAGTCGGAATATACTTCTGTTACGGGAGCGTTTTCTAATACTCCGCTTGATATACCTTCCGCGGTAAATACCGAAGTATCAGCGGCGCCTAATGCTTCATCATCGCTGTCGTTAAACGGTGATCTGAGTAAGGAAGCAAGCAACATTACAGTAGGTACTGTAACGGTATCAATCAAATAAGCAACGGAGGTTTTTATTATGAAAAAAATTTTTGCAATTATAATGGCAGGTTTAATTATGTGCGCAGCGAGTGTTACAGCATTTGCTGAAACTACAAACGGTGAAGATGTCAGCAAAGATGTCAAGGCAAAATATGTTGATGGCGTAGTGACTCCTGAAGTATGCAGTGTTGATATTGCTTGGGGAGCTATGGAGTTTACGTATTCCGAATCCGGTACAAAGACTTGGAATCCGCAAACACACGAGTACATCTACAACACTACTTCAGGCTGGAGTGTTAACGGAAATACAGTAAGCGTTACGAACCATTCTAATAAAGCTGTAAAGGCTTCCTTGAAATTTGACGCTTTATCCGAATATAGTGATAAAATCAGCGGAACATTCGATAAATCAGAGATGTTATTAGAAAGCGCAGAATCCTGTACCGTTGAAAACGCTCCCAACGCTTCTGCTGCACTCTCATTAAACGGAACTGTTGACAGCAGTCTTGCTGAGTTTACAAAGGTAGGTTCAATTACCGTTACTCTTGATAATTAACGACAGGATGTATGAATAATGTCTAAAAAACAGAAGATGTTGTTGATTTCATTATCTGTGATTTCGGCAATATCAATCTTGGTTATGGTTTTAACTTTGCTTTTTTCTGCAAATAACGTGGAATACGGAGAGTTTGTCCCACCTGAATTTGATGAGTCGGCTGTTTTAGGAGAGCCGGACATTCCGGAAGAGGCCGGTTATTCGTTGATGAATATTTCGGATGACTACAATATATATATTTGCGGCAAATTGCATTTAAATAATGGGGCTGTAGATGTGTATTTTACTTCCGACTATGGCAATTCTGCACTGGTAAGACTTGAAGTATTAGACGAAGACAACAAAATAATCGGTGAAACAGGGCTTATTAAGCCCGGCGAATATGTTAAATCTGTAAAGATAACCAAAAACATAACAAGCGATTCTAAAGTAAAGATGAGGGTTATCGGTTATGATTCCGATACATATTCAAGCGCCGGTTCGGCAAGTATGAGTACAACCATTACCGTAGATTAGACAGATGAGGTTTATTATGAAAAAGATATTATCGTTATTAATAGCTATGCTTATACTCTTCTGTACGGCAAATTCTGTTTTTGCTTTGGATATTTCTGAATCCGAAAGTCAGAATGTTTATGCGCGCTACTCGAATGATGCAACAAATATTTATACAGTTGTTCTTAATAAAGAAACGCCATCTACTGTTACGATTAAAGACGGAACAGAGATAACAGTATTCAGCAATAATGCTGATGACGACGGACTTATGATGGTGATAATTCCGATTTCTACTGAAGATAGCGATGCGTACACATATGTATCCGACGCAGTAGTTTCATTAGGACAACAACCGTTGATATGGAGTGTGTCATTTTACAAGGACGATCAACGTGTTGAGCTGCAAGGTAAAGTTAGCGTAAGTGTAACAATCCCTAACGAAGAAGAGTATACCGGCATTTACTATTTGAAAGACGACGCAAAGAAGATAGCGGGCAGTATTTCAGATTCTGAGCATAAAGTTGAGTTTTTTGTTGATGCAAGCGGCTACTATATTCTTTTAAAAGGCAATACGGATTATTCCGAAACAATAAAATCTAATAACAGTAATATAACTACTGAGCCAAATACGACGGAATATGACAAGAATATTGAAGCTACCAAAAACATTGCTGATGATTCAAAAACATCACCGTTAACAGGTAACATAGGACAGGCAGATAAATATATAGTTGTGATAATGCTTGCTTTAAGTATAGTGTTATCGGTTTTTATAAGGAGAAGTATAGATGATAAATAGATCATCTGATAGAGGAGTTATACTAACAATATAACAGACATATACGGTGTGAACTGTCCCAGATTGTGCAGACAGCGCAAAAAACGCATACCTAAGATAGAAAATTAAATTTTAAGCAACAAGACTGCCAATGTTGTAGAAGCAAGAGGAGTCTTTCCAATATCTTTGATTAGAATTAATAGAAGGATGAGGGATGAGTGAGGGATGTCTTATAAATGTAGAATTTGCGGAATAAATGAGGTGGATAATCAAGGAGATATATGCGAATTGTGTGCTATTGGGCAAGATCCTTACGCACAAAATCAAGCACCTGCCTATGGCTCACAAATCACTTCGCAGCCTAATATAAATAACATTCAAAGCGGAAATGCTTCACACTCTACGAAACATGGTGCAAACAGAAAAGTGCTTCTAAATGGTGGATTATCGCTTTCAAATCAAGACCCTTACGGAAACGATATTACAACATCTGACCCCACGCCATCTGTTCAAGTTTACTCAGCGGGACAAGTACCGCTGACTGCACCGCAAAACTCTACTGTTGCTACTACTCAGCCGGGTGTAAAAACATCAGGCAGACAGCCCATCACAACAGGTATCACCAAAAATATATCTGTTGATAATCAAAAGAAATCCGTGTTAACAAAGTGGTTTAGAGCACTGTTTACCGGAATACCATTCACTTTGGATGATGATGTAACAATGTTTCAGGTATTTCCGGATTTTTCGGGTACATCCCTAAATTCTCTCGGAAATGCCTGTGACCAAGTTGTTGTTTATGGAAAACTGAACAATGGTGCTGTAAGCGAGAATAATGATGTTGAAGTTTATGGTCGGAGAGATTCTAACAACAACATTGTTGCCAAAATGATAAAAAATAAAGCAAGTGGAACCACCATTACACCCGCAAGAACTATTAATCAAGGTGTTGTTTGGTTTATTACTGTAATCATTGTAGGTTTGTTGGCAACTGTGATTGCGGGACTTGGTGTAGAAGGTGTTATTTGGGCTGTAGTTATTATATTATGCTTAACAAATTTTCCTAAAGTCCTAAAGATATCGGGTGTCATTTTTGGTGCAATATTCTCGTTGATTAAACGAATTTTTTAGCAAGGAGGAAAGCAAATGGCGAATTACAATGGATATACTTCTGCTGAAAAGAATCACGCTCTTTGCAGAAAAGACCTTGATTTTATTCCAAACGGCAACTTTATATCAAATGGATATGAAGAAAGTCGGAATATGCAGTTTTTTAAAGTGAATGGGCTTACATGTTTTTGGAAATCTGAGCAGGATTTCTCTGTAAATACATTAGTCGGAGATATACTTAACAGCAGTGTTCGCCATGGCATTCCTTTTGCGTATGTAATTATTGGCGATAAAAACGGAATTGATATATATATCGGAACGATGAAACTTCTTCGAAATGGATTGCGTTCTTCGTATGAATCTGTATTTCCCGGTATTGACATCGAATATGTGTCAGATAATCCGCTAAGAACAAGTCCAAAAGATTACGGTGGAATGTTTACTGGCATTCCTACGGATAAGTTTGGGACTGAAAAAAAGAGCTTTCAGATAGAAAATGTTTGCCGAGGTATGCAGGGAAAGAACTTCACCTATGTGATTCTTGCCTCCGGAATCAGCAACATTGCAGTTACGCTCGGATATGAAAGAATACTCGAGGAAATGGAAAGTGTTTTCACGCTGATTAATCAAACTGTTTCTGGTGGGGCACAAGGCAATCTTTCAACTCAGAAACAGGATTTTTATAGTAAAAGTTACTTTGAGAATCTCGAAGTTCTTGAACAGATGCTTAAAGTAGGAACAGCGCGAGGAATGTGGCGAGTGAATGGGTACTTTGCCTCTGACGATGCTATGGATGCAAAGCAACTTGGAAACATAATCAAAGCGAGTTATTCGGGTGAAGATTCAAAGCCGGAGCCGTTCCGTGTTATTGATTACAAATCAATCAAGGATGTAATTTCAAATACATATATGATGGCTGACTTGGTTGACAATCCTGAGCTTCACCCTTTGGGAAGATGGCAGCGTCAAGGCTTTAACCAAGCAATAACTCTGTTTATTTACAAATATCAAACGGTGCTTAACAGCGACCAATTGGCGACGATGTGTCAACTTCCGACAAAAGAATTTCCGGGATACTACATCGATCAATATGTTGAGTTTGATGTTTCTAACAGAACTAAGAAACTGTTGAAAAAACCTATTCCGATTGGAGACATTTGTGTTGCCGGTCGAAAGGACAGTTTGACCGCAAGTAATTTGTACTCCATGGAAAAAGATGATTTCACTCGACACGCTTTAATTATTGGTATAACCGGTGGCGGTAAGACTAACACTTCTAAGTCTATTTTGAATACATTGTGGAACGCCAATGACATAAAAGAAAAAGTTCCTTTTATGGTCATTGAATCAGCTAAAAGAGAGTATTGGGAGTTACGAAACTTAAAGGGATTTGAAGATTTACTCGTATTTACATTAGGTGCTGAAGCAACTCAAACTTCAGTAAGGTATAGAATCAATCCATTTGAAACAAACCCTAAGATTTCACTTCAAACACATATTGACTATTTACTCTCAACATTTAAGGCAGCTTTTGACTTGTACTCTCCTATGCCCTACATTCTCGAAAAAGCCGTCTATGAAATATACAGTGACCGAGGCTGGGATATAGTTGAAAATATCAACCGTTTTGGATTAACTGAATACCCTACTCTTTCAGACCTTTATAACAAAATTGACGTGATTGTAGATAATATGGGTTATCACCAAGAGGTTCAATCAAATGTAAAAGCTGCTTTGCAGGCGAGAGTTTACTCTTTGATGATTGGTGGCAAAGGAGCAATGCTTAATACACCCAAATCAGTTCCAATCGAGGAACTACTCTCACGTCCTGTTGTTATGGAACTTGAAGATTTGGGAGACGATGAAACTAAATCTTTCGTTATTGGTATACTGCTTGTTCAACTTTATGAATATCGAAAGTCTCAAATGACTAAAGGGAGCAAACAGCTTTCACATATTTTAATGGTCGAAGAGGCACATCGACTATTGAAAAATATTCCGGAGTTTGGAGAGGGTAGCAATACAAGAGCAAAATCTGTTGAGTTTTTTTGCAATCTACTTGCCGAAATTCGCACTTTTGGACAGGGAATTTTAATAGCAGACCAAATACCGACAAAGTTGGCTCCGGACACTATTAAAAATACAAACTTAAAAATCGTTCATCGTACTGTTGCGCTTGAAGACAGAGAAACTATAGGTAGAGCTATGAACATGAGTCCGGAGCAGATTGAATATTTAAGTTCGTTAAGACGAGGATATGCTGCGGTTTATGCTGAGGGCGATAATCGACCAAAATGTGTAAAGTTTCCGCTTGTGAAATCTTATTATGAAAAAGGTCGTAGCGAAGTAATAGCAGAAGTTAAGAAGAAAGTATATGACATTGCGAGTGGTTACGACGAGGTGAGTATTCACCACGCAGGCTGTTCATACTGCGAGCAACGTTGTAAATATTACAAGAAAATATCTGAATATATTGATGCAAATGTTGCAACACATAAGGTTTTAGAAAAATGGGTATTAAAGAAATTTGCTCCGAAATCATTTGGGATTTTCCTAAACTCTGAATTAATGAAGAAAGCGAATATACAAAGCGATTTTGAGCGGCTTTGTGTATTAGGTTATATTTTAGCTCAAAAAAAAGAGCTAAATAATGGTTTGCAACAGAAATATCTGTCAAACTATCTTAGATATATAAAACAAATCTAAAATGGAGGTTAAGGAAGTATGGCACAACAATATACAATTAGCTCAGCTAATCTCAACTATATTGAGAGTAGCTTATCATCCATTCATACCGACCTTGGAGTTATTGATTCAAGCGTCGATAATGTGAATGACAATGTCAAAGTTGTGTACGATAAAATCGGAGCTTTGGCATGCGATTTTCATAATTTTGTTCAGTTACAAGTTAGGGCGAACGCTCTATCCAAAGCTCAGCAGAGAGTTATTCAAATTAGGCAGGAAATAGAGAAAAGGTTTGGCCATTACGATTTTGTCAGAAGAACTACCACTGGTATTCTTCAGGCAGATGACCTTGGAATTGTAAAGAAAGATACCATTAGCAACACTACAGAAGAACTGATGATTTCAACTCCCGGTTATTGGCTTGCCCCTTGTTTGGTTGCCCTTGCCGCATGGATTAACGATCAGCCGGAGTTAGCCGAACGCGCTCTCAAAGAAGGAATTAAGAGAAACGACGAAAAAACATCCTTATTTTTTGCGTTGATTTGTCGCCGTGCAGATCGCAAGAGTGCTGCTCTCAAATGGACACAACGTTATCTCGCAAATCAAGATGAAGAAAACCTTGACAGAAAAACCGTTATCATTCTCGATGCTTTTGCAAGCGGTTTGTTAGGTGCTGACTCTGAAGGGGTTGTTTCAAATCAGATTAGCGAATGGCTTGAACATCTTGCGGATAAGCCCGGCTTTGTTGAACAGCAGACAAAGCAGTGGTCTGATGCCATCAATCTTAAGAGAAAACCACTCGATTCTGATGGATACCCATATCTTCGCAAATACAGCAAAACATGGCCTGTTCTGCAAGATATTATGGAAGGTGCAATGCTTCACGCCGAAATTCTTGACTATTTCACTGCGATTTTTGAACAAGAAGGTTCTACCGATTCTCTGAAGGCGCAGCTTGATGAGATTTTGAATAACCTTGTAACCGAGTTTGATGATGAAGAAATTCCTCTTAAGAAAGAAGAAAAATACAACCAGTTTGTCATAGATTTTGATGGTGATGAAGATCGCGCTCGCCAAAATATGGCGGTTGAACAAACCGCATTTGAAGAACATAAGGATTTTACTCAGTTGCTTACGGATGCAGCTATGAAACCGGAAAGTTCTCACGCAAGTGTATCTACTCAGAAGTTTGCTATTGCACTTTCTAAAGAGTGGGTAAGCAATGCATATAATGATGTTGTTGCTCAAAATCGTATGAATATTCCGAATGAAATAGAAATCAATGTAGATACATTTAACGAGAAGACTACCGATGGACAGAATGAGACGGAACTTATTGGCAAGTTTAATTCGCTGGTTGACCGTGAGAAAGCTAACGCTCTGGCGCAGTTTGTTCTCTCCAGTTTTGAAAAGTTCTGCTTGTATGGTGGTGCTGCGATTGGTGTTATTGGACTTATTATGCTGATTGCAGGCAAAGTTTTACTCGGATTAATTGCAATTATTGCCGGTGTTGGTATGGTTATCAATAACTTCTCTAAGAAGGAAAAGATTAAACAGAACCGTCAGAATATCGAAGCTCAGTTTGAAGAAAAACGCGCAAAGGGTTCCCAAATTATTAGAGCTACACTTGCAGAAGTTGTTGATTTTAGAGCCGAGTTTGCCGAAAAAGATGGTGAAAGCCAGAAAGTTATGGATTTCCTTGAGCAGCTTACACCTGAACAGTATGTGAAGAAGCTCTCGGATTCTAATCGTAGAATTAAGGTTCAGTAAAGGAGGATAAAAATATGGATGCTAAAAGTCGAGCTGATTTTATAAACTCTGTTGCTTCCGGAACTAACGTTTTTTGCCCTAAATGCGGAGCCGGCAATAAGCCTGACAGTAAGTTCTGTTTGCTTTGCGGCGCGGAAATCACTGTTTCTCAAGGAATCAAAAACAATGCTCCGGCATTTGAGTCAGTCAAGGAATCTGCTCCTGTTAAGGCTTTCAAATATGAGGAACCTATTAATGTATTTGCACAAGGATTACCTGATTGGAGTATTGAGCCTCCACAGGTAATGGTAAGGAGGCGCTAATCTGATGTTGGCAACGACTATTGCACCTCCGAGGACATATTCTGATTGGGTTGCTGTTTTAAATATGCTGAAAGCAAAGTCTGACGATGAAGCTGTCTTATCTGCAATGCAAAAGGGCACGATCGAATGGCAATCCGGTGTTGCCGAAAGGTTTGCAAAAAAGCTGATAGATGTAATCAACTATCGAATGAATGCTGCTACCGATAAATTTCAGAAAGAAATGAGTCGCTCCAACGGGCAAGAGAGAGCCATCGTTCAGGCTCTCCTTGCCTTACGCAAGGAGCTGTGTTTTTTATCCAAAGCAATCAATCTTCCTGCTATTCCTGATAAAGATCGACAGCATTATTATCAGTTGGTTATTAGTCAAGCAAATAGTGTGCAGAGTTCTCTTGAAGATTCTGCTAAAAAAGACCGTAGCGGTAAACTCGCAAGTATTGTGAGGAATAACAAAGTAAACGCATTTTGAAAGGAGAGCTAGATATGAGCGATGTCGCAAAGAGCAAAGAACTCTTGAAAAGATACTCTATCGCTCGTATCCCTTTCATAGCTATTAACACAATTGAGAGAGCAAGGACTTTGGATATATTGAAGGAAATCTCAGAGGAACTAACATTGCCTTTCTATGTACATACGCTATCAAAGGGGATTTACGATTTGAGTACGGGGAAATCAATCAATGATGATAAATCCGTATATGGAGCTATCGACTTTATGAGCGAGCAAATGAAGCGTAAGCAATATATGACGCTCATTTTAACAGAGGTTCCCGATATCAGCGGAGACAATGCTGATTCTCGGCAGATTTTGGATTTAGTTACATTAGCAAACGAATCTGGTGGCGTTGTAATTGTACTTACTAACAATGCTGTATGGAATCAACTTCAAAG
Source organism: Acutalibacteraceae bacterium (assembly GCA_963599905.1). Lineage (GTDB taxonomy): Bacteria > Bacillota > Clostridia > Oscillospirales > Acutalibacteraceae > Ruminococcoides. Next base: position 14,382 of record CAVBYX010000028.1, read on the forward strand.
ATTGGGAATGGTTATTAAGATTGACCTTCCGAATGAAGATGAGATGTATTCCATCATCAAGGAATATATTGACGATTATCGTTCCGAAATTCCTATTGAATGGGATAATACCGATATTCGTGAGGCTGCATCAACATTATCGGGTGTAACCCGCATTGAAGCTGAGAATGTAATTGCGGCTTTGATAGCTAACAAGAGTATCAAAAAGTCCGATATGGACGAAATCAGGTACGCAAAAGACAGATTGTTTTCAGATATATCCGGTTTGGAAAAAATTGATGTTGACGAAAGTGTTAAGGACGTTGGAGGATTAGCCGGACTCAGAAAATGGTTAAATGAAAAAAAAGAACTTCTTACCCCTGAAAAACGTGATGAATTAAGGGCTAAAGGATTACAGCCTCCAAGAGGTATTTTGTTAGTCGGTGTACCCGGTTGCGGTAAATCTCTTTCTGCAAAATCAATTTCAGCCAACTGGAAGTTACCATTGTATCGTTTGGATTTTGCTACTGTTCAAGGCAGTTATGTCGGTCAGTCCGAACAGCAACTAAAAGATGCTTTAACCACAGCAGAAAATGTATCACCTTGTATCCTTTGGATAGACGAGATTGAAAAAGGCTTATCCGGTGCGAGTGGTTCAAATGACGGTGGCGTATCTACTCGAATGGTTGGACAATTCTTATTCTGGTTGCAGGAGTGCAAAAAACAAGTATTTGTTGTAGCAACAGCAAACGATGTTTCTATGCTTCCGTCCGAACTTTTGCGTAGAGGTCGATTTGACGAATTGTTTTTTGTTGACTTACCTACATCTGATGAGCGTCGTGATATTCTCTCACTGTATATGCGTAAATATTTGAAACTTGATTTTATTGGTCCTTTTGCAGATAAAATTGTAGAACTTACTGATGGATTTACCGGTGCCGACTTGGAATCTACCGTAAGAGATTTGGCCTATCGTTCTATTGCTAACAGCAATTTCGTACTTAATGAAGAAAATATGATTACAGCTTTTAACAATGTTGTTCCTCTTTCACAGACAAGTCCCGAAAAGATTGAATCTATCCGAGATTGGGGTAAAGAGCGAGCTGTTCCTGCTTCCGGCAAGCCGATTGGCGGTGAGAAATTTTCTCAGAAACAAAACGGACCCAAGACACGAAAAGTGTTGGTGTGATAATTCTACGAAGATACGGATGTGGCTTAATTTTGAAAAACATACCGTGTTTGCGTTATTTTTTTGCGGAGGAAAACTATGAGTTTCAATTTGGAGAGCAGTAAAAATAACGAAATCAACGATATTTCAGAGGTGAAAGTTGACAGTGAACAGTTATCTGAAACTGAAGAAACTGCTGAAAACTTTGATGATTGCTCTCTGTATGAAGTTCAAGATAGCAAAGGAAATGAAGTAAACGCAAAGTCTTTGAAAGATGCTGAGGAAGATTATGATGATTGCGAAGCCAATATGGAAGAAAAGAATCCGGAATTGGCTGACGAAGATGACGACTTTAGCGATTGCGGCAAAGAAACCGATGGTCAATATGCCGCAGAGGTAATATACACCACTGATAGAGAAATCAGCCAAGAAGAAGTAAGTGCTGAATTACAAGAAGCGTATAATGAATGTGATGATCCAGAGGATATGCAACAGCTCAAAGAAAACGCAAATGAGAATGAGCATATAGAGGTACATAATGCAGAGGTTGTTGAACGACCCGAAAATAGTGAGCCGGGCAAAGAAGCAACAAAGGAAGAATACGAAGAAGCGCAAGAAGAATTGGAAGAAGCACAGGAAAATCTGGAAGCCCAACAAGAAGTTGCACAGGAATATCAAGAGGATTTGGAGAACCAGATCAACAAACACGAAGATAATGTTTCGGAAGAAACTGAAAGTATAAATAATGAAGTCTCGGAAGAAACCGAAGACTCTATGGAGGTTGAGGAAACTGACGGAGATATCACTGCCTCTGAGGGAGAAAAAATCGAAGCAGATGATTTAGAGGAGATGGATGATGTTTCAAAAGTTGAAGCATCTGAAGTCAACGAAGATGCTCTGAGTGAAGATGTTTCCGAGAATGTTGAGGAAAATACGAACACCGAGCTTAGCAACGAAGCAAAAGAGCAAATATTCGATGAAGTTGCTGAGTCTGCTAACGAGGAATTGTCTGATAAAGATGTAGAAGTGATGGTAGAAGAAAAATCCGAAGCCTTTGAGGAAACCGTCGAGGAGAAGACAGAAGAACAAGAATCTGTTGATGCTGTCGAAGAAACTGCGGACGAGCTTGACGAAGAAAAAACAGAACAGCTCTCCGAGCAAACTGAACAATCCTTACAAGAGCGTATTGATGATGCTTTTGAAAAAGAGGCCGTTACTGAATCTGAAATAAATAACTTGCGTGATGAACATGCCGATGAACTGCAAGCAAAGCTTGAAGAAAAGAACAGTACCGAAGCCGAATTGAAATCAAAGTTTGACGAGGTATTGTCTAAACAAAAAGGTAGTGATGAATACCGGCAATCTCTCCAAGAGTATAATGCCCTCCAAGACAAAAAATCTGAGTTAGCTGACCAGATTGCAACTATGGAAAAACAGCAAGACCTTTTGGATAAAAAAATCATCGAACTGGGAAAAAGGGAAAGTGTTTATGCTCCAAGTAACGACGGTACCGATTGGAGTCGTACTTCAAATACTCCGGAACAGGAATCGATTCTTAAAGAAATGGAAGACAACAGAGAAATAGAGATTCCAAAAGTTGAATATGACATTACAGAGCCAAAACAAGGCTCATTACACCTTCCGACTTCCAATTCAGGAGATATCGTAGGAGAAAGAGAAGAAGGAAATTTTGAATTTATTCCGAAAAGTTCAACTGTAGTAAATCATATAAAAACATATGGACGAAACTCTGTAGAGTATAAGGATGGATATCCAGACTTTTCACCGTTCACCCTACACAAAACGCCTTGGGGGAATGTGAATTGTAATATTGAAATACCGCATATGACAGCTCAAAGACGAAATCCCTCTTTGGAATACGGTGCAAAAAGACCTCGCGGAACTTCACATCAACCAGGCAATGAGCTGGGGAATTTTGCTCAAGCTGATAACGAGATTGTTAAAATTTTACAAAATGATTACCCAGAGCTATCAGCAGATGATTTTAAAAAATACAGAGAAGCTAACAAATTGACGTGGCACGAATGTCCTGACGGAAAAACAATGCAACTTGTCCCAACCGATATTCATAATGCATGTAGACACAACGGAGGTGTTGCTGAAATGAAATACCGTATGGCGTGGGGAGATATTACAAGACTAACTCAGGGAGAAGAATAGAGTAATAAAAGGAGAAATGATTTGTGGGATTTTAATATAAAACCTAATGAAGCAGCTTGTACAAGAGGAAAAGCAGAGGCGGACGTTATAAAAACTATGACCGAATGAGCTTCTAATATGGTGTCAGCCAGAAGAAATTTTCAATACTAATATGACATGGATTGTTTGCCTGGAAAAGAAGATATTTTCAAAGAGTAAAATGGTTGGTATTTTAATAGCCTCTTTCCTAAAAGTTATCGTATATGTTGGTGACATCTGGATGTTAGGAAAACACTTCGATAGTGTTGCGAACGGATTGTCGAAATTATCAACTATTTTAGATACGTTTAGTTCTATAGTTGTGATGATTATCGGATTGGTGTTCATTTTGAAAAGTGCGAAACTGTAAGAGGTGGTAATACTATAATAAAAAAAATGGAACACTTTATATCCTCGTTAACAGATCAAGAAATTGATTGTCAACTGAAAGATATTTTTGAATGGGCAAGAGTTTATAAAGAATTGCTCGAAACAGAGCAGACATATAGGCAAGCAATCAGCGATGCGTCCGCACTTCTCCATCCAAAAGTATTGTAGATACTGATTGCGGATATGAAGAAAACGAAGATACTTACGAGTATGTGGAACCTACAGAGACTGACCAAATTAAAAGCACTTTTGCTATGTTGGTATTATCAAAGAAATAAGATAATTTAGGAGGAAATGAAATGCCGAAACCACTGTTAAGACAACCCCAAACACAAACTCATTCCAATACTATTTTGAGTGCGACTCAAAATAAGCAGCAAATACAGCAATCCCAACAGATGGATAAAATGAAAATGGACAGACTTTTGCGTAAAACTCGCTCCAAAGAATATATGGAGGCTATACACAAGTTGGATGCGGGAGGTCACGTACATAACCAACATAAAGTGAACGAAATTATTGATGCAATTCGCAATGAATTTCCCGACGTGGAAATTAGCGGAATCATGCTTGGCATAGTTTCTATTTGCTATTTGGGCAAACCTTATGAAGTCCACACCCTTGATATAACAGGGCAAATTATTGAACATTATAAGAATGGTTATGTTCTTCCGGGTGGACTTGAAAAGGCTCGTTCTATTGCGATGCGTGGCGGTTATGATTTTATCGAAGTGTATGTCGATTGCTGCCGTGCTGTTAGTTCTAATGGCTCAGTTTCAGTAATATCAGTTTGATTTTGAAAAAATATGAATCAACATACCATTGCGATAGATGAAAATAACAAAGCAGTTTTAATTGATGAAAATGGAAATGATATAAACAATCTCAGAATAACAGCAAATATGTTGAGTTATTATGGAAGAACAGTTGATCAGTAAAGTTTTTGATAAGTATATTTTAAAACACCAGCATTTTGTAATCTAAAACTGTATAGTATAATTGTTAGTTAAACGAAACCTTTTTAAACTAAAAGTGTACTTTTAGGAAATAGTTTCAGTTTTTTTGATAACGAAAAATATTTTTGAAGGGTGATACTTTATGAAAAAAATCATTTCAGGTGCTTTAATTACGGTTATGCTGACTTCGGTCTTGTGTGCCTGCAATGACGGCGGAAATCAGTCAAACGCCTCATATTCTGAAAATAATGCGGATTCGTCACAACAAACCGTGACAACCGAGGTTGCGACCACACAGCTTGCAACAGAGCCAAATTACGAGGACACAAATTATATTTCACCAATTCCGCAGAAAAATCAAACCTATAAATTTGAAGAAATTTCACTTGATGAAGCGGCAACCTCAAGCGGATATTCAATGTCGGACAGTGCGTTTGGAATAACCGATCTGATAGTTTATGGTGAATATTTGGTGGTGAGAGTTACTTATTCAAATATAAATTCTACTGCTTTTTGTGCGTATAATGTAATATTTGATTTAGATGGTAATATGGTTGCAAATATTTCTAATATTTCAATTGAAGAGGGTTATGGAAAGTCCGGGCAGATACAGGGAATATACGGTGATTATACTGTTCTTAGACTTCCAATTCGTAGTGAGGATAAATATGCCTTGTACAATTTGAAAACAAAAGAGTTAAAGTATATAGACTCAGAATATCGTTCACCCCAAATGGACAACGGTGTAATTGTTTTCGGTAAGAGCGAGGAAACCGGATATAAATACGGTGCATTAGATTTGGATTTAAATAAAATTGTTCCTGCTGAATATGATGAACTTTCTCTTGCTTCTCCAACACTGTTTAGGGCAAAAAAAGACGAAAAGTACGGACTTATTGATTTTAACAATAAGGTTGTTGTTGATTTTAATTATAAGGATATTGTCAAATTTAACGGTGTTGAAGATGATAGTTTTAGTGCCTTTGTTGACTTTGATAAAAATATAAATAAATACACTCTTGCCTTAGATGAAAATGATAAAATTGTTTTGATTGACAGACAGGGAAAAATTTCAGACAGTAATTTTAAAATATCAGAGGATTATTTAGGTGTTGGTCGAGTAGTTTCACAGTATGATAACAAAATTTATATTAAAAATAATACAATTGTGAAAGATATAGACGGTAATTCGATAACAGATAATGTATTTAAAGGAAATCTCAATTGCGGTTTTGTTAATGGGTATTGTGTTACTGAAGATGACGACAGAGTATATAATTTAGTTGATAGTAATGGTAATGTAATTTACACGAAATCTTTCGATGAGTATAAAATTGAACACTTTAGTTCGGTTGACCAAAACGGTTTGTTTGAAGTTGTTTATTCTTTGGGGAACAGCACAAAAACGGAGATATTGGATTTGTCAGGCAATACAGTTTATACAACACAGGGAAAAGATTTATATCCTATCGGAAAGGGATTATTCAAAAAATACGCAAATAAACAATACAAGCTTTACAAAGTAACAGCAGAATTAAGTTAATATGCAGAAAAAAGAGCGGCGTTTTATGCCGCTCTTTTTTCTGACTGCTATCAACATTTATACGGATTGCAAGTAAGAATTCAGGTGTTGAAAAGCTTATATATCTTCAGCTCGGATTTTTCGGTGTCAACCTTGCCGAGTCCGATAAAATTATTTTCATTGTCGCTTACTCTGAAAATTTTTCCGTCGTCGGGATTGCCGTTTTTAAGCCTTGTGCGTGCCAAATCAAGCGCTCCGCCGTTTGAAAATCGCTTTGTCTGAGCCGAAGATATTTTTATGCCGTCATACGACTTAAACAGGCTTTCGACAGAGTGCAAAGCCGTTTCGAGTTTTTCGCTTTCGGCAAGACTTTTTGCCTCGTCAAGCGTAATGCACTCATCAATTGAAAATCCGCAGGCTTCAATTCTCTGCAAACCGGTCATTACAGCCCCGGTGCCAAGCTGCTTGCCCATATCGTCAATAACGGTTCTTACATACGTTCCTTTGGAACAGGCAATTTTAAAACTGCCGCTCCGGGTTTCGTTATCAAAATTTAAAAGTTCAATGTCATAAACCGTCACTTTTCGGCTTTCACGTTCAATTTCAATTCCCTGACGCGCAAGGTCATAAAGCCTTTTACCGTCCTTTTGCACAGCGGAAAACATCGGAGGAATCTGTTCGATTTCTCCGACAAAATTCCGCAAAACATTTTTTATGCTGTCGCCGTCGGCATTCGACTCATATTCGGCGGTAACATTCCCCCAAATATCAAGCGTGTCGGTAGTGAGTCCGAGCTTAAAATCGGCAATGTAGGTTTTGTCGTGATTGACAATCAAATCCTGCGCCTTGGTTGCCGAACCGAGAAGAATCGGCAAAACGCCCGTTGCGTTCGGGTCAAGCGTTCCCGTGTGCCCCGCCTTTTTTTGTTTTGCAAGCTTGCGCATTACCGCAACCACATCAAACGAAGTAAAACCTTTCGGTTTGTTTATAAGAATCAGTCCGTTCATAACATCGCTTCCGCCGCTGAAATAAGCTTTGAGCGCACTTCTTCAAGGCTTCCGTTAACGGAACAGCCCGCAGCCGCAGGGTGTCCGCCACCGCCGAATTTTTGACAAAATTCCGCCGCATTGACATTACCGTTGGTGCGAACGGAAACCTTGAATACGCCGCCTTCTTTTTCTCTCATCACTATGCCGATTAAAACGCCCTCAATCTGACGGGGAACAGAGGCAAGCCCCTCAAGCTCGTCATCGCCGATATTAAGAGCCTTTTGCATTTCAAGGGTTGTATTTATAACAGCGCACTTGCCGTCGGCACAGTAAAGCAACGTGTCATATACCGCACGTTCAAGGCGTATTTTTGCCTTTGTTTTGGTTTCAAACATCACCTTGTTAATATAAGCCGTATCACATCCGATATCCATAAGAGCCGCCGCTGTTCTCAGGGTATCGGATGTTGTGTTTGTATAGCGAAAGCAGCCTGTATCCGTTGAAATTCCCGTATAAAGACAATTCGCAATCTGTTTGGTTATTTTGATATTCATCGCAATCAGCAAACGATAGATGTTCTCACAGTTTGCCGCCGCATTTTCATCAACATATTTAAGTTCGGCTTCAACCTTGTTTGTCATATGATGGTCGATACACAAATCAATTTTACCCGAATATTTTTCCTTGTTTGAACCCAAAAGCTTTTCATCGGCAACGTCTGTGCTGACAACCGTTTCGGTAAAAAAGTTCTGTTTTTGCACGCCGTCTGTCAAAAACAGAAAATCCTTTGGAATATTTGTCGTGATTACCCTTGCGTTTTTGCCGATTTGCTGAAGCGCAAGGCAAAGTGCGTAACCGCTGCCGAGCGTATCGCCGTCGGGATATGCGTGAGTAAGAATGTCAAAGTTGTTGTGTGAATTTAAGTAATCCGAAACCTCAGTTATCGTCATCTTTGTTTTCCTCGCTGTCATCAATATCAAGGTCGTGTAAAATCCGGTTAATGTGAGCACTGTATTCAATGCTGTCCGTTGCCTTGAATATCAACTCCGGAACATGGCGCAGTCTGAGTCTGTGTCCAAGCTCTCGGCGGATAAATCCCGCTGCCGATTCAAGACCCTTAACAGCCTGTTTTGCACGGTCAAGTCCCTCAATCGCACTGACCGACACCGTGCAGTACGACAAATCGTTTGTAACCTCAACTCGCACGATTGACAAGAATGCTCCGCTGACACGAGGGTCTTTTAATTCTCTGAAAACAGCTGTAAGCTCACGCTTTATATCTTCTGTTGTTCTTTCAATTCTGTGTCCTGCCATTTTAATCCTCTTATATTTAAGGGCGAACGATGTTCGCCCTTACACTGTTATATATTATCAGCAGTCTGAAAATTCAATAACGAATTACAGATATTACTGAAATTTTGTATTAAATCCTCCGCCCAAGAGCGGGAGACATCTGCATAATCACTGTGTTGTGTTTTATAAATCAGTCACGATATTCCTCGATGGTATAAACCTCGAACATATCGCCTTCCTTGAGGTCGTTGAACTTTTCAAGTCCGATACCGCACTCGTAGCCCTCGTTAACCTCTTTAACAGCGTCTTTAAAACGCTGGAGAGAAGCAATCTTGTCTTCGGCAATAACAATGCCGTCACGGATAACTCTTACTCCGCCGCCTCGCTGAATCTTGCCGCTCTTTACATAAGAACCTGCGATAGTGCCGACCGACTTAATCTTGATTACGTTGCGGCACTCAGCCATACCGAGAACAACCTCACGCTGCTTTGGCGCAAGCATACCCTTCATAGCCGATTCAATCTCGTTAATGCAATCATAAATTACGCTGTAAAGGCGCATATCAACGCCTGAACGCTCTGCGTTTTCGGCAGCAACCGCGTCGGGACGAACGTTAAATCCGACGATAATCGCAGAAGACGCTTCGGCAAGCATTACATCGGATTCGTTGATTGCACCGACTGCACCGTGAATTACGTTTACTCTTACCTCATCATTTGAAAGCTTAACAAGCGACTGAGTAACCGCTTCGACAGAGCCTTGTACGTCTGCTTTAACAATGATTTGAAGCTCCTTAACTTCGCCGAGTTTCATCTGGTCAAACAGGTTATCAAGAGTAACTTTTGTCTGAGCGTTGAACACTTCTTCTTTCTTTGCCGACTTTCTCTGGTCTGCAAGAGTACGTGCAAGGCGTTCGTCCTTTACTGCGTCAAAGGTGTCGCCGCCTGTCGGAACTTCGTCAAGACCCGTGATTTCAACAGGAACCGACGGCCCCGCTTCTTTTACTCTTTCGCCCTTGTCGTTTGTCATTACTCTTACTCTGCCGACGCTTGTGCCGGCAATGATTGTATCACCTTTATGAAGCGTACCGTTCTGAACAAGCACGGTGGCAACAGGGCCTCTGCCCTTATCAAGTCTTGCTTCAATAACAGTACCTTTAGCCGCTCTGTCGGGATTAGCTTTAAGCTCTTTCATTTCTGCAACAAGAGCAACCATTTCAAGCAAATTGTCAAGACCTTCTTTTGTCTTTGCCGAAACGGGAATACACGGTGTGTCACCGCCCCACTCTTCCGGGATAAGTTCGTGCTCTGTCAGTTGCTGCTTAACAAGTTCAGGATTTGCGCCGTCTTTATCCATCTTATTAATTGCAACAATCACCGAAACTCCGGCAGCCTTTGCGTGATGAATAGCCTCAATTGTCTGCGGCATAATACCGTCGTCCGCAGCAACGACAAGAATTGCGATATCCGTTACCTGTGCGCCTCTTGCACGCATAGTTGTAAATGCCTCGTGCCCCGGTGTATCAAGGAAAGTAATCGGCTTGTCGTTAATCATTACCCTGTACGCACCGATGTGCTGTGTAATTCCGCCTGCTTCTCCCGCTGTTACGTTTGCATGGCGAATTGCGTCAAGAATAGAAGTTTTACCGTGGTCAACGTGACCCATAACAACAACTACCGGTGCTCTGCCGACAAGATTTGCCTCGTCGTCTTCGCTGTCGTCGATAAGCTGTTCTTCAATTGTAACAACAACTTCCTTTTCTACCTTTGCGTGGAACTCCATTGCAATAAGTGAAGCCGTGTCAAAATCTATTGTATCGGTTGCGGTAACCATCGTTCCCATAAGGAACGCCTTTTTAACAACCTCGGCAACCGTTGCCTTAAGTCTGAGAGCAAGCTCGGAAACCAAGATTTCATCGGGAATCCGAACCGTAATGGGCTTCTGTTTACGCTCAAGTGCAATACGCTTCAAACGCTCTGCCTCGGTCTCTCTTCTGCCCTGACGTCTGCCTTTTTGACGCTGTGAACGGTTTGAAAATTTTTGTTTTTTTATCGTATTGTCCGTATTACGCATTTTTGAGCTGTCGCTTGCCATATCGTCATACTTAGAATTATATTTGTCAACGTTGATATTGCTTGTGCGTGTATCAATTACTCTGCGCTTTCTTTGTACAGGTTCTTCGGTCTTGACTTCTGTCTGCTTTTCTTCTTTTTTCGGAGCTTTTGTTTTCTGAGCTGATTCCGATTTTGCGTTTTCTTTGCTGCTTTTTGTCTTTTTGCTGTTATTATCTTTCTTTTCGTCGGTTGTATTCTTGCCTTTTTCGGGCTTGGCGGTATTTAAATCTTCGCTGTCAAGCTTTTCGTTGCGTACGGCAAAGTACGAATCAAAGTTTTCAACATTATTTTTCTTAGTTATAACGTCAAAAATCACATCAAGCTCACTTTCGTCAAGAGAAGCCATCGTTTTTTTGTTTACGCCGCAGTGTTTTTCAAGAATTTCGGTAATTTCTTTATTCTGAACCCCAAAATCCGACGCTACATCCTTAACCTTATATTTTATCATATAATTCTCCTCTCTGTTCTTCTTGAATAAGTCCGACAAGCTTATCGGCAAAGCCCTTGTCTTCTACCGACAGGACTCCGCATAATTTGCCCAACGAATGACTAAGCTCGTCTTTGCTTCTGTGTATGTTAAATGCGTTTACATTGCCTTGCTTGGTTTGCTCCAAAACAGGCTTCAAGCTGTTTTGGGAAAAATCCTCGGCGTATAAAACCAGCAGCGATTTGTGCTTTTGCACAGACTCGATTGACGGTTCGGCACCGATTGTAAGTTTTCCGGCACGCCGACACAAACCGAGAAGCAACAGTATTTTGTCAGGCATAATATCCTCTTTTCCGTGTAAATTTATTTGCTTTAATAAGTGCAACCGAGCATTGGTGCTTAGATATCGGTGCATTGCCTCAAAACGACGAACATTCGCAATCAGGTTATGGTTTTAAGTTCCGTTCTGAGCTGTTCGTATATTTCTTCGGGAATTTTACACGACAGCGAACGCTCTATCCTGTGAGCCTTGTGAGCTTTTTTAAGACAATCTGTGTTTTTGCACACATATGCACCCCTGCCGGACTTTTTGCCCGTAAGGTCGAGTGAAATTTCTCCGCTTGCGGTTATTTTTCCGTTTTCATTCTTTATATCGGGAGACTTAACAACTCTTATAAGCTCTGTTTTAGGCTTCATTTCCATACATCCTGTGCATTTTCGCATCGGTACTTTTTTCATTTTATCACCTTTTAAAGGATTATGCTGAAATTCAAATGTAAAAACAATTATTCTTCCGAACCTTCAACAACTTCGTTCGGGTTTTCGGCTTCGGTAATCTCAGAAACCTCGTCCTGATTTTTCTCCTCGTCTTCGCCATAGAATCCGCTTTCGGGACGAATGTCAATTCTCCAGCCTGTAAGCCTTGCCGCAAGACGTGCGTTCTGACCTTTGTTGCCGATTGCAAGCGAAAGCTGTCCGTCAGGCACGGTAGCCTTGCAGCTCTTCTTTTCTTCGTCAACAATCTCAACCTTGCACACGGTAGCAGGCGAAAGGGCGGCGGAAATGTACTTTTCAGGCTCGTCGCTGTATTCTATGATATCAATTTTTTCTCCGCCGAGTTCCTCGACGATTTTGTTTACACGAGCACCCTTAGGGCCTATGCAGGCACCGATGGCGTCAACATCGGGATTGTTGCTTTTTACAGCCATCTTGGTTCTTGAACCGGCTTCTCTTGATACCGATTTTATTTCAACAATTCCGTCAAAAATCTCGGGAACTTCCTGCTCAAACATACGTCTTACAAATCCGGGGTGTGTTCTCGATATAATTGCGTGAGGCCCTCTGTCGTTATCCTTAACATCGGCAATATAAACCTTTATGTGGTCGCCCTCTTTAAGGTTTTCATAACCGAGCTGCTCATTTTTCGGAAGCATAGCTTCGCTTTTGCCGATTTTGATTGTCGCAACGCCGTTTTTCGGGTCAATTCTTTCAACGGTTGCGGTAACAATCTCACCCAGCTTGCTCTGGAACTCAATAAGAGTCTGTCCTTTTTCGCCGGCGCGGATTCCCTGGCGAATTACGTTTCTTGCGGAAGAAACCGCTATTCTTCCAAGGTGTTTTGTATCAAGCGGAACTTCGATTTCGTCTCCGATTTCAAATTTTTTTCTTTTGTTGATTTCCCGGGCGTCCTCAAGCGATATTTCAAAATTCGGGTCATAAACTTCGTCAACAACTGTCTTTTTCAGCTTTGCGTCAAACAAATTCTTTTCCGGGTCAATCTTGAACGCTACGTTCTCATTTCCGCCGTAATTGTTCTTGCAGGCAATTTCAATTGCTTTTTCAATTTGTCGGAGCATATAATCCATTGGAATATTCTTTTCTTTTTCAAACATTCTCAACGCTTCAAAAAGGTCTTTGTTAGTCATTTTCCAAATCATCCTTTACAAAATTAATCAAAATCATCAAGTTTAATCCAAACAGCGTCTTTTTTGCTGACGGTAACTTCGTTTTCGTCAGAGTGGTCACGGATTGTCACCGTTCCGTCGTCGTAGGATTTAAGCACACCCTTAAATTCCTTGCCGATACCGTCAATAGGCACACGCATTTTTACCATAATATCTGCGCCGATAAACTGTTCAAAATGTTCGTCGCAGATAAGCTCGCGCTCAATTCCCGGTGAGCAAACCTCAAGGCAATAGGCGTTTTCGATTGGGTCCAGCTCGTCAAGAGGCTCATTGACTGCACGGGAAACAGCTTCGCAGTCATTAATATCAACACCGCCGTCTTTGTCAATGTAAATTCTCAGAAACCAGCCGGCTCCCTCCTTGACGTAACGAACGTCCCAAAGCGACAACCCAAGCTCATTTATAATCGGCTCACAAAGCTGTCTTACCTTTGACACGGTAACTCCGCCCTTGCTCTTTGCCATATGATACCTCCCAAAGCAAAATCATAAATACAAAGGAGCGGGTTTGTTGCCCACTCCTTAGTCTAAAATATTCATCATTAAAATTATAACACCGATTTTAAGCATTATCAAGTGTTTTTTGCAATATTTAACGGGAATTAAAAAAAATTCAAAATTTTTTCAAAAAACATTTGAAATTATCAATCAAATATGATATGATAACTTTCAGACGTTGTGTTTTTTGGCAAAAACGTCTCGGAAAATTTAATATGCTGATATAGCTCAGGAGGTAGAGTGCGTCCTTGGTAAGGACGAGGTCACGGGTTCAAATCCCGTTATCAGCTCCATATCGGGTATTCATAAGGAATTTGACTTGTGAATACCCGATTTTTGTTAATGCTTTACATACGGTTCGGCAGGTGAGTGTAACAAACAATCACCCGATGTGAAGGCGGACGGTAAAAAACTTTAGGAGTATGTCAAAGCGGATAAAGCGGTAAGGCTTGAACAAAGAAAAAGCCTGCGTCACAAGACGCAGGCAAGTAACCTAGGTTATATTCCCTGTGAAAATCACCCGTTTGACAGGGGATTTTATTCAATAATTTGTTTCTGCTTCATACGGGTAAAGTTCTTCATAGAACTCCTGCTCCGTTTCATCGGTAAGTGCGGCGGGAATAAGCCCCGTGCAGTCGTTTGCCGAAATTGTATTAAGTTCTAAATCAGGTTGGGCAAATTTTCCCATATCCTGTCTGTAAGTTTTCTTCTTTTTCATCATACTCACCTCGCTGTACTTATTATGTACGGCGAAAAAATGAGTATACTATTTTACGATAAGTTTTTTGATTTTATAAACATCGCCGTCCATAACCTTGTATGTACTGTGAATTTCGTCATCATTAACATCGGGCGAAATGCTTTGATTAATGTAAAGACTGTCAATACCAAAGCCGACCGCTCCGCCGATGTCGGATATATGGTCGTTGCCAATCATAACAGATTCTTCCTTTTTCAGTCCGTAGCGGTCAAAAAGAATTTTAAAGTAATTAACATCGGGTTTAAGACATTCCTCGTCCGAGCTAAGGCAAATTCCGTCAAAATATTTTGTAAGGTCAAACATATTAAGCTCGTTTTCGGTAAACACACGCTGAGCGTTTGACAAAAGATATATTTTTTTGCCCTTTGCTTTTAATGTATCAAGCAAATCAACTACGCCGTCATACAATTTGATATATTTTGTTGAAAAGCAGCGGAACATCTCGGCAACAAACAAAATCTGTGAATCGGTTACCGTTACTCCCTTTTGTGCAAAAAGCTCTTTGAATACTTTTTCAAGTTTTATATCCACGCCGGAATATTCCTTGTGCCTGCTTTTTGCAAGATTTATTTCCTTTTTAACAAGGCGAAGATATTCGCTGTGAATTTCCTCGTAAGTATAATTTGCACCCTTATAGCCGTAGTATATAGCCATCTTTTTCCAAAGATTATCATCATTTTCATCGGTATTAAGGTCTATTAAAGTTCCGTACAAATCAAAAACATAGTTTTTATACATAAAATCACCCTTTTGAATTAGTAAACATATTCTAACAAATTACTTTACCGATTGCAATAGCAAATAAACTGTGATAAACTGAAAACGGTGATTAACTTGACAAAAAAGCAAATTGCAACAAACGCCGTTGAAGCACTGAAAAACGAATATCCCGACGCCCGCTGTTCGCTGACATACAGCGACCCGCTTCAGCTTCTTATAGCCACAAGGCTTTCGGCTCAATGCACGGACGCACGTGTAAATACAGTAACGCCGGCACTTTTTGAAAGGTTTAAAAATGTTGATGATTTTGCAGACGCAACGCCCGATGAAGTTGCCGAATATATAAAAAGTTGCGGCCTTTACAAAACAAAATCAAAGGACATTGTGAATCTTGCAAAAATGCTTCGTAATGAATTTTCGGGAATTGTTCCGGACAATATTGACGACCTGACAAAGCTTCCCGGAATCGGCAGGAAAACCGCCAACCTGGTATGCGGAGACATCTTTGGCAAGCCTGCCGTTGTTGTGGACACCCACTGCATAAGAATAACGCACAGACTCGGACTGCACGACCTTAAAGACCGGAAAAAAATCGAGTTTGCCCTCAGAGATTTACTTCCGCCCGAAGAAAGCAACGACTTTTGCCACAGAATTGTACTGCACGGCAGAGCGGTTTGCACGGCACGCAATCCCAAGTGCGAAGTTTGCTGTATGAACAGCTTTTGCAAAAAGAAAATTTAATCGTACTTCTCTCGGGGACTTATCCGCCCGTGTTAATTTATTCTTTGCCTGTTAAAAAGTCGGTACTGCGCTCAATGGCGTCAATTGAAGTGCCCCACTCCTGCCCCTGACTGCGGTAATCAAACATAGAACAAAAGTGTGTTATATCCTTTTTGAGGGACATAAGGTAATTTTTAGTCAGCGCGGCTGTTTCGGCATAAAAATCAGGAATAAGTTTTGACGACAATCCGCCCTTTCCGGTTGCGGCACTCATAACAAAATGGTAGTGCTTAAGGCAGATAAACGGCTGTTTGTTATAAAGCTTTCTAAACTCTCCGCCTTTTGCCCATTCAACAAAAATCGTCGCCATAAAATGGTGCATATCGCTTTCTATCCTGTCACATACGTAGCAGGAAGAAAGCTCTTTTTTTAGGTTTTCAAGCTGTTTTTTGTCAGGCTTGCCCCTAAGCTTTTTGGGCATATGAATATCGATTATTTCCTGCAAATGGCTTTCAAGAATCAGCGCATTCGGCAGTTTTTGCCCCTCGGTCTGCATTTGCTCAAAGTGACGGCGGCAAAAACCCTTTTTATTTGTCTCTATTCTTACGCTCGGCTCCATCATAGCGTCTCCCGTAATAAACCGAACATACTGTTCCTCCAGCATCTTTTCCATTCGGCAAAACGGACATCCGTCTTTTGGCATAAATATATCGTTAATCGGTATTGTGCATATTGTTTCTTTCATATTTTCACACTCCATAATCTAAGTGCGGACGTCTCCGCTTTTAAAAGCGGCAGAGCGTCCGAAATTTCAGCCGTATTAAATTTCATCACCGAAATTCCGAGAAACCAAAGCTTCTTTGCACCCTTGCAATCAATCACAAGCTCTGCTTTTTGCAAGTAAAGCAGAACTTTGCTGAATTTAAATTTATTGTACCATAAAACCCGCACTTGTGATATAATTTTTTTGAAAGGAAGTGTGCCTTTTGGAATGTATTGAACAAAATGGAAAAATTAAAATTACAGGCGTAACAGACCTTGACCTTGAACAAACCCTTGACTGCGGACAAAGTTTTCGATGGACAAAACAGAGCGACAGCTCTTTTAAAGGCGTTGCTTTCGGAAAGTGCATATCCGTGCGCCTTGAGGGCACCGATTTATATATAGAAAACGCATCAAAAAAAGATTTTGAAAACATATGGTACGATTATTTTGATTTGTCGCTTGATTACGGCAAGGTAAGAGCCGAAATTGCAAACCTGCACCCTGTACTGAAAGAGGCGGCTCAATATGCGCCGGGAATCAGAATATTAAGACAAGAACCCTATGAAACACTGTGTACGTTTATTATCTCACAAAACAATAATATAAAACGCATAAAAGGAATAGTGCAAAGGCTTTGCGAAAATTTCGGCGAACCGACAGAAAACGGTGAATTTGCATTTCCGACCGCCGAAGTTATGTCAAAGCTTTTACCCGACGACTTGGCTCCGCTCAGGGCAGGGTTCAGAAACAGATACCTTGTTGACGCTGCGCAAAAAGTTTATTCGGGCGAAGTTGACCTTGAATTATGCAAAAAAGCCGACTGCGATACTGCCCGCGGTGAGCTTATGAAAATCACCGGGGTCGGTAAAAAGGTAGCCGACTGTACTTTGTTGTTTGGTATGCACAGGACAGAAGCGTTTCCGATTGACGTTTGGATGAAGCGTGCAATGGAAAAACTTTTTCCGGGAATGAGCGGAGACGACTTTGGTCAATATGCCGGCATTGCACAGCAGTATATATTCCATTACAGCCGTATGCACCCCGAATTATTTTAAGAGGAATTACGTTCCTGATTATTTTCGGATTTCTCGTTAATGTTTGAATACAGATAATTTCTAAATATCGCTGTGTTTCTCATAACAACAAATCTTGTAAATCTAAAATAGAATATAAGAAATAAAGCGAGAGCTATTATCGGAATAAACAATTTTAAATTTATCTGATACGGCTGCTGAGAAATATAATAAACAAGGGAAGAAACAAATACAATAAAGAAATAAATCACAAAACTTCTGCTCATTGCGCCTAGAGATTTTAATTTTTCAAGTAAATTTGCATTATCCTTTTCATTATATTCTTTACAATAGTAGAATATTGTATTATCATTCCATTCTTTGTCATCAATATCGGCATTTTTCAGCTTTTCTTTCAGTAATTCAAATTCAGCTTTGGTAATGTATTGATAGGACTTTTGACCGTGATCTTTTTCCTTTTCCCAGTGTTTCCTTGTTTTATACATAGCCAAACTTTTGTTATGTATCAAATTATAAATTGTAAACTGAAACAATGCACCCAGTTCCTGAAAAACAAGCCCGATAAAATAGCTTAGTATTAAAAAAATAAATACAACACCTGAATCAAATCCGTTATTCAGCGCTTCGATATTAACGTCGTAAACAGCCGTTAAAAGCAAGTAGGACAGGGTGGTTATAACCATTCCCGAAAGTAAAACGGCAACAATATCATACAATCCCAGTTTATCCAAGACCTTGTCCACAAAATCCCCTCCAAAGTTCAGGTTAGAGTAAAATATGTTTTTATTATAACTATTATTTAACATAATTGCAATATTTTGTGGAAAATAAATATAAAAAACACCTGTCGTTTTATTTTGGGTAAATAAGACAATATTTTAGAAATCATGGTGTAATCCCAGTAATAGAGGTTATACCATTTTTATGCAAATTTTTCTCTGTTCTGCTCTTTCAGCTTATCTTTAGTAAGATACTGTAAATTAAATATCCACTTTAACTTTGTTGAAAAATTGCCTTTTCTCTTTTTTTATTTAACAATTCTACCCCGTTGTAACCCCTTTTTTAACTCATTTGGATAAAAAACTGAAAAGCATGTCAAAAATCATACGGGTCTAAATCTTTAATAAATATCCCTATTGAAAATGTTCGCTAAAACGAATATAATATAACTATGTTTTTGATAGTGGTGATTGTATGACAAACTTTATAACGGTAAAAGAAGCAGCAAAAAAATGGGATATAACCCCTCGCCGTATTCAAATTCTATGTAATGAGGATAGGATTGTAGGAGCAATAAAGCAGGCTGGCGTATGGCTGATACCATTCAATACTCAAAAGCCGGCAAAACAGAAAAAATTATGTGCAAATGAAAAAAGACAACACCCCTTAAATGTTCTTTCCCTATTTTCCGGATGTGGTGGAATGGATTTAGGCTTTGAAGGTGATTTTGATGTTATTTCATCTTCTGTGAACAAAAAAATACATCCAGATTGGGCTACACCAGTAAAAGGAAATCCCAATTTAGTTCACTTAAAAAAAACAAGATTTCATAGCGTGTTTGCAAATGACATTCGAGAAGATGCTAAAACTGCTTGGACTCACTATTTTTCCAAAAAAGGAATAAGCGAAAGTATATACTGCTTAGACAGCATAGTCGATTTGGTTAAGCTTCATAAAGAAAATGGAATATATGTTTTTCCAAAAAATATAGATGTCGTTACTGGTGGCTTTCCCTGCCAAGATTTTTCAGTAGCCGGAAAGCGATTAGGATTTGCCTCTGATAAAAGTCACACTGGCAAAAAAATAATTGATAACTCTGTACCAAACATAGAAAACAGAGGTCAATTATATATATGGATGCGTGAAGTAATTGCCATTACAGAACCCAAAGTATTTATAGCAGAGAACGTTAAGGGTCTCACAAATCTATCTGACGTTAAAAATATCATAGAAAATGATTTTCGCACTGTATCAAGCAATGGATACTTAGTTGTAAGTGCAAGAATTTTGCATGCTGCTAACTATGGCGTACCTCAATCAAGAGAACGTGTTATTTTTATAGGATTTAAAAAATCAGAACTTACTGAAGATGCAAAAAAAGCACTGTCAAGTTCAAATATACCATTGGAATACGACCCATATCCTCCTGTAACGCATTCATATAATGTTAATGGTTATGATTTGTTACCCCCAACAACACTTAATCAAGCATTTTGGGGATTGGAAGAACCTGAAAAAACAAATGATTTATCTCAGCAAAGATATTCTAAAGCTAAATATATGGGTAAACATTGCCAAGGTCAAAATGAAGTTAACTTAGATGGTATAGCTCCAACTATTCGTTCGGAACATCACGGCAATATAGAGTTCCGTCGATTAAGTGCGAAACATGGTGGAAAAAACATATTAGAATTAAAACAGGGCTTACCTGAACGACGTTTAACTATTCGCGAATGTGCAAGAATACAAACATTTCCTGATGATTACGATTTTATAATTCCATCAGAAAATGGGAAAAAGGGTGTTTCTGCATCTGAAGCATATAAAATCATAGGAAATGCTGTACCACCGCTTTTAGCATATAACATTGCGAAGCAAATTGAAAAAAACTGGACATTATATTTTGGAGATGAAAATAAATGATAATATCAGAAAATAGACAACCTCCATTGGATAAATTTCGCCATCTTATGGCAACTACTGATGATTTATTAAACAAAGAAGCTATTGGACGTGAAAAGTATTATTCCAAAAGAAATGGTACTGACCTTGAAAAAGATATATATGACGCTTTGGAACGCTGTGCAATTAACACTCCATTTGAAGGTACAATACAATTAGTATCAGGTGCTTCATTTCCTGATATTGTTGCAAATAATTATTATGGGGTCGAAGTTAAAAGTACTATTAAAAATCAGTGGAAATCCATTGGAAGTAGTATCCTTGAATCTACTAGAAACCAAAACGTTAAAAGAATATATTTAACATTTGGTAAATTAGGGTCACCCATTCAATTTAAAAGTCGCCCCTATGAAGAATGTTTATCTGGAATTTCAGTTACACATTATCCTCGTTATAAAATAGATATGGAATTAGAACCCGGAGAAACTATATTTGATAAAATGGGAATTCCATATGATACACTACGAAAAATGGACAATCCTGTAGCACCTGTATCCAAATATTATAAAAGCCAATTAAAAGAGGGTGAAAGCCTTTGGTGGGCAACCGATTCAGATGTTGAATCACATGAAGTTCCGGCAACAGTTAAATTATGGAGCGTACTTTCACATGATGAAAAAATACAATTTACTGTACAAGGATATGCATTGTTTCCTGAAATATTAGGTCGAGGTAACAACAAAAAATATCAAAGATATGCCTTATGGCTTGCAACAAATTGCGGAATAGTTAACACAAACATACGAGACCAGTTTTCATCAGGTGGTCAAGTAGATATATCAACCATAAATGGATGCTTTGAAAAAATACCTGCAACTTTTGGAAGAATTAATAAAAATAAGGAATTAATCATAAAAACTATTTTAAACGCAGAAGAAACTACGTTATGCGATTGTTGGGGTGTAGATAAAATTGCCAAAAATCGTATAGCCCAATGGTGTCAGATAGTCGCTTCTAATGTTGATGAAAAAATCGGTTACATCAATGCATATAAATTATTGTGTGGCATTTTTGGATTTAGGAAATAACATTCTTAATTTTAAATATGCAATGGTCTTAAGGTTACCCTAATGAGTAGATTTGATTTGAATATACATAGGGGCTGTCCTGCAAAGATTGCAGACTGAAAATCTTATAAGCCAAGAAGCAAGGTACAGCCTACATATTTTATCCTTAAGCTGTGCTTTTGGATTTTTTATACTACCTTATATAACCTTGGCATCTGACAGGTGTTTTTTCGTACCGATTAAAACTTTGCCGGTATATTTTTAAATTAAAGCGATTTTGATATTGATTTAGGAAATCAATGCATACTTTACCTTGATTCTGTCAAGCTTTTCAAGCATTGGTTCGGCGCAAAAGTACAAAAATACAACAGTTGACAGCGCATGAACTATGTCAAACGGAAATCCGGTTACGTAAAACGACAGAATTGTTTCAAGATTCATATCCGCGTGCGCCATAATTGCCGAACCGAAGTTGATTATTCCGCCGTAAATAACTATTGTAGATATAAAGCCAAATATGCACAACGCACCTCTGTTGCGGCTCAAAAGCCCTTTTCGGAATAAAATTCCGGCTAAAAATCCGATTATCCCGGCACAAAACATCTGCCAAGGCGTCCATGCTCCGAACTGAAACACAAAACTTGAAACCAGCATTGTCACCGCTCCGACCAAAAATCCCGACTCGCCGCCAAACGCAACTCCCGAAATTATCACAAGAGCCACAACGGGTTTGAACTGCGGAAGCATATAGAACGCAGTTCTGCCGACTACCGCAATCGCACACATAACCGCTATTATAACCAGCTCACGTGCCTGAGGCTTTCGCCCCTCAAACACAAGAAAAAACGGCAGCATACATTCAAGCATTACAAGCAACGAAATAAACAAATATTTTTGGTCGTTAAGATACGTCACGCCTACGAATATCGTAATCGGGACGGCAAACAAAATCATTGCCGCAGCGGCAGCGGTTCTTTTCGGGATTTTTGTTTTTTTCGGTCTTTGGTCAATGGGACGCTTTGATTTTGAACCGAATGACACCATAAGCAATGCAACAGGCACGGCAATTATCAAAAAATCCGCCCAAACAGGCAATGTTTTGGAATTAAAAGAACCGATGTAATCAAGATTTACAACAAGTCCGAACAACAGCGCAGCTGCCGAGAAAACTCCGAGAATTTTCTTCCGGAGCGGCAGTTTTTCGGAAGTTTTCGGCTTGTTGTTTTTTGTTTCTATTGTATATGAGCTGTCATAGAGGTCAAAATCAATGTCGTCGGTTTTTTCGTTGCTTTTGCCGGTGCAACAAAAAATCACATCGTCAGCCGTTACGGCGTCTTTGATTATTCCGCGAGACATTCGGTTTGCGGAGGTAACGTAAAAACTGTTTGAAGAGAAAAACTCTCTCGGGGTTCCGTCCGACACAATCTCGCCGCCAAACATCAGCATACATCTGTGACTGTATTGAGCGCAAAACTCAACGTCGTGACTAACCGTAATCACGGTAACGCCCGACTTGCAAAGCGTTGCGATAATCTCGGCAAACACAGCCTTAAACTCTGCGTCCAATCCCTTGGTAGGCTCGTCAAGCAACAAAATTTTCGGCCTTAAAAGCAAAAGCTTTGCAAGGGCGGCACGCTGCTGTTCGCCGCCCGACAGGTCATAGGGGTGGTGATTCAAAAGTGTTTTCAGCCTGCAAAGGGCAACAGCCTGAGCAAGGCGTTTTTCTTTAAGTTCTTTGTCGATTTTTCGACCGTCAAAAACTTCAAGCAAATCTTCTAGCACGGTCTTTTTTACAAACAGCGTCTGCGGATTTTGAGGCATACAAGCTATGTTTATATCTCCGTCAATATGTGCGTCGGCAATTTTAACACTGCCGCTGTACGGAGAATTTATGCCGCAAAGAACCGACAGCAACGTTGATTTTCCCGTTCCGTTTCCTCCGAGAACAGTTACAAATTCACCTTTAAACACATTCAATGACAGTCCCTTGAGAACATCGGGACTGTCCTTTTCATATCTGAACCAAACATCTTTTAATTCAATGCAAACATTGCCGTCATTACACGGAATATTCTCATTCGGAAGCTTAAAGAGCGTATGATTTTCAGCGTATTCTTCAAGCCATTTTCGTCCCTGCGTAACGGTAACGGGGCAGGGGCTTTTTTCGTCGCAACTGTCCCATATCCGCATAGGCGACGGCAGTGACAAAAACGTTTTGCTGTTTTTTCGTTTTAAATTAATGCCCGTATTCTGCGGCGTATCGTCCGAAATTATCTCTCCGTTTTCCATAACCAGCACACGGTCGCTCACGGGCAGAATCTCGTCAAGCCTGTGCTCCGTTATAAGTATTGTTGTGCCGATTTCACGGTTGATTTTTGAAATAACCGCAAGAAAGTCCGAGGCGGCAATCGGGTCAAGCCGGCTGGTCGGTTCGTCAAGTATCAGCACTTCGGGTTGCATTGCCATTATCGACGCCAAATTCAAGAGTTGTTTTTGACCTCCCGAAAGCACGTCGACGTTTTTGTCAAAAAGGCTTTGGATTCCAAAAAAGCTCGCCGTTTCGGCAACTCGTTTTCTTATGGTCTTGTTGTCAAAACCAAGACTTTCAAGTCCGAACGCAAGCTCGTGCCAAACCTTGTCCGTTACAATCTGATTATCGGGCGATTGCATAACATAACCGATTTTTTCGCTCTGTTCACGCTGAGAAAGTGTTGATATTTCACTCCCGTTAAACAGTATTTTTCCCGATTTAACCCCGACAGGCGCCAACACAGGCTTCATATTGCGCAAAAGCGTGCTTTTTCCGCAGCCCGACGGACCGCAGAGGGTTATAAATTCGCCTTTTTTAATACAAAAGCTAATATTTTTAAGCACATCAACTCCTGTTTCGGGATACCTGAACGTCAGATTTTCGACCTTAAACGCTTCCATTTTTCGCCCTCCCAAACATTGATAACAAGCGGCATAAGCATGAGCGCCGCATAAATAAAATAGTCCGCAACGGAAATTGCTTCAGAAATATTGCCGCTTATCGACGGATAATACCAAAATTCCGAAATTCCGCCAAACAGCAGGATTACAGCCGCCAACCCGAGAACCGACTCGATTGCAAGCACGGCAAAATCCCTTTGCGTAAATTTAAAGACGGAATATGCCGTTCTGCCCTTTAGCCCGTGCCCCCGACTTTTCATTGAATCTGCGGTTTCAATTGCATTTTCAAGCGACCAAGTAATCATAATTGAAATTATTTTGATTCCGTGCTTTATTCTGCTTATCAAACCGCCGTCCGACACATCTCTGCCTATGCACTTCTGAGACTGTCTTACCTTTTTTGTTTGAGCCGTAAATCTCGGCACAAACCGAAGCGTCATTGACAACACAAGGCTGAGCGAGGGAGCCGCCTTGCCGAACAGATACACAAATTTGTCGCTTGTCATTACCGTATTAAAGCACGAAAACCACAGTACTGTCGAACTGAGCAGTACTGCGGTTGCGATTCCGTATAATATTGATTCAAGGGTGAGCGGATTACCCCAAGAAAAGTACGTGAGAATTGTTACGCCTTGGTGATTAAACAGCGGATTGATAAGAGAAATCATCACTGCCGTAGGCAAGAGGTACAAAAGCGAAATTTTTACCGCCTTTTTTCCGTTGAGGTACAGTGCGTTGAGAAAGGCGCACACAAGCGAGATTACAATGCAGATTGGGTTAAGCGTAAACATTGTCAGCACAATTACAAAAGCAAAAAATATTAAATTGACGAACGGATTGAGCCGTGAAAAACTGTCTTTCATAATGTTCCCTTAAACCAACGTTAATATCAGCCGAGCGGAAGTTGTTTTCAGACGCTCAACCGGTCATTGCCATTGATGCGCCGACATCCAGTCCGTAACCCTTGCAGGTGTACTTCCATTCAACCGTGTCGCCGCTTTTTAACTCGTAACGCGAACAGCCGTAATTCGGGAACCAATCGTTTACCTTATACATCCACCCCGACTGATTGCCGCAGTCAAATTCATACAAGTTGCCGATTCCCTCGACATACGAGGAATTATAAATCGGAGTCCACGACGCTTCCATATGAATTTTGTTTTCTTTGCACACGCGCTGAAGCACGTCAAACACAGACTCTCCCTCGTTAAACTCAACCTTTTGCGGCTTTAAAATCCAACCGTCCGAGGGAACAAGGTCAACCTTATTTTTTCTCAGGTCGTCCATATTGTCAAGTATAGTCGCACAGGAGATTGAAAATGTGCAGTAAAGTGTTTTGTCCTCGATTTCCTGCTCCTGAGGTTCCACCGGTTTTGGCTTGCCCTCGGGTATCGGGTCGGTAAGATATTTATCTTTTCCGTCGGAAGAGGAATTTTCCGATTCCTGATTTGATTCGGAGTCTTGATGAGATTGATTGTCTCCGTACGGGCTCGGCGAGACATTCGCCTCAACATCCGTTTGATTTTGTACAAAAGATTCGCCGCTGTCGGTTTTTCCTTTGTTGTCGTCTGCCTCAGAGTTTGAGCTCTCATCCGATTCGGAGGATTTTGAGTTTTGCGGTTCGGTACTTTTGGAGCTTTCGGTTGCGGAAACAATTAAATCCGACTTTTGAGTTTCATCGGTGCCGTCTTCTGTCGAATACGAACTTTTTGTAAGCTCATTCTGAGAATTCGGACTCTCGTTTCCGAAAAACACAAAGGACGCCGCAAGCGCCAAAACCACAGCCAAACTTGAAATTACTGCCGTTTTGTGTTGCTTTATGAAATTTATGATTTCAGTACTTAAAGATTTCATATTTTTCGCCGCCGATAATTAAATCATTTTGCAAGCTGTTTTTGAATAAACGTTGCGTCGGTAACCGTTACGCTTCCGTCTTTGTCAACGTCAGCTCTTGCGAGTTGGGTTGAGGATAGCTCTGCCGTGTCCGCAAGGTACTTTTGAATAATTGTTGCGTCTGAAACATCAACACAACCGTTGCCGTCAATATCATATTTTACGCTGTAAGGAGAAGCGTCGGTCATATTATAAAGCGAATTGTTTCCGTTTGTAAATCTGTTATATGCAACAAGCGCATAAAATCCCTGCTCGGTTGCCATTTGGTTATAACTTCCGTCTGCGGTATGCTTGAATCCGTTTTCACAACCGAACGAAAGCAAAGCGTCAACCGCGCTGCCGCCATCTTTTACAAATCTGCTGTCTTTGTCGGGATTAACGCCTATGCTTGCAAGCGCAGTAACAACCTGAGCACAGCTTTCCGAATTTACGGTTCCCCAAGAAGCAAATCCGCCGTTGCTGTTTTGCATATCGGACAGTACGCCCACGGCTTTGTCAACAGCCGTTTTTACGGCTTCGTCGGTGTTGTAATAAGGTGCAAGAGCCTGAATTGCCATTCCGGTCATATCGGGGTCGGCGTTTTTTCCGAAAAACGCCCAGCCGCCGTCCTCAAGCGCATTTTCAAGGATGTAATCAACAAGCTTTTCTCTTGTTGTCTGCTCCGAAACCGAGCTGTCCGTCGGAATATCATAGCCGTATGTGTCGAGTGCAATGAGTGCGAATACGGGGCCGTTGATTCCCTGCCATGTTACATATTCAAAATCGGCATACGGTTCAAGCAAATTATAGCCCGCAACATTCCTTGCGTCTTTGCCGATTGCGGAAAGAGCGAGAATAACTCTTGAATTGTCTGTCGATTTATTTTTGCTGAGAGTTGAAGAACCCTTTTCTTTTACATAGTTTTCAAGATTTTCGTAATAGCCGTTTGCAAAAGACTCGGATATTGTGTTGTTACGAGCAAGACCGAGTACGCTCCACTCTCCGCCGACAGAACCGACGCTCGGGGTGCTTAAAGTAAGCAAACAGTCGGAAGTTGACTTTAATTTTTCGGAAACCGCCTCGGCTGTTTTATCCTGCTCAAAATCTACTGTAAAGGTGTATTCTGTGCCGCCTGCGCTGTAATTCATTGACGGCCATTTATCACTGCCTACGCCTATAATAATTTTGTCGCCGTCAACCACCGAAATATCGGAATTTCTTTTGTATTCCGTGCCGTCCTCGGCGGGTGTGTATTCATTTTTGTAAGTTCTTACCTGATAGTTTTTGTTGAACGCTGTCGGTGTAACGGCAACGCTTTTTGTATCTGAGGGAACCGTAAGGGTATAATCGGTAACCTCGGGGTCAAACTCGGGCGAAAGTGTTCCGACGCTGAACTCCGCATAAGCAAGAGCGGTAGTGTTGTCGCTCCAATCAGAGCCGATGTCAACTCCGTAAGACATTGTGTATTGCAGGTTTATTTCATCTCCTGCTTCAAGCGTGCCGTTTGCTACGGTATAACAGCCGAAAAGTTCGTTTGTAAACCAATCGTTGAGCGTACCCATCCAGCCGCCCATTTGGCAGTCTGAAGCCGACAGACCGTTTATTTCGCTAAAATAGCCGCTGTCTGCGCCCGTCTGAGTGTAGCCGTTGTTTTCAAGAGCCTTTACAACCGACGAAAGCATTGTGGAGTTTTCGTCAATATCCACCCATTCGTCAACAAGAGTGCCCTCCCATGCAGCTCCGTCCGCTTTTGAAAAGACGTCGTTGCTGACAATAACTCTCACCTTGTTGTTTTCGGCTGCGTTTGCGCTTATTCCAACCGCCGAAAAAGACGTAATAACAGTTGCCGTCAAAACAAGCGGGGTTATTTTTTTGATTGTTTTCATATCAATTCCTCCGTAAATATATTGAAAGCATAAAAAAAGCCTTCCAAAAGGAAAGCACAACAAAGCTGTACTGCACAAACAGTACAAAAATCGGTGCGTTTCTTCTTTTGCCCAAGAAAGCATTATCCGCAGAAATGCGGAAGTAGCCTGGCTTATGACCTTGGTCAAACACAGTAATGGCTGTTGCTTCGGATTCACACCGATATTCCCTTTATCGCGGCGAACTTGTCCGCCGTGAACCGCAAATCTGTAATACATATAATTTGATTAATTTTATCATAATAAAAATTACGTGTCAAGAAAAAGCATATTTATCGGATAATGTATAAAATCAAAGCAAAAACAGCAAATGAAAACGCCGGACATTTCTGTCCGGCGTTTTCCTGTTCTTTAAAAAATGAGGGGTACAAATATGAACCTCTACATCGGTTCATATTGAGGAGGGTAGAACAATATACTCTGACGGTTGCGGTTCCGTCTTTTGAGTACGTTTATATTAAACAACATTATTATGAAAACTGTGTGAACTTATTCTGAAAGTATTTTGAATTTAAACCGAAACGGGGGTGAAATTCAGCTTTTGATTTGCTTTTCAAAAACATATCCCAAACTTTACCGAATTTATAAAACAAATGTTTGATTTTTAAATTGTTGTGTGATATAATTTAGACGGAAAGGTGTGATAATATGAAACCGTTAAGCAAAAGCCAACAAAAAATACTTGATTGTCTCAAGGAATGTTCTGTTGACGGCAGAGTTCCGTCGGTGCGTGAAATTTGTGAACAAACCGGTTTAAGCTCCACTTCAACGGTACACCACCACCTTAAAGCGCTTGAAGAAAAGGGATTTATTGAACGTGAACACGGAGTGAATCGATGTATTCGCATTACGGGTGAAGAAAAGTCTGCGTCCGTTCCCGTGCTCGGTCGTGTTGCGGCAGGTATTCCGATACTTGCCGTTGAAGACATTGAGTGCTATGTTCCGGTTCCCAAACACCTCAAACGCGGCAAAGAGCTTTTTGCTCTGCGTGTTCAGGGCGAAAGTATGATAAAAGCCGGTATTCTTGACAATGACATTGTGATTGTCAACCGCACCCCGGTTGCGGAAAACGGAGAGATTGTGGTTGCGCTTGTCGGCGACGAAGCAACCGTTAAACGCTTTTATAAAGAAAACGGTCATTTCAGACTGCAACCCGAAAACGACAGCTTTGAACCCATTATTGCGGATGAAGTCGTGTTGTTGGGAAAGGTTATCTCGGTCATAAGATATTACTGAGCATTTTTGAAAATCGTTTGGCATAACATAAAATATATACTGATATTTAAGACAGGACTTGGAATTTAATATGAATATATGTGTATTCGGCTCTTCGAGCGAGAGTATAAACAGAGAATTTATTGATTCGACGGAGCACCTCGGTTCTTCGATTGCAAAAAGAAACTGCGGAGTTGTTTTTGGCGCGGGAAAATACGGAGTGATGGGAGCTATCGCACGCGGAGTAACCAAAGAAAACGGAAAACTTATCGGCGTAAGTCCGAAGTTTTTTTCAGAAACGAATGTACTTTACGACCGGTGCACGGAGCTGATTTTTACGGAAACAATGCGTGAGCGCAAGGCTGTAATGGAGGACAGGTCAGACGCCTTTATAATCTGTCCGGGCGGAATGGGAACGTTCGAGGAGTTTTTTGAGGTGCTGACCCTAAAGCAACTCAAAAGGCACACAAAACCGATAATAATTTACAACGTGCGTAATTATTACGATTCAATGATTGCCATGATGAAAAATGCCGTTGATAAGAATTTTATGACGGAAAACTGCAACAAGCTTTATTCGGTAGCAAAAACCGAAGAAGAGATTTTTGAGCAGCTTGATAACTACAAACCGTTTTCATATGACAAATATAAGGAATAACGGAGGGCAAAATGGATAACTGCGAGATGTGCGCTCATTATGTAACCGATGAAGAATTCGGCGACTATTGCGGCATTGACCTCGATGAGGACGAAATGGAAAAATTTTTGACCCAAAACGTAAGTCAATGTCATTATTTTCAGCTTTATGATGAGTACAAAATTGTAAGAAAACAAAATTAAAAAGGAGATTGATAATATGGATTATACTTATAACGCAAAAGGCGTCTGTTCGATGGAAATTTGTTTTCACATTGACGGAAATGTTATAACAAACATAGAGTTTAAGGGCGGCTGTAACGGCAACCTCAAGGCAATTTCAAAGCTTGTTGACGGCTGGACGGTTGAACAGATTGAAGAAAAATTGCTCGGCAACACCTGCGGCTTTCGTCAGACCTCCTGCGCAGACCAGCTTGCAAAGGCTGTAAGACAGGCTTATAACGAGGAACTTGCGGGATAACAAAACCGACTTTCGGCTGTATCGGGTGATAAAATTTTCGTCGATGTAAACGGTGACGGCGAAGTTACTGTTTTGATGTAACATTAATTCAAAAATATATTGGCGGCGGTTATGCAAACACGGGGGATGTCGGAAAACCGCAAATATTGTATAAAACAAAAGTGAAAAGTATTACGGCGTGAGACTAATCCTCACGCCGTAATACTTTTATTTTATCCAACAACCCGCCGACCTTTTCGTGGAACACCAAAGTTGCCTGAGAGTCAAACGGTGTTTTATCACGGTTGATTAACACTATGTTTTCGCCTCTGAAAAATCTGACAAATCCTGCGGCAGGATACACGGTCAAGCTTGTGCCCGCAATAATCAACGTGTCGGCACTTTCAATTGCGCCTACAGCTCCGTTTACCGTTCTGTCGTCAAGTCCCTCCTCATAAAGCACAACATCAGGCTTGATGACGCCGCCGCACTCGCATTTTGGGACGCCGCAGCTGTTTTTTATGTATTCGGCAGAATAAAATTTTCCGCACTTTCGGCAGTGGTTTCTCAGCACGCTTCCGTGCAGTTCAAAAACATTTTTGCTTCCTGCCGCTTGATGAAGTCCGTCTATATTTTGTGTAATAACCGCAATGAGTTTACCCGCTTTTTCAAGTTCGGCAACCTTCAGATGAGCCTTGTTGGGCTTTTTGTCAAGGCAAAGCATTTTGTCTCTGTAAAACCTGTAAAATTCTTCGGTGTTTTTCTCAAAAAAGCTGTGGCTCAAAATCAGCTCGGGCGGATAATCATATTTTTGATTATAAAGACCGTCAACACTGCGAAAATCAGGAATCCCGCTTTCGGTGCTCACGCCTGCACCGCCAAAAAACACAATTCTTCTGCTTTTGTCAATAATGCTTTGAAGCTCTTCAAAATCACTCATATTTATACTCTCTTTCAATTCAAATACGCTCTCTGTGCAGAAAATGTACAGAGAGCAAAGTTTATATGCTTATAAATTAAGTGTTTATATTCGTTTTCGACTGCAATCGTTATGTCAAATCTTTTTGATTTATTGAAAGTTATTGGGACGAAGCTTTTTTGCGGCTTTAAATTTTGTGGGAGTCATTCCGTTAAGACGTTTAAACACCCGTGAAAAATACATCGGATCCGAAAAGCCCACAGACAGCGCAACGTCTTTTATAGGAATTTGCATATCAATCAGCATAACTTCCGCTCTTGAAACCCTACGCCTGTTTATGTATTCGACAATTGACATTCCCTTTTCCTGTTTGAACAGTCTGTAAAGATACGTGCGGTCTATTTTTACATGGTCGGCAACCTGCTGAACAGAAAGATGCACATTACGGAAGTTTTGCTCAATAAAATCCAGAGCGGATTCAACATACATATTAAAGCCCGTTGCGCTTTTCGGAAAAAACTCCATATAAAACGAAAGAAGCGTTGCAATTGCCGCTCCTGCTCTGACCTGATAACACGCAGACCTTGCTCCGCTGTCGGAAATAAAAAAATAATCTTCAAAATGCGGAATATCAATTTCTCCGACAACGGGAAATTCTCTGTAAAAGGTTGTTTGTGAAAGTATCGACATGGCAACATTTCCGCCAAACTCAACCCAGTTAAGCGAGACTGTTATTTCGGGGTTCGGTTGCATAATCACACGTTGGTTTGGAAAAACCATAAAAGATTGGTGTTTTGAAAGTACAAATTTTGTTTCGTCAACAAAAATTGAACACTCTCCGTCGGTAAGATAAAAGAGTTTGTATGTGTCTTTTGATATTTTTATATTTATCGGCTTTGTCGCTTTTTCACATTTTCCGCAAACAAGGCAAAAACAATTTATTGAACTGTATCCTAAAATTTCATTCATAAGATTTCCACGCAACATTTATCCCTATAAAAATAACATTTATACATAGCAATTGTCAAATCACTTGATTATACTAAATATGATACAATAATTTCAATAAAATTTCAACAATAATTTATAAGGGGTATAGGAAATGGATTATAAATATGATGTTATTAACTATAACAAGATCATTCCCGCAACCATTATGAAGCTGAATCTAAATTCCGACACGCAGAAGGCTGAGCTTCAATGGCACAGAGAAACCGAACTTGTCTATGTTGTTAAAGGAAGGTGCGAGTGTTCCCGTAACGGTGAGACAAAAATCATAGAAGAACATAATTTTATATTATTCAACAGCGAAGACGTTCATCTTGTTCGTCCCGTAAACGGTACAAGCTGTGAGCTTTTGTGTATCCGGCTTTCATTTGAATATATGAGAATGTTTTGCAAACCGATTGACAGTGTTTTCTTTGACGTTACGGAAAAGCCCGACATAAAAGCCCGCATTGTTGACGAACTTAACAAGATTTCCGAAGTTGCCGGCAGTGACGATGATTATTCCGACCTGCTTCAGGTTGCAAACGTAAATAATCTTTATTATCTTCTTCTTAAAAACTGCGTATATTTCCGCCGAGCTTCATCATCATCGGTGTTGCCGAAACGCGATTTTTCATATGCAAAGACCGCAATAGCGTATATTAACGAAAACTTTAAGCACGAAATTCCGCTTGACGAGATTTCTGCCGTTGTAAATCTTTCTCCGTCTTATTTTTCAAAGTATTTCAAAAGCGTTACCCACACAAGCTTTTCGGAATATCTTGCAAATCTCAGACTCGAAAACGCAATCGAGGATATGCTCACAAAAAATTTAACAGTATCCGACGCCGCATTTGAAAACGGATTTGCAAATGTTAAATCATTCATTACACATTGCAAAAAAGTATATAATTGTACACCTGCACAGTATAAGAAAAAGCTTTTGAAAAAATAATATTTTTTACTGAAAACACGAAAACCGATGGCAGCTGATTTTGTCAGCCGCCATCGGTTTTTATGTAAATAATTTACTTGTTTACCGTCGGAATCGGAGTTGTATCTCTTTCATCCAGTCTGTTGCCGTACAAATAGTAATCGGTCTCTTTAACAATAACCGGAGTAAGCACAATAATCGCAAAAATATTCGGCAGAGCCATAAGTGCGTTGGAAATGTTTGACATAGTCCAAACAAGGTCTATCGAAGCCACAGGAGCAATTGCCAAAATAACCACTATCAAAATCTTGTAAGGGACAGTGCCTATCTTGCCGAAAAGATATTCAATACATCTTTCTCCGTAATACGACCAACCGAGGATTGTCGAATATGCAAACAAGACAATTCCCACAACCAAAATCGGAGTTCCGATAACCGGAATTTGAGCAAATGCCGCCGAGGTCAGTCTTCCGCCCTCAATGTTTACGGTATCAATATCCGGGTTCTTAATGCAGGAGCTTACAACCACAAGACCTGTCATAAGACATACAACAACGGTATCCCAAAACGTTCCCGTTGACGAAATAAGTGCCTGTCTTACGGAATTTCTGGTTTGAGCGGCAGAGGCAACAATCGGAGCAGAGCCCATACCGGATTCGTTGCTGAAAAGTCCTCTGGCAACACCGTATCTTGCCGCAAGCATTATTCCCGCACCTGTCATTCCGCCGCCGAGAGCCTTCGGAGAAAACGCCGAAGTTACAATTGTTGTTATTGTCTGCCAAAGCACATCGCCGTTTATAATCAAAATTATAATGCACCCGATGACATACATTATAGCCATAAACGGCACAAGCATTTCACACACTCTTGAAATTGTTTTGATTCCGCCGAAAATTACAAGGGCTATGCAAATCGTTGTTACAAGTCCCGCAATAAGAGAAACAAGAGAAATCCCCTTGTCGATAAACATAATTTTGTCGGCATTGTCGGGAACAGAGGCTCTGAAAACGTTTGTTTCGTCGTCAAGCTCAACCATATCCACTCCGACCCACTTGTCGCTTTCGTCGGTTGTGTAATAAACGCACGGTGATTTCCAATTATTTGAATTGTTTATGTAGATATAATCGTCACCGGACTCGGCGGAATAATCAGTCCACATATTTTCGTCATAAATTTTTCCGTAACCGTCAAAAGTGATGTCGGTATCTTTGTTTGAATTAATAAAACCAAGGTCGCATACAAGAGATTGGTTGAACGCACTGTCCAAAATGTTTGAAATTGCGTTTGTCTGAACGCCCACGCCTATACCGAAAGAAGCCAAAACGGCAAATACGGCAAATAAAACCGCAAGCCATTTCATACTTCTTTTTTTGCCGCCGATTGTCGGATGAATACCGCGTTCAATCGCATACATTGCACCGCCGAGCATTTTTCCGTCCTTGGTTTTCACACGATATTTTACGGCTATCAAAGATTCTGCGTATTTTGTGGCTATACCGAACACACCCGTAAGCCAACACCACAAAACGGCTCCTGCTCCGCCAAGGGCGACCGCCGTACCCACTCCGACAATATTACCCGTTCCGATTGTGGAAGCAAGGGCGGTTGTCAGGGATTGAAACGGACTGATGTCACCGTCGCTGTCCGGGTCTTTGGTTACCGACAAACGAATCGCCTTAAAGGTTTTACGCTGCATAAATCTTGTTCGCACGGTCATATATATGTGTGTGCCAAGCAAGATGACTATCATCGGCACTCCCCATAAGAACTCGTCCAAATAATTTGCAATTTCTGTAATTAAATCCACTTAGCTCACTCCTTGTTGCAATCTTTAAGAATGCGTATAACATCTTTCGCACCGTTTGCCACATCAAACAGAAGCGGTTTTATATCATCCGTAGGTCTGTCAAGGTCAGGCACCATTACGGTTTTGCATCCGGCAGAGCTTGCCGAAATTATTCCGTTAGGCGAATCTTCAAGCGCAATGCATTCCTGCGGTTTTAAACTCAGTTTTTCGGCGGCAAAAAGATAAATATCAGGCTCGGGTTTTCCGCATTTTACCATCGAGGCACAGACAATCTCGTCAAAATACTTGTAAAGGTCAACCTGTTCGAGATATTTTTTTGTGCGCTCAAATGCCGTTGCGGTTGCAAGCGCCGTTTTGTAATTGTTATCTTTCAAATACCGCAAAAGCTCTTTTGCCCCCGGTTTCGGTTCAATCCCGTTTTTGTTGATAAAATCATCCATCAGTTCAACTCGCTTGTCATGAACCGCATGATAATCAAAACCCTTGCCAAAATAACTTTTCAGTCTTTTCGCCGCAAGGGGACGCGCCATCGAGCGAATACTGAGTGCGTGTTGCTTTTGCATAGGGTATCCGTAAAAATTTGCCGCCTCGCACCAAAATCGCACATACAGCTTTTCGCTGTCGAGTATAACGCCGTCCATATCTGAAATTACGCCGTTTATTTTCATACAACCCACCTTTTATTTATCGCCGCTTTTTTGAAAATTTACGGCTGTGATACCGAGCGAAATCAAAACCAACGACACAAGAGTTTCAATTCTGAAAACGTTTTCTCCAAGCATAAGTCCCGAAAGAACCGTGCCGAAAATCGGCACAAGCAAGTTAAAAATCGTGATTTTGCTTGCCGGATGATATTTCAACAATGCTGTCCATATTGTAAAGGCAGCCGCCGAAACAAAAGAAAGCCAAAGCAAAATAAAAGAACTTTGAGATTTTTCAAAACCGAGTCTGCCGCCGCACGCACAACCGATTATTGTAAGTACGATACCGCCTGTTAAAAGCTGAAACGCCGTTATCCTTACGGGATTTCTGCCGTTCGCAAGCTTTTTTGAAAGTACGTTTCCGGCTGCCGAGCACAGCGTTGAGACAAGTATCATAGCGTCGCCTAACAAAGTGTCAACATTTATTTTTCCGCCCCCGGTTATTGCAAGAACACCCGCAAAACCAAGCGCACAGCCTATTATCTTAAAAGCGGTAAGTTTGTCGTTTTTAAAAAACAGCGGAGCCGAAAGCACGGTAAAAAATGAAGCACAGGCGGTGATTATCGAGGTGTTTGTCCCGCTTGTAAATCCTATGCCGATATACGTAAAAATATACTGTCCCGCCGTCATAACCAAGCCGAGAACGGTAACGGGCAGGATTTCATCTTTATTCGGAAACGTGAATTTTCGTTCGCAAACGCAAAGAAAAACCGCTGTCATAATTCCTGCAATTGCAAACCTTAACCCCGCAAACAAAAGTTTTGAGCCGATGTCACTTTCGACAATCTCAAACGACGAATACCCCAGCTTTATAAACGGAAACGCCGTTCCCCAAAGCAAAGTACAAAAAACTGCCGCAAAACAGGCAAATATTCTGTTTTGAAACAAATTCCGTATCTTCATAAACAAATAATATAACAAACAACGGTCGGGTAAAATAAATTGCCCGACCGCTTTTTTAATAAATTCCCTGAACGGTAACTTCGCCCGAATTTACATTGCAGATTGTGCCGTCGGAAAGCATAATTTTCAGTTCACCGTTGTTTTCAACTCCCACAGCCATACCGCTTATTCTGCGTGTGCCGCGCTGAAAAGTAACGCTTTTGCCGATTGAAACACACATATCGCCGTACTCTGCAAGAGCGGTCGGAGTCAACTCAAGATTATTGCTTAAAAATTCGGATTCCAG
This sequence comes from Acutalibacteraceae bacterium, assembly GCA_963599905.1. GTDB lineage: Bacteria > Bacillota > Clostridia > Oscillospirales > Acutalibacteraceae > Ruminococcoides. The sequence goes on from CAVBYX010000028.1 coordinate 51,145, forward strand.
GTGTTCAAGAACACAGGCAAGCAACTTGTTTTTATCAAAATGTCTTCCGGTTTCAAGCAAAACCGAGGTGGCTTTGTAAGCTATTTCTTCCGGGAAAACCGCTTGGTCAACATTGATTCCGATGCCTGTTACAGTGTATTCCACCGCGTCAAACTCCGCACTCATCTCTGTGAGTATTCCGACAATCTTTTTTCGCCCCACAACAATATCATTGGGCCATTTTATCATGCAATCAAGCCCGGTAAAATCTCTGAGCGCCTTGCACACGGCAAGCCCCGCAAGAGGGGTAATCGCAGTTACCTCCGACGGAGTCATGTGGGGTCTCAGCAAAAACGAAAACGCAATATTTTCGTCTCTTTTGCTCTGCCACACTCTTCCGAGCCTGCCTTTTCCGCTGACCTGTTCACGCGCGGTAACCACGGTTCCGTTTGGACAACCGTCGCCGCCAAGCTGTTTGAGATAATCGTTTGTCGAGCCGACAGAGTCAAGAACCGTGATGTTCTTTCCTATTATTTTGTTGTTGACAAGAAGATTTTCAAGAATACATTGATCTATGTGTTCCGGCAGGGCTACAAGTTTGTAGCCTTTGTTTTGAAGCGACTTTATATCGTATCCGCGCTCTTTGAGAGAGTTGATTCCTTTCCAAACCGCTTGGCGTGATATTCCAAGTTGTTCGGAAATCGACTGCCCCGAGACATAGTCCTCTGCGCTTGCAATAATCTCAAGTATTTTTTTCTGCATATTTACCTCCGGGCAAATATTTATTGAACGCGAAACTCGCTTTTGCCTATTGCCTGAATAATTCTTACGATAACAGGACTTAAGATAATGTTTACGCCCAGCTCTACAAGGAAGTTTACGCCTGTCATTGTAATAAGAGCATAATAAACAATGTCTGTTCCGCCTGCCCAAACCTCAAGAACGGGTTTGAAGAAGAGGAAAAGTCCGAGAATGAAAATTCCGGTATTTACAATCGGAGATACCACACCGGCTGTAACGGCACCGAATGTTGTGCTTTTTTTGCTGAGTGCTTTATAAACCACACCTGACGCAAAGCCTGCACCGGCACCCTTTAACATACAAACAACAATGCACAAGAACGGATTGGCGTTCCAAACCATTGCGCCGCCCACATCTGCGCCGAACACGCACATAAGGATAACAACCGCACCGAACACTCCGCCGAGGTACGCACCCGCACCCGCACCGTAAAAGGCAGCGCCGACTATTATCGGAATAAGGGCAAGCGTGATTGAAAACGGTTTTGTCGGGAAGAACGTGGTAATTATCTGCAACACAATGATTATTGCGGTCAGAATACCAAGTCCGACAAATTTGATTGTTTTGTTGTTGATTTTGTCTTTTGACATAAATATAACCTCCTGCTGTTTCCCCACCCTATATTTGATTATGCGGGTGAAACGCAAATTTATTTACAACGCCGTCAGGCGGTGTATACAATAAGTAATGTGTACGGAAATTATTTTTTGTTGCGTTTATAAATATAATTAAGTCCGTCTAAAATTATGTTTTCGTCAAACACAATTTTGTGTGTACAGTTCTTTATCATAAGAGGCGCCAAACCGCCCGTTGCAATAACAGTACATTCTTTTTTTGTCTCCCGAACAAATCTGTCTATCATTCCGTCAAGCATGCATGCCGTGCCGAACATTACGCCCGAACGTATGCAGTCGGTGGTGTTTGACGAAATCGACTTTCCGGGAGCTTTTAAATCCACGGAAGAAAGCAAAGCACCGTTTCGGGTCAGGGCATCAAGGGAAATTCCGACTCCGGGCGCAATTGCACCGCCGTAATAGTTATGGTTCTCGTCAACATACGCAATAGCCGTTGCCGTACCCATAAATATCATAATAAGCGGCCCGTTATACTTTGCGCACGCACCGACGCATCCGGCAACAATATCCGCTCCGAGAGTTTCCGGGTGTTCGATTTTTATATTAAGACCGGTTTTCAGTCCGGGTCCCACAACAAAGCTTTTTGCCCCGGTTACGGTTTGGATTGCTGTTTTCAGCGAATAAGTAACCTTCGGCACAACGGAACTGATAATAGAGGAAGTTATGCTTTGCGAGTCAATCTTATAAATCTGAAAAAAGGCATAAAGTTCAACCGCAAATTCGTCACTTGTCTGACAGGTATCGGTAGAAAACCTAATTTTGCAGGTGAGCTTATCACCGTCAAAAACTCCGAGCTTTATGTTAGTGTTTCCGACATCGGCGGTTAAAAGCATAAAATCTCCTCCAAATCCAATAATTATTGATAAATGCACTTTTAATTATACCATAAATCGTAATTGTTTCAAGCTTGATTATATATTATCCGACACAATTTTAACAATTGCAAAAAAATTATTGAAATTTGGCGGATATAGTGTATAATAAAGTTAGTTATGTTTGGTCGGTTTTGGCTGAAACGGATCGAAAGAACTGAAAGGAATGGTAGTAATGGATAGTTCAGAAATCAGGCAGCTAAAAATTCTTGCTGCAAAGTCAAGAATGGGTGCCATCCTCGGTACTTATCACGCAAAATCCGGACATCCCGGCGGCTCGCTTTCGGCGGCAGACATTATGACCTATCTCTATTTTAATGAGATGAATGTTAAGCCCGAACAGCCTAAGTGGGAAGACAGAGATCGTTTTGTGCTTTCAAAGGGGCATTGCTGTCCGAGTCTTTATGCGATTCTTGCGCTTAAGGGTTACTTTGAGTGGGATGAGCTTAAAGTTTTGCGCCATGTAGGTGCAATGCTTCAGGGACACCCGGATATGAAGGGAACACCCGGTATTGATATGAGCACCGGCTCACTCGGTCAGGGCATCTCAGCAGCATGCGGTATGGCTCTTGCCGCAAAGCTTGATAACAAAGACTATCGTGTATATACGCTTCTCGGTGACGGCGAAGTCGAGGAGGGTCAGGTTTGGGAGGCTGCAATGTTTGCTTCTCACCAAAACCTTGACAATCTTGTTGTAATCGTTGACCAAAACGGCTTGCAGATTGACGGCCCCGTTGAAGAAATTGCGGGAATCGAGCCGCTTGACAAAAAGTTTGAAGCTTTCGGTTTTGAGGTAATCAAGATTGACGGTCACAATTTTGAAGAGATTAAATCGGCTCTTGACAAAGCAAGAACCGTTAAAGGCAAACCTATTGCAATCCTTGCGAAAACAATTAAGGGCAAGGGCGTTTCGTTTATGGAAAATCAGGTCGGCTGGCACGGCACAGCCCCGAACAAGGAACAGTATGAGCAGGCAACCGCCGAGCTTCAGGCTGAAATTGACAGATTGGAGGGCAACTGCTGATGGCTGAGATTATTAAAAAAGCTACAAGAGAGAGCTTTGGTATGGCTTTGTGCGAGCTTGCCAAAACAAATAATGATATTGTTGTTTTTGACGCTGACCTTGCGGCGGCAACAAAAACAGGCATTTTTAAGAAAGAGTTTCCCGAAAGATTTATAGACTGCGGTATTGCCGAGGGTAATATGATAGGTGTTGCGGCAGGTATGGCTGCCGCAGGAAAAATTCCCGTTGCCGCTTCCTTTGCAATGTTTGCAACAGGCAGAGCTTTTGAGCAAATCCGCAACTCGGTTGCTTATCCGCACCTTAATGTTAAAATTGCCGGAAGCCACGCAGGTATTTCAACAGGTGAGGACGGCGCAACTCACCAGTGTATCGAAGATATCGGAATTATGCGTACAATCCCCGGAATGGTAGTTATCAATCCTGCCGATCACTATGAAATGATGGCTGCGACAAAAGCCGCAATTGAATACGTAGGTCCTGTCTATATCAGACTGGGCAGACTTGCAATTGACAGCTTTAACGACCCGTCAACATACAAATTCGAGCTTGGCAAGGGTATTACGCTTCACGAGGGCAACGACGTTGCGGTTATTGCAACGGGTCTTGTTGTAAACGAAGCGCTCAAAGCCGTTAAAGAGCTTGAAGCAGAGGGAATAAACGCCCGCCTTATCAACATTCACACAATCAAACCGATTGATCGTGAAATCATCATAAAAGCCGCAAAGGAAACAGGCAGAGTTATTACGGTTGAGGAACACAACGTAATCGGCGGATTGGGCAGTGCGGTTAGCGAAGTGCTCAGCGAAGAATATCCGGTTAAGGTAACAAAAATCGGCGTGAACGACGTATTCGGTTACAGCGGCCCCGCACTTGAGCTCCTTGACAAATTCGGACTCACACAGCCGCATATTGCCAAGGTAATCAGAGACGTTGTTAAAGGCTGATTGATTTTAATTTATAAATCAATCCTGAAAAACCGATTCTGCGCTGTGAATTGCGCTTTTGGCAGTCTGAGTATTCGGTATTGCAAAAGTTGCTGTTTACGGCAAGCGAAAGAAAATAAAAAACATATATTTGCAAAGCTCCCTCCTTGTAACCGACAGGAGGGAGCTTTTGTTATATCTTAGATTTATTTTGTGATTTCTTCTGCGGTGGGAGTATCACCCCAAACTGTGATTACGGCGTTGTAGTATTCGCTTGGCAAAATTGATTTGATGAGCTTTCTTCCGCTTATGCTGTTTTCATAAGTGTTTCGCGTGTTGCCGCCCACCTGTATCTCAACGCCGCCGTAGTTTAAAAATTGTTGCTTCAGTACGGAAACGCTGTCCTGTGTGAGCATATCGAGTGTGATTTTTGTTGTTAATTCCATGGTTTTTGTCTCCTTATTTTTTGATTTTGTAAATTAATGTTTCTTGGATACTTTCGCCGTCCGAAACAGAAACGGCTTCTCCTTGCGTAATTATTGTCAATGTAGCGGTATTTGCCGCAATTGCAATTCCCAACTTGTTTTTTAACGTTGTAATAATCGGCTTTCGCAGAATAATATCGTTTCGATACGGAAGTCCCAAAAGCGAGTATGATTTTGCTGCGCTCATCGAAGATGCGGAAAATGTAACGGTAAACGTCAGCATGACAAAATCACCGACTTTTTGATAATTGAATTTTGCGGAGGTAACAGGAACGTTTTCGGAGTATAAAGACAAATCACCGCTGCCCGATTCAACGTTTGCCGCATCGTATTTTTTGCTTAAATCCGCCGAGATTGTGATTTTGCCCTGCTTGTTGTCGTCAATTTTTATATTGTTGCCTGCCGTCAAAATCCTCTGAAAATGATCGTCGGCTTCTTCGGCGGTATAAACGTCTTCTTCGTTGATTTTTTTCGCAAGTTCCGTGTCGATTTCCGATTTGGTGTAAGTATCGGACTTGTCCGCCTTTAAATCAAGGCTTGTTTTATTGATTTTACCGATGTTTTCGTTAAGCTGATTTTGTTGTTCTGTAATCTTTTTTAAAGCTCGGTAGGCTTCCTCACGCAGTTTTAGAGTCTCTGAATTAGGGTTTTCGTATTCCTTGTCTTCAATCGCAAGGCTTTCGTCCGCACAGAGCCGCACTATTTCTGTCTGAAACACAAGTCCTGTGCTGTTTGTGCCCTCGATTTGCAATTCAAAGCTTCCGTGAACAAAAATATCGTTTTTGGTTACCACCCAGCGTATGAGAGTGCCCTCGCCGTCGGGTTTCGTATAAGAGGGAGTTACCGAGTTTACGCTTCCGTCGGAAAACCTAAGGTGCAGAGAATAGGATATGCTGTTATCCGAGACGCCTTTTATGTAAAATTCCTGAGTGTAAGCAAGGTTGTCGCCCGTAACGCCGACACAGTCGCCGTTTGTGCAGTCAACCGGTTTTTTCATATTATATATAATCAAATTTATCACCTCTGTTTTAGTAAGCATAAAAGATAAAATTGCATATTTTTATGCAATTGTGTTTAAGAAAAAATAAATTTGTACTTATTATGACTTTTCGTGGAGAATATTTGTTCCTATACCATTGCCGATGTTTCAAGATCTTGACTTTTAAGGTGAAGTAAGGTATTATCTAAGATGTATAAGTATCTGTTTTTATTTGGTACAAAACAGACTTTAATATACTTACATTTATATTAAATTCGGGTAAAGGAGTTGAGAGTTGTATTGTTTTTTTCAGCAATATTTGATATCGGCGTTGTGGCGCTCAGAATCTTGTTGCCGGTTTATGCAATTGTTATTGTATATCAGTGTTATGCCGCAATGCGCAGACGCAGACGTCCCGAAACTCCCCTTGTAACATTGGTTAATTCGCAGACGGGGCTTAAGCTTCCGGTTTTGTTTTGGGAAAATTCAATCGGAAGAAGCAGGGCAAGCGACATAGTTGTTGATGACCCAACGGTATCAAGAAGCCATTGTGTTTTGTTGAGGCGAAGCGACGGGTGGTTTGTTACCGACACCGGTTCCAAAAGCGGAACATACGTAAACGGCGAAAAAATCGAGGGAAGAACTCAGCTGCTGATAGATGATGTTATCGGCGTCGGAAATTCCGAGTTTGAGTTTAAGCGCGGCGAGGAATATCACGAAAGACTTGATTCAAGTTGGTTTTTCAAAAAAGTAAGCAACAAGCCTGCCATAAAGTCATGGAAGCTGATGTTGATGATAACGCTGTTCCATTTATTTATGTGCGTGGAAGCGATGTTTTGGAATGACGCGACAAATCCTTTCTCTCCGCTTGTGCTTTTTGCCGCTCTTGCAGGGGTTGAATGGGCTTTCTTCTTTGTGTCGTCATATGTACTGAGACGTGTAAACTTTGAACTTGAGGCATTGGCACTGTTCTTGACGGGAACAGGAGTAATGTTGCTTGTGCGGCAGGTGGAACGCTCCGCCTATGTTCAACTGATAGCGGCGGCGGTAGGTATGATACTGTTCTGCGTAATTATAAAATTCATTGAGAATCCGGACAAGGTAAACAAGCTCAGATTGCCTATGATGATTGTTGCCGTCGGATTGCTTTTGACAAGCGTTTTGTTCGGCAAAACCACGGGCGGTGCGGCAAACTGGATATATATCGGTTCAATCTCAATTCAACCGTCCGAGCTTGTAAAGGTAATTTATATATTCATCGGTTCAAGTGCCCTTGATAAATTGCAAACACGCAAGAACCTTCTTGAATTTATCGTATTTTCAATTGCTTGTGTCGGACTTTTGGCTTTGATGGGTGACTTTGGTACCGCTTTGATATTTTTTGTGACGTTTTTGCTTATAGCATTTATGCGTTCGGGCGACTTCAAGACTATTATTCTTGCGCTTGCCGCCGCAGTGTTCGGCGCAACCATTGTACTTCGTTTTAAGCCGTATGTTGCCAACCGCTTCAGTGCTTGGCGTCATGTATGGGATTACGCACAGGACCAGGGCTATCAGCAGGTACACGTGCTTACTTTTGTTGCCAGCGGCGGTTTGTTCGGAGTCGGCATAGGCAACGGATTCTTAAAGCAGGTAGCGGCTTCGGAGAGCGACCTTGTATTCGGTCTTGTGTCCGAAGAAATGGGAATTATTGTTGCGATTACTCTTGCGCTTGCGGTAGCGCTTCTTGTTGTTTACGCAAGGGCGATTACCACTCGAAGCAGAAGTACATTTTATTCAATCTCGGCGTGCTGTGCGGCAGGTTTGTTGGTTGTTCAGCTTGCACTTAACATTTTCGGCGCAACAGACATTCTTCCTCTTACCGGTGTAACTTTTCCGTTTATAAGCAGCGGCGGTTCCAGCATTATCGGTTGTTGGGGACTTTTGGCATTTGTTAAGGCTGCCGATGAAAGAACCTATTCGATGAAAAGATAAATCTACAATTTTAAAACAAATAAAAAACACAGTTGTTTGGCTTTTTAGGCTTTAAATTCTAAAACAAAGGTGGCGTTTTATGAAACGAGTACTCCGCAGAAGCGTGCTGATATTTATAATTACGGTTGCATTTATCGGCGGAATATGCTTCTTTGCGTTTGAATTGCTTACAAATGCCGAGGATTGGGCAAATCAACCTTATAATGCTCACATTGTGGGAAGCGGCGGACTTGCTCAGGCAGGTAAAATATATGACAGAAACGGTGAAATACTGGCGCAAACAGTTGACGAAAAACGTGTTTACAACGACAACGAAAGCGTACGCAAGGGGTTGCTCCATGTTGTCGGCGATAACAGTTTGAATATATCAACATCTGTTCAAAGCAGATATCGTTCTCAGCTTACCGGATACAGTCTTATGTGGGGACTTAATATGCCTCAGTCGCTCAGAATTTCGCACGATATGAATCTTACGGTTGATGCAAAAACATGTGCGGTCGCCTATGATATGTTGACAAGCTACAACAAAAAAGGTGCTTGTGTTATATATAATTATAAAACAGGAGAGGTGATTTGCTCGGTAAGCACATACGCTTACGATCCTGCTGCTCCTCCTGAAATTACCGAAGAAAACGAAAGCGAGTATGACGGCGTCTATATAGATAATGTTTTATCGTCCACATATACTCCGGGTTCGATTTTTAAAATAGTAACTGCGGCAGCCGCAATTGAAAATATTTCCGACATTTACGAAAGAACTTGGAATTGTACGGGAAGCGAAGAAATCGGCGGAAGTGACGTAACCTGTGTGGCAAGTCACGGTCAGATTACTTTTAAAGAGGCGTTGGCTCATTCCTGCAATATAGTTTTTGCGGAACTTGCCGTTGAACTCGGCAGTGATAAAATGACTGCCGAGGCGGAAAAAGTCGGGATAAATAAATCATTTTCGGTTGACGGCGTAAATACGGCAAGCGGAAGCTATGACGTTTCAAAGGCAAACACCAACCAACTTGCATGGTCGGGGATAGGTCAGTATACGGATACGGTAAATCCAATGCAGATGGCTGTTATATGCGGTGCGATTGCAAACGGGGGAACGCCTGTTGAGCCGACTTTAATTAAAAACGACACAAACGAATTGCTGAAATCGTTAAATCTGTCGTCAGCCAAATCCGGCAAGGAGCTTTTCAGCTCAAATACCGCTTCAAAGCTCGACGAGCTTATGCGATATACAATCACAGGATATTACGGAGACGATTTGTTTGGTGATCTTAAAGTTTGCGCAAAGACAGGTACTGCCGAAATCGGCAACGGAAAAGACCCAAATTCATGGATGGTAGGATATTCACAGGATGAAGATTGTCCGCTTGCATTTGCCTGCGTGGTAGAAGATTCGGGATTCGGAATAGAATATGCCGGACCGGTTGCCGAGGCGGCAATGAAGCAAGCCGCTCAATGCATCAGAAACCAAAAAAGTTAAGAAAACAAACTGACGAAAATTTTCGTTTTAACTAACAAGAAGAATGTACGTCTGTACAGAGAGGATAAATAGAATGAACTTTTTGAAAGCGATGTTCGGAAATTACAGCAAACGAGAGGTTAAGAGAATTCAGCCTATATGTGACAAGGTGCTTGCTCTTGACGATAAATATTCGGCCATGAGCGAAAGTGAGCTCAAAAACCAGACGGCTGTGTTAAAGGAGCGTTTGGCAAACGGCGAAACGACAGACGATATTTTGCCGGAGGCATTTGCAACTTGCCGTGAGGCAAGTTGGCGTGTGCTGGGAATGAAGCACTTTCCCGTTCAGATTATCGGCGGTATTGTTCTTCACCAGGGCAGAATTTCCGAGATGAAAACAGGTGAAGGTAAAACCTTGGTTGCAACTCTTCCCGCATACCTTAACGCTCTTACGGGAGAGGGAGTACACATTGTAACGGTCAATGATTACCTTGCACGCCGTGACTCGGAGTGGATGGGTAAATTATACAGATACCTCGGTCTTGAGGTAGGTCTTATCATTCATGACCTTGACAATGACCTCAGAAAGCAGGCTTATGCCGCTGATATTACATACGGAACAAACAACGAGCTTGGATTTGACTATCTTCGCGACAATATGGTTGTTTATAAAGAGCAAAAGGTTCAGCGCGGACACGCTTATGCAATTGTCGATGAGGTTGACTCAATCCTCATTGACGAAGCGAGAACCCCTCTTATCATTTCGGGCAAGGGCGACAAGTCTACCGACCTGTACGAAAGAGCCGACAGATTTGCAAAAACACTTAAAATTCAACGCTTTGCAGAGCTTGACTCCAAAGAGGATATGGAGAGCTATTACCAGGAAAACGGTATAGATTACGTTGTTGACGAAAAGCAGAAGACAGCAACACTTACACAGAGCGGTGTAAAAAAAGCGGAGGAATTTTTTGGTATCGAGAACCTTACCGATCCCGAAAACCTTGCGATTCAACATCATATTAACCAGGCTATCAAAGCCAACGGCGTTATGAAAAACGATGTTGACTATGTTGTTAAGGACGGCGAAGTTCTTATTGTCGATGAATTTACAGGTCGTATTATGTACGGCAGACGTTTTAACGAGGGACTTCACCAGGCTATCGAAGCAAAAGAAGGTGTTAAGGTTCAGAGCGAAAGCAAAACACTTGCAACAATCACCTTCCAGAACTACTTCCGCCTTTATAAAAAGCTTGCAGGTATGACAGGTACCGCTCAGACAGAGTCGGAAGAATTTGAAGAGATTTACAAGCTTGACGTTGTTGAGATTCCGACAAATAAGCCTGTCGTACGTAAAGATTTGCCCGATTCGGTTTATAAAACGGAAAACGGCAAATTTAATGCGGTAATTAACCAAATTGCTGAGGCTCACGAAAAGGGACAACCGGTGCTCGTAGGTACAATTTCAATCGAAAAGTCAGAGCTTCTCTCAAAAATGTTAAAACGCCGCGGCATCAAGCACAATGTGCTCAATGCCAAGCAACACGAAAAGGAAGCGGAAATTGTTGCTCAGGCAGGTAAATTCGGCGCAGTAACAATTGCAACCAATATGGCGGGTCGTGGTACCGATATCACTCTCGGCGGTAACGCCGAGTATATGGCAAAGGCATCAATGCGTAAGCAGGGTTTTTCCGAAGAGCTGATTGAAGAGGCTACCGGTTATGCCGAAACCGATGATGAAGAAATTGTAAATGCAAGAAAAACATTCAGAGAATTGAATGATAAGTACAAAGAAGAAATCAAGGATGAAGCGGAACAGGTTCGCCGGGCAGGCGGTCTTATGATTATCGGTACGGAGCGTCACGAATCACGCCGTATTGATAACCAGCTTAGGGGTCGTTCGGGACGTCAGGGAGACCCGGGCGTAAGCCGTTTCTTCCTGTCAACAGAAGATGACCTTATGCGTTTGTTCGGCGGCGACAGAATGAAGATGATGATGGATCGTATGAACGTTGATGAAGACACGCCGATAGAAAACAAAATGCTCTCCAATATTATTGAAAGTTCACAGGAAAAAGTAGAGTTGCGCAACTTTGGTATTCGTAAAGACGTACTTCAGTATGACGATGTTCTTAACCGTCAGCGTGAGATAATATACGGTCAGCGTGACCAGGTTCTTAACGGCGAAGATTTGCACGATACCGTTATAAAGATGATATCGGACACCGTTGAAACTTCAATCAAGCACTACTTGCCGGAAGGCCCGAAAGAAAACTGGAATTTCCAGAGTCTTAAAGATTATTACAAGGATTGGATAATCAGAGACGAAAGCAAATATGACTTTGAAATTGAAGACCTGGAGGAAATGGAACCTGAAGAAATCGGTCAGATGATAGTTGACGACGCTCTCGAAATTTATAAGGAAAACGAAGAGCTGTTGCCTGCCGAGACTATGCGTGAGATGGAAAGGGTTTATTTGCTCAAAAGTGTTGATACGCACTGGATGGATCACATTGACGATATGGAACAGCTCAAGTCGGGAATCAGACTTCGTTCATACGGTCAGCATGACCCTGTTGTTGAATACCGTCTTGAAGGTTTTGATATGTTTGACGAGATGATCGAAAACATCCGTGAGGATACCGTAAAGCTTATGCTGATTATGCCGAAGAGAGTATACGAGATTCAAAAGCGTCAGGAAGCAATTGAGGCTGCACGTAAGGTTGCCGAAAAGCAGGCTGCCGCCGCTCATCAGGTTGTTCTTAACGGAAACGAGCAGGAACAGCAGCCGGATGCGGTACAGGCTGCGCTCAAGCGTGAACAGGTTGCCAAGCCTACTCAGATTTCATCGGACGGAACCGACCTTGCAAACAAAACCGTTCGCAAAGGTAAAAAAATCGGCAGAAACGATCCGTGCCCATGCGGAAGCGGCAAAAAGTATAAGAAATGCTGCGGACGTGACCTTTAATCGTTGACAAAGTGAATAAAATCCGCACAGACAACCGAGATTTTCGGTTGTCTGTCTGTTTATATTGCAAATTTCTCCCTTAAACCGGTATGAATTTTAATTTTTATTCGTAATATTTATATCGAAATGAAGGTATTTTTCTCTTAGAGACCGACTTTTTTGCGCCGTTTATGCTCCTTGGAATTTAATCAGAGCATTGCTTCGACTTAAATAAGAAATATATTCAAAAATATGAATTTGTATACAGTGGCAAATTCTTGCTTGTAAATTCGTTATATTAGCGTATTGCTTTTTTTTACAAAAAATATTAAAATATACTAAACAGTTTGTAATTTAGCAAATCTTTACTAAAATTAAGGAGATTTTTATTATGGGAATTATTAAAGCAGCTTTAAACGCAGTCGGCGGAGCACTTGCCGATTCTTGGCTTGAGGTAGTGGAACCGGCACCTATGGGGGAAAATACTTGCATAGTTCCCGGACAGCTTATTACACAAAACGGAAAGAGTCAGAACAAGAAAGGCTCTTCAAACATTGTTTCAAACGGCTCGATTATTCACGTTTATGACGGGCAATTTATGATTTTGACAGACGGCGGAAAGATTGTTGACTTTACGGCTGAGCCGGGTTACTTTAAGGTTGACAACAGCTCCATGCCGTCGCTGTTTACGGGTCAGTTTGGCGATTCGATAAAAGAGGCTTTTAACCGTGTAAGATTCGGCGGAGTGCCGTCTCAGGCTCAAAAGGTTTTTTATATCAATATGCAGGAAATGAAAAACATCAAATTCGGTACGGCAAATCCTGTAAACTATTTTGATAATTTTTATAATGCGGAGCTGTTTATCCGTGCTCACGGAACATATTCTGTTCACGTTACAGACCCGATGAAATTTTATGAGCAGGTTATTCCACGCTCTGCAATTACAAACAACGAGAGCGTTGAGTTTCAGTCTCTCAATCAGCAGTACTGCGACGAATTTATCGAGGCTTTGGGTGCCGCAATCAATCAATATTCGGCTGACGGCAACCGTATAAGCTTTATCACCTCAAAGAGCCGTGAACTCGGCAAATATATGAGCGATACCCTTGACGAAGAATGGAACCAGCTTCGCGGTATGGAAGTGGTTTCCGTCGGTATCAAGGTTTCTTACGACGAGGAATCCCAGGCGCTTATCAATATGCGCAACAAGGGTGCAATGCTTTCCGACGACAGAATCCAAAAGGGTTATGTTGCGGGAAATATCTCAGAGGGACTTAAAGACGCAGGTTCCAACGCAAACGGAGCCATGGCGGGATTTGTCGGAATGGGAATGGGGATGAACGCAGGCGCAAATATACTCGGCAGCTATCCCACACAGCCTCAGCAGCCGCAACAGCAATACCAACAACCGCAACGGCAACAGGCACCTCAGGAAGCGGCGGGAGCTGCACCTCAGGGCGGCTGGACTTGCGAATGCGGTAATGTGAATACAGGAAAATTCTGCTCGGAATGCGGAAAACCAAAGCCTGCTGCTCCGAGAAAGCGTTTTTGTACAAATTGCGGAACGGAGCTTGGCGCAGATGCAAAATTCTGCCCGGAGTGCGGCACAAAGGTGTAAATTTTAGGGGGAAATATGGCTACAATAAACTACAAATGCCCAAACTGCGGAGGTCCTTTAAAGTTTAATCCCGACAAACAAAAATTCAGCTGTGAATACTGTATGTCGGATTTTGATGAAAAGACCGTTCAGGATTTGTACGCCGAAAAAGAGGCTAAAGAAAGCCGTGCCGACAGGGAAGAACAGCGTGCAAAGGAAAAAGAGGAAAAAACCTCCGGACAGGAAAGCACCGCTCCGGAGGAAGACGCTGTTGTTTACACTTGCCCCAGTTGCGGAGCAGAGATTGTAACTACCGCTTCAACCGCCGCAACCACTTGTTTTTACTGCCAAAATCCTGTTGTTCTCGGCGGCAGATTGTCGGGAAAATTTAAACCCGACAGGGTTGTGCCGTTTGCGCTTTCCAAAAATTCCGCAATCAAAAAGTTTATGGAAATGTGCAAAAAAAAGTGGTTTTTGCCTAAGGATTTCACAAGCGAGCAGCAATTCGAAAAATTTAGCGGAGTGTATTTTCCGTATTGGTATGTAGATGAACAAAAGCAGGCAAGTATGGTGGCAAAAGGCGAAAAAGTCCGCACATGGACTGTCGGCAGAAAGCACTATACCGAAACAAGCACATATCGCCTTTATCGAACAGGAGACCTCATAATAAAAAATGTATTTGAGCGCGCTCTTAAAAACAATGACCGTGAAATGCTTCAATCCGTTCATCCTTTTGATTTGACGAAGGCACAGAAATTTGCAATGTCATATCTTTCGGGATTTCAGGCAGAAAAACGTGACCTTGAAAAAGCCGACGTTGCTCAGGATGTTGAACAGCGTATTCGGGAATACGCAAAGAGTCTTCTTGAAGATACAATGTCTGAATATACTGCCGTTCGCACAGAAATTTATAACGACAGAACCGAGCTTGAATCTTGGAATTATACGCTTCTGCCCGTTTGGATAACAACATACAAGTACGGTGACAAAATCTTCCCGTATGCAATCAACGGACAAACCGGAAAAACTTTCGGCAAGCTTCCTGTGTCAAAAGGTAAGCTTGCATTGTTGTTTGCAATTGTAACAGTTGCCGTCTTTATATTGGGCGTGTTGGGAGGTATGTTCTTTTTATGATTAAGATTACAAAAAGATTTTTCGCATTCATTTGCTCAATCACACTGGTCGCTGTCTCAAGCGTAGCGGCTTTTGCGCAGAGTACATATGTTCTTGCGGACGACGCATCAATTTTCAGCCGACAGGAAACCGAAACTCTCGGCGAGCTTATGCAAAGCATCGGTGAGGAAACAGGCTGGCAGATTATTGTGCATACATCCAACGATAACATAAGTTCCGATAATATGGAAACATATTACAATAATACTTATTATGACAGTCAGGACTTTGAATACGACAGCGTAATGCTTGTAATTGATAATGCGTCAAACAACCGCATTATTCTTACTCACGGCACGGCAATGAATTATTTCGATGATTACCGTATGTCGGAAATAAAATCGAGAATGAAACCGTATCTCGTTCAAGGCGATATGTATAAAGCTACTCTTGAGTTTCTTAACACAACCGAGGAGTTTTACGGTAACGGAATTTCCGACAACGGTTCATATGATAACGTAACTATTAATGAAAATTACGAAAAGCAAAAAAATCCGCTTCTCTATACGCTTTCTCACTATGGTGTTATAATCGGCGTTGTTGCTGTAATTGCAGGAGGTACGGCTGTATTAATCGTGTATTTGCGTTATAAGGATAACGGAAAAAAAGGTACATACGACCTTAACGCAAACAGTGTTGTCAATATTACGGACAGCCGTGATGAGTTCCTGAACAAAACCGTTACCGTAAGGACGGATCCGCCGCCGAGTTCAAGCTCGGGCAGCAGCGGCGGAGGCGGAGGCGGAGGTTCGTCGCACGGCAGCAGCGGAAGTTTTTGATAAAAATCCGTGATTGAGATTTGATGCACACCTTGCAAAGATAAATGTTATTTTTTGCAAGCTGTGCATAAAAATTCAGGTAATCGTCAGACTCGGAGCTATTGATTTTGCTTTGTGTTTATGGTAAACTGTAATTAATACAAGGGAATGATGTTCTCCCACGGCTTATGTCGAAACCGCTTTTAAGCTGATGACTTCTGTTTTTGCAGGGTTGTTGGCTTTTTTAGTGCGCTCTGTTACCGTAAATGAGGGGTAGGATGATTTTATGAACAAGGTAAACAGCAGGTTGGAATTAAGCAGAAAATTAAGAAGCTCTCCTCGGTATATTTTATCGATTATTTGGCGGGTGATTTTATTTGCGTTATGCTCGCTTTTGATAGGAGCGGCAACGGGAGTAGCCGACGCAATTTTCGGCAGAGTGCTTTTGCTTGTGAATGATTTTCGCAGTGAGCACACATATTATCTTTTGCCGTTTCTTGCGTTTGCAGGACTGTTGATTGTTTTTATCTATCAAAAATTCGGTCGTGACTCGTCAAAGGGAATGAATTTGCTTTTTGAAAAGGTACAGCACAAACGCTCAACCATCGGAATAAGATTGATTCCGTTGGTGGTTTTCAGTACATGGATTACTCACCTCTTTGGAGGTAGCTCGGGACGAGAGGGCGTTGCCGTTCAGATTGGCGGAACAATCGGTAATTTTGTCTCGGAAAAAACCGGAATTAAAAAAAGCGGAAAGATTTTTTTGATTTCAGGTATGGCGGCAGGCTTCAGCGGATTGTTTCGTACCCCGATTGCGGCGGTGTTTTTTGCGTTAGAGGTTCTAAGTGCCGGTAAAATTGAAATCTCGGCATTGCTTCCCGCATTAATTGCCGCACTGGCGGCAAGCTATGTTTCGGGTCTTTTCGGACTCAAGAGGTTTTCCGCTGTGCTTGAAACCGATTTTAACATAGATTTTAGGTTTGTCTTATTTTTGTGTGTCGGAGCGGTTTTGTTCGGCATAGTCGGCGGATTGTTTGCGTACATTTACGGCAAGACAAAGAAGTGGTTTGCAAAGTGGATAAAAAACCCGTATATTCGTGTCGGTGTTATCGGAGCCGTCTTAAGTGTTGTATTTATGCTTCTTTGGAACGGCAGATACAGCGGACTCAGCACGGATTTGGTTTCGGCTGCGTTTGGCGGCGGTGAGGTCTATCCCTGTGATTTTGCATTCAAATTTATTCTTACCGTTGCAACGCTTTCGGCAGGCTATCAGGGCGGCGAGGTTACTCCTTTGTTTATCATCGGTACAACATTCGGCGCAATGCTCGGCCCGATTTTCGGTATGCCGGTAATGCTTTTTTCCGCACTCGGATATGCCGCAGTATTCGGTGCCGCAACAAATACGCTGATTGCTCCTATGTTTATCGGCGGCGAGCTTTTCGGCTATCAATACCTGCCGTGCTTTTTTCTTGTGTGTTCAATCGCCTATGTGTTTAACGGCAACAACAGTATTTATCCTTTGCAAATAAAGGCAGATAAACACAATTATATCAGCATTTAATATTACAAATATAACGAAAACCGCAGGAGAAAAACTCCTGCGGCATGGCCGTGAAAAACGGATATATTAAATTTAGCCGAAGTTAATTCATAGCATTTTTCATTTCTCTGACGTAATCGCAAACGGGATTTACGCAATCCTTGCCGTATTTGGCAACGAGTTTTACAATTGCCGAACCGACAATTACACCGTCTGCGCTCTCAGAGATTTTTTTTGCCTGTTCCGGAGTGGAAACGCCGAATCCTACCGCACACGGAATGTCACTTGCCGACTTAACAAGACTTACCATTTTGCCGATATCGGTTGTGATTTTTGACCTTACGCCGGTAACGCCCATTGAGGATACGCAGTATATAAATCCCTGAGCTTCTTTTGCTATCATCTTAATTCTGTCGTTAGAGGTCGGAGCAATAAGAGAAATAAGGCTGATGCCGTATTTGTCGCAATATTTGCTGAGCTCGTCTTTTTCTTCATACGGAACATCGGGAACGATTACGGCTGAAATTCCGGATTCTTTGCAACGCGCCATAAACTTGTCGGTTCCGTATACAAAAATAGGATTCATATATGTCATTGTTGCCAACGCACACTTGATTTGAGGACGGATTTGTTTTACCATATCAAAAATTTTGTCCGTGGTTGTGCCTGTGGAAAGAGAGCGCAGGTCAGCCTCCTGAATTACAACGCCCTCGGCTATCGGGTCAGAAAACGGAATTCCGATTTCGATTATATCCGCACCGCTTTCACTCATACCCACAAGCAACTTTGCCGTGGTTTCAAGGTCGGGATCTCCTGCCGTTACAAACGGTATGAATGCTTTGCCGTGCTCAAAAGCGGATTTTATATCAGTCATAAAGATTCTCTCCTCTGTATCTTGCTATTGCGGCAACGTCCTTATCGCCGCGTCCTGAAACGGTTATTACAATTATTTTGTCTTTGTCCATCGTCGGAGCTGTTTTTATGCACTGTGCAACAGCGTGTGCGCTCTCTATTGCAGGGATAATTCCCTCAACTCGTGATAAGTATTCAAACGCCTGAACGGCTTCTTCGTCCGTAATCGGATAATATTGAGCTCTGCCTGTATCGTGAAGATTTGCGTGCTCGGGACCGATTCCCGGGTAATCGAGTCCTGCGGATATTGAGTAAACGGGAGCAATCTGTCCGTACTTGTTTTGACAAAAATATGATTTCATACCGTGGAAGATTCCAAGTGTGCCGTTTGCGACAGTTGCGGCATTTTTTGGGTTGTCAACTCCGAGACCTGCCGCCTCACAGCCGATGAGCTTTACGTTTTCGTCATTGATAAACTCATAGAAAGTGCCCATTGCGTTGCTTCCGCCGCCTACGCAAGCTATAACGGCATCAGGAAGTTTTCCCTCTTTTTCAAACAGCTGTTGTTTGATTTCCTTGCCTATTACGCTTTGAAAGTCGCGAACAACCGTCGGGAATGGGTGGGGGCCCATAACCGAGCCGAGCACATAGTGAGTATCGCTTACTCGGTTTGTCCACTCACGCATAGCTTCGTTTACCGCATCCTTTAGCGTCATTGTGCCGGTTTCAACAGCGTGAACCTTTGCGCCGAGAAGCTTCATTCTGTATACGTTAAGTGCCTGACGAATCGTGTCCTCTTTGCCCATAAAAATTTCACATTCAAGTCCCAAAAGAGCGGCAACGGTTGCCGTTGCAACTCCGTGTTGACCTGCGCCGGTTTCTGCAATTACTCTTGTTTTGCCCATTTTTTTGGCAAGAAGACACTGACCGAGGCAGTTGTTGATTTTGTGAGAACCGGTGTGATTCAAATCCTCGCGCTTTAAGTATATCTTTGCACCGCCCAAATCTTTTGTCATTTTTTCGGCATAATAAAGACGCGAAGGTCTTCCTGCATACTCACGCATAAGCGTGTCAAGCTCAGCGACAAATTCGGGGTCGTTTTTATATTTGTTATATGCTTCCTCAAATTCATTAATAGCGTTCATCAGCGTTTCGGGAACATACTGTCCGCCGTGAATGCCAAATCTTCCTTTTGACATATTAACTCTCCTTTTAATACTTTTTTGTTTGCGAATAATTAAATTGAGCGATAAAATTCAATTCGGCAGCTCAGTCATTTGCAAAACATATTCTCAGACAAATAAAAAAGACCTTTGCCCCACAAGGGACAAAAGTCTGATAAACTTCTGCGGTACCACCCAATTTGACGAAAAATCGTCCGCTTTGCGGCATACTGACATATGCCCTCCGTGTTAACGGTCGGAAGCCGTCGGATACTACTTGCTTTTGCTTTTGCTCCGCCCTCACAAGTCCATTCAAATTAATCTCGGTTGTCGGCTTGCACCTTACGCCGACTCTCTGAAAACCTCAAAAAATTTTACTACTCTTGTTCACAGGTTTTTATTATTATATTTATTATATTCCGCTGATTTGGATTTGTCAAGCATTTTACTTAAATAAATCTTATGTTAAAAAGCTTGACATATATCCTTACAGATTATAAAATTATCTATATATATTTTGTTTATCTGTATTGTACGGATACATCTGATTGTGAGGATAAATATGAAAAAGTCATTTAAGATATTTGCTGTGCTTCTTGTTGCTTCACTTGTTTTGCCGTTTGCCGGTTGTGGAAATTCTTCTGAAACTTCCGAAGAATCATCCTCTGAATTGTCTCAGACTGACACAACCGCCGATTCGGAAACAACGACGGCGTCATCGACGAAAATTTCCGAGGTTCTTACTTCGCTGCACTCAATTGATACAGAGAACGGCAACGAATTTGCGGGAACGTGGAAGATAGTGGATGGCGTAGGGTCAAAACTTGATTCGTTCATTTTTGAATTTAACGGCGACAAAGAGGCGTGTTTGATAATAGATAACGTCGGATATGTCGGAACATATTCGCTTGAGGAAACCGACGGAAAAAAGACCTTTAAAACACAGCTGTTGTTTGGACTCAACGGTGTATATACCTATGACTTTTCGTCAGACGGCTCTTCGGTTACTCTTACGAACACAGATAACAATACAACCACAAAAATGCAGAAAGTCGAAAACGTATCCTGTATTCCCGAGCCCGAAGCCGATCCGACAACAGACGAAAAACTTTTGGGAGCCTGGCAGTCAAGCGAGGGTGATACGGTTTATTTTGACAAGTGCGGAATTATGTATTCCGACAGTTACGGCGTACAGTTCACATTCAGCAACTATTCCGCAAAGAATTCAACTCTTACTTCAACTTATAAAATGAAGCAGGAAACAACCGATACATATTCCTATTCCGTTGACGGCGATACATTAAAGCTGAATGACTATGAATACAACAAAATATCGGTGGACGAATTGGCTTAAATAATACCGATGTACTCCGTCGTAACGGAGCTAAGACGGCAATTGCTTCCAAGGCAACGGTTTCTGCCTCTCAAAATTCCAAAACTGCCCAAATAAAAAACAGGGAGAACGTTAAGATTTACGTTCTCCCTTAATTTTGTTGTTAAATCCTGTAAAATCTTTTTGTGTTTTCACAGGTAATGTTCAAAAGTTCCTGTGTTGAGATATTTCTTAGTTGTGCTATTTTTTCTGCCGTAAGCGCAATCATTGAACTGTCACATCTTTTTCCTCTGAACGGAACAGGTGCCATGTACGGTGCGTCGGTTTCAAGAAGAAGTTTGTCGAGCGGTACTTCGGCTGCTACTTCAACGCTGTGGCGTGCGTTTTTGAATGTTACAACTCCGCCAAGGCTGATGTACATATCCATTTTAACCGCTTCGCGCATAAGCTCAACACTGCCCGAAAAGCAATGAATCAAGGCGTTGGGCTTGTACTTTCCGAGCAAATCATAAGTGTCGCCGTGCGCTTCTCTGTCGTGAACAATCAGAGGCATATCAAGGTCAAGTGACAGTTTGATTTGTTCTTCAAAGAACTTTTTTTGCAGTTGCTTCGGTATGTCCCAATGATAGTCAAGTCCGGTTTCACCTATTGCAACAACTTTTTTGTGCTCGCAAAGCCTTGCAACTTTTTCAAGGTAATCTTTTGGTATTCCGTCAAGGTTTTCCGGGTGAAATCCGACAGCCGCATACATAAATGCATATCTTTCGGAATATTCAATGCATTTTTGTGCGGTAACTAAGTCAACCGCATTGTTCACTATTCCGCATACTCCCGTCGACTGAATGTTATCAAGCAGCTCAAATCGGTCGCTGTCAAACCACTTGTCATCATAATGGGCGTGCGCGTCAAATATGTTTGTTAATTGATTATTCATTTCCATAGTAAAATTATATTAATTAATGTTTTACGCTGTAAATCAAGAAATTTTTGCTCCTGCCGGCATATCGTCAACAACTCTGTTATCGTAGAAATACAAACCCTGCACACAGTAATTTGACTTTGGCTTTGCAGGTTTTTCCTCAATTGAAACGGCCTTGCCTTTCTTATCAAACTCAACAATACCAAATCTTTCAGAATCATCAATATAATAGCCGAAAACAGTAGCGCCGTTGTCGTTTTTGCGTTTTCAACAGCGGCTTTTAATCTTTCGTTAAGTCCGTGACCGGCAAAAATATTGTCGCCGATCACCGGTGCAACATCGTCATCGCCGATAAAATCAGCTCCGATAATGAATGCCTGTGCAAGTCCGTCAGGACTCGGCTGAACGGCATATGTAAGATTAACTCCAAACTGATGACCGTCACCAAGCAAATCTTCAAATCTCGGTGTGTCCTGCGGAGTCGATATGATAAGAATATCACGGATTCCCGCATTCATAAGCACCGACATAGGATAATAAATCATCGGCTTGTCTTATATCGGCAACAGCTGTTTTGATGTTACTTTTGTCAATGGGTAAAGTTGTGTCCCCGACCCGCCTGCTAAAATTATACCTTTCATAGAATCACCACTAATTTCAATCTATATGCAATACTTTACATATTTTATTTGAAAATTTAAAATACTTGCAAGTAAGTTTTGGATAAAATTCATCAAAAAGTTTTAAAAAAGGTTTCTCAATAAAATGTATCCTAAAGTAATCAATAAGTGTACAAGCTATGTATATTATAAGTACACAACCTACTGAATGAACAAAAATCCATTCTGAATTATACATGCCAACATTATTACATACATCACGCCACAACCATTGTCTCATTTCATCACAATTAGCATGAATAAGTAAAACACCAAAAGTTGATGCTGCAACAGTATTTATAAATCTGTTATACTTTAGATTTATATTTTTGAACATTAAAAACAAACTTAATGATGTCAATACAGCGAGCAATTTATTTGAATCCACAACAAAATGATATGGAGCACCTAAAAATATATACCCACCTATAACAGAACAAGATGCAATGCACACAAAAAATATGCTTAGTATAATCCATACATTTTTCTGGTTAAAAATCTTTTTTGGATATAAACGTATGTACGAAGAAAGCAAATATAATACAATAAACCAAGATACATAATTCATTGTGACCGAAAAGAACGGAACACTTGCCAAAAACACATAAAGAAAAACACATAAAATCATCAACTTAATATGTTTTCTTTCATTAATGTTCCGCAACAACACATTGAGAAAAGGAATAAACAAAAAGAAAATCAAGTACGCACTTGTAAACACATCAGATACATTTCTTACAGGAATAAATAATGAAACAATATGTAATATTGAAAAATCGGTATATCCAGTAAATACAAAAATAGCACCAATAATGATTACATAAAACAATATTTCTCCTACCAACTTAACAAATTTTCGTACCGTAATATTTGATTTACACATAAAATATCCGGTTATAAATACAAAACAGTTTATGCCTATCTTTCCCCATGCACCAAATAAAAGCAAATATACATTTTTTAAAGAAATATTTGACTGCATAATTTCATTCATTAGTCCTGAATTAACAACATAATGATGCGCCACAATCATAATCATAGTAATTATTCTGAATAGTTCGAGATTTGAATCTCTCTTTTTAGTTTTTAAAGTCTCGCTCAATTTATCCCCTGTTTTTCTCTATTTATTTTTGTAATTAACTATAATATCACAAATTCTGTCAACATCTTCGAGCGATAAATCTGCATACAACGGCAAAGTCAGTACTCTATTACTAATATGAAGTGCAACAGGTGTTTTGGTGACATCAAACCTGTCGTTAAAACATTCAAAAGTATTTGTTAATGGATAAAAATACTTTCTGGCACAAATATCATTTTCTGCAAGCTTTTCAAATACTTCATTTCTTGTAGTGCCGAATACTTTTTCATCAAACACAACAGGAAAATATGCGTAGTTTGAAACAACATCTTTTTGTGTTGGTGAAAGCTTAATACCGTCAACATTTTCAAGATTTGCTTTGTATCTCTCGACTACCTTTTTCCTTTTATTGATTTCTTTATCAATATGCTTTAAATTACAAATTCCCATGGCAGCAGAAAACTCATTCATTTTAGCGTTTGCACCAACGGCATCCACTACCTCAGGACCTCTGATTCCAAAATTTTTAAGTCTGTACAAGTCAAGACCAAATTCAGGATTTTTAAAGCAAGCCGCACCGCCCTCAATTGTATTGAACACCTTTGTTGCATGAAAGCTAAAGCAAGAAACATCGCCAAAGCTGCCTATTCCTTTGCCTTTGTACCTCACACCAAATGTATGTGCGGCATCATAAATAACTTTTAAACCATACTTATCTGCAATTCTCTGAATCTCTTCAATATTACAAACATTACCATAGACATGAACAGGCATAATAGCACAGGTTTTATCGGTTATAAGGTTTTCAATCTTTGTAACATCAATTGTATAATCATCAGGATTTATGTCACAAAAAACAGGTGTCAAACCGTTACGCACTATTGCGTGAGTAGTTGATGCAAAAGTGAATGGAGTTGTTATTACCTCTCCCTGCAATTTCATCGCCTGCAAAGAGAGTTCCAGCGACATATGCCCGTTTGTGAACAAGTCAATATTTTCAACACCAAGGTACTCTTTAAGTTGTTCTTGCAGTTTCTGATGTTTTGGTCCCATATTGGTAAGCCAATGTGAATCCCAAATGTCTTTTATTTCTTCTATGTATTCCTCATAGTTAGGCATCGAGGAACGGGTTACTAAGATTTCATTCATAAAATATTCCTTTACTTAACAAAGCAAATTTTATATATATATATAGCTATTACTAGATTGCGCAACGCACAAAAAATTATTTTTTTATCAAACGAAATTGCTTCATAGTTAGATTTATCGACCTCAAGTTCTATAAAGTTCATTTTACATTCAATACATTTAAGCAAAACCATGTTAAGCAAATTTTTACCTATACCGCGTTTTTGATATCCACTGTTAACTATAATCATCGATAAAAAGGCAATTCCGCTTTTTGAATTATTACAGTAAAAAGCCGCAAAACCAACTACATTTTTATTTTCACAAACTTTTATAAAAATACCATGATTGTAAAATTTTTCAGAAAGTTCTATTAATCTGGCTGGGTTATTAACTTTTTGATTATAAAAACTTTTTGCAGACTTTTCCATAATATTTAAGATTTCATAGCGGTCGTTTGTATAAGTATAAGAGAAAGCCATATTATTTATTCAATTCCTTAATTTTGCATACTGTCATTCTTGATTTACCACTTTTTAACGTAGGAATCTCATTAACATATTTAAATTTATAATTACTATCATTGCCAAAAAGTAATTTACATTCTTTTATAATCATATCTTCATAGTTATGATTTTCAGTATTTAAAACCCACACAAAATTATAATAATCTTCTTGAATAAGCTGAAATTGTTTTATATCCATATAAGGTTCCAAAAAAGATAGACCATCAAAATAGTGAACCATTTTGCCATCTGTTGTATATAAAGTATCAGTTATTCTTCCTGCAATTTTTGTAAAATATACTCTTCCATCAGGTAAAGTCTTCTTTGCTACCAAATCGCCATTCTCATATCTGATAATTGGAAATGCCTTATTAAAATAATCGGTTATTACTAATCGTCCTATCTGGCCATCTTCAACCGGTTCATCGCTATCCATAGCCAAAACTTCAAAATAAAAATCTGCGTTATTAGCTCTGAATCCATTGCCTGTTCCGTCATCAACTGCAAATACACCATTTTCTTCATTAGCATACAACACATAAACATTACAATTAAAATATTCTGAAATTATTTTTCGTGTTGTTTCTTTTAATGTTTCAGATATAGAAAAAATACCCAACATTTCTCCGTTCCATTTAATAGCTTTACCTGAATTTATAAATCTAGCCAATTTATCCAATACAGACGCCAGTGCAGTCATTGTCTTATAATTTTCTTTCTGTAAACGAATAATTAAGTCGTTTAGTGAATCATCATCAAGATACTTAGAATCCAAATAATACACATTATCTCTTTTCTGTCGTTCAATCGGAATATTTTTATCTGCAACAGTACCGTTAATGAAAAGTGCTTTTTCATGAGACTTTACACCTACATTTGTTCTAAACACTTTGTGTCCTGCAATCCATCGACAATGCTTATATCTATCCAGAATCATTTTAAACGGAGTACCTGTTGATCCTGATGTATACTTAATTCTGCTGTCTGGATATTTCTCGTATTCGTGAATTACAATCTCGTCCCAATGTTCCTTTAAGGTTTCTTTGTTTACTATCGGGAAATCTTCTAAAACAGAATATTCGTTATATTTTTTATAATACTCAGAAAAAGTTACTGCATATGTTAAAATTTCATTTAAGTAATGTTTTTCAAAAACAGAGTTAGCTTTTGGATTTTCAAGTAAGAAAGATAGCTCCTCACATGCATTAACCAATCTACCTTTATTATTTTTTAAATCATCCTTAACAAACTCATTAAACTTAATATCTCTTTCTGTCATATTAAACATCCTCTCTTTAGTATATTGGTTTATTATAAGTTTCATCTGATAAATACATTTTTTTGCACACAATTTCAAATGTATTTTCCTTGTAATGATCAAGACGATCAAACCAAATATCCTCTTGATTTTCAATCTTAATCAATGCTTGATAGAACTCTTCGTTTATTCTGTCTTTTGGAACAACGACGACTCCGCAATCATCACAAACCGCAATAGCACCATCGTATTTCTGATAATTTTTCTTTCTTTCCTCTTCATTAAAAGGTTTATCCGGCTTTCTGTTAAAACAACCTACCGGATTCAAACCTTTGCACCATATCGGCCAGTTTTCCCTGATTAGTGCCGCTGCATCCCTCATATTTCCATTGATAACAATAGCTCTGCTCTGTCTGTAAAGCAAAATATATTTACTTACCAATTCTCCGAAAATTGCTCTGTTTCCACAATTGAATGCGTCAACAAAAACAATATTGTCTTCTTCAAGATCCTGCATTTGTTCGTGGACAGGCCAGTTGCTTTCATCATAGGCATACACCCACTTGATTTTTCCTGCTTTATAATGTCCTCTGTTAATAGGCATAAGATCAGGTACAACACCTGTTTTTCCAAGTGCATCGGCAACTTCTGTTGTGCTGACACGGTTCCTTACAAGATAATCAGTAATTTTATCACAAATACTTTCCGGCATAACCTTATCCTCCGTTAAAAAACAAATTTTACTTCGTTTGCGATTTTTTTCATCAAAGAGTCAAGTTCTTCACGCGTGTCTGCACAGGCAATGTAAAAACCAACTCGTTTACTGTCATTTGCAGCTTTATATAATCTATCCCCGATTTCAAAATTAAATTCATATAATAAGATTCTCTTGTCATTTTTCAATAATTCATCGCCGACCACAGCTTTGATTTCTTTGCCATTATCTGCTGAATCAATGTCAAAAAACTTCAGAACAGCACATTTTTTTGAGTGATTGTCGAGATTGAATGTAAAGTCCGTTTTTGTTCCCAATGTTTGTTCAGTTAAAATTTTATAATTATCAAATCCTGTCATTGCCGGTACTATATGCGATGAAATAAAGTTTCCGCCACCTCTTGCACCGATTTCAATCATAACAAAATCTTTTCCGTTAAATTTGTACTCTGCGTGTGTAAAACCAAATGGTAAACCTGTTTTTTCAACATACAAATCATTTTGTTTCTTCAATTTATCGTAATCAAAATTATCGTCATAATTTGAAAAATAAAGTTCACAAGCAATATTAAGATTATGCGGATAATGCTTTTTCTTTGAAACTGCAAGAGAATAGTGCTTTCCATTAACCACAATGCCATCAATTGTAAACTCTGTTCCCTCAATATACTCTTCACATAATACTGCCTTAAGTGAACGAGAAAAAGATAACGACTCATTAAAGTAATCATCAATTTCTTTCTCATCCGTAACGGTATAAACACCCCTGCTGCTGTTACTATCCAGCGGCTTGATAATCATCTTGTGCGAACCTAACGAACTAAAGAAATCTTTGGCTTCTTCAAGCGTATTACACTGCTTATAGGCGGTGTATGGAAAACCGTTTTTCTGACTGAATTCACGCATCATTTCCTTATTCGTATAGAGCCTTGCTAAGTTTGAACCGATTGACGGAAGCGACAAGGCCTCACTTATTGCGGCAACTAATGGCATCGCAATATCACACTCATCAGACAAAACTGCACAAACATCGTATTTTTTAGCAACACCTATGCAATTTTCAACATCCATTATATCAAATTGTTCTGAATAATCTGCATATTCAAATGCAGGTGAATTTTCATAAGGATTCACACAAACTACCTTATATCCCTGTAATTTAAGATTTTTAATAAACGGAATTTGTGCATATGCACCCGGTATTACCATTACAGTTTTCATAATTAAAATAACCTCTAATCTATTTTTTCATTTTATCATATAAGTTTGTAATGAAAGGCAAATATACCTTTAACTTAATGTAAATCCTATCTTTAGAACTCTCTTCTTTAAAAAACTTCCTGTACTTTTTATTAACTATCTCTTTAAAATTTCTTTCATCTTTAAGACAATCATAATAATATTTAATAAATCTTTCAGAAAACTGTTCACAATAATTATGATATTTATAATCGGTGTACTTATCAAAAGCATTTATCATATCAATAAGACCTTGATTATATTTTTTCCTTTTCTGTATAGCTGCCTTAATCATAGTTGTTGTATAACTGCCAACTGCATTTCTGCGATAACAAGACATTTCATCATTGATATAATAAATGTTTCCCTTTGTACAAAAATACAAAAGCATCGGCCAATCACCCACAGGTGATACCTTTCTGAACTCCGGTGGATTAAAAATGTATTCATAGTAATCTTCCTTTAAAAACATAAATGAAGATGTTTGAAAAGCATACTCGGTAGTTGCAAGCTTTAAAAAGCCTTCTATATCAATAACGGAACTTTCAAAAGGAGAACTCGGATGTGTTGCATTTAGAGGAGTACCATCTTCATCAGCATCACGAACAGTACACACACAACATTTACATTCCGTATTGTTTTCCAAAGCGTCAACCTGTTTTTGTAATTTCAATTCATCAAGCCAAAAATCATCGCCTTCACAGGATGCCACATATTTTCCCATGCATTTAGCACACATAATTTCGTCAAGGATAACTCCCTTTGAATACTGATTTTCCTTTTGGTAAATCGGCTTGATTATATCCGGATATTTATTCTCATATTCACGAATAATGCTTGCAGTATTATCCGTTGAAGCATCATCATGCACAATTACCTCAAACTTAAAATTAGTTTTCTGCATTACAAAACCATCAAGACATTGTCTTATGTATTTTTCGTGATTATATGCCGTACAAATAATTGATACCATAATTTTATTGTCATCCACTATAACTCCTCCTTAACATATTAAAGAATATCCTATCTTTTAACTCTTCCGGATTTATCTCCGTTCATAAGGCGATTTACTTCATCTACAGTTACAAGGTTATAGTCGCTTTCTATCAAATGTTACAACTCTGCCAAAGCTGATGTACATATCCATTTTAACCGCTTCGCGCATAAGCTCAACACTGCCTGAAAAGCAATGAATCAAGGCGTTGGGCTTGTACTTTCCGAACAAATCTAAGTATCGCCGTCAAACCACTTGTCATCATAATGGGCGTGCGCGTCAAATATGTTTGTTAATTGA
>CAVBYX010000029.1:0-76964 GCA_963599905.1 Acutalibacteraceae bacterium
ATTCACGAATTGTCATAAGGTCGGCAAGCACCTGGCAGGGGTGGCAGTAGTCGGTAAGACCGTTAATTATCGGAATAGAGCCGTACTCGGCAAGGGCTTCAACTTCTTTTTGCTCAAATGTTCTTATCATAATTGCATCAAGAAAACGAGAAAGAACTCTTGCTGTGTCTTCAACGGGTTCGCCTCTTCCGATTTGCAAATCGTTTGAAGAGAGGAAAAGCGGATAACCGCCGAGCTGTGTCATGCCGACTTCAAACGAAACCCTTGTTCTTGTGCTTGATTTTTCAAAAATCATACCAAGGGTTTTGCCCTTGAGAATTTTGTGCTCAATGCCGTGCTTTTGTTCGTATTTAAGCTGGTCGGCAAGGTTCAGAGTCTCTATAATCTGTTCTGTTGACCAGTCTTCGAGTTTTAGCAGGTGTTTCATTTTATCTGTTCTCCTTTAATGTTTTTTCAATTATATTAACAGCCTCGTCAAGCTCATCATAGTTGATTACAAGCGGAGGAAGCATTCTTAACAGGTCTTTTGCGGTAATAATAAGAAGTCCGTTTTCAACGCATTTTGCGGCTATTTGATGCGAGTCGCCGTTTTCAAGCTCAATGCCTACCATAAGACCCATTCTGCGTACATTTTTTACACCGTCGATTTTTTTCAGCTTAGCTTCAAGGTATTCGCCTTTTTTGTTTACTTCCTCAAGGAAATCTGCGTTTGCAACGGTGTCAAGCACATAGTTTGCGCCTGCGCACACAACAGGATTCGCACCGAAGGTGGTGCCGTGAGTTGACGGTGACATTACGTCTTTCAGCTTATCGCCGCACATACAAACACCAATCGGAAGTCCGCCGCCGAGTCCCTTTGCCATAGTTACAAGGTCGGGTTTTATTCCGAAGTTTTCGTAAGCAAAAAGCTTTCCCGTTCTGCCAACGCCTGTTTGCACTTCGTCAATTATAACAAGTACGTCTTTTTCGTTGCAGAACCTAACAAGTTGCCTAACATAGTCTTTGTCCAGTATATTAACTCCGCCCTCGCCCTGGATAACTTCAAAGAGCACGGCGCAGGTTTTGTCGGTAACGGTGCTTTTAAGTTGTTGAATATCGTTTGCGTCAACATAGTCAAAGCCCTGTGTAAACGGGAAAAAGTAGTTGTGAAAAACCTCCTGTCCGGTTGCGGAAAGAGTGGTTACCGTTCTTCCGTGAAATGAATTATTGAGCGTAATAATGCGATTGCGTTCTTTTCCGTATTTGTCAAAGCTGTATTTTCTTGCAATTTTAATTGCACATTCGTTTGCCTCGGCACCGCTGTTTCCAAAGCATATTTTAGCCATATTTGCCAGTTTGCAAAGCTTTTCGGCAAGGTTGCTTGCCTGTTCGCAATAAAAATAGTTAGACATATGCTGAATTGTTCCTGCTTGCTTTGACACAGCGTCAACCCACCCGTCATTGCAATAACCGAGACTGTTTACACCGATTCCCGAGGAAACGTCTATATATTTTTTTCCGTTTTCGTCATATGCCACAGCACCCTTGCCGCTTTTAAGCGCAACGTCGTACCTACCGTAGGTGTGCATTATATATTTTTGATCTTTTTCTTTTGTATTCAAAGTTTATGCTCCTTTTTAATTCTACCTGTTATAAAAAGAATAAACAAACACATCATTGCGTTTCTTAAATCCAAAGTCTTTCCAAAAATCCTGACCGGTTTCATTGTTTTGATAACAGAATATATGTGTTTTGTCAATACCCTCAGACTTAATTTTTTCAATAGCCGTGTATGCAAGCGAACGACCTATTCCTTTTCGCCTGTACTGCGGCATAACAGCCATATGGTGGATAAATCCCCGTCTGCCGTCGTGTCCCGCAAGCACAGTACCCACGATTTTGCCGTCGCATACGGCAACCTGGCTCATACCTGCATTGCGGTCAAGATATCTTTCGATTTGTTCTTTGCTGTCGGCATTTGAGAGTGCACGCTTCGAGGTGGTTTGCCACATAGTATACACCTCGTCGTAGTCTTCCTTTGTCATTGGTCTTATTATCATAAGTCGGGTTCCTTAATAAAACATTGTTCCGATCCCCTCATCGCTGAAGAGCTCCAGAAGTATCGAATGTTCAAGTCGTCCGTCGATTATGTGCGCACGACTCACACCGTTTCGCACTGCTTCCACACAGCAGTCGATTTTCGGTATCATTCCGCCCTTAATTATCCCCTCGCGTTTGAGCATGGGAACTTCGCTGACATTTACAACTGAAATGAGCGATTTGTCATCGTCTACATCACGCAGAAGACCTCGGATGTCTGTCATGAGAATAAGTTTTTTTGCACCGAGTTTAGCGGCAATCTGAGCGGCTGCAAGGTCGGCATTAATGTTATATACACTGCCGTCATAACCGCCGGCAACAGTAGCCACAATCGGAATATATCCGTTACTCATAACCATTTCGAGCGGAGCGGGATTTACCTCTTTGATTTCACCGACAAATCCCAAATCCACGCTTGTCACAAGCTTTTCTGCCATCAACATTCTGCCGTCAAGTCCGCAAAGTCCGATTGCACGTCCGCCGTGGCTTTCAAGAAGCTGTACAAGGCTTTTGTTTACCTTACCTGCAAGCACTTGCTGAACAATGTCTATTGTTTCGGTGTCGGTAACTCTCATACCGTTTTCGAACTTGCTTTCTTTTCCGACCGCTTTTAGCATTGAGCTTATTTCGGGGCCGCCGCCGTGAACAAGCACAACGTTAATTCCGACAAGCTGCATCAGCACAAGGTCGCTCATTACGGCGGATTTGAGTTCTTCGTTTATCATTGCATTTCCGCCGTATTTTACAACAATGGTTTCGCCTGAGTATTTTTTGATGTACGGCATTGCCTGTACAAGCACCTTGGCTCTTTTTGATGTGTCCATTTATATCATTCCCGTTTGTTTATTTTTCAGATTTCAGCCGCCGATTTGATGTTTTGCGTCTGAATAAATATTTGCTTTAAAGACAAAAGCCTTTGAATATTATTGTTATCAGGTTCTGTAATCACCGTTTATCTTAACATAATCGTATGTCAGGTCACAGCCGTAGGCTTCTGCGCTTCCGTTGCCGTCACCGAGAAAAACAATGATTTCGATTTCTTTTTCAAGCAAAATTTCCTTTGCTTTGTCTTCATCAAACACAAGTCCGTTTCCGTCTTTGCACACAAGAATATCGCCTTTTGCGGACTTGTAAGAAACGTCGATTTTGTGTACGTCAACTTCGGCTCCGCTGTATCCGATTGCGCACAAAATTCTGCCGCAGTTTGCGTCTGCACCGAACA
The DNA here is from genome assembly GCA_963599905.1 of Acutalibacteraceae bacterium. Classification (GTDB taxonomy): domain Bacteria; phylum Bacillota; class Clostridia; order Oscillospirales; family Acutalibacteraceae; genus Ruminococcoides. The sequence continues at coordinate 3,302 of CAVBYX010000029.1, forward strand.
TAGCCGCTTTTACAAGACTTGAACAAATAATGCTCTTTGCAATTGTCTTTGCAGCCTGATCGTCTTTTGCACCGCTTACCTTGCAGATTAACAGCTTGGTTGCCCCCTCGCCGTCAGCGGCAAGTTTTTTGGAAACCTTTTTAAATGCGTCTGTCAAAACCTTTACAAAGGTTAAGTAATCCTCGTTTTTTTCCGTGATTTCGGCATTGCCGGCAAGTCCCGATGCCATAATTGCAAGCGTGTCGTTTGTAGAAGTGTCACCGTCAACGCTTACCATATTGTAGCTGACGTCGGCAGCTTCTTTGAGTGCTGATTTTAGCATATCGGCAGAAATAGCGGCGTCTGTCGTAACAAAAGAAAGCGTTGTTCCCATATTGATGTGAATCATTCCGCTGCCCTTTGCAATGCCGCCGATTGTAACCTTTTTGCCGCCTAGGACGGTTTCAACCGCCCACTCTTTTTTTACGGTGTCTGTGGTCATAATTGCCTCTGCCGCAAAGGTTCCGCCGTCTTTTGACAGCGTGCCCTTGAGGTTTTCGATTCCCTTTTCAATGGGTTCAATGGGGAGGGGCTGACCGATAACTCCGGTTGACGCAACAATAACATCATTTTCATCAACGCCGAGGGCGGAAGCGGCGAGTTTGCACATTTTTTCCGCCTTTTCATAACCGTCGGGGTTGCAGGCGTTGGCATTGCCCGAATTTACGACAACAGCCTGTGCGGTTCCGTTTTCAAGGTGCTTTTTTGTTACGTATACAGTATCTGACTTTACAAGATTTTTTGTGAATATAGCCGCACTGTTGCAAACTTTTTCACAATAAATGAGCGCAAGGTCTTTTTTTGTTGTGTTCGAGGGCTTAACTCCCGCACAAATTCCGTTGGCTGTAAAGCCGAGCGGAGATGTAACCGAGCCGCCGTCTATGTATTTAAAAGTTTCCATATTTTCACCGTTAAAATGCAGGGGGAACTATCTCAAGTCCTGTTTTTTCGTCAAGTCCGAAAATAATATTCATATTCTGAATAGCCTGACCTGCGGCTCCCTTTACCATATTATCAATTGCCGAGCAGGCAACAAGCTTGTTTGCACGCTTGTCGCAGTGCAAAGAAATATCGCAGAAGTTTGAGTATTTTATATTATGAATGTCAGCGTTCATACCGTCCGGCAAAAGTCTGACAAAGTATTCGTCCTTATAAAATTCCTCGTATGCCTTTCTGATTTCTTCAAAGCTTACGCCGTCTTTGATGTCTGCGTAAACGGTTGCAAGTATTCCTCTGTTTACGGGAAGAAGATGCGGGACAAAGGTTACTGTGACTTTGCTTCCCGAGAGTTTTGAGAGAGTTTGCTCAATTTCGGGAGTGTGACGGTGTGAAGCGACCTTGTAGGCGTGAAATCCTTCGTTAAGTTCGGGATAATGGTTGCCTTGACTCGGTTTTCTTCCCGCACCGGTTACGCCGCTTTTGCAGTCGCAGATGATACCCTTTGTTTCAACAAGACCGTTTTTTACCGCCGGAGCAATCGCAAGCGGAGAGCAGGTGGTGTAGCAGCCCGGGTTTGCAATCAGGCTTTTGCCTTTTATGTTGTCTCTGAACAGTTCCGGCAGACCGTATGCCGCCTGTTTGTGAAGTTCTTTGTCAAGAAATGTTCCGCCGTACCACTCGGTGTATTCGTCTTCGCTTTCAAGGCGGAAATCAGCCCCGAGGTCAATAAACTTTTTGCCCGAGCCGATGCACTGTTCTGCAAGTTCCTGGGAAAGTCCGTGGGGAAGAGCGGCAAAGATTACGTCGCTCTTTTCAACAACGGCATCCTGATTTTCGCATACCATATCGTTAAGAAATTTGTATGACGGATAAACGTCGCTGAGCTTTTGCCCCTCAAATGAGACAGAACTCACTGCGGATATTTCAGCTTCGGGGTGAGATGACAAAAGACGTACAAGCTCTGCGCCCGCATATCCTGTTGCACCCACGATTCCTGCTTTTATTTTCATATGTATCACCTGAATTTTTGATAGTTGTTTGTGTGTTATGCCGAATGTCGTTCGGTAAATTTACGGGCGAATGCCGCAATTGTGTATGCTAAATCTATTTAAAGTTTGAAATTAAAGTTTATTTGCAATTTCCGCAACACGTTTAGCCTGTGCCTTAACGTTTGATGAAGCGGGACCGCCGAAAACTTTTCTGTCGTTTGTGCATTTTTCGAGCGAGATAGCCTCGTAAACGCCGTTGTCAAACACATCGCAAACGGACTTATACTCTTCAAGAGGCAGGTTTTCAAGGTCGGTTCCAAGCTCAATGCATCTTGCAACAAGCTCACCTGTGGCTTTGTAGGCGTCTCTGAACGGAACGCCCTTTTTGGTTAGATAGTCGGCGCAGTCGGTAGCGTTGATAAATCCGCCTGCTGCGGCTTTTCTCATATTCTGCGGAATGACACGCATGGTGTCAAGCATTGGTGTGAATGCTGTCAGGCACATTTTTACTGTGTCAACGGCATCAAATATAGCTTCCTTGTCTTCCTGCATATCCTTGTTATATGCAAGTGCAATGCCTTTCATAATGGTGAGCAACGTCATATTGTCGCCGAACACCCTGCCGCTTTTGCCTCTTACGAGCTCGGCAATATCGGGATTCTTTTTCTGTGGCATAATAGAAGAACCTGTTGAGAAAGCGTCGTCAAGCTCAACAAATTTAAATTCCCAGCTACACCACATAATTATTTCTTCAGAAAATCTTGAGAGGTGCACCATAATTATCGAGAGAACCGAGGCAAACTCAATGCAGAAATCTCTGTCGGATACTCCGTCAAGAGAGTTGTTGGTTATTCTTTCAAATCCGAGCAAGTCGGCGGTAACGGTTCTGTCAATCGGATAGGTTGTTCCGGCAAGCGCACAAGAGCCAAGCGGTATTTCGTCCATTCTTTTAAGGCAATCCTCAAGTCTTGAAACGTCTCTGAGAAGCATTTCGCCGTATGCCAAAAGGTGATGTCCGAATGTTATGGGCTGTGCCCTTTGCAGATGAGTGTAGCCCGGCATTACGGTGTCGCTGTACTTTTCCGCCTTGTCGGCAATGACCTTAATAAGGTCAACCACAAGAGATTTTACATTTACAACCTCTTTTTTCAGATACAGTTTTATATCGAGTGCAACCTGGTCGTTGCGGCTGCGAGATGTGTGAAGTCTTTTGCCGTTGTCGCCGATTCTTTTTGTCAGTTCACCCTCAATAAAGGTGTGAATATCCTCGGCTTCCATATCTATTTTCAATGCTCCGCTTTCAATGTCCGCAAGTATTCCCTTGAGCCCGTTTACAATGTCTTCTGCTTCTTCGGGCTTGATGATTCCGCATCTGCCAAGCATTGTTGCGTGGGCAATGCTGCCCTCAATGTCCTCTTTATACATTCTGCTGTCAAATGAAATTGAGCTGTTAAAATCGTTTGTTGTTTTGGAAAGCTCCTTTTTGAAGCGTCCTTTCCAAAGCTGCATATAATCACCCTAAATAAAATAGTTTGCGGTTTTTGCTGTTTGTAACGCATAACATCGTCATAATCGGCAAAAACCGTTTTCTTGTAAAAACACTTTATGGGGCAGAGAAACTCTCTGCCCCAGATACGGTCAAATAAGTTAAATTATTTGATAAGACCTTTCTTTGCACGAACCTTGATCGGAAGACCGAACAGGTTGATAAAGCCTGCACTGTCATTCTGGTTGTAAACTTCGTCCTCGTCAAAGGTTGCAATTTCTTCATCATAGAGAGAATACGGGCTTGTAACGCCTGCATCAATGATGTTGCCCTTGTAGAGCTTGAGCTTAACGTCACCTGTTACATATTCCTGTGTGCTGTCTACAAATGCAGACATAGCCTCTCTGAGCGGTGTATACCACTTGCCGTCATAAACAAGGTCTGCAAATGTGTTTGCAAGGTTCTTTTTGTAGTGAAGAGTGTCTTTATCAAGGCAGATTTCTTCAAGCTTATCGTGTGCGGTATAAAGAATTGTGCCGCCCGGTGTTTCGTAAACTCCTCTTGCTTTCATACCTACAAGACGGTTTTCAACGATATCCGTAATACCTACGCCGTTTCTTCCGCCAATCTCATTGAGCTTTTCGATAAGTTCAACAGAGCCTATTTTTTCGCCGTTAAGTTTCGTTGCAATACCCTTTTCAAATGAAACGGTGATGTACTCGGGCTTGTCCGGAGCCTGTTCGGGCGAAACGCCGAGTTCAAGGAAACCTTCTTTGTTGTACATAGGCTCGTTTGCCGGGTCTTCAAGGTCAAGACCTTCGTGGCTGAGGTGCCAGAGGTTCTTATCCTTTGAATAGTTTGTCTCACGGTTTATCTTGAGCGGAATATTGTTCTTTTCGGCATACTCGATTTCGTCTTCACGGCTCTTAAATTCCCATGTTCTCCAAGGAGCGATGATTTTCATATCGGGAGCGTAAGCTTTGATTGCAAGCTCAAAACGAACCTGGTCGTTACCTTTACCTGTGCAACCGTGGCAAATTGCGTCTGCACCCTCTTTTTTTGCAATTTCAACAAGTCTTTTTGCAATTATAGGACGTGCAAATGATGTACCGAGAAGATACTTGCCCTCGTATACTGCGCCTGCCTTAACAGTCGGGAAGATGTAGTCTTCGACAAATTCCTTTGTAAGGTCTTCGATATAGAGTTTTGACGCACCTGTTTTGATAGCCTTTTCTTCAAGACCGTCAAGTTCTGTGCCCTGACCTACATTACCCGAAACGGCAATAACCTCGCAGTTGTCGTAATTTTCTTTAAGCCAAGGGATTATGATAGAAGTGTCAAGTCCGCCGGAATAGGCAAGAACTACTTTTTTGATTTTATTGTCAGCCATTTTAATTCCTCCGTTATTAAAATTCAGATTACTGTTACATTATACTCGTCCCCTCAAAAAAAATCAAGTGCTTTTTGAATAAATATTCAATTTTTTTAAAATTTAATTTCAGACGGTTCAATAAGAAGAAAAACTGCAACTAATACGATATAATCAGAAAAAATTGGTGCTGACAAAGGAAAATCGCAGAAAAATGTATATATGCATTAAAAATGAATATACACAATATTCATTCAAATATGCATATCGTGAATATTGTTTGCCGCATATTGAATATTATTCGGCTTTCTGTTATACTGAGTATGCATAATAACAGTACATAATTTTGCATAAAATATTTTGAAAGGATGATTTTTGTGTCAACATTCAAAGAAATTTTACCGGAGCAAATTCAGGATAATCCGTTTAAGTTAATCGGCAAGGATTGGGCACTTGTGACAAGCGGAACGAAGGAAAGTTTTAATACGATGACGGTAAGCTGGGGCGGAGTAGGTATAATGTGGGGAAAACCCGTTACATTTACTTTCATTCGTCCGCAAAGACACACATTTGGTTTTATTGAAAATAACGATGGTTTTACGATGTCTTTTTTTGATGAGGGATACCGTGACGCACTTAATTTTTGCGGTACAAAGAGCGGCAGAGATTACGACAAGCCAAAGGAAACCGGGCTTACCACTGTCTTTACCGATGAGGGAATACCGTATTTCGAGCAGGCAAGACTTGTGTTTGTATGCAAAAAGATGTATTCCCGATTTTTAACGGAAGAAAATTTTATTGACGACGAAGCTGTAAAAAAGTGGTATAAAGATGATTACCACAAAATGTACGTGAGTGAAATTACAAAAGTTTTGATTAAGCAATCCAAATAACTTTATGAATAAATTGTTTCATCACAGCGATTTATATCTGTCTTAATGCCGTATAATAAAAATTGCGACAAAAATCAGGGCTCCCACAAGAGTGGGAGCCCTTTTTGAACAAATGCGTTTTTAATTGTATTAAGGATTAATATCCCCAACGGTCAAAGAATCTTACGCCCTCGAAAGTAAGAATGTAGTTCTGGCTTTCGTGGAAAGAACTTTGAACAAGAGAAGGATTATACATATACATTATTCTGTGCTGTACGGCATCCATATTTTGGTCAAAAATATATTTTACTGCGTTCTTGCAATCTTGATTAGTGCCTACCTCTGTGCTGCCTGTGTAATGATAATGCTCAATAACAGATGCTACGCTCATATATCCGTCAAAGCACATTGCATCCTTAACCGATTGTGCAATAAGGCAAGCACCGATGAATCCGCCTGAACCAAATTCGCCCATACAAAGCCTTTCCAGCAAATCTCTGTCATCATCGGTAAGTGTTACCTGTGAGCAACGATATGTTTTGTCGGGATTATCAATCGCAATTATATATCCTGCATCCCACTGTTCTTCGTAGTCGGCGGGTGTGTCAACCGGAATTGCGGTTGCATACTGAATATATTCATAAGAATAAGAAGATTGCGATGACTGACCGCCGGAACTTGAGTTGCTCGAGTTATTTGAACCGTTTGAGTTTGTCTGAGCTGTTGTGGCGGTAGCCTGAGTAGTCGGCTGAGTGGTAGCTTCCGGATTTGTGGTGGTTGCGGCAGCAGTTGTTGCTTGTGCTGCGGTAGATGCTGTTGTTGTTCCTTCGGTAGACGCTGCGGTAGTCGGAGGAACTGTTGTCGGATGCTGGATTTCACCCGTGCCTAATGAGCTTCTGTATTTTGGATTAACGTTAGCTGAAGATGAAGTTTGAGTAGTCTCCATCGGACTTGAGACCACAACAGTTGCGGCAACTATAAGGCAAAGTACTAAAAGCACGCATAAAAGTACAACATTTGTTCTATTGAAAAATTTTTCCAATGGATATCACCTTACCTATAATTAAAATATTATTCCGTATAAGCAATTATACCACAATGATTTTGATAATTCAAGGTTAAATAAGACATATCTGGCGCAAATTCGGATTTAAATTTCAGGCAATCTTGGCAAAAACTACTGTATAAACCGCTGTTGAATAAAAAAATTATTCGGTAATCCGTTTTTAAAACCGGGTTTAAAAAACAGGCGGTTACGCAAGAGATGTTTGAATTTTTGTGACGTCGATTATGTCAATCGAACCGTTTTGGTTAACATCTGCCACTGCAAGCTGTTCGTCGTCTAGGTCGATAGCTCTTGCGAGATATTTTTGTATTAAGGTTGCGTCGGCAATTGTAAGAACGCCGTCTCCGTTTACATCTCCGAGAATGACATCGGGTTCTCTCTTAATGCAATCGCCTGCAAGAACAAGGCTTGCGGTGGTGTTTGGGTTGTCTGCAATTACAGCGTAAACCTGATTGTCTTTAACTGAAAGTCCGTAACATTTACCGTTAAGCTCGGTATCTGTTGTATACTCGTTGAGTTCTCCGGTTTTTATATCGTAATAGTAAATCTTGTTGTCGGTATTGCAATACAAAATTTTATCGCATTCATCCAGACTCATGTAACCGCCTATCCAGTAGCTGTTTCCTCCGGCACTCCAGTATGCGTTGAATTTGTTTATAACCGTTGCACTGTCGTCGGTTTCATCATACTTAATCATACACTTTTCATAATCGCTTTTGTATCTGTTGTCAATAGCAAAGAATGTACCGTCCGAATAACACAGGCGGGTGTTTAGTCTGTGAAGTATATCGTAATTGTCGTACTTTTTGCTGGTTGCGGGATAATATGAATCATAGTCGGTGTGAGCACTGAAGTCGGTTCCGGACATGAACGCTTCATCGCTGTACAGAAAATAAGTATGCTGAACATGTCCCGGTTTATCGACCAACGGATCGTCCCAAGTTGGGTCAACGTTGTAGTATTCGCCGTCAATCTTTACCTTTAGCCATGCGTGGTTCATTTTTGCCGAGGAAATTATTTCACTGTCGATTCCGACAAGTGAAAGAAGCCTTGCATAGGCAAAAGCATATGCGATGCACTGACCTTTTCCTTCTGTCAGCAAGTTGTACATGGATGAGTCATATGCATATTCGGTTCTCAGAACAAGTTCATCGTGCAAAATTACGGCTTTTTGAAAATCACTCATTGAGTTGTCAACCAATGCAAGATATTTATCGACAACAGTATCAAGAGTTTGTTGTTTTTCGTTAATCTCACTCTTTGAATAGGAATATTCCGGAACAATTGCCGTTGCGTAATTTCCGCTTAAATAATAAGAACAAGCTCCCGAAAAATAAAACAATTCCGGATGACGGTATGTAACAGCATACATAAGCTCGCTTACATCGCCGGTAGATAATTTGCAGTCCGAAACATCTATGTATTCTTCTGCATTTTTGATTCCGTCCGCAACTTTGTCACAGGCATCCTTGTTTTTTTGATAAAAGCTTTCATCAAAGGAAATTGTTCCCTCGGATTGTGCGGCGGATGTTGTAAATGCAGCCGCGGAAGAAAGAGAGGTAATTGCAATTACCAATGACAGGATGATTGCAATCGGTTTTGCAAATACAGATTTTGTTTTCGTCATGTTCGTTCACCTCATTTTAAGTTATTAAGAAACCCTATCGGTTAATAACAGTGTTTTCTTTACTTTATTATATCATTAGAATGTTGAAAATTCAAGCGGTGTCCGAATTGTTTTTATATAAAATCTACAAAACACATTGATTGGCATTTTTGACAATAAATCAAAATAAGACAGAAAAATAAGTGCTTATATATTGTTTTTGTGCCGTATGTTGCAAAGAATATCTTCTGATGTTTCAGACCGAGTTCAAAAAAACGTTGCAAGATTTCTCGGAGTCGGCTTATTTGCCTTTGAATATCCCGTCAAAGCCGATAAGCGGTAAAAAAGCAAGCACGGGCGCAACTGCGGAAATCAAAGTAGAATACAGTTCCAAAAGCCTGCATATAAATTAGCAAGACTGATAGGAGGGCTTTTTGTGAAAGGAACAGTGGAGAAACGCGCTTCAATGTTGGGCGAGTATATAATAGAAAACAAAGCAACCGTCAGAAAAGCGGCAAAAAAATTCGGTGTAAGCAAAAGTACCGTACATAAAGATGTCAGCCAAAGGCTCAAGGCGCTGAATCCCGCAATGTACCGTGAGGTTCGGCAAATTCTCGATATAAACAAAAGCGAACGCCACATAAGAGGCGGAATGGCTACAAGGAATAAATATCTGAAAGAACGGCAGGTCAAGGAGGTGAAAAAGCGATAATAAATTACTTGCGTAAAAATTCTTTTGATAATCTTTACTTTTATTTATAAATGATGTATAATCCGATATATATATTTATAAATAGTGGTATCAGACATCAGATGTTTATTACACAAGGAGATTTTAAGAATGAGGAAAATTCCTTTTTCTCCGCCGGATCTTTCACGGGCGGAAATAGACGAGGTTGTCAAAGTCTTGAAATCAGGCTGGATTACAACCGGACCTGAAACAAAGCTGTTTGAGAATAAAATTGCGGAATATTGTCACGTTAACAGGGCTGTATGTCTGTCGTCGCAAACTTCTTGCGCAGAGTTGACGCTCCGTATTCTCGGCATAGGTCCCGGGGACGAGGTTATTGTTCCCGCATATACTTACACGGCGACTGCTTCCATAATTTATCACGTTGGCGCAAAGCCGGTCATGATTGACTGCAAGTGCGGAAGCTACGAGATGGATTATGACAAAATGGAGGCTGCGATTAATCGCAACACAAAGGCTGTTATTGCGGTTGATTTGGCAGGCGTCATTTGTGATTATGACAGAATTTATGAGGCTGTTGAACGCAAAAAGAATTTGTTTAATCCCAAAAACGAACTTCAGGAAAAATTCGGAAGAGTTTTTGTTATTGCCGATGGTGCTCATGCGTTTGGAGCAAGACGACACGGAAAAATGTGCGGTGAAATTGCCGATTTTACCAACTTCAGTTTTCACGCCGTAAAAAATATGACCACAGCCGAGGGCGGCGCAGCCGTACACAGACTGCATGACGGTATTGACGAAGAAGATATGTATAAACAGTATATGCTTCTTTCGCTTCACGGTCAGACCAAAGACGCTTATCAGAAAAATAAGGTTGCCGCTTGGGAGTACGACGTTGTTGACACTCAGTATAAGTGCAATATGCCCGATGTGCTTGCGGCTTTGGGTGTTGCTCAGTTGTCAAGATATGAAAAAATACTTGAGCGCAGACACGAGCTTATCAAACTTTATAATGAAGAATTTAAGGATTTGCCGATTCAGGTGCTTAACCATTGTGACGAAACTCACCGTAGCAGCGGACATTTGTATTTTGTTCGTTTTATCGGCAAAGATGCGGAATACAGAAACCGTTTTTATAATATGATGGCTGAGAACGGAATTATGTGCAACGTTCACTTTAAGCCGTTGCCGATGCTTTCCGCATACAGCAAAAAGGGCTTCAGAATTACAGATTTTCCGAATGCATATAATATGCATAAAAATCAGCTTACTTTGCCGCTCAATACCACATTGTCGGACGATGACGCATGGTATATAATCAGCACCTTTAAGCAGTGTATAAATACGCTGAAATAATATAACAATTGTCGGAGGGTTTTGCCCTCCGATTTTTATTGTCCGTTTTATGGGACATATTCTCCGCTATAATTAAGACAGTGCAATCCTAAATTGTCAAAGTGAAGTTGTGATTTTAAACAAGACGGGAACAGCGGAGGTTAAGATGTTAAATTTATGCGTATTTATTTTTATTGTCAATGCGGTTGGCGGTTCCGCACGGGTGATTTTGTGCGGCAGAAAGAGCAAAAAATCGCGCTTTGTTTATGCGTATGAGGCAAGACGGCGCAGAGAGGCACGCCGCAGGCGTTCGTCATATGAGAAGCGCACGGCGGCAAAGCACAGAAGATTGTATGTACCGAGATTATATGCGAAGACAACGACGTATGATTTGTTGCTTGTCAACAAAAATGCAAAATTTTGTACTGATATATAAGAACTGTTGCCTTGCAGTGAATAAAGTCTGTGATAAAAACAGTACAAACTTTGGTATAAATCAGTATTGTTTAGATGATTTTGTTGTGGTATAATAAAATATAACATAAGTACACTAAGTGTAGATGTTTCCTGCCGCTTTATCAGTAGGCGGGCTTTATGCGATTTTCGGGGAGCGTATAACAGAAAAACAAGCGAAGGGAATATTAAATGAAAATATCACAATTGTTTAAAGACAACGACAAAACCGTGTTCTCTTTTGAGGTTTTTCCGCCCAAAAAGGACTCGCCGATTGAGTCGGTTTACAGTAAGCTTGAGGAAATTTGTTTGCTGAAGCCCGATTTTGTCAGTGTAACTTACGGTGCGGGCGGTACGGTAGGTCACAGCCGAACAGCGGAAATAGCTTCAAAAATAAAAAATGATTTCGGCGTTGAATCTGTTGCCCACCTTACCTGCGTAAACAGCACAAAGTCTGATATAGACGCAAATCTAGATGATTTCGTTAAATGCGGAATTGAGAATATTCTGGCTCTCAGGGGTGACTACGTCAGCGGAGTTGAACCCCAAAAAGAATTTGTCTATGCGAGCGATTTGTGCGGTTATATAAAGAAAAAGGGCAACTTTGATATTGCGGGTGCCTGCTATCCCGAGGTTCACATTGAAGCAAAAGACGAGGTAGAAGATGTTCTTAACCTTAAAAATAAGATTGAAGCAGGAGCGGAACATCTTATAAGCCAGTTGTTTTTTGACAATTCGGTATTTTACAGATTTTTGGAGAGAACCAGAATTGCAGGAATCAATGTGCCGATTGAAGCGGGAATTATGCCTGTAACAAACAAAAATCAGATTGAAAGAATGGTTTCAATGTGCGGTGCAAGTCTGCCTGCAAAGTTTTCAAAGATAATGCAAAAGTATGAAGATAAACCTGAAGCACTGCGTGACGCAGGAATTGCATATGCGGTTGAACAAATTGTGGACTTGATTGCAAACGGAGTTGACGGCATACATCTTTATACTATGAATAACCCGTATGTTGCCCGCAAAATTACTGCGGCAATAGCCAATTTGTTATGATAAACCTTGATAAACTTAATCGGAATGAGGCAAAACGTTACCTTGGCGGAGCGGGAATAAAGCTGAACGACAAAATGCAGGCGCTTATGGACAAATGTGAAAAACAAATTTTGTCAAATGCTTCGCCAAAGTATCTTTATTCCGTAATAGATTTGCCGTGCGAAGAGATTATCGGCGGCAACGATATAAAAAGTCACCTTGACGGATGCGAAAAAGCAGTTATGATGTGTGCAACCCTCGGTAACGGCGTTGACAGAATCATAAGAATTGCGCAGGTTGCGGATATGTCTCGTGCCGTTGTGCTGGACAGCTTTGCAAGCGTTGCCGTTGAACAGCTGTGTTGCAAGGTTGATGAGCTGATTGCCGAAAAATATCCCGAATATAATATGACTTTCAGATTTAGCCCGGGATACGGTGACTATCCGATTGAAATGCAAAAATATTTTCTGAACCGACTTGACGCTCCGCGGAAAATCGGATTGACAACAAATGATAACTTTCTTTTGATGCCTGCAAAGTCGGTTACTGCTGTTGCAGGTCTTTCAAAATCACCCATAGAGAGAAAAAAATGCGGATGTGCTGTTTGCAATTTGCGTGCAACGTGTAAATTCAGAAGAAACGGAGAACATTGTGGATTTTAAAAAATTTTGCAATGAAAGGGAATTTGTAATTCTTGACGGCGCAATGGGCACCCTTATTCAGGAAAGCAAAGCGACGTACGAGCATGTTCCCGAAACATTGAATATTACAAGTTCAAAGCTGATTGAATCATTTCACAGAGCCTATATTGAAGCAGGCTCCGATATAGTGTATGCCAATACTTTTGGCGCAAATTCATATAAGCTTAAGGACAGCGGATATTCGGTTGATGAAATCATAAAATCAGGTGTGGCAATTGCCAAAAATGCCGCAAGCGGAACTTCGGCACTTGTTGCACTTGATATAGGCCCGATAGGCATGTTGCTTGAACCTGCGGGTTCGCTTTCTTTTGAAGACGCATATGATTATTTTAAAGAGCAGATTGTTGCGGGAAACGATGCGGATATTATAGTTTTTGAAACTATGACGGATTTGTATGAGCTTAAGGCTGCGATTCTTGCCGCAAAAGAGAACAGTGATAAACCTATTATTGCAACAATGACATTTGAGCGTAACGGTCGTACTTTTACGGGTGTTGCGCCTGCTTGTGTTGCCGTAACGGTTTCGGGGCTTGGTGTTGACGCTATCGGAATAAACTGTTCGCTTGGTCCCGACGAGTTGGAACCTGTTGTGAGCCAAATGACAAAATACACCGATTTGCCGCTTGTTATAAAAGCCAATGCGGGTTTGCCTGACCCGAACAGCAATAAATATGATGTTATGCCCGACAAATTTGCCGACTGTGTTTTGTCACTTTTAAAGTACGGCGTAAAATTCATAGGCGGTTGCTGCGGAACCACTCCCGAATACATTAAGGAGATAAAAAAGGTTCTTTCTGACAAAACATATCAGCCATGTGCAAGAAGTGTTGATACTATGGTTTGCAGTTCAAGCACGGCTGTTGAGATAAACGGGCCGAGAATTATCGGCGAGCGAATTAATCCGACTGGCAAAAAGCTTTTTAAGCAGGCGTTGGTTGAAAACAATATTGATTATATTCTTACTCAGGCATTAAGTCAGGTGAGCGGCGGTGCCGAGATTCTTGACGTTAATGTCGGTCATCCCGAGATTGACGAAAAAAAGATGATGGTGCGTGTGCTTAAGGCAATTCAAAGCGTTTGTGACGCACCGCTTCAGATTGACTCAACAAAACCCGATGTTCTTGACGCAGGCTTGAGGTGCTATAACGGCAAGCCGATAGTTAACTCGGTAAACGGCGAAGAGAAAAGTCTTTCGTCCGTTTTGCCTTTGGTAAAAAAATACGGAGCCTCTGTTGTCGGACTTACGCTTGATGAGGGCGGAATACCTAAAACCGCAGAGGGCAGATTTGAAATTGCCAAGCGCATTGTAGAACGTGCGGAAGCAATCGGAATTAACCGCAGAGATGTTTATATCGACTGCCTTACGCTTACGGTTTCAGCCGAACAGGAGGCTTGCAGAGAAACGCTTAAAGCTCTGCACAGGGTAAAAACAGAACTTGGCTGTAAAACCTGCCTCGGAGTTTCAAATATTTCTTTCGGTTTACCTAACCGAGAGCTTGTAAACCGTACATTCCTTACAATGGCACTTGAGGAGGGGCTTGACCTTCCTATTATCAACCCGAACATTGACTCTATGACAGGTGCCGTAAGGGCATACAGGGTGCTTTCGGGCATTGACAAAAATTCTAATGAATTTATTGAAAAATATAACGACGCTGCGCCTGCGGTAAAAGCTCCGAAGCAAAACTCGAAAACGGATATTCCCACTGCTGTTTACGGCGGCTTGAAAAGCGAAGGTGCGTCGGCGGTACAAAGGCTTCTTGACAATAATACAGACCCTATGGTGATTGTCAACGAGATGCTTATCCCTGCGCTTGACAAAGTGGGGGAAGATTTTGAAAAGAACAAAATCTTTTTGCCGCAGCTTATTCAGAGTGCAAATGCGGCACAGGAATGCTTTGAGGTAATAAAAAAGCACATTGCAGTCACAAGCGGCTCTCCTGTCAGCAAAGGTAAAATTATTCTTGCAACCGTAAAGGGCGATATTCACGATATAGGCAAAAACATCGTTAAGGTGCTTTTGGACAATTACGGCTATACGGTTGTTGACCTGGGACGTGACGTGCCACCCGAACTGATTGTTCGGACGGCGGTTGAACAGGATATCAAAATGATAGGACTTTCGGCTCTTATGACCACTACCCTAAAGAGTATGGAAGATACCATAAAGCTCGTAAGAGCAACAAAAGAATTGCAAAATCCCGACGGCTCAAGCAAATGTGTGGTTTTCGTCGGCGGTGCGGTGCTGACAAAGGAATACGCAATGAAAATCGGTGCGGACTACTATTGCAGAGACGCCAAAGAAAGCGTAGACACAGCAAAAAAAGTGCTGGGATAAAATTAATTGGAGGTATTATATTATGGCAAACAATTCGGTTGGAAATTCCGGAAAAATAACTAAAGTAAGGGAGAATAATTATGATTTGCTGAGAATTATTTCGACATTTGCCGTTATTTTAATTCATGTTAATGCATTTTATATTTCAAAAATGACGGATTACAATTCAAGTTTATATTGGATTGGAAGCGCAATTAATATAGTAACAAGATTTTCTGTTCCGTGTTTTGTTATGCTTTCGGGTGCATTTTTGCTGTCAAATCCGAAAAACAAGGATTATAAAACTTTTTATAAAAAGACTTTCTCAAAGATATTTTTACCGTTTATTGCAATTTCAATTTTGCTGTTTCTTTTTTCGGAAGGTTCCCGAATTATATCGCATGCTTCTTTATGGCAACCGGTTGAAAATCTGCTGATTGGCGATTATTACAACCTCTGGTTTATGTTCATGTTATTCGGTTTGTATATTTTTGTTCCGATAATTATAAGGGTAAAAGAATCTATAACCAATAAGTCCTATTGTATTGCAGCCGTTATTTGGCTTATATTTTCAATTATAAATCAGCTTACTACCGCATATAAACTGTCATATGCGTTTGGAGTTGTATTTTCGTACATGGGATACTTTATTATAGGAAATGTAATATATGAAAATATAAGAGGAAAAAATCCCATAGTGTTTTTCATATTATCAATGGCATGTTTTTCTGTAACTTTTATATATAGATATTTTACAGGAAGCAGTTACTGTGCATACAGTAAGTATGCAAGCTTTTTTGTGCCTTTTGTAGCGCTTGGTTCTTTGTGTATATTTATTGCATTCAGCAATCTAAAAATAAACAGAAGCTTTGCAAAACTTTCGTCAAGAACATTTTATATTTATATGTTTCACACGGTAATATATAATACAATGTTAAAAGTAATCTACGAACGAATTTCTCTAAACCCGTTGATAATGATTTTAATTGTTTCGGTAGTAACATTTTTGTTGGCGTGGCTTGTTTCGGTAGTGTTTATGAAGATTTGGAACTTTTGTGAGAATAAAATAAAGGACAGGGGACGTACTGACTGATTGGTCGATAGATTGTACGTAATTAAGTAAATTTGTGTTTTTGTTTACATAAGTTTTCTCATAACTTATGACCGATTTTAAGTGGGGGGAAGTCAGTATGGGAAGTGACGTGAGTACTTTAAGGAGTAAGAACTATAATGCTGTGGATATAGCCAAATTTATTGCGGCTTTTTTGGTAATGACGGTTCACTGTTCGCCGTTTGCTTCATATAACAGCGAATTTAATCTTTTTGTTATAAGCACATTTTCCAGATTTGCTGTTCCGTTTTTCTTTGCCTGTTCGGGTTTTTTCTTTTTTAAAAAACTTAAATGGCAGGACGGCAAAATAGTAAACTGCAAAGAAAACAGAAGTATATTGTTTAAATACATAAAAAGAGTAACTGCTTTATATGTTTTGTGGTCGGCAATATATTTGATTTGGGATGTGTTTGAGTGGTATAAATCGGGCTGGCTTTCTTTACACGCATTTATTGATTTTGGAATAGCGTTTGTTAAAATAGGTTCTTACTATCATTTGTGGTATGTTATCTCTCTGATTTATGCTACAATTTTCGGTTACTTGTTACTGTCTTTTTTAAACAAAAAAGCCGTAGCGGTTTTATCCGTTGCTTTGTACTTAATAGGTATTCTTACATATTCATATAACTGGATAAATATCTTACCGATTAATATTTTAAATTCAGCGGCAAATCATCTTGACGTGTTTTGGATATCGGTCTTCAGAGCATTTCCGTTAATATTCATCGGTTATATTGCCGGAACATACAAACCAAAAAGAAAAGTTAAGGTTGATGCTTTTTTATTTGCAATATCGCTTGTTTTTCTGTTGATTGAATATTTTCTGCTTCACAGCTTTACAGATAATAACGAAAAATATTCATATATATTGTTTACGATTCCGTGCGAGTTTTACTTATTCAGAATATTAATTAATACAAATGTCAATATTAAAGCAAGCACCGGAAAAATGCTGAGGGGAATGAGCACTTTTATTTATTGTGTTCATCCGTTGATTTTGGGTGTTATGGGTTTGGTTTATTCAATTGACAGCTTTAACAGTTCACTCAATTATTTAATTCTGGCTGTGATTAGTGTCGGTGTATCTTACTGTGCAGTAGGTTTATCTCACAAAAAGGGCTGTCGTTTTCTTGCATACCTGTACTGATATTTGAGTGTTTTTGAATTAATTAATATTTATTACACAAATTTCTGCGCAGTTGTTTATTCTCGGAAGAAAATTTGAATTGCCAAGTCCTGCGGTTATTATCATTTTGGTGTTTTCAAAGTCAAATTCTCCTTTGTCATACTTTGGGAACCATCCTTGATTTGGAGCGTACATACCGCCCACAAAAGGAATCCTGACAAGCCCTCCGTGTGTGTGACCGCAAAATACCAAGTCTATGTTGCTGCCGTTTAATATGTTTGATATATATTCAGGTTCATGATTAAGCAAAACAGAATAATATTCGTTTGACATATTGCAAAAATTTTTCCAAAATACTTTTTCGGGAGTATTTTCGTTGCCGTCGTTAAATTCATAGTACGGATAATCCGAAAGTCCTCCAATGAGTATTTTTTCGTTATCTTTTTCAAATATCACACTTTCGTTATAAAGCAAGACGGCTCCGGTATCGGTTATGTCGTTTTTTATATCAAGTTGGTTTAATAAATTTCGCTCGTGGTTGCCGATGCAACAGTATGTGGGCGCAATATCTGCAAGCTTTGCAAGTAAGTTTTTCATTACGTCGTCATTGGCGTAGCTGTCCGTTACCATATCTCCGCATACAGCAATAACATCGGGCTTTTGTTCACTGATTTTTTCTACAAGTCTATTGTCATCCTTGCCGAATTGATGGTTATGCTGGTCGGAAATTAAAACAATTTTTATGTTTGTTTTAACACTTGAGCTTGTGACATTGTAATTTTTAATTTCGAGTACATTACTGCAGTATATCGCATTGGCTGCAACGAGCAGCAATAATATCAAAAAAATTGAAACCGTAATTTTCAGTACTTTTTTCACGAAGGATCACTCCTAAATTTATAGATTGTCTTTTATGAATATTTTAGAATTTGAAGTTGCAATTGTCAATTGCTATTAATTAAATTTGAATACGGTATTAATATTTGTATTGTAATAAAAAACGCAATTATTGATTTTGGTACATTAATATGATATAATAATTTATATATGGAATATTGTGCGACAATGAGGGGTATTGATGAAAAAAAAGAAATTGTTTTTTTATAACCGTGTTATAAAAAGGGGTATTGATTTATTCATAGCCTTGGTAGGCATCATAATTTTATGCATACCAATGCTCATAATATCTGTTTTTATAAAGTGCGATTCTAAAGGTCCGATTCTGTTCAGGCAAAAACGAATCGGTAAAAACGGAAAAGTTTTTGAGATACTCAAATTCAGAAGTATGTGTGTCGGTGCCGAAAAAACAGGAAGCGGAGTTTATTCGGGCAAAGGAGACGCAAGAGTTACAAAGGTCGGAAAAATACTCAGAGCAACCAGCCTTGACGAAATCCCTCAATTGTTTAACATATTTATCGGTGATATGAGTCTTATAGGTCCACGACCTCCTCTTACATACCATCCGTGGCCGTACAGTGAATACACTGATGAGCAAAAGAGAATGTTTAATGTTCGCCCGGGAATTACCGGTTGGGCTCAGGTTCACGGTCGCAAAGATGTCGAATGGCATAAAAGAATAGATTTAAATGTTTGGTATGTTGATAATGTATCATTTGCTTTGGATACAAAAATATTTTTTATGACGATTTTTAAGGTTCTTACAAACGCAGATAACGAAAATGTCGGAAAGACAGTAAGTACAGAGAATACAAATGATTGAGTGAGGAATAATATTATGCCGTTAAAGCTGATGTACATAACTAATCAACCCGAAGTTGCCAAGATTGCGGAATGTTCCGGTGTTGACAGAATTTTTGTTGATATGGAATACATAGGTAAAGCAGACAGACAAGGCGGAATGGATACTGTTCAGTCAAAGCATACGTTTGAAGATGTGCGGAGAATAAGGGAGACCATACACAGCTCCGAGCTTCTGGTCAGAGTTAATCCGATTCATGATGCTGCAAAGGACTACTGTTCGTCAAAGAAAGAGATAGACGAAGTTATTTCAAGGGGAGCGGATATAATTATGCTCCCGTATTTTAAAAAGGCCGAAGAAGTTCAAAATTTTATCGAATTGGTTGGCGGAAGAGCAAAAACGATTCCGCTTGTTGAAACCCCTGAGGCAGTCGAGAATATTGACGAAATCCTTAAAATTAACGGTATAGATGAGATTTTTATCGGACTTAACGATTTAAGTCTCGGATATAACAAAAAGTTTATGTTTGAGTTATTGACTGACGGAACTGTTGAAAATCTTTGCTGTAAATTCAGGCAAAAAAATATTCCGTTCGGGTTTGGCGGCATAGCCTCAATCGGAAAGGGTTTGCTTCCCTCCGAATATGTTATCAGGGAGCATTACAGGTTGGGCTCGACCTGCTCAATTCTTTCACGCAGCTTTTGCAATGTGAACAATGTTAAGAGTTTAGAAAAAATAAGTGATATATTCGTAAACGAAATTGCTGAAATCAGAAATTTTGAAAAAGAATGTGAAGTTCACAGCAAGTATTTTTTTGATAATTTAAGTGATATTAGAAATATAGTAAAGTCGGTAACATACAAATAATGGGTGAATTTCATGAACATATTGGTAACAGGTGCTTGGCATGATGCAAAAGAGCACATCGGTCAAATTGAGAAACTAGGGCATAATGTGCGGTTTATGCAATATGAAAAAGAAGCGCTTGCGTGTGATTATACTTGGGTTGAGGGCGTTATTTGCAACGGTCTGTTCTTGACACACCAAATACAGAATTTTACAAATTTAAAATACATTCAATTGACGAGTGCGGGTCTTGACAGAGTGCCTATGGATTATATCCGAGAAAAGGATATAAATATTTTTAATGCACGTGGTGTGTACAGTATACCTATGGCTGAGTTTGCCGTTGGAGGCGTTTTTCAGCTTTATAAAAAGTACAGCCTTTTTTATTACAATAAAAACCTGCATAAATGGGAAAAGCAAAGAGATTTAAAAGAACTTTTCGGCAAGACAGTGTGTGTTGCCGGCTGCGGAAGTGTAGGAACGGAATGCGCCAAAAGGTTTAAAGCATTTGGCTGTCGGGTAATCGGAGTTGATGCGGTTAAACAAAATAACGACAATTACGATGAGCTTTTTCTGACAGAAAGTTTTGAAGACGTTATTAAACAGGCAGATATTATTGTTTTGACATTGCCGTTGACAGAAGAAACTCATCATATTTTAGATAAAAGTATGATTGATAAATTAAAACCGAATGCGGTTCTTGTTAACATATCAAGGGGCGGAGTGGTTGATACACAGGCACTTATTGAGGCTCTTAAAGAAAACAAATTTTTGGGTGCTGTATTAGATGTATTTGAAGAAGAACCCCTTGCAGAGAATTGTGAACTATGGGATTTGCAAAATGTGGTGATTACTCCGCACAACAGTTTTGTCGGAGACGGAAATAACAACAGATTGAATAACGTTATAATAAAGAATTTGATGTCTATGGGAGAGATTGTTTAATGGCTTATTACTCGGCGGCTGAAATGGAGAAATTGTTAGATAATTATCCGAAGTTCAGAGAAAAATTATATTGTAAGGGCTTTTTGTTAACCGATAAACGTGTAGATAATCTTGCCGACTATCCTTTTTATAACAATTGGAAAGAGAATATTATTGTAAGCGGCGGAATCGATTATTATATGTATATCAACAAGGAGGCGTATTTCTATACGTATAAAGCCGATAACGGTAACATCCTTTTTTTGGTAGGACATGCTTATAATCCGTTTACAATGCAATACGAGGAATCGGAAATTCTTAAAGATTTGTCTTTGGCTCTCGAAAACGGTGAGGATGCCTTTTGGGATAAGGAGGGCGAACTTACCGGTGTGTTTTGTCTGGGTTATTTTAAAGACGGAGACGTTGTTTATACTACCGACTGTGCAGGAATGCAGCTTGTTTATGATGGGGTAATAGAAGGAAACCTGTATGTTACTTCTCACAGCAAAATAGTTGCCGACTTCTATGACCTTAAACAACCTGAGTATATAAAAAGACTTATCAGCAATAAATTCTGGCATTATTGGGGGAATTGGTTGCCGGGAGATTTATCGCCGTATAACGAGCTTAAACGCTTACAGGCAAATTGCAAGGCTGTTTTTTCTAAAGATTTACGAACCGTTAAAGTAACAAGATATTACCCCACTAAGAAAATTGAAGAGACTGTTACCGAAGAAGAATATCGCAAAACAATAGAAAAATTAGGCGATATAATGTCGAAAAATATGACCTTGATTGCTAAGAAGTGGCCTGACAAGAAAATCTCAATATCTGTTACGGGCGGCAGAGACAGCATGACTACGCTTGCCTGCACAAACGGAAATTATGATAAATATTCTTATTTCAGTTATATCTCAAACAACGAAGAATCTTATGATGCATATGCTGCAAGAGATATTTTAAAGGCATTGGATTTAAAGCACGAACTATACACCATTCCGGATGAGTGGGAGGGCTATAAAGATATTGACGCATTCAAAAAGGTTATGGAGTGCAATGCAGGATGTATCGGACCTAACAATCCTAACGATTTGAAAAAAAGACTGTACTTTTGCTCCAACCCTCCTTGTGATATCGAAGTGAAATCTTGGGTTAACGAGATAGGAAGAGGAAGATATTTTTCAAGATTTAACAAAAATTCGTTCCCGAAACGTCCGACGGCAAAGTACTGGCGCACATTACACAAAGCATATATTTATGATTTCAAGCTTATGAGACAGACCACAAAGGTATTTCAGGATTATCTTGATAATTACTACGGGGAAGACGTTTTTGATAAAATATCTTGGGTAGAGCTGTATTATTGGGAATTCTCCTGGGGCGGCGGTGAAGGAGTGTTTATGACATCCGAACACAGAATACCGTATGATATAACCGTACCGTTTAATAATCGTAAGTATGTTGAATTAATGCTTACCGTGCCTCTTGAAAAGAGAAAGCAGGATGCTATTCCAAATGATTTGACTGCATATATGAATAAGAAAATATCCGATACAAATATTTTGGTAAAGGATGTTGCACATACTGATTTCAGAGCATTTGTTGAGAGGGTTCATTTGGCAATTTATTCAAAAATTTAGGAAGTTTAAAACGGAGTAATGTTTTGCTGTGCTTGAGATTGATTGCAGGCAATGCAATGAGCATTTGCTCCTTGGGGTTTCAGTATGAAACTTAAAGCAGAACCCACCGCCTTAGAGGAGGAAAATATCTGCACATAGATTATAAAAACAGGGAAGATATATGAAAAAAGTATTACTTACGGCTACTGTTCAAAGTCATATTTGTCAATTTCACAAACCGCTTGTTGAGGTTTTACACAACCATAATTGTGAAGTTCATGTTGCGGCAAGAAATAATCTTGCGGAAAAAAACGGTATGAAGCTTGATTTTGTTGACAAGGTATTTGATGTCCCTTTCTCGCGTTCTCCGAAAAATTCCGATAATATCAAAGCTTATTCTCAATTAAAAAAGATAATAGACAGCGAACATTATGATATAATCCACTGCAATACGCCTATGGGAGGCGTTGTTACAAGATTAGCGGCAAAAGGTGCACGTAAGGGCGGAACAAAGGTTATTTATACGGCACACGGCTTTCACTTTTACAACGGAGCTTCAAAAAAGAATTGGTTGGTTTTCTATCCGATTGAAAAACGTTTTGCCAAGCTTACGGATAAGCTGATTACCATTAACCGTGAGGATTATAAGTTGGCGAAAGAAAAATTTAAAACCGATATATACTATATTCACGGCGTCGGAGTAGATGAAGCAAGGTATTATCCGGTCGGTCGGAATGAAAAGTTTGAGATTCGCAAAGAATTGGGCTTTAGCCCTAATCAAAAGATTTTATTGTGCGTCGGTGAACTGTTGCCCAATAAAAATCAAAAGATGGCAATAAATGCCGTTAAAAAGCTTGTCGGTGATTTTCCTGACATTGTTTTGCTTATTGCCGGAAACGGACCCGAAAGAAAAGCTGTTGAGGAAGAAATTAATCGACTGAATCTAAATGATAATATAAAAATGTTAGGGTATTGCACTTGTCTTGAAAAATACCAAAGAATCACCGATGTTTCGGTTTCTTGCAGCAAAAGAGAGGGATTGCCTTTAAATATAGTTGAAGCTATGCTTTCGGAAAATCCTGTTGTTGCAACGGCAAACAGGGGACACTGCGAATTAATCGAGGAAAATAAAAACGGCTTTATAGTGCGGGTTGACGACGTTGATTCTATGGCAAATCGTATCAGAGAACTGCTTAAAGATGATGATATGCGTATGAAATTCGGCAAGAATGCAAGAGAATTTGCGGTTCGATACGGATTTACATCTGTAAAAAAGGAATTGGAAGAACTATATTTTAATTGTTAAAAATTATTTTCTGAGAAAGTATGGAAGTTTAAATGACTTTTGACATTTTTTTATTTGGTTGGGTTCTGATCACCCTGTTTATATCAACTTCACCAAATTTAAAAGTTACCGAGACGGTTTTAGGTAAGCAGGTAATGCGGCAAAATATGACATTTGCGATAATTGTTTTTTTGCCTGTCTTTTTTTGTGTTGTGTTCGGAGACTTGAGAAACGATCTTGGGGGTTATGTAGTTGGGTACCAAAAATTGGAATCGTCAGTTTCCGATGTGTTTGCAAACTGGTCTCAAATGAGAGGCGGAGGCTTTACACTTATAGAAATTTATATTAAGCAATTTTTTGGTAATGATGTAACCGCTTTCAGAATGATTATTGCGCTTATCCAAAGTATACCGATTGTATTGGTGTATAGGAAGTATTCCGAAGATTATGCCTTGTCTATCTTTTTGTTCGTTGCCAACGGATATTATGACGGCTGGATGATGAATGGTGTAAGACAGTTTATATCGGTTTGTATTATTTTTGCCGCAACGCCGCTTATGCTGAAAAAGAAATATCTTCCTTTGGCGATAATTGTGGTTTTGTTGGCGTATACCATACATTCATCTGCGATTATGATGTTAGCCGCAGTTATATTAGTGCATTTTAAGCCATGGAAACAACTCACTCTTTGTTCGTTTGTAGTATTCACCGTTGTGTTATATTTATATGTAGAGCATTCTTTGAGTGATGATGTATTAAGCACCAGCAACGGTTCTAATCCTGTGCGAATAGTGATAAGTGCCGTACCGGTTGTTTTAGCATATGTCGGAAGAAAAAAAATCGAAGAGCAGAACAATCAGCTCATCAATATGTGCATAAATATGGCGGTTATTACAATGCTCATTTACGTAATAGCAACTTTAACCAGCGGCCTGTTGACAGGAAGACTTCCTATTTATACAAGTATGTATAACTTAATTTTGTTACCGTATCTTGTCAGCAATGTTTTCAATGAGCACGATTCAAAGGTTTTGAGAACCACGATGATAATTGTATACAGTTTGTACTTCTTATTGGATATGTTCTTTATATAGAGTTTTAGGGTGAGTTTTGTGAATATAAAAATCAGCGTAATAATTCCGGTGTATAATGCCGAACGATACTTGAAAGATTGTGTTGACAGTATAATAAATCAGTCATATCAAAACTTTGAACTCATTCTTGTTGACGACGGTTCTTCCGATAACTCTCCGAAGATTTGTGATGATTATGTTGCGAAGGACAACAGAATTGTCGTTATTCATAAGTCTAACAACGGTGTTTCTGCGGCGAGAAAAACCGGACTCGATAATGCTTCCGGTGACTATATTATGTATGTTGACAGTGACGATTGGCTTGATATTAACACAATGGAAAAATGCCTGAATGTTGTACAAAAAAATCCGCAAATCGGCTGTGTGATGTTCTCGTTTACAAAGGAAGTTAATGATACGTCGCAGGTTATGCATGTATTTGACGGCAATTGTGAATTTTTGGATTCAGACAAGTTCCAAAAATTTGTATACAGAAGACTTTTTGGATTATCAAACGAAGAATTGAGCCATCCCGAAAGACTTGAAAATTTAACTACCTGTTGGATGAAGCTGTATCGCAGTGATTTGGCAAAGCAGGGGAATTTTATTGATATTAAAAAGATCGGTTCGTGCGAAGACGGCATTTATAATATGTATGCATTGAGAAACTGCGACAGTGCAGTATATATTGATGAACCGCTGTATCATTATCGTAAAATAAAAGGTTCTTTGTCTGATGTTTACAGAGGTCAACTTATTGAGCAGTGGAAGCGTTTGTTCGGAATAATGCAAAAATTCATTGATGACGAGAAACTTCCCGAAAATTTTCAGGAATCCTTGAATAATAGGATTGCGCTCAGCATAATCGGTATCGGTATGAATGAACTTTGCAATCCCGAAACTGATTTTTGGAAATTAAGAAAGTATATAAAGAAATATATTTCGGATGAAGAGTACAGTAACTCATACTCAACGTTGGAGTTAGATGCACTTCCGATTGCATGGAAGGTATTAATATTTTGTTGTAAAAAGAGACTATCGTTTATGGTATGCCTGATTTTGCATACGATAAGAGCAATAAAGTGATTCTTGGGGGGAGTTTATATGCCGCTTATAAGTTTGATAATTCCGGTGTATAATGTTGAAAAGTATTTAAAAAATTGTGTAGACAGCGTAATAAAACAAAATTATGAAGATATGGAAATAATATTGGTTGATGACGGCTCAAAGGATAACAGCCCGAGAATTTGCGATGAGTATTCGGAAAAGTACGACTTTATAAATGTTATTCATCAAAAAAACGGCGGTGCTTCTGTGGCACGCAATACCGGTATTGATGCTGCCGCAGGAAAGTATCTTATGTTTATAGACAGTGATGACTGGTGGAATCAAAACGTCAGCCTAAAGAGTATGGTTAACTATGTTTTAAAGCATCCTGAGACAGAGATGTTTTTGTTTACTTCTTTTGATTACGAGGAAGATTTTGGGTATCTTCAAAGAAATGAACACAAGAATTTTGCCGCTCTAAAGACAGACTCGGTAGAAAGTTATTATAAATCCCTTTTGGACAACGGAAATATGGAAGTTTCAGCCTGCACCAAAATCCTTAAAAGAGATTTTGTTATAAATAAAAAATTATATTTTAAAAGCGGGCTTGTATGCGAAGATAACGAATGGATGATTCGTATTTTGCGTGTTATAAAAGATGTTGATATTATAAACGAACCTTTGTTTATTTGCAGATCTGACAGAAAAGGTTCGGTTACACACACTATAAAAGAAAAAAATGTTACTGATGTACTCAGTGTTGTACAGGGAAGTATTGATTTTTATAAAAGCAATGATAATCCGGTTAAAAATTACGAGCTTTGCTTTGCGTCATATCTTTGGTTTTCAGCTTTAGGTTTATGCACATACCTTACCAAAGAGGAAAGAAAAAACGTGAAGAAGCATTTTAAGGATACATCCTTCGTGCTAAGTTACAGTAATTCCAAAAAGACAAAACTCAGCAGATTTGTATACAAGATTTTTGGCTTTAATAACACCATTTGCATATTGGGAAGCTATATAAAGTACAAGAGCGGTCATAACATATCAAGAACAAAAGTTTCAGGTAATTAATAAATTCTTTGGGAGAAGCTCCGTATGAAACCAACCTTAACAATTTTTACACCTACTTATAACAGAGCGTATTGTTTGAATAAGGGTTATGAGGCTCTTTGCAGACAGACATTGAAAGATTTTGTTTGGATTGTCGTTGACGACGGTTCAACAGATAATACCAAAGCGCTTGTAAACGGGTGGCAAAAACTGAATAACGGATTTGAAATAAAATATGTTTATAAAGAAAACGGCGGATTGGCTTCGGGTTACAATAAGGCTATTGAAATTGCCGATACCGAGCTTTGTATGTGCGTTGACAGTGACGATTATCTGACTGATGACTCGGTTGAAACGATAGTTTCTTTCTGGAAACAGCATAGAGATGAAGGCTTTGCGGGTATAGTGGGACTGGATTGTGACCCCGAGGGCAAAGTTATCGGAGATTTGCTTCCCGACCAAAAGAGCATAAATCTTATTGATTTGGCTGTCGGTAAGTACCCGATTGTAAACGGTGACCGAAAGGATGTTGTCAGAACAGATTTATATAAGTCGGTTGCACCTATGAAGGAGTTCCCGGGTGAAAAAGATTTTAATCCACATTATCTTCATTTGAAAATCAGCCAAAAATATGATTTTTTGGTGTTGAATAAGAAGTTGTGCCATGTAGATTATCAGTCGGACGGTATGACTACCACTGTGTTTAAACAGTATTTACGCAGTCCGAGAAGCTTTAGAGAAACACGAATGCTTGATATGTCGTTTAAGAATGTTCCTTTTAAGTATGTTGTAAAAAAGACCGTTCATTATATATCGTCTTGCAGAATTGCAAAAGAACCTTGCATTTCATGTTCGCCCCGCAAGGCATTGACCGTATTGCTTTATCCGGCAGGAATGTTGTTTACCGCATATCTTAAACGAAGCAGCAGAGAACATTTGTGAGGACAACACTATGAAGAAAATTTTATTTTTTATACCAAACCTGTCTGTCGGCGGAGCGGAAAAAGTGCTTGTTAATCTTGTCAACAATATGGACAGGTCAAAATTTGATATTACCGTTCAAACTCTTTTTGCGGGCGGCGTTAACGAGCAGTTTTTAAATGCCGATATAAAATACAAATATTGTTTTAAGAAAACTTTCAGGGGGAACAGCCAAATTTTAAAGATGTTTTCTCCAAAGCACTTATACAAAAAATTTATAAAAGAACATTACGATATAATTGTATCATATCTTGAGGGCCCAACAGCAAGAATTGTGAGCGGTTGTACCGACCCAAGTACTAAGCTTGTGTGTTGGATACATATTGAACAGCACAATATTCGTGATGCCTCATATGCTTTTAAAAGCCCCGAAGAGGCAAAGAGCTGTTATAATAAATTTGACAAGATAATCTGTGTTTCGGAATATGTAAAGAAAGATTTTACAGAAATATTTGATTATAAAAAATCGGTTGAAGTATTATACAATACAAACGAGACTAAGCAGATAGTAAATCTTTCACAGGAATGTGTTGATGATGTCAAGTTTTCCGATGATGAAATTAAAATTTGCGTTGTCGGAAAAGTCGCAAAGAGAAAGGGGTGCGACAGAGTAGTTAATATTCAAAAAAAATTAAAATCCGAGGGATTTAATACTCACATATTCTTTTTGGGCGTTGGTTCCGAGGAGGAAAACATTAGGATGTTTGCAAAGAACAACGGGCTTGAAAACAGCATTACTTTATTGGGATATCAAACTAATCCGTATAAATATATTGCAAAGTGCGATATGCTTGTTTGTGCGTCTTTTGCAGAGGGATTCAGTACTGCTGCCACAGAAGCATTGATATTGGGAGTTCCGGTTGTAACCGTTGAGGTGTCCGGAATGAAAGAGATGCTTGGGGATAATAATGAGTATGGTATTGTTACCGATAATGATGAAGATGCTTTGTATAAAGGAATAAAAAAGATACTGTCTGAAGACGGTATGCTGAAAGAATACGCAGAACGGGCAAAGGAAAGGGGAAAGTTTTTCAGTACGGAAAATACGGTTAAGGCTGCTGAAAAAATGTTCTTGGAGTTGGTTTAATGAAGCATGGTTTTTATTTTAGGTTCAAAAAGATTATAAGCAATGATTTTATCTGCGCATTTCTTGCCCAACTTGCTTTTTTTCTTTATATGATTAAGTATTGGTATAAAAAACTTTCCGGGAAAAGGGTTTCTGTAAGTATGAGCTGTTCTGAAGCCCACAAGCTTATTGACAGCTGCTATACTCCGTCTGAAACAGAACCTCAGTATATAAATCCGCCGATAAACCAAAATGTGGATTTATCGATTGTTGTGCCGGTATATAATCATAAAGATATATTAGACGAATGTATTTCTACATTAATCAATCAAAAAACACAGTACAATTACGAAGTCATTCTTGTTGACGACGGTTCTACCGACGGCGCTGAAAATATAGTAAAAAAATATGAAAGCAATCCTAAGGTTAAGGCTGTTTATCAAAAAAATGCCGGAATCGGAGCTGCAAGAAATACCGGTATAAATAATGCTGTCGGAAAATACTTGATGTTTATGGATTGTGATGATACCGTTCACGGGGATATTGTTGAAAAGCTTATGAATAAAGCGTATTCCTGTGATTTTGACATGGTAATGGCAGCACATAATCTCGTTAAAGAAAAAAACGGACAGGTTATAGATGTTATTCCGAATATTTATTCAAAATACAATCTGTCAGGTTTTAAAAACGGCGATAAAATTATGAATTTGGCAGGTTTGCCGTGGTGTAAGGTATACAAACGACAGATGTGGAATGAGGTTAGATTTTTCCCGGGATATTGGTATGAAGATACAATAATCCAATTTCTTATTTTTACACAGTGCAGGAATTATTCTTATGTTCCCGAAGTCTTGTATGAATATCGTTGGTTTGAACAAAATTTTTCTCATATACAGGGTGATAAAAATAATTATAAAACAATCGACAGCTATGGTATTTTATT
Organism: Acutalibacteraceae bacterium; assembly: GCA_963599905.1. Lineage (GTDB taxonomy): Bacteria > Bacillota > Clostridia > Oscillospirales > Acutalibacteraceae > Ruminococcoides. The sequence continues at coordinate 32,973 of CAVBYX010000029.1, forward strand.
GAAAATTATAAAGCAGTACAAAAAGATGAATTTGCCGATTGACGATGCTTTTTATACCCTTATATTAAGACACGTAAGTGTTTATTACTACCCTATGTTTGTCAATTTTGATGAGGAGCATAAGTCGGCGTTATTTATTGTTGCAAAGGAACTTTTGGAAAAATATAAGCCAAATCACAAGGTTAAGCTTCCGTATATGCTCAGACAAGTTGAAAAAGCATTTGAAAACGATGATGTGGGACTTTGGGAGATTGCAAGCCTATATCAGTAATAAGGTGAGATGTATGAATAAGACAGTTTCCGTAATTATCCCTGCCTATAATGCAGAAAAGACAGTTAAAAGATGTGTTGAGAGTATACAGAATCAAACTTATAAAAATCTTGAAATAATAGTAATCAACGACGGTTCAACCGACAGAACTGCCGAATGTGTTTCCGAGTTGGCAGTCGGTGATAAAAGAATAAAGCTTATAAGTATAGATAACAACGGCGTTTCTCACGCAAGAAATGTCGGTATTGATAATGCGTCAGGGAACTATATTACTTTTGTGGATTCCGATGATACAATAGATGCCGAAATGTATGAATGTCTTGTAGATTTAATGGATAAATATGACGCGGATATAGCGCATTGCAGTTATAAGAATATAAATTCCGACGGAAGCATCGTTTGTGTAGGAAACGCCGGAAAGGTAGTTTCGCAGTCTAAAAATGACGCCATCAAGTGCCTTATATCAGGTACGCTGTTTGCGGGCGGAATGTGTAATAAATTATATAAGTTAAAATTATTAAATAATTTGAGGCTTGACGAAAGCATAGTTATAAACGAAGATTTGTTGATGAATTTTGAACTTTTTCAGCGTGCAAATAAAAGTATAGTATATACCGATAAAGCCTTTTATAATTATTACGCCAATGAGGACAGCTCTACACACAGCAGAAGCAGCCTAAGAAAATCAAAAGAGGGATTGTATGTTTCGGAAAAAATATTAAGTATGAGTGCTGATATGCCGTATAAGGCTGAGGCAGAGAATCGTGTTGCCTGTTCTTCGCTTCGATTGCTCAGCGACTGTTTTTTTGCTGATGAAAAGAGCAAGTATAAAAAAGAACGTCGGGAACTTATGGACAAGGTTTTAAAATATAAAGAACAAAATTTGTATGGCAGAAAAAATGACAGAATTACAATATCTATGTTAAGGTTTGTGCCGGGTTTATACGTGTGCGCATACTCTGTTTATGACAAATTAAGAAAAAAGAAACTTGACCCGGAGCAGAATATATGAAAGATAAAATCAGTGTAGTGGTACCTATATATAAGGTGCAGGATTATTTGGAAAGATGTATTAAAAGTATAATAAATCAGACTTATGATAATCTTGAGATTATTCTTGTTGATGACGGTTCTCCTGATGAGTGTCCGAAAATATGTGACGAATATGCTCTGAAAGACGAACGAATAAAGGTAATCCATAAGGAGAACGGCGGATTGTCCGATGCAAGAAATTTCGGAACAGCCGCCGCAACCGGCAAATATATAAGTTTTATAGACAGCGATGATTGGATATCAAAAGATTTTTTCAGTTTGCTTTATTCCGCTATTATTGAAAATGACTGTCAGATTGCCGAGTGCGGTGTGCAAAAAGTATATGATGATAATATAGCGGAAAGTACCGACAGTGCGCATAAGTGCGATGTATATGACGGAGAAGCGGCTTTGTCAATGTTGATTTGCGAAAATCAGTTTTGTCAGCATGTTTGGAATAAACTTTATTTATATGATACGATTGCCGAAACAAAGTTTCCGAAGGGAAAATTTCACGAAGATGAGTTTTGGACATATCGTGTATTTGCTCAAGCAAAAAAGGTTGCACGTGTGTCTGAAACAATGTATTATTATTTTCAGCGCCCTGACAGTATTATGGGCAAAACCTTTAGCCTAAAGCGGCTTGACGCTTTGGAGGCAAAGTCAGAAAGACAAAAGTTTATTGAAAACAAATTTCCTCAGCTTGCTTTAACGGCAAGAAAAGACTTTTTCGGTTCCTGTATTTTTTCTTGTCAATCCGCACTTAAATTTATGCATGGTGATGATAAGAAAAAAGCCAAGAAAATTATAAAGAAATATGCAAATGAATGTAAACTCGGTAAAGATGAGCTGGTACATATTGACGGAAACAACCGCTTTTGGTATTCATTTGCCAATAAATGCTTTATGCTATGCTGTAAGCTAAGAAGCGTAAGCGGAATTGGATTTTAGTATTAATGGTAGAAAGACTATGATGATAATTAAATATATTCGTAAGAATTATTTGATTTGTAAAATTATAAGTGTTTTTGAATGGGGATGTAAATTTTGAAAAAAATAATGGTAGTTTTCGGCACACGTCCCGAGGCGATAAAGATGTGTCCGCTTGTTAATGAACTGAAAACGAGGAACGAAATAATTACAAAAGTTTGTGTTACAGGTCAGCACAGACAGATGCTTGACCAGGTTCTCGAAATATTTAAAGTGGTTCCTGACTATGATTTGTCGATTATGAAAGCAAATCAAACACTTTTTGATATTACATCCAATATTCTGTTGAAAATCAGAGAGATACTTATTACGGAAAATCCCGATGTTGTTTTGGTTCACGGCGATACTACCACAACATTTGTAACCGCACTTGCGTGTTTTTATTTGCAAATTCCTGTCGGTCATGTGGAAGCCGGGCTTCGTACATATAACATATATTCTCCGTATCCCGAAGAATTTAATCGTCAGGCTGTCAGTATAGTTGCAAAGTATAACTTTTCGCCTACTGAAATGTCAAAACAAAATTTGTTAAAAGAGGGAAAATCTCCAGAAAGCATATATGTGACCGGTAACACTGCCATTGATGCACTTAAAACTACTGTAAGAAACGATTATATGCATCCCGAACTTGAATGGGCAAAGGACAGCCGTCTTATTATGCTTACAGCACATCGAAGAGAAAATCTTGGCGAACCTATGCATCATATGTTTAGGGCCATAAGGCGTATAGTTGATGAGATTAAGGATGTTAAAGTGATTTATCCTATTCATATGAATCCGGTTGTCAGAAAAGCCGCCGATGAAGAACTTGGCGACGATGACAGAATACATATTATAGAGCCTCTTGATGTGCTTGATTTTCATAATTTTTTGTCAAGGAGTTACCTGATTTTAACTGACAGCGGAGGAATACAAGAAGAAGCTCCGTCTTTGGGAAAACCTGTGCTTGTAATGCGTGATACCACGGAACGTCCCGAGGGAATAGCTGCCGGAACGCTAAAGCTCGTCGGTACAAACGAAGATGTGATTTATCGTGAGTTTAAAAAATTGCTGAACGATAAGGCAGAGTATGATAAAATGAGTAAAGCCTCAAATCCGTACGGTGACGGCTTTGCCTGCAAGAGAATAGCTGATATATTAGAGTGATAAGTGGATTTTTGCAAGGGTAAATTTAAAATTATAGGTGGGTTTTATGAGTGCGTTAGTATCGATTGTTCTCCCTGTTTATAACGGTGAGAAATATTTAGAAGAGAGCATCAAGAGCATTATTGCGCAGACATATTGTAACTGGGAATTGATTGTTGTTGATGATGGTTCTACCGATAATTCATCATCCATAGCTCAAAAATATGCAAATTGCGACAAGAGAATACATTACTTTAAAAACGAGAAAAATCTTAAGCTGCCCAGAAGCCTTAATAAAGGGTTTTCTTTGTCAAAGGGAGAATATTTGACATGGACATCAGATGATAATAGATATCTTCCTGATGCGTTGGAAGAAATGGTCAATGCTTTAGAACAAAATGATGTCGAGTTTGTATTTGCTGATTGTGACATTGTTGATGAAAACGGTAAGGTAATAGAAGTATTTAAAATTCCTCAGGATTTTCGCGATTCAATTCATGTTGTGAATCATATAGGCGCTTGTTTTTTATATACAAGAAAAGTTTATAATGCAGTCGGTGAGTATAATCCCAATAAATTCTTGGTTGAAGACTATGATTATTGGTTGAGAATTATTACAGAGTTTCCTTATACAAATATAGATAAAATACTTTATCAGTATAGGTTCCATTCCGGTGCTTTGACCAGCACGGAAAAAAAGGAAAAAATTAATAAGATGCGGGAAGGCGTAATATTAGATCATATAGCTTCATTCGGAAATTTGAATTGGAAGCAAAAATATTATTTTTACAATACGTTGTATAATCTAAATAAATCTTATAGTGTCAGAACAAAGGATAAATATAAGTTTAAAGCTCAATTATATAAGATATGGTATGATTGTGCTGTAAAATTTCCCGGTCGTATAAAGCGCCATATTGTGAAATTGTAAAAAAATTGAGGTGAAATAATGGTAAAAATAAAAAATCAGCTTCGTATCGGCGCAGTTATGTCATACATAAATATGGCAATCGGTTCATTAATTCCGATGTTCTATACACCTATTATGCTCAGCATTTTGGGACAGGACGAATACGGATTGTACAGACTGTCGGCAAGTGTTACAAGTTATTTATCGTTGATTTCGTTTGGTATCGGTTCGGCAATTGTCAGATATCTGACAAAATACCGCTTTGAGGGAGATAAAGAGGGCGAGCAAAATATATTGGGACTCTTTAATATAATTTTTGCCGTTATTGCAGCCGTGTCGTTTGTTGTGGGAACGGTTATTGCGATAAATGCAGGTCTTGTATATGCCGATTCGCTTAAGACGGAAGAAAGTTTGCATGAATTGCAATTACTTATATTCCTTCTTACCGTAAACACTTCCATATCGTTTTTATTTTCACCGTACAATGCGGTAATAAGTTGTCACGAACGTTTTGTTTTTTTACAGTTCTCAAACATTATCATTACAGTTATAACACCGATAGTAAATATCGTCATATTATATTTGGGATTTGCCAATGTCGGAATGGTTTGCTCAAGTATTTTTATGAATATAGTTGTTATGATTTTATATTTGGTGTATGTTAAACATTCCATAGGTATCAAGGCAAAATACAGAAATATGCCTTTTAATTTGCTTAAAGAGATTTTGTTCTTTTCATTTTGGATTTTTGTCGCAAATATTGTTAACCAGCTTTACAGCACAACGGATACATTAATTATCGGCGCGGTTCCCGCTCTTGCGACAATCGGTGTTGCGGTCTACAATGTCGGTTCCACCTTTAATGCAATGATGTCAAACTTTACGATCGGAATTTTAAATGTACTTACGCCGAGTGTAAACAAGCTTGTTTTTACAAAAAACGACCCTAAAGAACTTACAGATATGATGATTAGAATCGGAAGAATACAATGTTATATTGTGTGCTTGGTTTGTTCCGGATTCATAGCTTTCGGACGTCAGTTTTTAACTCTTTGGGTTGGTCCGTCGTATTTAGATGCATATTGGGTAGCAATAGCCACAATGCTTCCTGCGTGTGTGCCGCTTGTACAGAATGTTGCGATGAATGTTATTATCGCACAGAACAAACATCGTTTTCGTTCGCTTGTGTATCTGTTTATAGCAGTATTAAATGTTGGCGGTACTCTGCTTTGTGTTAACCAATTCGGAATCATCGGTGCGGCTGTTGTTACGGGCATAGCCAGCATAATCGGTCAGGGCTTTATTATGAACTGGTATTATTGGAAGAGAATTAACCTTGATATTCCCAGGTTTTGGAAGAGTATCGGAAAAATGGTTTTATTCCCTTTAGGCTTATGTATTGTATTCGTATTGATATTATTGTTTGTTGATTTGAATAATTGGATTTTACTGTTTTCGGGAATAGCTGTATATACAATATTATTTATTGCAATCAATTGGAAATTTGTAATGAATGATTACGAGAAAGATATTTTCAGGGTTCCCGTAAAAAAAGTAGCAAGTATTTTTAACAGAAAAAAATAAAGATAATAATCAAAAGAACTGAGAATTTAATGTAATGGTTATACTTGTTTTTATATAGGTTTTAATATTTCTGCAAATGTACCGACATACAGTGATAAAAAGCTACTGACAAGATGTGTTGACAGCATTCTGAGTCAAACTTATACCGATTATGAAATAATCTTGGTTGATGATGGTTCAACCGATAAATCTTCGGAAATCTGTGATACATATGCCAAAAATCATGCAAACATAAGGTGTATTCACAAGCTAAACGGAGGAATAAGTGACGCCGGAAACAAAGGTATAGATATTGCGCAGGATAAATACTTTATTTATGTGATAATGATAACAGTGTAAAGTCGCATGCGATACAAACTTTGGGTACATATAAAAAGCTTAAGCAGCTTTTGCATTTTAAGAATTATCGGCTTGTTTTATTATATAACAGGATAAATAAATAATATTTCAATCGGAAAAAAGGGGAACAATATGATACATCCTATAAAATTTTTAGAAGCTAGGCACCAAAACTATTTATTCGGGCATTTTGCCAATAGTAAATACGGCAAAGCAATTGCCGCCCTAAAGGAAATTCACAACGGCGAAAGCTGTTTCATTATCGGAAACGGGCCAAGTTTGCGTGCGGAAGATTTGACTATCCTGAAAAACAACAGCATTGTAACTTTTGGCGCAAACAGAATTTATAATATGTTTGACAAAACGGATTGGCGTCCTACTTACTATGCGTGTGAGGATGAATTTATTTGTGAGGAGATAAAAGACAAAATAGAAGAATTTCCGATAAAGTATAAATTTATTCCGATACAACTGAATTGGTATAAGAATATAAAATTAAATTCCGTTACTTATTATAATTCAAAAGTTCCAACTTCTGACGAAAAGGCTTCAGACGATATGGCGGAGTTTTCTGTACTTAACGGTACGGTAACAGGATTCTTTATTCAAATGGCTGTTTATATGGGATTTAAAAACATCTATCTTATCGGTGTGGATCATAATTTCAGTCGTATGACAGACAAAAACGGTAATCTTATTGTTGATACTAAAGTAAAAGACCATTTTGGTAACCAAAAAAACGCCGATGAGAATACAAAGGGAATATATAATATTGATAATGCCACACAAACATATATTGACCTAAAAAGATTTTGTGATAAAAAGGGCGTCAAAGTATTTAACGCAACGCGCGGAGGAAAACTTGAAGTTTATACAAGAGTTGATTTTGACAACCTATTTAACAAGGAGGAACAAAAATAATGAAAGATTTAAAAATTTTAGGCGTAATACCGTCCAGATACGGTTCAACAAGATTTCCGGCAAAGCCTCTTTCGGATATTTGCGGCAAACCTATGGTTTGGTATGTGTATCAGCAGGCAAAAAAAGTTAAAGGCTTGAGCGACGTTGTTGTTGCCACAGATGATGAGAGAATTGTTGACGTTTGCAAAAAGTACGATATGAATGTTATTATGACGTCAGACCGGCACAAGACTCCGAACGACCGTGTGTGGGAAGTATCTACAAAAACAGACGCAGATATTTATGTTTGCATTAACGGCGATGAGCCGCTTATTGAGCCTAAGGTAATCGAAAGGTCGTTCCCTGAAGAGGGCGATGAATTGGAATATTTCTATTCCAATGTTATCACTACAATTGAAAACCCTGTTGAGGTTGTTGATCCTACCAACATTAAGGCTGTTGTTAATGCAAAGGGTGATGCAATGTGGGCTTCGAGAAGTCCGATTCCGTATCCGAAGGGAAGTATGCAATTTACATACAAAAAGATTGTCGGCGTAGCTGCTTTTTCAAAAAAGGCTTTGCAGTTTTATGTTGATACTCCGAGAAGTCAGCTTGAATTTGCAGAAGAACTTGACTTATACAGATTTTTGGAAAACGGCAAGACCGTTAAACTAAAGGAAATCGAGTGCCACACATTGTCGGTAGACACTCCTAAGGATTTGGAAAAGGTAAGAGAAGTTATTGCAAGCAGAAAATAATATGGAATGTTGGAGGCTAATTTATGAATCATGCAATGTTGCTTGACTGCACGCTTCGTGACGGAGCATACTTGATTGATAAAAAATTCGGAAGGAATGCAATAAACGGTATAGTAGCAGGCTTGATGGATTCCGGCGTTGATTTGATTGAAATAGGTTTTTTGCAGAATGAAGGATTCGGAGAAGGCAAAACCGTATACAAAAACTCAAAAGATGCCGAAGAATATGTTCCGAGTGAAAAAAAAGATACTTTATTTACCGTACTAGCCGATTACAGCAGATATTCAATTGATAATTTGGATGACTACACAGGTAAATCTTTTGACGCAGTCAGAGCTTGTTTTTTCAAAAATGAAAGGTATGACGTAATTGATTTTTGTAAGTCGATAAAGGCAAAAGGTTATAAACTGTTTGTACAACCTGTTGATATTTTGGGTTACTCGGACAGCGAGTTAATCGAGTTTATAAATATGATAAATACATTGGAGCCGTATTGTCTGTCAATTGTAGATACTTTCGGTTCTATGTACATTGATGATTTGCAGCGTGTATTCAGCCTTATAGACCATAATTTAATAGGCTCATGTAAAATCGGCTTCCATTCTCACAACAATATGCAGATGTCAAGCGCACTGTCGCAGGAATTTGTCAGAATGTCTTTTGGAAAGCGCAAGGTAGTTGTTGACGCAACGCTTTCGGGAATGGGCAGGGGTGCCGGAAACACTCCGCTTGAGCTTATAGCGCAGTATATGGTTACAAAATATAATTATAACTATGATATGGATGCGATTCTTGACGTGATTGACGGATATATGGACAATATCCGTTCAAAGTGTGCATGGGGTTATGATACAAATTATTTCATTGCCGGTACTTACAGTGCTCATGTTAATAATATTGCATACCTAAAGAACAAAAGCAGCATCAGATATAAGGATATAAGATATATTCTCAATAAAATCGGTGCGCAGCCAAGAAAAAGGTATAATTATGACTTGCTTGACAGTACATATATGAACTATATAGATTCCGATATAGATGATTCTGAGGTTGTTGTAAGGTTAAAAAGTGAGCTCGGAAACAGGAATATATTGGTTATTGCCCCGGGCAAAACCGCAACTGCCGAGGTTGACAGAATAATTGAGTATAAAAATAAGAATAATGCAATTGTCATTACCGTGAACTTTATGTATGATGCGGTAGCCTCAGATTATATGTATTTTAGCAATGTTAAACGTTATCAATATTGGAAGAGTGACAAGAAGTTTGACAGCGTAAAAAAAATCGTTACATCTAATATAACAAATAAACCGAAGCCGAACGAGCTTGTTGTTTCGTTTGTGGACTTGGTAAAGTGCGGTTGGGAGTGCCTTGACAACTCAACAATACTTTTGTTGAGACTTTTGGACAAGCTTGATGTCAACAGTATTGCAATTGCCGGTTTTGACGGTTATGATATTGCAAAGCCTAACTATGCTGTTGAAGAGCTTGAACTTTCCAATGTAAGGGATACAGAAAAAAGTATTCTGCTTAATAAAGAAATCCGTGAGATGCTGACAGACTATATCGGACTGAGAAAGAGCAACTGCAAAATAAAGTTTATTACCGATTCAAGATTTGCCGATATAACAGGTGATAACAATGAATAAAGTTAAATTTCTGTTCCTTGATGTGGACGGCACGCTGACGGACGGTAAGATATACATGTCTGACAGCGGCGAACTTTTTAAGGCATTTGATATTAAAGACGGATGTGGCATAAAAGATATTCTGCCTACTCTTGAAATTATTCCTGTAATAATCACTGCAAGAAGTTCAAAGATACTTCAGAACAGATGTAAAGAACTCAATATTACTCGTTGTTATCAGGGAATAAGGGATAAGACAGGAAAAATGATTGAGGTTATGACAGAACACGGTTGTAAGCCCGACAACAACGGGGTATATTCCGAGGCTGCGTATATGGGCGATGATATTCTTGATATCCCGCCTATGATGATTTGTGGGGTAAGGGCTTGCCCTGCCGACGCTGTTGATGAAGTAAAGAAAATTTGCAGTTTCGTTTCTTCAAAAGACGGAGGCAATGGCGCAGTCAGAGATTTTATCGAGTACATTAAGAGTGAATCAAATTGATTTTGGGGGGAATTTGATATGAGTTTAGCGGGTGCTTTTACGAATGCATACCTTATTATCGGAGCTTCGTTGCTGGTACTTCTGGTTTTTTCTGTTTTAGGGGTACGAAAAAATTGTTCGACTGTTAATAGCAGCAACAACTTTTTTTCAAAAAATCAAACAAACTGGCTTAGAGGAATTGCAATTGTCCTAATAATGTATGCTCATTATTATACCGAGCTTGGTTCGGCTAAATTGAAAGGAATTATCTCTCAAATTTCAAATGTCGGATTTTTGGGAGTCGCGATTTTTCTTTTGCTGTCCGGATATGCAATTATGATATCCAAGCTGAATAAACCTAATTATTTAAAAAATTATATACCTAACAGATTAATGCGTTTGTATATTCCGTTTTTTATAACTTTTATACTTGTTTGTATCGCAGATGTTTTGATGGGCGAACAAATTACGGGACAGAATATTTTGGGCGCATTGATTTTATCATTGCCAAATACTATTAATTGGTATTTAAAAGTTCAGCTCGGTCTTTATATTCTTTTCTTTGTATTTGCGTTATTGTTTAAGGACAACAGAAAACTTGTTATTGCACTTTATTGCTCATGCTTTGTATATATGGCAATTTGCATATTCGCAAAGGTCGAAAACTATTGGTTTGAAAGCTGTTATATGTTCCCGCTTGGTATGTCAATTGCAATGCATAAGGATAAATTGTTTGCAATTTTAAGAAAGAAAAAGCGGCTGACGTTAATTGCTTCGTTTTTGTTCGTTTTTGTTTCATATGCTCCGTATTATTTGCGCGGAGGATTATGGTTTGAAATTTTACATATTTTTGGATTTACCCAATTCTTCATCTGCCTTTGCGCAGTTACAAACGGCTCTTCCAAGGTGCTGAAATATTTGGGTACAATTTCGCTTGAACTTTACTTGGTACATCAGATTCCTATTAAAATGATTTCGTATTTTGGTATTAACAATAATTTTCTTGGGTATGTAGTGCTGCTTGCGGTTTCGGTGCCGCTTGCGGTTTTGATAAATAAAGTTTGCACGCCTATTATTAGGCTTATAAAACAAAGAATGTAATAGCGTACGGAATCGAATTTATTATTTTTGTGGGGGTTTATAATGAAGATAGGAATCATAGATACAGCTAAAAGATTAGTGCATAATAAAAATTTTATTTGCATTGCTTGTTCTGCGTTTGTTTGTATTTTAAGCATTATTTTGTCATGCTTTATAAATATTCCGGGGGAAATTTCATATATTTTATTTAGTGCATTTGCCATTATATTATTGCTATTGATGACGAGAAAACTTTTTATTAGATATGTGAACATTGATAACCGTAAACTTACCCTTATTGCTTCGGCAATAACTTCTTTACTCGGTTTAATTATTTACGTTGTAATCGTGTATGGACGAAATTTTGAATATGTTTTTGATCATACTTGTTATTATGATCAGCAACATGAACTTTTAAATTTGTTTTTGAATAACCCTTTAAAAGGTTTTGCTGGAATTATTCTAAGCTTCTGGAATAGTGATTATTCATATTTTATCAATGTAATATTAGGTGTCCCTTTTTTATTGACAGACGGTTCGCATGAGGCTTATGTTATTACATATTATATTGTGCTTTTGATACCTGTAATAATTATGTATAATGTTTTGGTAACCAATGCTTGTCAAAAATTTAGTATTGATAGAAAATTACTATTCATTTTTATCAGTAATTTTCTGTTTTTGACATTTCCTTTAATACACATGGCTTCTATTATGGGAATGCCGGATTTATTTGGAATGTTTTTTGTATTTTCAATAACGCTTATAATGTTTAACGCAAATTTTTTAAATACAGGATTTAAATTTTGTTTTGAGGTTGCCCTTTTATCTATAATGCTTGTAATTACAAGGAGATGGTACTTGTTTTGGTTACTTGGATTTATTCCCTGTATATTGATATTGTCGTTTATAAAAAGCATACATGTTAAAAATATGAAGAAAGTATTTTTTGGGGAACTTAAGTTCGCCTTAGTGTACATTTTGACTTTCTTTATATTGATGGGACCTTTTATTTATAAGACTCTCTTTGTAAAAAATTATGCTGAGGATTATTCACAGTGGTATATTGGCGGATTTTGGTATGAGTGGTACAATCAATTAGGATACTTAGGCATATTATTTGCAATAATTTTGGTAATTGGAATAGTTTACGGATTAATAAATAAGGAACTCAGATTTCAAACTATTGTATGTATTTTTGGCTTGGTTTTGTCGATATACTTCTTTACATTAGTACAAAATATGGGAAAGCACCAATCCTTATGTTTACTTGGATATTACCTTGTTTTTGCACATAATTTCCTTTTATTTGCAGTTTCAATAAAAAACAGGCTGTTAAGGGGCATTTTATTGGGCTTTGTATTTATAGTTTTAATTTTTAATTCCGTTTCAACTATGGCTTGTTTATATGATGATATAAACGGATTGTTTTTAACTACAAAATATGCAATAGGTGCCAGATTTTCATGGAAGTAAAAGGTTGGTTAGGAGCATAATATGAGCAGTGTTTTGGGATATATTAATGAAATTAACAAAAGAATAAAAATAAAGAAAATAAAGAATAATTTAAATCTAAACAATATATCAATTATATCTCAAAATTGCATCGGAGGGGTTTTATATAGCGATTGCAATTGCAGGTTCTTGTCTCCTACAATAAACATGTTCTTTAATGCGTCGGATTTTATTAAGTTTGTAAGTAATTTAGATTATTACATAAATCAAACGCCCGTGGTTGAAGATGGCGAATCTTATCCTATCGGTAGTTTTGATGATGGCTTAAAATTATTTTTCATGCATTACAGCAGTTGTGAAGAGGCATTAAAAAAATGGGAAGAACGTAAAAAAAGGATAAATAAAGATCGGATATTTGTTATTTGTACGGATAGAGATGGTTTTAACGATGACGACTTTATCAAATTTAATTCTTTGAATTATCCAAAAGCTTTATTTACAACAAATAGGAAATGGAAAGACCATGATAATTGTATTTTCGTTTCTAAATACGAAGAATTGGATTGTGTACCCGATCTGATTCCTGAAAGAGATATATATTTTGATGATATGTTACAAAATATAATCAAAAAAGCATATATAAAATGATTTTTAAGTTGCTGATAATACATTGACTAAACAATGCTCCGATTATAATTTTTGAAATGCATATATTCGGATTCACGATTTTGTAATTATTTAATCACGGTAAAAATAAATATCGACTAATATGCAAGAGATAATGTAATAATTGTGTAATACAAATAAATTACAATTGCAATCTTGTTTGACAGATAACCGCAAATACGATATAATCAAGTTAAATAACTGCATGTATAATCGGTACGGTTATTTTCAGAGATACAGAAACTGTATTTGGTTTTTAGCCCGGAAATGAAGAGTGAGAAAATGAAGAAGATTAATTATCGCAAGATTGTTCTTGCCCTTGCGGATGTTTTTATTATAGTTGTCAGCGGCATTGTACTTAATTATGTCCTTTCGCTTGTTGGCACAATCGGCACGGAAGCAAGCAGGGGTTTGTTGATGTACATTACGGTTAATCTTATAACCTGTATGTTGACAATGTTTATTTGCGGTTCCTATTCAAGGTTTTGGCGATACTTTAACTTAAAGGATTATTTGGCTTGTGGTATTGCAATGCTTATGGGCTTTGCAATAGCGTATTTATTGTTGAATTCTTTCGGTAATGCACCGAGAAGAATTTTTGAGCTGTTGTATTTTTTTGTTGCAACATTTGGTGTACTTGCATTTCGTTTTGTGTTTAAAAGAGCCTTTCTTGATTTGACGGAATCGGGTCGACGTGACAAGTATGAGAGAACCCTTATTGTGGGTGCCGGAAATGCCGGCAGAATGATACTCACCGAAATTGACAACGCAAAGCAAGATCCCAATAACCCTATCTGTAATATATTGCCGGTCTGTTTGGTTGATGACGATACAACAAAACTTCGCAATAAGATAAATGGGGTAGAGGTCGTAGGAACCTGCCCGGAGATTCCGAAAATATGTGCAGATTATCAGATAGAGAATATTATTGTTGCTGTGCCGTCGTGTGAAGGTGAAGCAAAGCGTAAAATACTCGACTACTGTTCGGTAACGGAGTGTAAAATTAAAGTAATACCTTATCTCAGCGAATTGCTTTTTGATGATAATAACACTAAGCTTATTACGCAGGCCAAGGAAATAAAAATAGAAGATTTGCTTGGCAGAAAGCCGATTGATTTTGATAAAGAGGGAATTCGCAAATATATAAACGGCAAAGTCTGTATGGTAACGGGCGGCGGCGGTTCTATCGGCAGCGAGCTTGTAAGACAGATTGCAAAATATGAGCCTAAACAGATTATTATAGTAGATATATACGAAAACAATGCTTATGATATACAACAGGAGCTGACACTTGAATACGGTTCAAAGCTCAACCTTGTAACGCTGATTTCATCTGTCAGAGACTATGATAAAATGGATGCTATTTTCAAAAAATATTGTCCGCAAATTGTATTCCATGCTGCGGCGCATAAGCACGTTCCGCTTATGGAAACCGTTCCCGAAGAAGCGGTAAAAAACAACATTTTCGGAACTTTTAATGTCGCAACACTTTCTGAGTTTTATAAAGTTGACAAATTCGTTATGATTTCCACGGACAAAGCGGTTAATCCCACAAATGTTATGGGTGCCACGAAGAGAGCCTGTGAAATGATAATTCAGTATAAAGCTCAGACAAGTACTCATACAGAGTTTGTTACAACACGTTTCGGTAATGTGCTCGGTTCAAACGGTTCGGTTATTCCGTTGTTCAGAAGACAAATTGAGAACGGTTCTCCCGTGACCGTTACTCACCCGGATATAATAAGATATTTTATGACTATTCCCGAGGCGGTATCTCTTGTTCTTGAAGCGGGAGCGATGGCAAACGGCGGCGAAATTTTTGTGCTTGATATGGGAGCACCCGTAAAAATCACAACTCTTGCCGAAAATCTTATCAGAATGTACGGCAAGGTTCCGTACAAGGATGTTCCGATTGTGTTTACAGGACTTCGTCCCGGGGAAAAACTTTTTGAGGAACTTCTTATGGACGAAGAAGGTCTAAAATCAACCGCAAACAATAAAATATATATCGGTAACCAAATTAACATAAATTCCGATGAAATGCTTAATAAGCTCGGAGCGCTACGCGAGGCTTCACAGGCTAATGACAGCGAAAGAACCGTTGAACTGTTGAGTGATTTGGTACCGACTTTCAATCATAAAACCAATTAGGCGTATTTGAACTGAAAAGGAGCAAAATTATGTGTGGTATAGTTGGATATGTAGGTCCGAGAGATTGCAGCGATGTACTTGTAAGCGCACTTACAAAGCTTGAATACAGAGGCTATGATTCAGCCGGAATAGCTGTTTTTGAAAACAATGAAATTAAAACCGTTAAGACGCAGGGAAAGCTTAAAGACCTTGAAGATAAGCTGAAAAAGGTCGGCAAACCCGAAGGTCACGTAGGTATAGGTCACACAAGGTGGGCTACACACGGCGAACCGTCGGACATTAATTCTCATCCGCACAGCGGCGCAAGAGTAACCATTGTTCACAACGGTATTATTGAGAATTACATAGAACTTAAGGAATTTCTTATTGCTCAGGGAAGAACATTTTTGAGTGAAACAGATACTGAGGTTGTTGCTCAGCTTCTTGACTATAAATACAACGGAAATCCGCTTGAAACCATTGACAGCGTTCTTGCCGAGCTTAAGGGTTCGTTTGCGCTTGGAATTATGTTTAGGGATTTTCCCGATAAAGTTTTTGCCGTGCGCAGAGAAAGTCCTCTTATTGTCGGCGTAGCTGACGGAGAAAGCTTTATAGCTTCTGATGTTCCTGCAATTTTGCAATATACAAGGGACTATTATCTGCTTGACCACGACGAAATTGCAACGCTTTCGGGTAACGGCGTAAGTTTTGTTGACGAGCACTTACAGCCTATTGAAAAAGAGCTTAAAACTGCCGATTGGGATATGGAAGCTGCCGAAAAGGGCGGTTATCCTCACTTTATGATAAAAGAAATCAACGAGCAGCCTACTGCTATAAAAACAACAATTATGCCGCGTATCCGCAACGGATTGCCTTGCCTTGAAGAGTGCGGAATCACGCTTGAAAAATTAAGAGAATTCAAGAATATCACAATTGTGGCTTGCGGAACGGCAATGCACGCAGGAATGGTCGGCAAATATGTAATTGAGGATTTGGCTCGTATACCGGTAACGGTTGACATTGCTTCCGAATACCGATACAGAAATCCGATTGTTTCCGAGGGTGACCTTATAATAATAATTTCACAGTCGGGTGAAACCGCCGACAGTCTTGCCGCTATGCGCCTTGCAAAGCAAAAGGGCGCCACAACGCTTGCAATTGTCAATGCAAAGGGTAGCTCCATTGCACGTGAAGCCGATATGCTTATATATACTCTTGCGGGTCCGGAAATTGCCGTTGCTTCAACCAAGGCATACATCACTCAGCTTTCGGTTGTGTATCTGTTTGCGTTTGAGTTGGCTCTTGCCAAGGACTGCGTAAGTGAAGCGGAATGCAAACGACTTGTTTCGGCTCTTACCAGAATGCCCGATGCGGTTCAGTATGTTATTGATAATTGTGAAGAAAAGTGCAAGTATATTGCAACAAAGCTTGTTGCGGCAGACAGCCTGCTTTATATAGGCAGAGGTCTTGATTATGCGCTTTCAATGGAAGGCTCCTTAAAATTAAAAGAGGTTTCGTATATTCATTCCGAAAGTTATGCGGCTGGTGAGCTGAAGCACGGCACAATTTCTCTTATTGAGGACGGTATGCCCGTTATTTCGGTTGCAACGCAAACTGACGTTATTCCAAAGACAATCAGTAATATTGTTGAGGTTAAGTCGAGAGGAGCAAAGATTATCCTTGTTTGCACAGATGCGTGTGCAAGGGGATTAAAGGACGGCGTAGCGGATTATGTTATTGAAATTCCTCATTCGGAGGAGCTTCTTATGCCGATAACCGCAGTTGTTCCGTTACAAATTTTGGCTTATTATACAGCCATTAACAGAGGAAACGACCCTGATAAGCCAAGAAATCTTGCAAAGTCTGTAACGGTTGAGTAATATCCTGTGTGATATTATTGTTTATACAATTTATGTAAGAACAGTTGAGCGATTATTCTCTCCGATAAAAACGGAGAGAATAATTTAAATTACTGATTTACAAATCTTATATTTGAGGAATTTGAAAAATGAAAGGCATAATTTTAGCAGGTGGGGCCGGTACCCGACTTTATCCGCTTACAATGGTGACTTCAAAGCAACTTTTGCCGGTATATGATAAGCCGATGATTTTTTATCCGCTTTCTACGCTTATGCTTGCCGGAATAAAGGATATTTTAATAATTTCAACTCCGAGCGACACCCCGAGATTTAAGAGCTTGCTTGGCAACGGAGAACAGTTCGGTCTTAATCTGAGCTATGTTGTACAGCCGTCTCCTGACGGACTTGCACAGGCGTTTATTTTGGGAAAAGAGTTTATCGGAAATGATGCTTGCGCCATGGTGCTCGGAGATAATATTTTTTACGGTAACGGTTTTTCGAGGGCATTGAGAGAAGCTGTACATAATGCGGAGAATAAGAACAGAGCAACTGTGTTTGGCTACTATGTCAACGACCCCGAGAGATTTGGAATAGTAGAATTTGATAAGGGCGGAAAAGTGGTTTCGATTGAGGAAAAGCCACAGGAGCCAAAGTCAAATTATGCGGTTACGGGACTGTACTTCTATCCGTCGGGCGTTTCTCGGATGGCTGAGTCGGTAAAACCGTCTGCAAGAGGAGAACTTGAAATTACCACGCTTAATGATATGTATTTGCAGGATAAAAAACTTGACGTTCAGCTTTTAGGTCGTGGATTTGCTTGGCTTGATACGGGTACGGTGGACAGCCTTGTTGATGCGGCTGATTTTGTGCGTATGATTGAAAAACGGCAGGGAATAAAAATTTCTGCGCCTGAAGAGATTGCGTATAAAAACGGTTGGATTACGAAAAAACAACTTTTAGAAAGTGCGCAGCAATACGGAAAAAGCCCTTACGGCAAACATTTGAGAAAAGTTGCGGACAATAAGCTGATATATTGAGGAGAGGCTTCTATGAAGATAATTGTAACAGGCGGTGCCGGATTTATCGGCGGAAATTTTGTATATTACGAATTGAAGAATCATCCCGAAGATGAAATCATTTGTCTTGATAAGCTTACGTATGCAGGTAACCTTGAAACTCTTGAAGAAGCAATGAAAAATCCTAAATTCAAGTTTGTAAAGGGCGACATTGCAGACAGAAAATTTGTTTATGAGCTTTTTGAATCGGAAAAACCCGATATAGTAATCAATTTTGCGGCAGAAAGCCATGTTGATCGTTCAATTGAAGATCCCGAGATTTTTTTGCAGACAAACATTATGGGAACCCAGGTTCTTATGGACGCTTGCAGAAAATACGGAATTACAAGGTATCACCAGGTTTCTACCGATGAGGTTTACGGTGATTTGCCTCTTGACAGACCCGATTTATTCTTTAATGAAGACACACCGATTCACACCTCAAGTCCTTACTCGGCTTCAAAGGCAAGCGCAGATTTGCTGGTGCTTGCATATTACAGAACGTATAAGCTGCCGGTTACAATTACAAGATGCAGCAATAACTACGGACCGTATCATTTCCCCGAGAAGCTGATTCCGCTCATGATTGCAAACGCTTTGGCAGACAAGCCTCTGCCTGTTTACGGCAAGGGTGAAAATGTGCGTGATTGGCTGTATGTTGAAGACCATTGCGCGGCAATTGACTTGGTTGCAAGAAAAGGCAAGGTCGGCGAAGTTTATAACGTTGGCGGACACAACGAAAAAACAAACCTTGAGGTTGTTAAAACTATTTTAAAACAGCTCGAAAAGCCCGAGAGTCTTATCACGTTTGTTACCGACCGCCCGGGTCATGACAGAAGATATGCGATTGATCCGACCAAGATTCATAATGAACTCGGTTGGTTGCCGCAAACTAAATTTGATGACGGAATAAAGAAGACAATTGATTGGTATCTTAACAATAAAGCTTGGTGGCAGAATATTTTGTCGGGTGATTATCAGAATTACTATAAAAATATGTATGGTGACAGATTGAAGAATTCAGAGGAATAAAATGAAAGTATTAGTTACTGGCGTTAAAGGTCAGCTCGGTTACGACGTGGTAAAAGAACTTAATAACAGAAATTACACGGTAATCGGTGTGGATATTGAAGATATGGACATTACCGACTGTTCAAGTGTTGAAAGTATGTTGACAAAGGAAAATCCCGATGTTGTTGTGCATTGCGCTGCTTGGACGGCAGTAGACCCTGCCGAGGACGAAGAAAACAGAGAAAAGGTTCATCTTGTAAATGCAGTCGGAACCGAGAATATTGCAAAAGTGTGCAAAATGCTTGACTGCAAGATGATATATATTTCGACCGATTATGTGTTTGACGGTCAGGGAACACGTCCGTGGGAGCCTGATGACGAAAGAAATCCTCTGAATGTTTACGGTCAAACCAAATATGAGGGTGAGCTTGCTGTTGAGAGATTGCTTGACAAGTATTTTATTATCCGTATTTCGTGGGTGTTTGGAATTAACGGCAAGAATTTTGTTAAAACTATGCTTAATCTCGGAAAAACACATGACAAACTTACGGTGGTTGACGACCAGATAGGTTCACCTACATATACATATGATTTGGCAAAGCTGCTTGCGGATATGGCGGAAACAGACAAGTACGGCAGATATCACGCAACCAATGAGGGCTTTTGCAGTTGGTATGACTTTGCCTGTGAAATTTTCAGGCAGGCTTCCGAGTATGATTCGACATACAAGAACATTGTTGTTTCTCCTGTTGACAGCAATGCATATCCCGCAAAGGCAAAACGTCCGTCAAACAGCAGAATGAGCAAGGATAAATTAGTCCAAAACGGTTTTGCAAAGCTCCCGACTTGGCAGGATGCTACCAAAAGATATATTAGGGAATTGGAGCGGTAATTATGGGACAAATCAAAGTAACAAAGCTTGATATTGAGGGGCTTTGCGTTATTGAACCTGCGGTTCACGGTGACAGCAGGGGATATTTTATGGAGACGTACAATCAGAACGATATGTGCGAAAACGGACTTGATATAGTGTTTGTGCAGGATAATCAGAGCATGAGCACAAAGGGCGTTTTGCGCGGATTGCATTATCAAAAGCAATATCCACAGGGAAAACTCGTTCGTGTAATCAAAGGCTCTGTTTTTGATGTGGCTGTTGATTTACGCAAGGACAGCAAAACTTTCGGCAAATGGTTCGGTATTGAACTTACGGAAGAGAACAAAAAGCAATTTTATATTCCCGAAGGCTTTGCTCACGGCTTTTTGGTGCTGAGCGATACGGCAGAGTTTTGTTACAAGGTCACCGATTTTTATCATCCAGGAGATGAAGGCGGAATTATGTGGAACGACCCGGCAATCGGCATAGAATGGCCGCTTGAGGGGATTGATGAAATCAAATTATCGGATAAAGACAAAGTAAATCCCGCATTCGGTTCATTTGTTTTTTAATTTATTATTTAATTTATTGTTAATTGTAATACAGTGCGGATGTCTGTTGTCTCTTAGGCGGCGGATATCCGCACTGTGTTATATTTTCAATAAAACAGATTTCGCCGAGCCGGTACACGAGCCGGTACAACAGTTGAATTTTTGTAATAAAAAACTTGTATTTTATACTCGAATTATGTATAATTGAACTGTGTGTAAATATTTATAATTTTGTTGGGAAAAGCGTTATCTGTATTCCGAAAAAAATCCTACTATGGAGGCTTGGTTAATGAAAAAAAACGTACTCAAAAGGAGCGCGGTTGTTGCATTTGCTGTAATTTTGTGCGTGCTTTCTGTGTTTTTGTGCAGTGCAGCAGACAACAGCTATGTGATAAGCGAGATAAACGATATGAAAATTTCGCTTCCGGACAATATTACAACTGTTACCCGTTCAAGCAAGGCTGACGATAAGTATTTTTCGGTATTCGGTCTTGCTTATGACACAACAATGAAAAATCTTGAAAACGGCAATATTTATCTTCAGGGAATGGACAGCAATTCCCAAATCACAATTACCGTGACTATGACGCAGAGCGAAGAGAGTAAAAAAATCGGTAATTATAATCTGTTGCAGGATGACAAGCTCAGTGACGTTACCAAAAACTTTTTGAGTCAGAGTGAGTATACTGCGTGTTCACCCGACAGTGCAGGAAGTATAGTTTGGTTGTATCTTGCCGCAAATGTGGACAGCAACGGAAGCCAAATCAAAACATATCAGGCAAATACTGTTTTTGACGGAAAGAATGTTAATGTTATAATACAGCGCAACGGCGGTGACGTAGAACCCGAAGATTACGCCACTCTTAACTCAATAGTTTCCACAGTGGTTTTTCAAAAGGCTGACAGCTCAAGCAACGTGATTCTCTTTTTGATAATCGGTGCAACACTGTTAATTATATTGATTATCGTCTTTTTGGTTTTGATTGCAAAGTTTGCAAGCCGCAAAAGAAAAAACAGAAAGAACTCAAGAATTATTGAGGAGCTATCAGGTAAATATACAAGAAAGAACACTTCACAAGACAATTACCCGTCATACAATATTGCCGACTTTGATGAAGACAGCGACCGAAAATATGACGGCGAAAATAAATATATCAATGAGGATAATGTCAACATTCAGCCTGATGCTCATACCTCTGTATCAACGGACAATGAAGAAGGATTCGACGATTATATTTACGGCGTGAGCTCAAGCCGCAGTTTCGGGGAGCGGGAGATAGAGGTTGAACCCGTAAATGCGGAATCCTATGAGGATGAGATTGACGATATCCTGAACTATCGCGCAAGTTTTAATAAGGAATCACAGGCGGTAAAAATTTATAAGCCTAAGTACGAGGCAGCGACCGAAGATAATACTGACGCCGACACTTCGGATAATAAAACAGATAACGGTATTGAAGAGGTTGAACCCGAGTCCGTAACGGAAATAACCTCAAATGAAATTGATGTTGAGCCAAGCCCGAAAGAGAAAATGGTTGATGTTGAAGCGGTTGATGAAGATGCGGATAATACTGATGATTTTGATAAAGATGATTCAGAAGATTTTCAGTCCGAACAGCAATCCGATTTATCCGACGACCTTGATTCCGACGACGATTTTAATGAATATACAAATGACGAAGATCTTGTCAGACAGGATGCAAAGCATGCGAAATTTAAAAACAGTTATGATTTCTTTGAGGAAGCACCAAAAAAGACTATGGGTGTTGTCAGCAGCAAAGAAATTCGTGACGCCGAGGATTACGATGTCATCAATGAGGTTGAACAGCGTGCAGCTGCGGTTGAAAAGGCAGGCGTTAATGCAGGTAAGTCCGTTCTTAACACGCTCAAAGCCATTGGCTCGGGAATAAAGTCGTTCGGAAAACACTGCGGTTATTTTGCAACTAATGTAAGTCGAATGATAAAGCATAAACGTGCCGCAAAGAAACGCAAACAAGCCGAAGAAGAACGTCGCCGCCGTGCAAAAATCAGAGCGGAAAAGCAACGTGTGCAGAAGCGTGAGATGCAGAACGGCAGACTTGTTCAGGTTCATAAGCGAACCGACAGTCCAAACGGAGGACAAACAAGAAGACCGACAAAAAGACCCGCAAGCAGACCCATAAACAGACAAAACAACAGAAGAAGATAACCATGAAAGAAATACTGATAAAAAATGCAAATGTAGTATCGCCTGCCGACGGTATTAACGGAAAATACGATGTATTAATTAAAGACGGCAGGATAGAAAATATCGGGGTGAATTTAAAAACCGACGGAGAAGTCGTTGAGGCTTTGGGACTTTATGCAATTCCCGGGCTTGTAGATATGCATGTTCATTTGCGTGACCCCGGACAAACACAAAAGGAAGATATAATAACGGGATGCAGAGCAGCGGCGGCAGGCGGTGTGACAAGTTTGCTTGCAATGCCGAACACAAATCCGACCGCAGACAATGCCGAAACCGTAAAATATGTTTTGGACAAAGCAAAACAAGCTGATGCGAATGTTTATGTTGCGGCAAGTATCACCAAGGGGCTTAAAAGCGAAGAACCCACCGACCTTGACGAACTTGAAAAAGCAGGTGCGATTGCACTTTCGGATGACGGCAGACCTGTTGTAAACACAAAGTTTTTGAGTGACGCTATGCAAAGAGCACCAAAACTCAAAATGAGCGTTGTTGCACACTGCGAAGATTTGTACCTTGCCGACGGAGGTAAAATAAACGATGGCAAAGTGTCAAAAAAGCTTGGAGTAAAGGGTATTCCGAGGACTGCGGAAGATTGCGGAACAGCCAGAGAAATTGCTTTGGCGGCGGCACTTAATGTTCCGATTCATATTTGCCACGTAAGTACCGAGACGAGCGTTGAACTTGTACGCGACGCAAAAAGGCGTGGGGTAAAGGTTACCGCCGAAACAGCACCGCACTATTTTTCGCTGACGGAAGACGAGCTTTTGAAGCGTGACGCAGATTATCGTATGAATCCTCCGCTCAGAACCGCCGAGGACGTCAGGGCAATAATCAACGGCCTTTGCGACGGAACCCTTGACGCCGTTGCCACCGACCATGCACCGCATACAGTTGAGGAAAAAGCCGATTTTGAAAAGGCTCCCAACGGCTCAATCGGAATGGAGACTTCATTGGCTGTGGCTGTGACGTATCTTGTAAAAACAGGCTTGATGAGCTTTGAAGAAATTGTTCGCAAAATGAGCACCAATCCTGCCGAAATTCTCGGCATAAATGCCGGAACCTTAAGCAAGGGTGCGCCTGCCGATATTGCGCTTGTTGACCTTGACGAAGAGTGGACGGTTAACGTTGAAAAACTTCACGGCAAAAGCCAAAACACTCCGTTTAAGGGCAAAAAACTTTGCGGAAAGGTCAAGAAAACGTTTTTGGGCGGAAAGCTTGTGTTTGAGGACAATTAATCGGTTAATAATTAAATTTTAAATAACAGGGAGTAAAACTATGGCACAAAAGGGTGATTTACTGTCGGTAAGACAGGATATAAGAGTTGTTGACGCAACGATTCGCGACGGAGGTCTTTGCAACAATTTTCGTTTTGACGACAAATTCATAAAGGATTTGTACGAGGCAAATATCAAAGCCGGCGTTGATTATATGGAGTTCGGTTACAAGGCTTCAAAAGAAATTTTCAACGAGGATGATTTTGGCAAGTGGAAGTTCTGTAACGATGCGGATATAAGAAAGATTGTCGGCGACAACAAAAGCGGCTTAAAGGTTGCTGTTATGGCTGATGTCGGCAGAACAGATTTTGAAAAGGACATCATTCCCAAAAAGGACAGCCCGATTGACTTAATCAGAATTGCAACCTATATCAACGCAATTCCGTCCGCAGTTGAAATAATTGAATACTGTGCGAAAATGGGTTATGAAACAACCATCAACATTATGGCTGTTTCAAAGGCAAGAACAGAGGACATAAAAGCTGCGCTTGATATTTTCGGAAAAACACCTGTTTCCGCATTTTACATTGTTGACAGCTACGGCGCATTGTATCCCGAAGAGGCAAGAAGACTTGCTGACTTGTACGGTGAAACAGCAGATAAATATAAAAAATCTGTCGGTATTCACGCTCACAACAATCAGCAGCTTGCTTTTGCAAATACAATTGAGGCTATGACCTTTGGCGCAAGCTATCTTGATGCCACTGTTGACGGAATGGGCAGAGGTGCAGGCAACTGTGCTCTTGAGCTTTTGCTCGGTTTTCTCAAAAATCCTAAGTACAAGGTTAATCCGATTCTTAAAATAATTGAAAATCACACTCATAAACTTAAAGAAGCAGGCGTAAAATGGGGCTATGACATTCCGTATATGCTTACAGGTCAGTACAATACCCACCCACGTCCGGCAATTCAGTTTGTAAATGAGGAAAGAAAGGATTATTCAAAGTTCGCCAATGAACTTTATGATATAATCAACAGCTGATGAAGCATATAATGAAATTGCAGGCATCACCGTTCGGCATGATTAAGTCGGACAGACTTTTACAATATAAAGCAAAAGGAGAATGAATATGTCGCTTGACAGATTGATAGAAAAAATTGCAGAAAAGCAAAACCCGACCGTTGCAGGTCTTGACCCAAAGCTTGACTATGTGCCTGCTTCAATCAAGAAAAAGTGTTTTGAAAAATACGGCAAAACACTTGACGGTGCGGCAGCGGCTCTGTTTGAATTTAACAAGGCTCTTATAGACAGCCTTTATGATATTGTTCCTGCAATCAAGCCGCAGGCGGCATATTATGAAATGTACGGCTGGCAGGGTGTAAAGGCGCTTTGCGACACCATTGCCTATGCAAAGTCAAAGGGTATGTTTGTTATGACCGACGGAAAGCGCAATGACATCGGCACAACAATGGAAGCTTATGCCACCGCTCACCTCGGCACCACCGATGTTGACGGAGAAAAGATTGACGCATTCGGCGCAGACGCACTTACCGTAAACGGCTATCTCGGAACTGACGGAATCAAGCCGCTTGCCAATATTTGCAAAGAAAAAGATAAGGGCATTTTTGTGCTTGTAAAAACTTCAAATCCAAGTTCGGGCGAGCTTCAGGATATGAAGCTTGATACAAACGAAACCGTATATGAGCATATGGGCAGAATGTGCGAGAACTGGGGCAGCGAGCTTATGGGAAAATACGGTTACTCGGCAATCGGTGCGGTTGTCGGCGCAACATATCCCGAACAGCTTTCGGAGATGCGTGCAAAGGCAAAGCATACGTTCTTCCTTGTGCCGGGATACGGTGCACAGGGCGGCGGCGCCGAGGACGTTAAGAACGCATTTGACAAGAACGGACTCGGAGCTGTAATTAACTCAAGCCGAGGAATTATGTGTGCTTGGAAAAAGCAGGGCTTAACCGAAGAAGACTTTGCACAGGCGGCAAGAAACGAAGCTGTGAGAATGAGAGACGAGATTGTCGGCACAATAGGAAAAATTACGCTCGGCTGATGTTTTTGTAAGGAAAAGCAGACAAAATAATTGTTAAATTTTTAACTGAAAGAATTTGTTCTTATTGACTTTAAAACCCAACAAGCGTATAATTTAAATGTTGATGTCATTTGCCTCTAAGGCGGATTTTGTTTGGAATTTCGGCGGAAGTCATAGTTTTTGAATGATATTCCGAGGAGCGAAATTTTTCTTTGCGTTGATTGAAATATGTTTCCGACTTTGTTTTTGTGAGTAAAGCGGAATTTGCTCCGATTCAAATTTATTTGTCAACTATTTGTGCAGTTGTTTACACAATTGCTTACTTTAAAAATATAAAGGGAGTTTTTACAATGGCAAGAGTTTATAATTTTTCTGCAGGCCCGTCAATGTTGCCGGAGTCTGTTCTTAAGACAGCAGCGGATGAAATGCTCGATTATCAAGGCAGCGGTCAGAGCGTTCTTGAAATGTCACACCGCAGTGCTGTTTTTGATAAAATCATCAAAGATGCCGAAGCACTTCTTCGTGAAATTATGAATATTCCGGATAACTACAAGGTTCTTTTTCTTCAGGGCGGCGGTTCAACACAGTTTGCTATGGTTGCGCTCAACCTTATGAATAAGAACAACAAGGCTGATTACATAATCACGGGTCAGTGGGCTAAAAAAGCTTATCAGGAAGCTGTACGTTACGGCGACGCAAAGGCTGTTGCCTCTTCCGAGGATAAGACATATTCTTATATTCCAAAGACAGACCGCTCAATGTTCAGAGACGATGCAGACTATGTATACATTTGCATGAACAACACAATTTACGGCACGGTTTATCACGAATTGCCTGATACGGGCAATATTCCGCTTGTTGCAGATATTTCTTCCTGCATTCTTTCAGAGCCGATTGACGTTTCAAAGTTCGGTCTTCTCTTTGCAGGCGCACAGAAGAATGTTTCCGGTGCAGGCGTAACAATTGTAATTGTTCGTGAAGACCTTATCGGCAACGCTATGGATATTACTCCTACAATGCTCAATTATAAAACTCACGCAGACAAGGATTCCCTCTTTAACACACCGCCCTGCTATTCAATCTATGTTGCAAAGCTCGTATTTGAGTGGATTAAGAATGAAATCGGCGGACTTGACAAGATGAAAGATCTTAATGAAAAGAAAGCTAAGCTCCTTTATGATTTTCTTGATAACTCAAAGCTCTTCAAAGGTACAGTAGTTGCCGAGGACCGTTCACTTATGAACGTACCTTTTGTTACAGGCGACAAAGACCTTGACGCTAAGTTTGTTAAGGAAGCAACAGAAAACGGTCTTGTAAACATCAAGGGTCACCGTTCGGTTGGCGGTATGCGTGCTTCTATCTACAACGCTATGCCTTACGAGGGTGTTGAAAAGCTTGTTGAGTTTATGAAGAAGTTCGAGGCTGAAAATAAATAATTTTAGAGGTTGATTAAAATGTATAACGTACTTACATTAAATAAAATCGCTCCAATCGGCACAGACCGTCTTGGAAGCAATTACAGCTATGGCAACGAAGTTGAAAATCCCGATGCGGTTCTTGTAAGAAGCGCAGCAATGCATGATATGGAATTTGCCGACAATCTTCTTGCGATTGCAAGAGCAGGCGCAGGCACAAACAATATTCCAAAGGATAAATGCACAGAAAAGGGTATAGTTGTTTTCAATACTCCCGGCGCAAACGCAAACGCTGTTAAGGAGCTTGTTCTTGCCGGTCTTCTTCTTTCTTCACGTAAGATTGTTGAAGGAATCGAGTGGGAAAAAACAACTTTGAAGGGCAACGGCGACGCTGTCGGAAAAATGGTTGAAAAGGGCAAGAGCCAATTTGTCGGCCCCGAGATTAAAGGTAAAACTCTTGGCGTTATCGGACTTGGCGCAATCGGCATACTTGTTGCAAATGCGGCAGCAGCTCTCGGAATGCAGGTAATCGGCTATGACCCGTTTATGTCTGTTTCAAATGCACTTCGTCTTGACCCGAGCGTTAAGCTGATGAAGAACAACGAAGAGGTTATGACAAACTGTGATTATCTCACAATTCATGTTCCGCTTACTCCCGACACAAAGGACCTTGTTGATGCGGATATGATTGCTAAGATGAAAGACAAAGTTCGCATCCTCAACTTCAGCCGTGACGGTCTTGTTAATTCAACAGCAGTTCTTGGAGCTATTAAGAGCGGAAAGGTTGCAAAGTATGTAACGGATTTCGGTACGGATGATATTCTCGGCGAAGAGAACGTAATCTGCCTGCCGCACCTTGGCGCTTCAACTCCCGAGAGCGAGGAAAACTGCGCTGTTATGGCTTGTGACCAGGTTAAGGAATACCTTGAAAACGGTAACATTGTAAATTCAGTAAACTATCCTGCAATTTCTCTTCCGAGAAACACAAACGATACACGTTTTTGTGTAATGCACAAGAATGTTCCCGAACTTCTTAAGAAAGTGCTTTCAGAGCTTAACGGCAACATCGAAAATATGCTTTCAAAGAGCCGCGGCGAATATGCTTACACAATTCTTGACGTTGCGGGCGCAGACAAAACCGACGCTGATAAAATTGCCGCTGTTGACGGCGTTGTAAGAGTAAGAGTTATCTGATTGATAAAACTGAATATAAAAAAGCTATAAAAATTACGGCTTAACCGATGTAAATTCGGTTAAGCCGTTTTTGTATATATGTATCTGAACAGCTTTATTTGCGCCTTGATTTCAGATAGTTTTCAAATGCTTCTTTGATAACGGAATGTTTTTCGTTTTCGTCTGCATTACTGTTCCGGTCTGTTCCGTACAATGCGGTTTCCGCAGGCAGAAGTGAGCAAAATAATTGATATGGCTGTTATTAAACAATAACTTTTTTCATTTTGGTTTTACCTCTCCGCAGCCGCAAGAACCAACGTAGTTTTTGTTAATTTTTCCGCAATTTTTGCACACCCATTCGTCGCTTGAATTTTGTTTTGCGGTTTCTCCGACAAAGTGTGTAACAGATGCTTGACTTTTTAAGTAGTCTTCGTATTCCTGATGTCCACGTCTGTCAACAGATTTGATGTAAATTATCAGAACTGAGCCGATTAACCAGAACCCCAATCCTAAAAACAACATAAATACCTTTTGACCCTCAATGTGAATATAACGGTATTTAATCAAAGGAATAGCATTCGCCAAAATAATAACAGTTCCGATAAGATTGAAAATAACCGATAATACAGCCGCAACATACATTCCCTTGTGTTTTGAGCGATGTTCTTTTAAAAATTCTTCTTTGCTTTTCATATTTTGCCCGCTTCCTCAAATCAGTTTGTATTTAATCATATAATGTTCAAGCATCTTTGCAAGGTTGTCATAGTAACAGCCGGTTACACTTAAAGACAGTACAATTAATGCTGAACATACAATTATAAATACCAACAAAAATATTCCTGCATATATATTAAGCGAAAATATTTTTCCACCTAACAAAAGCAAGCTGATAATCACTGCTACTGAAAAGATAATTGCAATTGCATAAAGAAAAACGCAAAAGCCTCTCAAAGTGTTTGGTTTGTTGTTTTTGAGTCGGTCTAACATTTGATTTGTCGGATTTTTTACGGAAACAACGTCAAGCAAATCAGAAAATGCATTGTATTTGCAAAAGTATTGTATATACACCAAAACGGTGCTGAATGTTATTCCAAGCAAGGGAATAACAGGAAGTGCAATAAAAGCCTGTTTAACTATTGAATATGAAATAATATACACGATGGTTGAGATTAGAGCGATAACCATATTTATATAAAAAATTACAGTGCCGAATTTTCTGTATACATTTGCGGGCATAACAAAGTTTTTCTTTTCAAACGGAAAAACAGCGTTGCTTTTTTCATAATCAATCATATCGGCAAAGCAAAACATAGAAGAAAACTCGGTGTATGCAAAGAAAAGCATCAGCAGAGCTGAAATCAACAAACCAATTTTTATGATAACGGCTGCCGTGTTAATAACGGAGGCGAGGCTTCCTAAATCGGGCAGAGTATCAAAAGGAATAAACAGCGTTGCAATACTGCCAAGAAAAGAAAAAATTGAAAAAGCAAATACAATAACAGAATACACCTTGTAAATTATCGGTCTTGTGTACATAAATAAGTCCCCCTTATTATTTAAAAATTAATTTAGAATACGCTTGAGTAAATTTGCTAAAAATTCATTTGTATCTCCTCCCAAAAACTTCTTTATTTGACAATATTATAAGTCACGCTACTAATATTGTCAATATAAAAATACAAATATTGTGTGTTATATTATTGATAATTACAACTATAATAGTAGTTGGGGTTGATAATATGAATTTAAACGGGCTTGGCAGACGCATAAAAAAAGAACGGCTGAAAAGGGGAATAACCCAAGAACAGCTTGCCGAAAAAGTTGATATTTCGGTCAATTTTATGAGCCTTATTGAAAACGGCAGGAATATGAGTGTTGAAACTCTTGCCAATATTGCCGTAGCCTTGGGGGTTACGGTTGATTACCTTTTGAGCGACACGGTCAACGTTGAAACCGATGTAATTTCGGAACAAATAGTCCATAACCTTGCAACCCTAAACGAAGACGAAAAATTATATTTTTTGAATATGATAAAGCAGTATAAAGCCATAAACAGATAAACGACAGCCTTGGTAAGCTGTCGTTTTTGCTTTGATATATCCTAAATTCCCGTGTCACCTGCTTTTGAGGCGATGAATGTTGCACTGCCTGCGATCAAGTGAAAGTTCTGTTTTGCGAACAATTCGTTGTTCTTGATGTGCGTGCAGTTAATGCAACTGCACGATTTTTATCAAATAAAAACATTAAAACAACGTTATTCCAAACATATGAAGTATCCACAAAACCGCTCCGTAAATTATTGATGCCGACACACCGTAAACAATCACAGGACCTGCAATGATGAACAGCTTTGCTCCGAGTCCCGTAACATATCCCTCGGCTTTAAATTCAATTGCAGGGGACGAAACGGCGTTTGCAAAACCTGTAATCGGAACTAGCGTGCCTGCGCCGGCGTGTTTTGCAATTTTGTCATAAACACCGATTGCCGTTAAAAGAATTCCGAAAAAAATCAGTGTTATCGATGTTAGGCTTTTGCTTGTGCTTTCGTCAAGTCCTAACATTCGGTAAAGCTCCAAAAGTCCCTGACCTACAGTACAAATTGCTCCGCCGATAAGAAACGCTGTAAGGCAGTTTTTAAAAATCGTGCTTTTTGGCGAGTTTTTCTTGACTATTTTTTTATATTCTTTTGGTGAAATCAAAATATCCCTTCTTTGTCGGTTTACATAATTATTTTAAATTTATCTTATCCCGATTTATGATATTTATGTTTAAAAATTTCTTTATTTTTTTAACCTTATGTAGTATAATAACAATATATATATTCATTGGAGGGAAAGAGCTTGATTCATTATCTTGATAACAGTGCCACAACTGTCGTTTCGGAAAAGGCGGCGCAAAAGGCGTTTGAGATAATGACTCAAACCTACGGCAATCCGTCTTCTCTTCACTTTATGGGTTTGCAAGCCGAGCGTGAGCTCGAAGCCGCCAGAAAAAGCGTTGCAAAGTGTCTTGGTGTTCAGGCTGACGAAGTGTATTTTACAAGCGGCGGCACAGAGGCAAATAACACGGCTTTGTTTGGGGCGGCTCAGGCTAAAAAGCGCAGAGGCAATCGAATTGTTGTTTCTGCCGTAGAACACAGCAGTATCGTTGAAGCCGCAAACAAGCTTGAATCCGACGGTTTTGAAGTTGTTCGGGTTGCTCCGAGAGCCGACGGTATAATCTGCGCCGACGATGTTGCGGCAGCAACAGACAGCGGCACGATTCTTGTGTCTGTAATGCTTGTCAACAATGAAACAGGAGCAATTATGCCGATTGATAAGATTTTTTCGGCGGTAAGGGCAAAAAATCCTGACGTAATCTGTCACACGGACGCCGTTCAGGCGTTCGGCAAGATTAAGATAAATGCCAAACGGCTTGGTGCCGACCTGATAAGCGTGAGTGCACACAAGGTTCACGCCCCCAAAGGCTGCGGCGCATTATACGTCAAAAAAGGCATAAGAATTGTTCCTCTTCATTACGGCGGCGAGCAGGAAAATAAGTTGCGCCCCGGCACAGAGACACTGCCTTTGATAGCGGCTTTCGGCATTGCCTGCAATGAATTTGATATTGACGGCAATCTAGAAAAAGTCGAAGAACTCAACAATTACACAAAATCATTGCTGACCGAAATTGACGGCGTTGTAATAAATTCGCCGCAAAATGCCTTGCCGTATGTTTTGAATATTTCGGCAGGCAAGGTAAGAAGCGAAACAATGCTTCATTTTCTTGAAGAGCTTGATGTTTACGTTTCGTCGGGAAGTGCCTGCGCAAAGGGCAATCCGAGTTATGTGCTCAGTGCTATGGGGATTTCAAAGGACAGAGCCGACAGCGCACTGAGAATAAGTTTTTCAAAGTACAGCACAGCTCAGGATGTTGCAGCCCTGTGCGGAGGAATTAAATCAGGTCTTACGATGCTTGCACACAGATGATTTTGAATTTTGCTCTAATCTTAAAT
Source organism: Acutalibacteraceae bacterium (assembly GCA_963599905.1). GTDB lineage: Bacteria > Bacillota > Clostridia > Oscillospirales > Acutalibacteraceae > Ruminococcoides. The sequence goes on from CAVBYX010000029.1 coordinate 65,743, forward strand.
GAAAAATTTGTACGATGTTTTCGTACGTACTTTAAATAACAGGAATTTAGATATAATATGAAAGAAATTATACTTGTAAAAGACGGCGAAATAGTTTTAAAAGGACTTAATCGCCGTGCTTTTGAGGACATACTTAAAAAGAACGTAAAACATTCACTTTACCCAATCGGAAAATTTGAGGTAACCTCGGCGCAGTCAACCATCTATGTTAAACCGCTTGACGATGATGCCGACCTTGACGAAGCCTGCGACAGAATTTCAAGAGTTTTCGGAATTGCCGCTTTTTCAAGGGCTGTTGTTTGCGACGAAAAAACACTTGAGTCGGTTATGAAAACAGCTCCGTATTATCTTGAAGATGTTTTGAAAAACGCAAAAACATTCAAGGTAGAGGCAAAGAGAAGTGATAAAAAATTTCCGTATAAATCTCCCGAAATTTGCAGAGAAACAGGCGGAGCAATACTTGAAAAATTTCCTAATCTTAAGGTTGACGTTCACAATCCCGAGGTTACGGTGTATGTGGAAATCCGTGACTTCGGAGCATATATACATTCCGACCCAATAAAGGGCGCAGGCGGAATCCCTGTGGGAACAGGCGGAAATGCGGCAATACTCATCAGCGGAGGAATAGATTCTCCGGTTGCGGCATATATGATGGCAAAGCGCGGCATAAGACTGACCGCAATTCACTTTGCAAGCCCGCCGTATACAAGTATGCGTGCCGAAGAAAAGGTTGTGCGCCTTTTGCAAAAGGTTGCCAAATATTCCGGGACTATGACTATGTATACCGTTCCGTTTACAAAAATTCAGGAAAAAATAAAGTCCGACTGTCCCGAGGAATTGTTCACAATCATTATGCGCAGACTGATGATGGAAATATCCGAGAGAATAGCCAAACAAAACGACTGCGCCGCACTTATCACGGGAGAAAGCCTCGGTCAGGTTGCAAGTCAGACCATAGGTGCCTTACAGTGCACTGACAAAGCTACCGATATGGTGGTTTTCAGACCGCTTATCGGAATGGATAAACAGGAAATCATTGATATTTCCTACAAAATTGATACATACGAAACTTCGATTGAGCCTTATGAGGACTGCTGTACGGTGTTTACACCGAAACACCCGCGTACCAGACCGGTGCTTAAATATGTTAAAGAGGCTCAGGAAAAGGCTGGTTTTAAAGAGCTTGTCGAGGCTGCTCTTCAAAATCTTAAGACAACCTATATCAAACCGGACAATGGATAAAATCCTCGCATTAACATTGTAAATAACAATAATGCGTTTCATCAACACGAAAGGAGAAAACCTGCGTGTATATTCAGATTTTGTCTGTCAGTAAAAAGACAGAAACGGACACTTTGCCCGAACAAACCGACGAACTCAGGGCAGAGCTGTATAATTACGGATATTCGCTGACTGAAATTAAAAAAACACTTTTGACGCCTGCAACAATTAACAGTGCGCTCAACTCGATTGCAAAATCGTCCGAAAGACCCGACTTGGTTATAATTGCCAATGCTTTGGATTCGAAGGACAGCAAATCTTTTAAAAAATATTTTGTCGAAACCGTGGTTGCCGCCGAACGTGCCGAAAGCAAACCTGCTCCGAAAGATTATTGGAAACAGCGTAATCGTGCTTTTGCCGAGGCAAGAAAAAGAAAAGCTTCGCAGGATGAACTTGACAGGCTTTCCGAAGAATTCAGATTGATTCGTAAAAAGGCAAAAGTTTTTCCGCTCGGAGATTTCGGTAACGGTTACAAGGGCTATTGCTTTATGTACAGAGGAATGCGTGTTGCCACAATCCCAAAAGCAGAGCTGACAGGCGTTGAATTCGGCAGGGTTGCCGCTCTTGCGGCGGTCAGAACAACCGAAACATTCGAAAATTCTTCCAATGATTTTCCGAATGGATTCAGCGAGCAGGAATATCTCCCCGCAAAAACCGGATTTGTAAATAATTTTATTCCTGTCAGGGGCGACAGCAAAAAAGAAGTAACCAGAAAGTGCGTTTTGATAATTGCGTTTTTGGTGTTTCTTGCAGCACTTGCAATGTTGTTTTATAATTTGGTTTTTCTGAGTGTAAAAAATGCACGGCTGAACGGAGAAATTCAGCGTGTTGCCCACAGCGAAACAACTGAGGATAACAAAAAGCCCGACGTAGAAGAAGGAATAAATTGGGATGATTTAAAGTCGATAAACGATGAAATTGTCGGTTGGATTCAAATCAATGATACCCAGATTGATTATCCTGTTTTGTGGCATAAGGAAGACGACAGAAATTATCAGTATTACCTTACCCATAATTATAAGGGCGGCTACGATTCGTTTGGCAGCATATTCCTTGATTATCGCTGCACAGAGGGAACAGACAGCAAGAATACCGTTATTCACGGTCACCATATGAACGACGGTTCTATGTTCGGAAATCTTATGAATTACGGCGGAACAACAGGAAACCTTGACTTTTACAAGGAATCGCCTACAATAGAGTTTGACACACCTGAGTCGGACGGAACATACAAGATTATTTCCGTGTTCAAGACCAACACGCTTTCGAGCCAGGGCGAATTCTTCAATTATATGATAGGTAATTTCCAAAACGATAAGGATTTTATGAATTATGTTTATAATGTGAGAATACGTTCGCTCATAAATTGCCCTGTTGACATAAATGAAGATGATGAACTTATCACGCTTTCAACATGTTCCTATGAGTTTACAAACTTCAGAACAGTTGTTGTTGCAAGAAAAGTAAGGGACGGAGAGTCAGCAAAGGTAGATGTTTCAAAGGCAAGCCTTAATGACAGTGCGGTATGGCCCGAGGTTTACTATTCGGCTTACGGCGGAACAAGACCAAAGGTAACCGATTTTTGCACGGCATACGACGCAGGTGAGATAGATTGGTACAACGGCGATTATGACTTTAAGGATCAAGAAGTTGTTGAGCCGACGTCGACATCACCTTCGACAGCCGCCGACACCGAAGGAAACGAGGAAACCAAAGCTCCCGAGCCGACAACCGAGGCTAAGGTGTATCTGACGGTTAAGTTTATAAACTATGACGGTTCGGAGATTAGTTCTCAGCAAGTTGAGTACGGCAAAGCGGCAGAAGCTCCGGAAGATCCCGTTAAGCCGAGCGACGATTATTACGATTATGTATTTAAGGGCTGGCAACTTGACTTTGACAATGTCGAGTCGGATATGACTATTGCCCCTAATTTTGAACCCGTTCTAAAGGAACAGAATTAAAGGGGGGATAACGGTTGGATTGTAGGATAGTGTTTTATTCGGCAAGAAAAACATCGCTTTGCGAAAGAGCACTAAAAAAAAGTTTTTCGGAACTCGGATTAACACTTGCAAACACATCATTTGCAACAGAGTGTGTGGGACTTGGTGCTGCTTTGATTAATGCGTTCCAAAAATACAATCTTGTATTTGTAATCGGAGGGCTTTGCTTTGATGATTACAGAAGCATCAAAAAGATTATTTCAAATGCCGTTGCGGACACCAAGATTGATGACTGCAAGAAACTAAAAAACAAAATGTGTGGCGACGGTTATGTGCTTAGGGCACAAAATCAGATTTTAGTGTTGCTCCCGGACGAGCCTGAACAGATAGAAGATATAATGCAAGGCAATATTCGCGGATACATTAAGATATATAACAAAGTGGAGGTATAGTGGATATGAATACACAAACATTTGAGAAATATGAGTCTTCGGTACGTTCTTATTGCAGACATTTTCCCACAGTGTTTACTAACGCCAAGGGAGCCGTTATGACAGATGACGAAGGAAATGATTATATTGATTTCTTTTGCGGTGCAGGTGCCGTAAACTACGGTCATAACAACGAATATATCAAGAAAAAAATGGTTGACTATCTTTCAACGGACGGTATTATCCATGCTCTTGATATGTATACGATTCCAAAGAAAAATTTTATTGAATCAATGGAGAAGAAAATTATTGAACCGAGAGGATTAAAATATAAAATCCAGTTCACGGGTCCTACCGGAACCAACGGTATTGAGGCTGCAATTAAGCTTGCACGCAAAACAAAGCACAGAAGAAATATTTTTGCGTTTATGGGTTGTTTTCACGGAATGACATTGGGTGCGTTGTCACTCACATCGGAGATGTTTGCGCGCAACGGTGCAGGCGCAACTTTTGTTGACTGCACACATATTCCCGCACCTTATATGTTCGAGGGCTTGGATGTAATTGACTATATGCAAACGCTTATTGACGATGACCATTCGGGTGTTGAGAAGCCTGCCGCACTTGTTATGGAGACAGTTCAGGCTGAGGGCGGAATAAGAGTGTTTGACGAGCAGTTCCTGAGAGACGTAAGAGAATTTTGCACAAAGAACGATATTGTGATGATTGTTGACGACGTTCAGGTAGGATGTTGCCGTACCGGCACTTTCTTTTCATTCGAGCGTGCCGGAATTGCACCCGACATCGTTGTTATGTCAAAGTCAATCGGCGGACTCGGTATGCCGCTTGCCATTGTTCTTATTAAGGATGAGCTTGACGACTGGAAGCCCGGTGAGCACAACGGTACATTCAGAGGAAACCAGCTTTCGTTTATTGCGGGAGCGGCTTCGTTTGATTATTTACTTGAAAATAATGTTGAAGCAGAAACACGCCGCAAGGGTGAGATTGTAAGAAACTTTGTCGAAAAAGAAATACTTCCGCTTGATTCAAGACTTGAGTTCAGAGGAATCGGACTTATCTGCGGTATTGATTTCGGAAAAATCAATCCTGCACTGTCTGAAGCGGTTATTGAAAAATGCTTTGACCACAAGCTTATCTGCGAGTGTGCGGGACGTGAGGGAGCGGTTGTTAAGATTATGCCTCCGCTTGTAATAGAGGACGAGCTTCTTTTAAAGGGTCTTAACATTATGAAAGAGGCTGTTGCGGAAACTCTTAAATAATCCAAGCACTGTATTGCTCGGATTGGTTTAAATAAAATAACAAAACCGATTATCGGGTTTATCCCGATAATCGGTTTTTACGTGTATGTTCCGAAATTAAAATTCAACGCCGATTCTTCCCGTTATACCATAATCGAACGGATGCTTGATTTTTTTAAATTCGGTAACATAGTCTGCCGCCTCAATAAATCTTTGCGGCGGATTATGGCCGGTCATTATTATTTCGATACTTTTTGGTGCGTTGCTTATAAATTCAAGTACATTGCTTTCGTTAACCATACCGGCGTTTATAACGTCAAAAATTTCGTCAAAAACAACCATATCATATCTTTCGGAGAGCACTTCTTTTGCGCTGCGCTCAAAAATTCCTCTGAACAGCACAGAAGCCTGTTGTTTTTCTCTTTCGTTCATTTCAAAGGTAAACTTCAGCTCAACCGGACAGGTTGTCATTGTAATATTGTCGATATTGCTCAGCAAATTGCGTTCGCCCGAAAAGTCGGTTTTTAAAAACTGTACGAACATAATGCGCATTTTGCTTCCTGCCGCTCTTACCGCAATTCCGACAGCTGCCGTTGTTTTACCTTTTCCGTCACCGTAATATACGTGAATCAATTGACACACCGCCTATCTGTAATCTAAGAGCAGATATTTTAAGTCGTTAATCTAAGGCGGCTGACGTCACATCGGAAATTCAGCGGAAACTGTAATTTTTTGCCGAATATCCGAGAGTTGATTCGTTACCGTTGATTGTAACAGCTGAAAACTCTGCTTTAAATCCTGATATTATTATACATTACAATAGGCATTTTGACAATATATGCAATTTAGACAAAAATAATTTTTAATATTCGCAAAAATTCTACTTGCGCCTTTGTGCCTGAAACCTTGAAAAAGGGGGCATATTACTGTATAATATCAGTTGTGTGACTGCACAAGATATGCGATGAAGCGGGAGGTTGCGGCATTTTGCCGGTTTTTCCGCAGAGTATGTCCGATTTTAAACCGGGCGATTACAATGAAACACTGAGTAATGTTTTGGCAATGGGGTTGCTTTGCCATAGCTATGCTCAAACGCTTTCAGGACGTCCCGGTTAACTGAATAGTTAAACGGGTTTTTTAATGCAGGGCGAAGAAACACCCGGCTAAGTTTCAAAAAAAAGTTTTGAAAGCAAACGCCCGCCAACTAACAGAAGCGCAGAGGTTTTCCGAAGCGTGAGAAATTTTCAAGGAGGCGACGATAATGGCAGTCAAGGAAAAGATTAGGATAAGATTAAAGGGTTATGACCACCAGCTTGTTGATCAGTCGGCAGAGAGAATCGTGGCAACAGCTAAGCGCACAGGCGCAAGAGTTTCGGGTCCGGTTCCGCTCCCAACAGAGAAGCAGGTTGTTACAATTCTTCGTGCTGTTCACAAGTATAAGGACAGCCGCGAACAGTTTGAAATCAGAACTCACAAGCGTCTTATCGACATCTTAAGACCGTCAAACAAGACAGTCGAAGCTCTTATGAGCTTAGAGCTCCCTGCCGGCGTTGATATCGAGATTAAGTTATAATCCGTACCAACCTACAAGCAGACAGGGTCATGTTGGCAAATGCCAACCAATAACCTACAAGGAGGAAATATAAATGCAGAAAGCAATCATCGGTAAGAAAATCGGTATGACACAGATTTTCGATGAAAAGGGAGTAGTAATTCCCGTAACTGTTGTTGAGGCAGGCCCTTGCGTGGTTACAGCCAAGAAAACAGTTGAAAATGACGGCTACGCATCTGTTCAGCTTGGATACGGCGACGTAAAGCCGAACAAGGTTACAAAGCCAATGAAAGGATTTTTTGACAAATCCGGCGTAGCTCCCAAGAAAACTCTTAAAGAGTTCCGTTTTACCGACACAGACGCTTACAATGTAGGCGATCTCGTTAAGGCAGACGTGTTCACCCCCGGAGACAAGATTGATGTAACCGGCAAGAGCAAAGGTAAGGGTACCGCTGGTGTTATTAAGAGATGGAACTTCCACCGTCTTAAAGAATCACACGGTACAGGCCCCTGTGTTCGTCACGGCGGTTCAATCGGTGCCTGCTCTTCACCTTCAAGAGTTTGGAAGGGCAAGAGAATGGCAGGTCACTTAGGTGCAGAAAGGGTAACGGTTCAGAACCTCACAGTTGTTAAGGTTGATGTTGAAAACAACCTCATCGCAATTAAGGGTGCTGTTCCCGGACCAAACAAGGGAATCGTAATACTCAAAGATTCCGTTAAGGCTTAAGGAAGGGGGATTATAAATGCCAAGTTTATCAGTAGTAGATATGGAAGGTAAGAAGGTTGGCACAATCGACCTCAGCGATTCTGTATTCGGTATTGAACCAAATGCAGCTGTTATGCACGAAATGGTAGTAAATTACCTTGCGGCACAGCGTCAGGGCACACAGTCCACTCTTACAAGATCAGAGGTTTCCGGCGGCGGCAAAAAGCCTTGGAGACAGAAGGGCACAGGACGTGCAAGACAGGGTTCAACCCGCGCTCCGCAGTGGACACACGGCGGCATAGTATTTGCTCCAAAGCCAAGAGATTACAGATTTTCTGTAAACAAGAAGGTAAGAAGACTTGCTATGAAGTCAGCTTTCTCTTCAAAGGCTCAGGAGAATGAAATCATCGTTGTTGATTCAATCGCAATGGATGGATACAAGACAAAGAAAATTGTTGCAATGCTCAAGGCAATTGAAGCTGACAAAAAGGCTCTTATTGTTCTTCCCGAGGTTGACAGCAAGATTATCAAATCAGCTAACAATATTCCGGGCGTTAAGACAGCTCAGGTAAACACTCTCAATGTTTATGACATTTTGAATGCCGACAAGCTTGTTATCGTCAAGGATGCAGTAAGCAAGATCGAGGAGGTATATGCATGATAGCTCACGATATTGTAATTCGCCCGATTATCACTGAAAAAAGTATGCTCGGTGCTGTTAATAAAATATATACCTTTGAAGTTGCTAAGTCAGCAAACAAAATCGAAATTGCAAAAGCTTGCGAAGAAATCTTCAAGGTTAAGGTTGCCAAGGTTAACACAGTAAGTGTTCGCGGCAAGTTCCGCCGTCAGGGCAGAAACAACGGCGGCTATACAAAGAGCTGGAAAAAAGCCGTTGTAAAACTTACAGAAGACAGCAAGCCTATCGAATTTTTTGAAGGCATGATGTAATACCGGTAACACGGTATAAACCTGAAACAATTATTCAGGCAGAATGTATGGGAAATGCCATTTTCCCGCAAAGCCATCATGAGGAGAGTGAAACCAAATGGCAATTAAAGTATATAAGCCGACTATCAATTCAAGAAGAAATACGTCGGTTACCGATTATTCGGTTCTTTCAAAGGTTGCCCCGGAAAAAAGCTTGCTCGCTCCGCTTAACAAAAGCGCAGGACGCAACAGCTACGGAAGAATCACTGTTCGCCACAGAGGCGGCGGCAATCGCAGAAAGTATCGTATCATTGACTTCAAGCGTCAGAAGTTTGACGTAGAAGCAACAGTAAAAACACTTGAGTATGATCCAAACCGTTCGGCATTTATCGCTCTTGTAGAGTACACAGACGGCGAAAAGTCATACATCTTGGCTCCTGAAGGACTTAAAGTCGGCGACAAGATCGTTGCAGGTGAGAACGTTGATATCAAAACAGGCAACGCACTTCCGCTTTCTTCAATTCCGGTAGGTACATTTGTTCACAACGTTGAGCTTTATCCGGGCAGAGGCGCTCAGCTTGCTCGTTCAGCAGGTAATATGGCTCAGCTTATGGCAAGAGAAAACGGTCTTGCACTTTTAAGACTTCCTTCAAACGAACTCAGAAACGTTCCCGAAGGTTGCATGGCTACAATCGGTCAGGTTTCTAACCTTGACCACTTCAACGTAAAGATTGGTAAAGCAGGCCGTAAGAGAAATATGGGTTGGCGTCCAACCGTTCGCGGTTCTGTAATGAACCCTAACGACCACCCGCACGGCGGTGGTGAGGGTAAGTCACCTGTCGGTCGTCCGGGGCCTGTAACCCCTTGGGGTAAGCCTGCACTCGGCTATAAGACTCGTAAGAACAACAAGAGCAGCGACAAACTTATCGTTCGCAGAAGAAACGGTAAGTAAGGCGGAGAAAGGAGCTTAAACTATGAGTAGAAGTACAAAAAAAGGCCCTTTTGTTCAGCCTGTATTGCTCAAAAGGGTTCTTGAAATGAACGAAAAAGGCGAAAAGAGAATTCTCAAGACTTGGTCAAGAAGTTCTACAATTTTCCCTGACTTCGTTGGTCACACATTCGCCGTTCACGACGGTCGTAAGCACGTTCCGGTATATGTAACCGAAGATATGGTTGGTCACAAGCTCGGTGAGTTTGCACCAACAAGAACTTTTAAAGGTCACGCCGGTTCAAAAACCAGTAAATAAGCGGAAGGAGAGTATTGCAAATGGAAGCTAAAGCATATGCGAAGTTTGTTCGTATTTCACCCCGCAAGGTTGGCGTGGTTCTTGACCTTATCAGAGGCAAAGACGTCAAGTATGCGGAAGCTGTTCTTAAGCACACTCCCAAGGCCGCTTGCGAGCCGCTTTTGAAGCTGCTCCATTCAGCTATGGCAAATGCTGAGAACAACCATGATATGGATGTATCCAGACTTTACGTTGCTCACTGCAACGCAACAGCAGGCCCCATCCTTAAAAGAATTCGTCCGAGAGCACAGGGCAGAGCGTTCAGAATCAACAAGAGAACCTCTCACATCACCCTCGTACTCAAGGAAAAAGAAGACTAAGGGGAGGTTAAATTATGGGACAGAAAGTAAATCCACACGGTCTTCGTGTAGGTGTTATTAAAGATTGGGATTCCCGTTGGTTTGCAAGCAAAAAGGACTTCGGCGACACACTCGTTGAAGATTATAACCTTCGTAAAACATTGAAGGCTCAGCTTTATAACTTCGGTATCTCTAAGATTGAAATTGAACGCGACGGCAAAAAGGTAAGAATCAGCATTCACTGCGCAAAGCCGGGTCTTGTTATCGGTAAGGGCGGTTCTGAAATCGAGAAGCTCAAGGCTCAGTGCGAAAAGATGCTTAACAAGCCGGTTGCTATCAATATTGTAGAAGTAAAAGCTCCCGAACTCGACGCTCAGCTTGCAGCAGAGAACATTGCTCAGCAGCTCGAAAAGAGAATTTCTTTCCGTCGTGCTATGAAGCAGTCAATCGGCAACGCAATGCGTCGCGGCGCTAAGGGTATCAAGGTAATGTGCTCGGGTCGTCTCGGCGGCGCTGAAATCGCTCGTTCAGAGCAGTATCACGAGGGCACAATTCCGCTTCAGACACTTCGTGCTGACATTGACTACGGCTTTGCCGAGGCTAACACAACCTACGGTAAAATCGGCGTCAAGGTTTGGCTTTACAAGGGTGAGGTTCTTAACGAAGTAAAGTCAAGAAAGCCACGCAGAGAAGGAGGCAGAAAAAATGTTAATGCCTAAGAGAGTTAAACACAGAAGAGTTCAGAGAGGTCGTATGACCGGTAAGGCTCTTCGCGGTAACAAGGTTACCTACGGTGAGTATGGTCTTCAGGCAACTGAGCCTGCTTGGATTAAGTCCAACCAGATTGAGGCTGCCCGTGTTGCCATGACTCGTTACTGCAAAAGATTCGGTAAAGTTTGGATTAAGATTTTCCCGGATAAGCCTGTTACGGCAAGACCTGCCGAAACCCGTATGGGTAAAGGTAAAGGTAACGTTGAGTATTGGGTAGCGGTTGTAAAGCCGGGCAGAGTTATGTTTGAACTCGGCGGCGTTGACGAAGCTACCGCAAGGGAAGCTCTGCGTTTGGCTGCAAACAAGCTCCCAATCAAGTGCAAGTTTGTAAAGAAAGAGGAAGGTGAGCAGTAATGAAAGCATCAGAAATCAGAGAAATGTCCAGCGAAGAGCTTCAGACAAAGCTCACAGAACTCAAGGAAGAGCTTTTCAATCTTCGTTTTCAGCTTGCTGTTAATCAACTCGAAAACTCATCAAGAATCGGTGCTGTTAAGAAAGATATAGCAAGGGTTTCCACAATTCTTCGCCAGCGTGAGCTTGACAGCGCAGCAGTTTAAGAGAGGAGGACTTAACAGTGAGTGAAAGAAATTTAAGAAAAACCGTTGTCGGTAAGGTAGTAAGCAACAAGATGGACAAAACAATTGTTGTTGCCGTTGAAGACAGCGTAAAGCATAAGCTTTATAACAAAATTGTTAAGCGTACGGTTCGCTTTAAGGCACACGATGAAAACAACGAGTGCGGCATTGGCGACCGTGTAAAGGTTATGG
>CAVBYX010000030.1:0-30963 GCA_963599905.1 Acutalibacteraceae bacterium
CATCACAAGGGAAGAAACAGGCATCATTACGAGTATTGGAACGATTATAACCCAAAAACCAAAAATATCGAAAATGTCGAGATGCCGTTGAGATTTGTGGCTGAAATGTTCTGCGACAGAGTAGCCGCAAGCAAAATATATAACGGTGACGCTTATACCGACGCTCATCCTTATCTGTATTTTTTACGCATAAAAGGAAAACACAGAATGCACCCGAACACCGAAGCGCTTCTTGACAAATTGCTTACCATGCTGAGAGACCGAGGCGAAGAAACAACATTTGCATACATAAGACAGCTTGTGAATGAGGACAAAAAGTCGAAAAAAAAAGGAATTTGATATGCCTGAAAAAATAATACATCCAATACCGCCGCTTTATGACGGCAATTCAAAAATTTTGATTCTCGGCAGTTTTCCGTCGGTAAAATCCAGAGAGGCGATGTTTTTTTACGGACATCCGCAAAACAGATTTTGGAAACTGCTTGCAAAAATATTTTGTGAAGATGTTCCCGTAACAACAGAGCAGAAAAAACATCTTGTTTTGTCGCATAACCTTGCTTTGTGGGATTCGATTCACTCCTGCACCGTAACAGGCTCAAGCGACAGTTCGATAAAAGATGTTGTGCCGAACGATATTTCGGTAATTCTTGATAACAGCAAGGTCGGCAGGGTTTTTGCAAACGGTACCGCGTCATACAAAATATATCAAAAATATATATTTCCGAAAACGAAAACGGAAGCAGTAAAGTTGCCCTCAACAAGCCCCGCAAATGCGGCGTTTTCGCTTGACAGGCTGTATGAGAAGTGGAAGATTATTGCGGAATAACGGTGCTTAAAACACGAATGAGAAATTATCGAAAAAAACACGGTTATACATCTTGAAAAACAAAAAATATAGTGTTAAAATATAAGCTAAATAAATTGTCGAAAGGATGATTAAGTATGAAAAGTTCAGTTATAAAAGACGGCATTAATGCCGCTCCGCAGCGCACTTTGTTGCATGCGCTCGGATTGACAGACGAAGAAATAAAAAAACCGCTTATCGGTATTGTAAGCTCAAAGAATGATATAGTTCCCGGACATATGAATATTGATAAAGTCGTTGAGGCTGTAAAACAGGGTGTTGCTCTTGCGGGCGGTGTTCCGATAGTATTCCCCGCAATCGCTGTTTGCGACGGTATCGCAATGGGACACGAAGGTATGAAGTATTCGCTTGTAACCCGTGAGCTTATTGCCGACTCAACCGAAGCCATGGCAAAGGCGCATGCTTTTGACGGTTTGGTTATGGTTCCGAACTGCGACAAAAACGTTCCCGGACTTTTGATGGCTGCCGCAAGACTTAATATTCCGTCAATCTTTGTGAGCGGAGGCCCGATGCTTGCCGGACGTGTTGACGGCAAAAAAATCAGCTATTCAACCGTTTCCGAAGCGGTTTCACGTTACAAGGTGGGCGAAATTGACGACGCAAAGCTTGCCGAGTACGAGAATAACGCATGTCCTACCTGCGGTTCATGCTCGGGCATGTTTACGGCAAACAGTATGAACTGCCTTACGGAAGTAATCGGTATGGGACTTCAGGGCAACGGAACGGTTCCTGCGGTTTATTCTCAGCGCCTGTTGCTTGCAAAGCACGCAGGTATGAAGATTATGGAACTTGTAAACAATAATATCCGTCCTCGTGATATTATGACCGAAAAAGCCTTTGAGAACGCTCTGACGGTTGATATGGCACTTGGTTGTTCAACAAATACAATGCTCCATTTGCCTGCTATTGCACATGAATGCGGAATTGACATTGACCTTGATATTGCAAATGACATTTCTGCAAAGACCCCTAACCTTTGTCATCTTGCACCTGCCGGAGAGCACTTTATTGAAGAGCTTAACGAAGCAGGCGGAATTTATGCGGTAATGAACGAGCTTTCAAAGCACGGTTTGCTTAACACGGATATACTTACATGCACCGGAAAAACCGTTGCCGAAAACATAAACGGATGTGAAATCAAAAACACCGAGATTATCCGTACTTATGAGAATCCGTACAGCAGAACAGGCGGAATTGCCGTTCTTAAGGGCAACCTTGCTCCTGACGGATGCGTAGTAAAGAGAAGTGCTGTTGCTGAAGAAATGATGCATCACAAAGGATTTGCACGTGTGTTTGACTGTGAAGAAGACGCACTTAATGCTATCTATGACGGAAAAATCAATCCCGGCGATGTTGTTGTAATTCGCTACGAAGGCCCTAAGGGCGGTCCGGGTATGCGTGAAATGCTTAACCCGACTTCGGCAATTATGGGAAGCGGACTCGGCAACTGTGTTGCTCTTATAACAGACGGACGTTTTTCCGGCGCAACAAGAGGTGCCGCCATCGGTCACGTTTCTCCCGAAGCCGCGGTCGGCGGCCCGATTGCCCTTGTTGAAGAGGGAGATACAATTGAGATTGACATTCCGTCAAACACAATCAATGTGCTTGTATCCGACGAGGAGCTTGCAAAGCGCAAGGCTCTTTGGACTCCGCGCCAACCGAGAATCACAACGGGTTACCTTGCAAGATATGCAAAGCTTGTAACTTCGGGCACAAAAGGTGCGGTTCTTGAATAATAAAAATCTTGCACAAAGTTAATATAAAAAATTTGGCGAGTTGTATAATTAAAACCAAATAAAAAGCAAGTTGCACAATTCACTCTTTGATATATTGGTCAAAGAGTGAATTTTTTTATTTTGACATATTTCTGTTGTATATATTACACAAATATGATATAATTAATTATAATAAATTTACAATATTGATGAATTATATACAATTTTGACGACTATATCATATTATTATCAAAATCAGCATTTTATTGCGAAGGGAGTTTTTAATTTTGAAACAGTATGATGCAAACAAAATATTAAATATTGCTTTGGCAGGTCACAGCGGTTGCGGAAAGACCTCTGTTGCAGAATCAATTTTGTATCTTTCAAAGGCTACCGAGCGTTTGGGAAGTATATCGGACGGAAATACGATACTTGATTTTGACAGCGAAGAAATTAAGCGACAAGCTTCTGTAATGACTGCCGTTGCTCCGATAGAATGGAAAAATACCAAGATTAATTTAATTGATACTCCCGGTTTGTTTGATTTTGCCGGCGGAGTATCCGAGGGTATGCGTGCGGCAGATACGGCTCTGATTGTTGTATCGGGCAAAGACGGCGTTAATGTCGGTACCGAAAAGGCGGCAGCCGCCGCAACAAAAGCAGGATTGACCAAAGTGTTTTTTGTAAACGGACTATGTGACGAGGACGCACGCTTCTACCGTGTTTTTGAAAATCTTAAGGCAACTTTCGGCCCGTCGGTTTGCCCTGTTGTTGTTCCGTACATTGTGGACGGCAAGGCTAATACGTACGTTAACCTTTTTGATTATAAAGCTTACGAATACGGCGAAGACGGCTCCGTTAAGCAAACTGCGCTTCCCGATATGGGCACAAGACTTGAGGGATTGAGAGAAGCCATAAAGGAAGCCGTTGCCGAAACAAGCGAAGAGTTGCTTGATAAATTTATAATGGGCGAAGAATTTACGCCCGAAGAAATTATTCTCGGCGTAAGCCAAGGCGTTAAGGACGGCACAATTTGTCCTGTATTCTGCGGTGACGCACACAATACTTTTGCAATTGACCAGCTGTTAAACAGCCTCACATGGCTTGCTCCGAACGCTGCATCAAAGGGCGAAGAAATCGGAGTTGACATAAACGGTGAGCCCGTTGAGGTTTCAATAAAAGACAGTGCCGCTGCCGCAGCGATAGTATTCAAAACCGTTGTTGACCCGTTTATCGGCAGACTTTCATATATAAAGACAATTTCAGGAAAAATTTCCGCCGATACTCCGGTTATCAATATGCGCACGGGTGCACAGGAACGCATCGGCAAGGTTATGTATGTTTGCGGCAAAAAACAGGTGGATGCCGAATACATCGGCGCAGGTGACATCGGAGCAATACCTAAACTTGTTTCAACAAAAACAGGCGATACTTTGTGTTCTCCGCTGAGAAAGGTAGTGCTTGACGGCATTGATTATCCTGTTTCGTCATATACAATGGCAATTTATCCCGCAAAAAAGGGCGATGAAGACAAGGTGGCTCAAGGCATAGCCAAGCTTGCCGACGAAGACCCGACAATCAAATTTGAAAATAATCACGAAACACACGAAATGTTGATTTCGGGACTCGGCGAACAGCACCTTGATGTGGTGATTTCAAGGCTGAAGACCAAGTATAATGTAGACGCAAACCTTAAGAAGCCGAAGATTGCATACAGAGAAACCATCCGCAAAAAGGTCACCGCTCAGGGGCGATACAAAAAGCAGTCGGGCGGTCACGGACAATTCGGTGACGTTTGGATTGAATTTGAACCGTATGATACAGACGGACTTGAATTTGCCGAGAGAGTTGTCGGCGGAGCTGTTCCAAAGAACTTTTTCCCGGCGGTTGAAAAGGGTTTGAGAGAGTCCGTCAAAAAAGGTGTGCTTGCCGGATACCCGACAGTAGGAATAAAAGCAACGCTTTATGACGGTTCGTATCACCCTGTTGACTCATCGGAAATGTCGTTCAAAACCGCCGCAAGTCTTGCATATAAAAACGGTATTCCGAATGCTTCTCCGACTCTTCTTGAGCCTATCGGAAGTCTTAGAGCTACTGTACCCGACAGCAACATGGGAGATGTTATGGGCGAAGTAAACAAACGCAGAGGCAGAGTGTTGGGAATGTTACCTGCCGAGGGCGGAATGCAGGTTGTAGAGGCGGAAGTGCCCGTGGCTGAGATGTCTGATTTTTCAACATTCATTAAGCAGATAACACAGGGAAGAGGCTTTTACGAGTTTAGCTTTGTACGCTATGAAGACGTCCCTGCAAATATTGCACAAAAAGTAATAGAACAGGCAAAAAAGGAAGCCGAGGAATAACGTTGATTTGATTTAGAGAACAGATTTATCAAAGAGGATACCTTTGACGGTATCCTCTTTTGTTGAAAACAGTATTTGAATATGATATAATAATTCATATTTAAAAAGGATATTTCCCGTTTTTATGTGGGAAATATCTTGTAAACACAGGGGTGATTGGATTGACCGGTAAAGTAACAAAAAAGATGATTGATTTTTATAAGGGCAATAAGTCTGATATTCGTCATTTTCTAAAAGTATATGCCTATGCTCAAACTATCGGCAAGCTTGAGCATCTGGACGAACATACTCAGAATATTCTTGAATTATCCGCAATTGTTCATGACATTGCCTGTCCGCTGTGCCGTGAAAAGTACGGAAACACAAACGGCAAACACCAAGAGGATGAGAGTGAAGCCCTTTTGATTCCGTTTTTTGAAGAGTTTAACCTGAATGATGACGACCTTAACCGAATTGTTTATATTGTTTCCCACCACCACACTTATACCGATGTTGACGGTTTGGATTATCAAATACTTCTTGAGGCGGACTTTTTGGTTAATGCTGACGAATCAAATTACAGTATGGACGTTATTCAAAATTTTTTGCATAATGTTTACAAAACCGAGAGCGGAATTTCAATCCTGAAGTCGGTATATTTTAATACAGACAATAAGATGTAACAGAATAAAGTTATTTGAATTTTGTTACACGCATAAAACAGAGGCAGTTCTTTTGTGAACCGCCTCTGTTTTGATATGCTTTTATTTTTTAAAGTTAATTTTCAGTGATTAAAAGGTTGATTAAGCTAAATCGGAAAAATATCCGATAATCAGCTCTGACTTTTGCTGAACTGGCTGTTATAAAGCATAGTGTAAAAGCCGTTTTTCTTAATAAGCTCATAGTGGTTGCCCTGCTCGATTATGTTGCCGTCTTTCATAACAAGGATTACATCGCTTTCCTTGATTGTTGAAAGTCTGTGTGCGACAACAAAACTTGTTTTGCCTTTCATCATCTTGGCAAATGCCTTTTGAACTCTGATTTCCGTTAAGGTATCAATTGATGAGGTTGCCTCGTCAAGAATCAGCATAGGCGGATTTGTGAGCATAGCTCTTGCAATGCACAAAAGCTGTTTTTGACCGTGACTTAGGTTTCCACCGCCCTCGCTTATAACCGTGTCGTAACCTTTCGGCATACGGCGGATAAAGCTGTGCGCATATGCCGCCTTTGCCGCCGCAATTACTTCTTCGTCGGTTGCGTTTTCGTTTCCGTATCTCAGGTTTTCCATTATTGTGCCGCAGAACAGCCAGCTTTCCTGAAGCACCATTCCATAGCACTTTCTCACGTTGTCACGTGTCATATCCTTAATATCAACACCGTCAATCGTGATTTTTCCGCTGTCGGTTTCGTAAAATCTCATAAGAAGATTAATAAAGGTGGTTTTTCCGCAGCCGGTTGGGCCTACAACGGCAATATGGCTTCCGCTTTTTACATCAAGCGAAAAGTCGGTAATAAGCGGCTTTTCTTTTGTATATGAGAAGTTTACGTTCTCAATCTTAACATTGCCTTTGCAATCTTCAACCTTTTCGGGATTGGATTTGTCAGGCTTTTCATCGTCAGCCTCAAGCACTTCAAACACTCTTTCAGCCGCCGCAATTCCTGTTTGCAGCTGAGTAAGAACTCCTGTTACTTCGTTAAACGGTTTTGTGTATTGATTGGCATACGTCAAAAAGCACGAAAGCTGACCGACGGAAAGTGTGCCCGAAATTGCTGTGAGAGCACCGATAACACCAACAGCCGCATATACTATTGCGTTTACAAATCTTGTGCTTGGGTTTGCCAACGCACCGGCAAACTGAGCCTTGAATCCGACTGTGTACAATTCGTTATTGTACTTTTCAAATTCATCAAATGCACGCTGTTCATATGAAAAAGCTTTTACAATTCTCTGATTGCCAACGTGTTCTTCAACATATGATGAGATTTCTCCCTGCAAGTTTTGCTGTTCGGTAAAACGCTTGTGCGTCAGTCTTCCGATAAATGCGGCAACAAACAACGACAAAGGAGTAAGCACAAACACGGCGATCGCAATTTTCCAGTTGATGAAAAGCATAAACACAAGCGTGCCTATGATTGTTACAATGCCCGAAAACAGTTGCAGGCACATTTGCGTAAGACCGTCGCCGACTGCGTCAACATCGTTTATTACACGGCTGATGAGGTCGCCGTGTGAATGGGTGTCGATGTAGGAGAGAGGGACGTGGTTGAATTTTTTAAACACATCTCTGCGAAGATCCCTGACGGTTTTATAACTTATGACATTAACAAAATAGTTCATAATCCATTGAAATACCGTAACGCCTACAATGCCGACGAGTATATAGATCAGTATTTGTATTATGTTTTCAAAGTTTACGTTGCCAACGTCGATTATATTATCAATTGCACTGCCGACGAGCACGGGAATATAGAGCGTGAGCAAAACGCTGATGATTGCGCTGATAAGCGATAGTGCAAGATAGCCCGAGTACGGTTTTATTCTTTTTATTACCTTGGAAACGGCAGATTTCTTTTTCATCGTTTCGCCTCCGTTTCGCTGAGCTGAGAAAGGCAGATGTCACGGTAGGTTTCACAGCTGTCAAACAATTCTTCGTGTGTACCCTGACCCGCAAGTTCTCCGTCGTCCATAACCAAAATAAGGTCGGCGTTCCTTATGGTTGAACACCTCTGAGTTACAATAATCACCGTCATATTTTCGGTGTTTTCTTTAAGTGCTTTTCTTAATGCGGCGTCGGTTGCAAAGTCAAGTGCGGAGAAGCTGTCGTCAAGAATCAAAATTTTAGGATTTGCCGCAATTCCCCTTGCTATGCACAGCCTTTGTTTTTGACCTCCGCTGAAGTTTTTTCCGCCTTGCTCAACATAACTGTCAAGTCCTTTCGGCAGCTTTGACACAAATTCATAGGCTTGGGCAATTTTTAACGCTTTGATAATTTCTTCATCGGTTGCATTTTTATTGCCCCATTTCAGATTATCTCTGACAGTTCCGCTGAACAGCACCGACTGTTGGGGAACAATTCCCATCTGTTCTCTGAGCTGTAAGAACGGATATTCTTTTACGTTTGCGCCGTCTACACTGACGCTGCCGCTTTTTACATCGTAAAACCTTGGAATAAGACCGATAAGCGTTGATTTTCCGCTTCCTGTACCGCCGATAATTCCAACCGTCTGACCTCGCTTTATTTCGAAACTGATATTGCTCAGTTCGTCGGCACCGTCGCCGTAGGTAAAGCTTACGCCGCTGAATTTGATTTTCGGTGTGTCATTATCCGAAAATATTTTGATATTGTCGTGATTTTTCTCAACAACGCTCGGCTGAGTCTTAAACACATCGTCGATTCTTTTTGCACTTGCGCTTGCCTTTGTAAGCAAAATTACAAGGTTTGCAACAACAATCATAGCAAGAAGAATTTGTGTCAGATAGTTTACAAGAGCGATAATGTCGCCCGAAAGCATACCGCTTCCGTTATTTACATTCATTGCGCCAAACCATACTACCGCAACTATTGCAAGGTCGGTAACGGCATAGGTAACGGGGCTTAGCAGAGCCGAAAGTCGGCTTACCCTGATTGATGTTTTTGCAAGATCTTCCGTGGCGTTGTCAATGCGCTCTTTTTCGGTTTTTTGCTTAGAAAAGGCACGGATAACTCTGTTGCCCGAGAGATTTTCTCTTGAAATAAGACCAATCCTGTCAAGTTTTTTCTGCATGGCTGTAAATATCGGAATACTTTTGCTCATAACAAAATAAAGCGTAACAGCTATCAGCAAAGCGGATATAAAGAATATTAAAGACATCTTCAGGTTGATTGTCATAGCCATAACCAATGCGCCCGCAACAATAAACGGCGCACGCGTCAGCAAACGGATACTCATTGCGACGCTTTGCTGAACTTGGTTTATGTCGTTTGTCATACGTGTAATCAATGACGGCGTTCCGATCTTGTCAAGCTCGGCGTGGGAAAGGCTGTTTATATGAGCAAACAGCGCACTGCGTACTTTTGTTCCAAATCCTTGAGACGCTTTTGAAGCCCAATATTGACATATGAGCGCAAAAGAAAGACCCAGTGCCGCAAGCAGAACCAAAAGTCCGCCCATCCTGATAACATAGCCCGAGTCGCCGTTTTTTACACCGATATCAATAATTTCAGCCATAACAAGCGGAACAAATAATTCAAGAATTGCCTCAATAAGCTTGCAGATAGGGCCGATAATACATTCCTTTTTGTAGTCCTTTAAAAATCTTCTTAATCTTATCATCTTATTATCCTATCTATATTATTTCCATTATTATTTTACACCATTTTTTTTTAATCATCAACCTAATCATAAACAGTTTTTGGATTTTGTTCAATTCTTATGTGCGCATATGTTTAAAAGGCTTTGCTTCTGTCAAGAAACAAAGCCTTTGTGCTTTATTTGTGATTTAATAGAAATTTAATACGCTTGTATTATGCTTTCCAAATCGACTTGATTATTGAGCCGATTTTTGGCTTTGTTCCGTAAAGCAGAACGCCTACTCTGTAAATTTTAGCCGACAGAATACCGACAACAAATACAGAAGCAGCCAAAATTACCGTTGAAATAATAATTTCATAAATCGGAACCGTGCTCATGGCAATACGGGTAAACATCGCCATAGGAGAGGTAAACGGAACGTATGAGCATATTTTCATCAAAATATTGTCAACGTTTCCGCTTGTCATTGAGTAAATAACAACCATAAACGCAACTATGAAAATCATAGTTATCGGCATAACCGCAGTGTTGATGTCTTCAACCTTTGAAACGGTTGAGCCGACTGCACCGAATAAAAACGAGTAAATGAAGAAGCCCAGCACAAAGAAAATCAGCATATATATCAAAAGATTAAGCGGCATATTAAATATTGAGTTGATAATTTGATTATCCTGCCAGTCAGCCTTGTTAAGGTTGAAGAGCAAAAATGCAGAACCAAAAATACAGATAAGCTGAATTAATCCGGCGATGCAGGCGGCAATAACTTTGCCGAACATCATTGATATGGGTTTGGCACTGGTAATCAAAAGCTCCATTGCCCTTGAACTTTTTTCCGTGGCAACGCTTGTGGCAACCAATTGACCGTAGAGAAGAATTACCATATATAAAGCAAAAATCATTATGTAAGTGTAGAAAAAGTTTTGTGCTTGGTTTTTGCCGAGACTTTCCACGCTGTGGTTTATCTGAACAGAAAGAATCTCAGCGGCTTTTTCCGCAGAAACTCCGTTTTGTTTCATTGTGTTAAGTCTGTAAATGTTTTGCAGTGCTTGGTCTGCGGTTGTAATGTTTCCGTCGTAAAGCGAAAGGTCGTTTACATAATACGTATATGAGACGGGACTGTTAAAATAAAAGCCGCATTTAACCTTTTCGTTCGTGATTTCGGCTTTTATGTCCTCAACGCCGTTCGATGTAACCTGAATGTTGTAATCCTCAAATGCAGATGTGAACGCTTCCTTGATTTGTTGCGCCTCATCCTCGGAGTCTGCCGCAATAAGCATAACAGGAAGGCTCTCACTGATTGTATCTGTGCTGTCGCTTTCAAATGAAGCCGCAATCTTCGGAAAAAATATTACTATTGCGATTACCGCAACAATAAATAACGTAACACCGACAAACACTTTATTTTTAAAATAGTTCTTTAATTCAAATTTCAGTATTGTTCCGAATTGATTCATTTTCGTCCCCTCCTTACATCTGCTTTTCTGCGTACTCGACGAAAATATCGTTTAACGACGGTTCAAACACTTTGATTTCATCTATGTCGAATTGTTCGGTCAGCATTTTCATAACATTTTGTTTGTCACCGGGTGAATTAAGCTCCAAAATCAGGGTCTCTGAATCCGTACGCTTGACGGATTTTTCGGATTTTACGCTTTGGTCGGTCAAAATTTTCTCAATGTCCGTCAACGATTTTACAATAAGCTTATCTCTTTTGTAGTTCCTCTTGATATTATGCAGGTTGCCCTGCAAAACAATCTTTCCGCCGTTAAGAATAGCAATGTTATCGCAAAATTCTTCTATGTAATGCATTTGATGGCTTGAGAAAAGAACGATTTTCCCTTTGTTGATTTCTTCTTTTACAACATCTTTCAGCAATTGTGCGTTGACCGGATCGAGTCCCGAGAACGGTTCGTCAAGAATTACAATGTCGGGATTGTGGGCAAGTGCGGTAATCAGTTGTATTTTTTGCTGATTTCCCTTTGAAAGAGTGTCAAGTCGTTTGTTGCGATATTCGGACATACCAAGTCTTTCAAGCCATTTGTCAATTGACTTTACGGCAGGTGCATACTTCATTCCTTTTAGTTGGGCAAAATAAACAAGCTGGTCGATAATCGGCTTTTTGGGGTAAAGTCCTCGTTCTTCGGGAAGATACCCGATTCCAATCTTATTGTAATTAATCGGTTTTTCATCAATAAGCACTTCTCCGTCGTTTGCGGGAAAAACATTCATCAAAATACGAATTGCTGTGGTTTTTCCGGCGCCGTTTCTGCCCAGCAATCCAAATGCTTCGCCGCTTTTGGCGTTCAAAGATATGCCTTTCAGTACCTGCTTTTCGCCAAAATTTTTATATATGTTTTTAAGTTTGAGTTCCATAATTCCCTCCAAATCAGTACTGTAACCGATTGTACAAAATGCATTTATTTAATTATATACCGTCTTGGGTGTTATCATAAGTATATCATAAAAAATGCAAAAAACAAAGTAAAAGTTTTCATCTTTTTTGTGCATATTCTCAGCTTCCATGCTCTTGGTTTCAGAACGGAGAATTGTTTCGATAAAAAACCGCCGCAAGTATTTTACTTGCGGCGATTGATTAATTGTATTGGAAATATGTTTGTTATTTAATAAGGCTTTTGCCGTCCATTTCCTCAGGCTGAGGCAGGTTCATAATCTGAAGCATTGTAGGAGCAATGTCGGCAAGTCTGCCGCCATCTCTGAGCTCGCAGTCATAGCCTACCACGCAGAACGGAACAGGATTTGTTGTGTGCGCTGTGAAAGGTTCGCCGTCATCGTCAATCATCTTATCGGCATTGCCGTGGTCAGCTGTGATAAGTGCAACGCCGCCTGTTTCTTTTACAGCGTCAATTACTTTGCCTACGCAGGTGTCAACAGCCTCAACAGCTTTTACTGCGGCTTCAAATACGCCTGTGTGTCCAACCATATCGCAGTTTGCAAAGTTAAGAATAATCATATCATACTTGCCGCTTTTTATTGCGGGAACAAGTTTCTCTGTAACTTCGTATGCGCTCATTTCCGGCTGAAGGTCATAAGTTGCAACAGCAGGTGACTTAACAAGGATTCTGTCTTCGCCCGGATACTGCTTTTCTACGCCGCCGTTAAAGAAGAATGTAACGTGTGCGTATTTTTCTGTTTCTGCAATTCTGAGCTGTTCCATACCGAGATTTGAAATGTATTCGCCAAGTGTATTTTCAAGAGTTTGAGGCTTGAAAGCAACTTCTACATTCGGCATTGTAGCGTCGTACTGGGTCATGCAAACATAGTTGAGAGGGAAGAAGCCGTTCTTTCTTTCAAATCCCTTGAAATCCGGGTCAACAAGAGCTCTTGTAATTTCTCTTGCTCTGTCAGGACGGAAGTTATAGAAAATTACGCTGTCGTTTGGCTTAATTGTTGCGCCGCCCTTAATTACAGCAGGAACAACAAATTCATCTGTAACTTCCTGTGCATATGAGTTCTTAATCGCACAAACAGGGCAATCGGCTTCAACGCCTTCACCGTAAACCATTGCGGCATATGCTTTTTCGACACGGTCCCAACGGTTGTCACGGTCCATTGCATAATATCTGCCCATAACGGTTGCGATTTTACCGACGCCGATTTTCTCGGTCTCTTTCATACACTCTTCAACAAATTCCGCTGCGCTTGACGGCGGAACATCACGTCCGTCAAGAAAAGCGTGAATGTAAACTTTGTCAAGACCTTTTTGCTTTGCAAGTTTAAGAATGCCGTAAAGATGTGTGTTATGGCTGTGAACGCCGCCGCTTGAAAGAAGTCCCATAAGGTGGAGTGCGGTGCCGTTCTTAAGTGCGCTGTCCATAGCGCCGACAATGGCTTCGTTATCTTTAAGCTTGTCCTCGTTAATTGTCTTTGTAATTCTTGTAAGCTCCTGATATACGATTCTGCCTGCACCGATGTTTGTATGGCCGACTTCAGAGTTTCCCATCTGTCCGTCAGGCAAGCCAACGTCCATTCCCGAAGCGCCAATCCGGGTGATTGGGTTTGACGAGAAAAGCTTGTCTATATTTGGCTTTTTGGCATTAAAAATAGCATTTGTGTTGTCGTGTTTGCCAATGCCAAAACCGTCAAGTATCATTAATAACAAAGGTTTTTTCATAATTAAAATCCTTTCCGATGAATTGCTAAACAACGCAGTCAATATCTGCCGCAAAAGAAATTTTGCAATACAGAATTATAAAGGGCGTACAACGTACGCCCTCTTTGCGTTAAAATTATTTGCTTGCAGCCTTTACAATTGCGGCAAATTTCTCTGCAACAAGTGAAGCACCGCCGATAAGTCCGCCGTCAACGTCTTTCTTTGAAAGAAGCTCGTCAGCGTTACCGTCGTTCATTGAACCGCCGTACTGAATTGTAACGGCGTCTGCAACGTCCTGGTTATAAAGCTTTGCAAGAGTTGCACGGATAAATCCGCAAACTTCTTCAGCCTGCTCTGCGGTTGCTGTTTTGCCTGTGCCGATAGCCCAAACCGGTTCATAAGCGATTATTGTGTTAAGAACCTCTTCTTCCGTTACATCAAAAAGGTCAAGCTTAATCTGTCTTGCAATAACCTCTTCTGTGATGTCACATTCACGCTCCCAAAGCAACTCACCGACACAAACGATTGGCTTGAGTCCTGCTGCAAGGGCAGCCTTTGTTCTCTTGTTTACTGTTTCGTCGGTTTCGCCGAAGTACTGTCTTCTTTCGCTGTGACCGAGAACCACATATTCAACGCCCATTTCTTTGAGCATACCTGTTGAAATTTCGCCTGTAAATGCGCCTTTTTCTGCCCAGTGGCAGTTTTCTGCGCCGATTTTAACATTTGTACCCTTTGTTACTTCAAGAGCAACGCTGAGGTCTACATACGGAACACAAGCGATAACTTCGCAGTCAGCGTCCTTAACCGAAGGAACAATGGCTGTGAGAAGCTCTTTTGCTTCGCTTGGTGTTTTATTCATTTTCCAGTTGCCGGCTATAACGGCTTTTCTTTTAGTCTTATCCATTTTTATTCAGCCTTTCAAAATTATTTGTCAGCGATTACTGCAATGCCCGGAAGAGTCTTGCCCTCAAGATACTCAAGAGAAGCGCCGCCGCCTGTTGAGATATGGCTCATCTTGTCAGCAAAGCCAAGCTGAATAACAGCAGCTGCGCTGTCGCCGCCGCCGATGATTGTTGTAGCGTCTGTATCTGCAAGAGCCTTTGCAACAGCAATTGTGCCCTTTGCAAGAGTTGGGTTTTCAAATACGCCCATAGGACCGTTCCAAACAACTGTCTTTGCGTTCTTTACAGCGTCTGCAAACAATTGCTGAGTCTTTGTGCCGATGTCAAGACCTTCCATGTCTGCCGGAATGTTGTCAGCGTCAACAACCTTAACGTCAATCGGTGCGTCGATTGGGTCAGGGAAACCTGCCGCAATAGTTGTATCAACAGGGAGGAGAAGCTTTTTGCCGAGTTTCTCGGCTTTTGCCATCATTTCTTTGCAATAGTCAAGCTTTGTATCGTCAACAAGCGAAAGACCTACTTCTTTGCCCTGAGCTTTGAGGAATGTATAAGCCATACCGCCGCCGATGATAAGTGTGTCGCACTTTTCAAGAAGGTTAGAGATAACGTTAAGCTTGTCTGCAACTTTTGCGCCGCCGAGGATAGCAACAAACGGACGAACAGGATTTTCAACGGCATTGCCGAGGTAGTTGATTTCTTTCTGCATAAGGTAACCTACTGCGGTATTCTTGATGTGGTCTGTAACACCTGCCGTTGAGCAGTGAGCACGGTGAGCGGAACCGAAAGCGTCCATAACGAAAATATCTGCAAGAGAAGCGAGCTCGCTTGAGAACGGCTCAAGATTCTTTGTCTCTTCTTTTCTGAAACGAGTGTTCTGAAGAAGTACAACGTCGCCGTCGTTCATTTCGGCAACGGCTTTCTTGGCGTTTTCGCCTACGACGTTGTCGTCATCGGCAAAAACAACGTCTTTGCCCAAAAGCTCCGAAAGTCTTACTGCAACAGGAGCGAGTGAAAACTTTGCTTCGGGACCGTTCTTCGGCTTGCCGAGGTGTGAACAGAGGATGACCTTGCCACCGTCGGCAACAAGCTTCTTGATTGTCGGAAGAGCAGCCGTAATACGGTTGTCGTTTGTGATAACGCCGTCCTTGAGCGGTACGTTGAAATCAACACGAACAAGTACTCTTTTGCCTTTTACATTAATGTCGTCAACTGTAACTTTGTTAAGTTTCATTAAGTTCAATCCTTTCGTCTTAGAAGAATATTGTAAAAATTTAGTATTTTCACGTACAAAATTATTATATATCAAAATATGATTTTTATCAATAGAAATCTGCAATTTTTTATGGATATGAGTTATATTGCCAAAAGAGAAAAAACAAAAAATCGTTAATTATTTTCCGCTTCGCTCCACTTGTGGTTGTGAAGCTCGCCCTTGTTGAGCAATTCCGGATAATCCCATTGTCTGAGCACCTCATAAGCCGCAATCGCAACCGAATTTGAAAGGTTCAGGCTGCGTGCTTCGTCTATCATCGGGATTCTCAGTGTGCTGTCGGGATGTTTTAGCAGCAGTTCTTCCGGCAAACCTTTGGTTTCTTTGCCAAACAAAAGATAGCAGTTGTCGGGAAATTCAACATCCGAATGGCGGTGAGTTCCTTTTGTTGAAAAAAAGAAATATTTTACTCCCTTTGTTTTTTCAAAAAAATCGTCAATGTTTTCATAATATGTAATATCGAGAAAATGCCAGTAATCAAGCCCCGCACGTTTCAGCTTTCTGTCGTCAATTGCAAATCCGAGCGGCTTAACAAGGTGAAGTCGGGCTCCGGTTGCCGCACAGGTTCGTGCTATGTTTCCGGTGTTTTGCGGAATTTCGGGTTCAACAAGCACAAGGTTCAGTTTTGCCAAGATTTATCACTCCGTTTTTATTAAAATCTGTTTATTATATTTTAATTCGCAAATAATAATAAAGCAAGATGTTTTTCTTGTCAAATAAACTTCCGCCGATTTGGCGGTATATTTAAAGGAGATGAAAAAATGACTGCAAATCCGATGGTTAATATGGTAAAAGGAGCTGCCATAGGTTTGGCTGCGGGCGTTGCCGTAGGTTATGTGGGAAAAAAAGCCGTTGATGATAATCCTAAGTTCAAAAAGAAAGCAAATAAGGCATATAAAACGTTTGAAAGTATTATGGACACGGCTCAGTATATGTTTAAGTAACAAAGACGGCTGACGGGATTTCGTCAGCCGTTACTCAGTTAAACGCATTTTTTGGGGGTTACGGTTGCAATATGTTCAATGAATTTTTTCCATTCGTCATCCGATACATTGTTCCTCATTGCGGTTCTTATTGCTTTATGAACAATTTTATTTTCGTTTATGTACGGTATTAAGTCGCTCGGGACGGTAGGCGTTGCTTTTGTCTCTGCCGCCAGGTTCATCATTATTGCTTTTTCTTCGTTGCTTAATGAGAACGCATCGGAAAATTCTTTAAGAATTTCGCTGTTGGGTGCGGTGCGTACTCCTCTTTCGATTCCGCTTATATACGATGGAGATGCCGACGTTATTTTTGACAGGTCACGAATTGTAAGACCGCTTTTTTTTCTTTTTTCGTAAATATATTCTCCAAATGTCATAAATTATACCTCTTTTCTTGATTTTTTTGTCTAAAAATAATTATAGCACTAATATAGTGATTATGCAATACATTGTGTGTTACAAAAAGGAACACACATTTTTATAAAAAATATAATAAAATAGTATTATATCCTAAGTGCAAATGCTCTCCGTTTTGAAAGCGGTGAGTGTGCACCGGGGTTTTGATATGAATTATAACGCAGTGCAGGTGTCCCCGCCGATTAGGCGGAGTATCCTCTCCGGTCTAAAAAAAGCAGCACAGGAGTTCATTATGAAAAAGTTTAAAATTCCAAAGGTTCCACAGTCCACAAGCAAAAGTATCAGATTCCCGAACGAAGTAATAGAAGAAGTTGAAAAGGCAATAGTCGGAACAGAATGTACATTCTCCGCTTTTGTCGTGGAAGCGGTAAGAGTTGCGCTTGAGAATTTGTCTGAGGATGAGGAAGAGAATTGAAGATTATCTGAGATTGCATCGGCATTAATGCAAACGCCCGGAGTACCGGGTGTTTTGTTTTATAACGTAATGCCGATTTCCTCCTTTTTGGCGGAGTTTTTCGATAAAAAATCCTCCCGATTATTCGGGAGGATAAAATGTAAATCAATATCAGCTTACAAAATTGAGCGGATTAACCTTTTCTCCGTTTTCAACAATTTCAAAGTGGAGATGAGGCCCTGTTGAATTTCCGGTTGAGCCTACATATGCAACAGTGTCTCCTTGCGAAACCGACTGACCTGTTGTTACCGCAAGCTCGCTTGCGTGACCGTAAATTGTTTGATAGCCGTTACCGTGGTCGATTATTACAAAGTTACCGTAACCGCCGCCTGTGTTGCCGGCAAAGGTTACTGTTCCTCCGTCGGCTGCAATAATCGGTTGTCCGTATACGCCTCCGTCGGAAATATCAATTCCCCAATGCATTGTACCCCATCGCCACTCAAAGTAGCTTGTAAGTGTGTGCGTGTAGGGAAGAGGCCAAATGAATTGACCTGACGAGGAACCCGATGAAGAATCCGAAGCGCTTGTGTCGGCAACGCCGTCCTTTGAGCCTTTAACGATTACTTCGTTCGTAGCTTCTTTTATTACCTTTGTATCGCTGACAACTGCGTCGGTTTGTACGCCGTCAACAAAGGTAGTTCTGATTGTTACCTGAGCCTCGCCGTTTTCGCCCTCTGTTTTTACTTTTTCGTAAGAAGCATTTTCGGTGTCGTCATATTCAGTTTCGGTATCATAAGCCAACTCGGTATTGTATACCATATCGGTTGAAAGCGAAATCGAGAATTTACCGTCGGCTGCCGCCATAATATCATCAACGCTCATAAGTTCGCTGTTGTTAAAGCTACCCGCTTTAACCTCAACCTTATTTGCAAATTCCGTTGTGGTTTCTTCGTCATAATCCGCACGATAGTCGGTCAAAACTTTATCAAGAGCGGATTTAAGTTCATCTATATGATTTGTTGCGCCAATCAGCTCTCCGTCAATATAGAGTCCTGCAAAACCTGAGTTTAACATAATCTCGGGATTGATAACGCTTTCCTGATAATTCAAGCTGTCTGTTTCGTCATTCGTTGCCATATAAGCATAGTTGTCAGAAAAGACCTGCGATATTTCGGAATCCGTTTGACTGCCGCTTGATTGGATTGTTTGATTTTGTACAGTGTCGTGAACACCGTTTGTGCTGTCCAGAGCACTTGCAACGGTGACGCACGAAATCATAATCGTAGTAAGACAGGCAACGCCGGCAAGTACCGCCCTTCTTTTTATAAGCGTATGAGTGCGGTAGGTGTCGCTTGGAGCAATGTGTGCATATTTAGCGTTATTTCGGGTTGCTGTGCCTGTAACGGACTTTTTGACAGAGCCGTTAAATTTGCCGAAGTTTCCCCGATTATTTTCATTATAATTCTTGTCCGAGGCTGTGATTGACACAACATTCGGAGCTGTTTTCTTTACGAATTTTGCGGGATGGGATTTTGTTACGGTTTTTTTCTTTTCAGAATCGGATTTTGCGGACTGCTTATAGAGTTTTGCGGCTCTCTTCACAAAACGAACCGTCTTTTGAGCTGTGTTAAGTTCAGCTTTACGATTTGGCAACTTTTTTGTGGTACGCAAATCTTCAATTTCATTAAAGCCGTCTATGCCGATGAATTTGGTTTCCAAAATAAATTCTCCTATCTCATTAACCGTTACATTTTTGTAACAAAGTCTATGGTATAATTATAACAAATTGTAACGAAATTTCAATAAGAGAAATAAATATCGTGATAATCGACACAATTGTCAGTCAGTAACAAATAAGAAAAGTGATAATACACAATATTTCTTATAATTAATTATACTGTAAGTTGTTGATTGCGTAATCTTTCAACAAATCGTAATATTCTTTCAGAGCAATTTTTGCTCCCTCTTTGTCGTGTTCTTTGTAATTTCCGCACTCAATTGCAGTCGTTCCCGGAATCTCTCCCTTGTGCTCGGAACATTTTTTTATTGTCTCTTTAATCAATTCGAGTGCCTGTTCATCACTTAAATTCCTTACGAGAAAATAAAATCCTGTTCTGCATCCCATGGGGCCGAAATATATTACGTTTTCGGAATATTTGCTGTTTCTTGCATATGTGGCAAAAAGGTGTTCGATTGTGTGCATAACGGGATTTGGTAAAAACGGGGGAGTGTTCGGTTTGATAAACCTCATATCATAGGTTGTAATGTCTCCGTCAATTCGGGAAACGTAAACGCCCGGATTAAGAGTATTGTGATTTATTGTAAAACTCGCTATTTTTTTCATAATAATCCTGTTCCTTTATTATCTGTTTTATCAGTCGTAGTCTGCAACGTTTGTGAAGCATATATTCAAATCAACAGAACCTTCGATTCCGTCAACCGTTCCTGTGGATGAGTACTGCCACATTGAAAACTGATAGTAAAACGTCGGTACATCGGCATATTCACAGTACCATATATCAAAATCCGAAAGCTGTGACAGGTCGTATTTAAAATACAGCTCTCTGCTCGGTGAATAAATCATCGGTTTGTATCCGTATTCTTTTATTTTTTCACAAAATGCCTTTGCGCATTGAGTTGCCTGATTGGCGGAAACAGAGTCCGTTCTTGCGTCGTCGTCTTTGATAATTTCCCAATCATAAGCGACCGGATAGTCAAGCTTGATGTCACCGAGAATTTCTTTTACGTACGAAGCCTCTTCAACTGCCTCGTCGTTTGTGGTTGCCTGAGAGAAGAAGTATGCACCGACCTTAAGGTCTGCCTCTTTTGCTCCGTTGATATACTTAACGGCTCTTTCGTCGGTATAAAGAGAACCGTCATCTCCGTACCCTCTTCCGCCCAATCTTACCATTACAAAATCAATGCCGCCTTGTTTAACTTTGTCCCAGTCAATGTCGCCGCTGTAAGAAGAGATGTCAATACCTTCTTTTGAAGCGGACTTTCCGTTTTCGCTGTAATATTTAAAACTGTTATCCGATGTGAAATTATTGTTATCAAGTTTGTTTATAGGAACACCGTCAAGCTCGCTTATCCATATATCTCCGAGCGTGCTGTCGTTAATATGTATTTTTGATCCCGTTGTTTTAACTTTTGTGTCGGTAGGTTCAACCGATTGTGACGATTCAGAACTTTGTGATGAAGAATCGTTGCTGCCGCAGCCGCACAGCAAAACGCTTAGAGCAACGGTACCGCTCAATAAAAGACATAATATTTTTTTCATTTTAAATACTCCATTCCTAAATCATTTAAATCAAGGCAACGCTGAGCTTTGGCTCGATTAAATTCCGACTGATTTCCTGCCGCATCCGAAGCGGGGAACATCCGCACTTGATATATAATGAGCATAACATATAATTAAAAAT
Source organism: Acutalibacteraceae bacterium (assembly GCA_963599905.1). Lineage (GTDB taxonomy): Bacteria > Bacillota > Clostridia > Oscillospirales > Acutalibacteraceae > Ruminococcoides. The sequence continues at coordinate 20,712 of CAVBYX010000030.1, forward strand.
ATGTAAACAATGAATGTAAAAAACGGTATTGAAAATATTGTGCGAATTAAGTATAATATATCTGTATATTTTTGTTTTTTCGACAAATTTTAAAGGGAGGACGATTGGGTGAAAAACATCGGCGTGAGCGGTTACAAAAAAAAATCAAAAGCTCAGCTTTTAAAAGCCGTTGATGAGTGCCAGTCGCTCAGCCAGTTATTTGCTCTCATTCAACATGAAAATATTGTTATAAGAATGCATTCGCAAAGCGGTGCTTCAAACCTTACACCGAAAAAGCTGACTCCCAATGAGATTATCGAAAAAAAAGACACTCCGCTTGAGCGCCTTAAAGCTGAGGTCAGAAAATCCGTTAAAAGCAGCGTTGAACATAACCGTATTTGTAGTTTTAATAAAAAATAGGAGGGCTGTTTGTTATGAAAAAGGCTAAGCTTACACTTGCGCTGATTTTGGTTGTTTCCGCAATGCTCTTTACAAGTTGTGACGGCATCAATATCAACATCGGCGAATCGAAATCCGAAAGTTCCGATAATTACAAATCCGGTAATTTTACATATCAAGCCGAAAGTATTGACAAGATAGACATCAACTGGGTAATCGGCAAGGTGAGTATAAAATCGAGCGATTCCGAGGAACTGTCTGTAAGCGAGGATCGGAATGACCTTACCGATTCCGAAAAACTGCATTGGTATATTGAAGACAGGACGTTGAAAATCAAATTCAGTGAATCCGGTTTGAATTTTGAGCATATTTTTAATTCAGACAAAAATTTAACTGTTGAGGTTCCGTCAAATGCAGATACGGAAATAAGCACCGGTGTTGCAAATATAAATATTGACAGGGTTACTATGGAGAATGTTAAAATCAAAACAGGCACGGGAAAAATCACCCTCAATCTTGATAAAAACAAGGGCGCCAAGGTGAAATTTTCAAAAGGACTCGGAAGACTGGTTGCGGACGGATATACCAAAAGCGGAGAATATTATATTTTTGGCAACGGCGGTTGTAACATAGAGGTTTCTTCGGGAATAGGAAACCTTGAAATATATTAACGAAACTGATTTTTGATATTTTATTCCCGTTTGTAAATTCGGTATTTGATGTGCCGTGATAAATGAAATATATTGTTTAAGGAGAATCAAAATTGGAAGGCTTTAACGAACAGGTAGTAAAACGTAAAAATAAACCTAAAAATCTCATTATAAAAATAGTTGCTGTTTTACTTTTGATAACAGTTCCCGTAATTTGTATTATGCTTGCTTACGTAATTACTTCATATATGATTTACGTAGGTTTGTTTTTGTTCTTAGGCGGAATATACCTAGTTTGGTATGTTTTTTCTTCACAAAAGGTAGATTTTGAATATTCGGTTGCGGGCGATGAGCTTGAAATTTCAAAGATAATTTCGCTTCGCAAACGCAAGAAGGTCTGCAAAGTTCCTATCCGAGAGATTGATAAGCTTGAAAAAAACGAAGACATAATCAATAATATACGTTTTACCAAAACGTTTATTGCCGCAAGAGACGTTGACGCAAAGGACGAAAATTATTATGCGGTATTTAACAGTCCCGCGTACGGAAAATGTTTGTTGATATTTTCTCCGAACGAACAAATTCTTAAGGGAATGAAGCCGTATCTTAAAAAGGACATTGTAATTAAGCTGTTTTACAACAGAAACGTAGGTTGATTTTATGCGGGTTTCAGACATAAATACAGTAAAAAAGGCTGTTTTTAACCGCCCCGACGATGCCAACAAGGGCACGCTCGGCTCTCTTTTATGCATTTGCGGTTGCTACGGAATGGCTGGAGCGGCGATAATGGCAGGCAAGTCGGCATTAAGATGCGGACTGGGATTGTTGAAGACGGCTTTGCCGAAGAGTATTTATCCGATTGCGGCTTCACAAATTTTGGAAAGCGTTTATTTTCCGCTTGAAGAGACTGCTAGCGGAAAAATATCCGCTTCAAATTTAGATTTTTTGCTTGGAGAAGCTTACAAGTCGAGTGCGGTTTTAATAGGTTGCGGACTTTCTGTATGTGATGATACAAAATCAATAGTTAATTCTTTTGCGGAAAATTGCAAAAAGCCTGTGGTTTTAGACGCAGACGCCCTCAATTGTATTTGTGAAAATACAGATGTATTAAAATCCGCCAAAGCACCAATCATTATAACGCCGCACCCGGGCGAGATGGCACGCCTTGTGGATTTAAGCACAAAACAGGTCAATCAAAACAGAGAAATAACCGCAAAGTCTTTTTCGGAGAAATTCGGTGTTGTAACCGTATTAAAGGGCGCCGGAACTGTAATTGCTTCACCAGACGGAAGAACCTTGATAAATCCGACAGGAAACTCGGGAATGGCAACCGGCGGCAGCGGCGATGTGCTTGCCGGAATGACAGCTTCTCTTGTTGCTCAGGGAGCGGAATTGTTTGATGCCGCTTCTGCGGCTGTGTATCTTCACGGGCTTGCGGGAGATATTGCGGCAGAAAAATCCGGTAAAATCTCCATGTTGCCCACGGATTTGATAGATTGTATTCCGCTTGCATATAAGAAGTGTGAAATTAACTGATTTAAATGAGTTGAATAAAAAATCGTTTCTTAGGAGCAGATTAGTCTTGTGGGTGCTCGTTGCACGCTCCCACCGTGTTGAGATTTTCGCAAAATAATAAAACCGACAGATACAATTTTGTAATCTGTCGGTTTTTTTAATTTCTGTTAGGCTTGTTTTTATTTAGCAGAAGAGCAAAATCAATCAGCAATTTGTTTTCATCCGAAGTTAGATTTTCGGTTATTTCGGCAAGCAGTTTTGTTGTGGCGTTATTGTTAAGTTTAAATTCACCAATCAACAAATCATCAGGAGAAATTTTAAGTGCATTGCATATTTTTATCATACATTCAAGTGACATTGCAACAGAACCCGTTTCGAGATGTGACATATGAATTGTTGAAATATCAATAATTTCCGCAAGTTGTGCTTGTGTGTAACCTTTTGCTTTTCTGCATTTTTTAAGTCTGTTGCCGATTGCTTTTAAATTAAGCATTTTAATCACCAAAATAATATTATCTTTTAAAAGGATAAAAATAAATAAATTAGAAAGGAAAGTATTGCTTTAATAAGGATAATATGTTATAATAAAATAAATTATACAGGAGGGAAATATTGTGTTTTGTAATAAATGCGGGGATAAAAATGCGGACGGTTCCGCATTTTGCCGGTCTTGCGGTTCAAGAATTGCAGATAACGATAAAACCCAACGGATTCGATTAAAGTGTAAAGAATGCGGAGGTGTGATGACAGCCGACGGCAGTAACAAAACTTTGCATTGTCCGTACTGTGGTTCAAGCGAGGTTGTTATCTATGGTGATGCGGTTGAAGTTGAACGCATCAGAGCGGATACTTACAAAGAAATCGAATATAAAAAATGGGAAAGAGAAGACGAAAAAGAACGCGAATCGGAAAAGAAAAAAGCCGATGAGGCTTACCGGAAAAGCGGTTTTGGCATTGTCGCAATCATCGGAGCGATTATATGCGGACTGATCGCAATGGGTCACTTTTCTCAACTCGGACATTCGTCAAAATATTTAATTGTTGCAATAATCGCCGCATTGCAAACCCTGCTGTTTATCTCAGCCGTTTTGTTCAGAAAGGGAGTTATCAAATCCCCGACTAAATCTCTTGCGACAATTCTGACCTTGGTGGGTCTGATTTTAATAATTCCGTATGTAGTGTTTGTTTAATGATTTGGTTATTAATTTTATTTTTTAAGGAGAGTATAACTATGAAAAAAAAGAAATTATTTGCAGCGGCAGCAATATCACTAGCTGTTATTATGGCAGTGTCCTTGTCGGCTTGCGGAAAAAACAGCAGCTCAAAAAATGATGCGCAGAGCACAACATCGGCTGTATCGAAAATTTCAGATAAATCAAGCGCTGCCGATTCCAAGTCTGAAACCGAAAAATCAAAAACAGAAGAGAGTAAAAATGAACAAAGTTCCGAAAAAGAGAGTTCAAAGGCAGAAGAATCCGAAAATGAAGAGGTATCTTCATCGTTCAAAGAAATGATGGATGAGTATGAAGAATTTATGGATAAATATGTTGACTTTATGAAAAATTATGATGCAAATGACATTACCATGCTTTCAAAATACAGCGAGCTTTTGAATGATTATAACGATTTTACCAAGAAAATCGACGCTGTTGATGAGGGCGAACTGTCTGCAGCAGACCTTGCGTATTATCTTGATGTAACAAACAGAGTGAACAAAAAGCTTGTTGAGGTTGAATAATTGAATAAAAACATAGCCAAAAGTAAAATATAGCCGTCAAAAGTTAATGTTGGCTTTTATAGTGGGAAATGTGTCTTCCGACACCTTAGAGGCGAGTACTATGCACTATGTTTTAATTCATAATGTGTAACTGAATCTTAACAAACTTACAATAAAAAAATACTGTTAATATTGAAATAATTGTGCATATATGTTATATTGAAAATATGGACAGTAAATTTGTTAGTTCATAAGTATTGACAACAATACAGTTTTGTGATAACATTAATTCAAATTATTTCATACCAAGAATAATTAGGTTGCTATGATAAGGTAGTAAACCGCAAAGCTCTAATGCTCTGTCCTTTTTTGGGACAGAGCATTATCTTTTATATAAATATTTTTCGGAGGTTTTTATGGGTTACATGCTTGGACTTGATTGTGGTATAGCGTCAGTAGGACACGCTGTTATGCTTTTAGATAAAAACGATGAACCGTTTAAAATTCATTCATTGGGCTCAAGAGTGTTTGAAGCGGCAGAACAACCAAAAACAGGTGCTTCGCTTGCACTTCCGAGAAGAATGAATCGAGGATTAAGAAGAACAACAAGGAGAAAACAATTCAGAAAAGAGAGAATAAAAAACCTTATCTGTTCATATATGAATGTTGATTTGCAATATATTAATGACTTATACAATGTAAGGGGATTGACGGATATTTATGAAATCAGATATCAAGCGCTTGATAAGCCGCTTGATAAGGGCGAGTTTATCCGTCTTTTGATTCATCTCAGTCAAAGAAGAGGTTTTAGGTCTAACAGAAAAGCCGATTCAAATGACAGTAAATCAGACTCGGGTAAGCTTTTAAAGGCTGTGACAAAAAATCAGAAGCTTATGCAAGAAAAAAATTACCGCACAATAGGTGAAATGCTTTACAAAGACCAGGAGTTCCTGCATAAAAAAAGAAATGATGAATCCGGTTATTCAAAAACATTTTTCCGTTCTGATTATGAAAGTGAGATAAAGTATATTTTTAATCAGCAAAGAACATTCGGAAATATTTATGCCGCAAAGGAATTTGAAGAAAAATACCTTGAAATTTATCTTTCCCAAAGAATGTTTGATGACGGTCCGGGAGGTGACAGCCCTTACAGAGGCAATCAGATTGAAAAGATGGTCGGCAAATGCACGCTTGAAAAAGGTGAGCCGAGAGCACCAAAGGCGTCGTTTTCTTTTGAATATTTTAATCTTCTATGCAAAGTTAATGCTTTGAAAATTGCAACGCATTCAGAAAAAAGATTTCTTACCGAAATTGAAAAAAAGTGTGTAATTAAGCTTGCTTTTGATAAGAACAATATCACTTATTATCATATAAGGAAAGCACTTAACCTTGCTGAAAATGAACTGTTTAACATTTCATATAAAAATGATGATTACGAATCTACCGAGAAGAAAACCAAATTTACATACTTGAGCGCATATCACCAATTGAAAAAAGCTTTTGGTGCTGCTTTTGCCGAGTGGACGATCGGCAAAAAGAATGATATGGCATCTGCTCTGACTGTCAATAAATACGATGCAAAAATCTCAAAATGTTTGAAAGGAAAGGACTTTTCTGAAACGGAAATAAAGATTGCATTAACTGTTCCCACATTCAAAAAATTCGGAAATCTTTCGATTAAAGCATTAAATAAAATTATACCCTTCCTGGAAAAAGGAATGATTTACAGCGACGCTGTACAAGCAGCGGGATATGTTCCTGACAGCAGTGAAAACAAATTAAATAAGTTTCTTCCTGCAAAAGCACCTGAACTTGATGATATAGTAAATCCGGTTGTAAGGCGTGCCGTTTCCCAGACAATAAAGATTGTCAATGCGGTAATTCGTGAAATGGGAGAAAGTCCTTCCTATATTAATATTGAACTTGCAAGAGAACTTTCTAAAAATTTTAAAGACAGAAATGAAATTAAAAAAGAATATAATGAAAATTATAAATTTAATGAATATATTAAAGAACGCTTAATAAATGAGTTCCATATTATTTCTCCGGGAGGTCAGGATATTGTAAAACTTAAACTGTGGGAGCAGCAAGACGGCATCTGCCCTTATTCGGGAACAAAAATTGAAATAACAAGACTTTTTGAAAGCGGTTATGCAGAGATTGACCATATTATTCCGTACAGCAAAAGCTTTGACGATACATATAATAATAAAATTCTTGTAAAATCCGCAGAAAACAGGAATAAAGGCAATAAATTGCCCTTACAGTATCTTTACGGAGCCAAAGCCGACAAATTCAGAGTGTGGGTAGAAAATTCCAATCTTCCGTTTCGTAAAAAGCAAAATCTTCTCAAAGAGAAAATAAGCGAAGATGACAAGGCATTTAAAGACCGAAATTTGCAGGATACTCAGTATTTGTCAAGATTTTTGCTTAATTACATAAAAAACTATCTTGAATTTGCTCCCAATAATAAAGGAAGAAAGAACGTTGTTACATCTGTAAACGGAAAGATAACTTCTTATGTAAGAAAAAGGTGGGGAATCCCAAAAGTTCGTGCAGACGGCGATATGCCTCACGCAGTTGACGCCGCTGTTATTGCATGTATTACTCCGGGTATGATTCAGAAAATTACAAATTATTCAAAGTTTACCGAGAATGAGAATACTGTAAAAATTAACGGCAAAATCAAAAATGTAGATTCTGAAACGGGAGAAGTCTTTGACAGATTTCCATTGCCGTATCCTTACTTCACAAAAGAGCTTATAATGAGATGTTCAAACAATCCCACAAGAATTTTGCGTGAAAAACCGTTCCCGAATTATTGCAATGATGAAGCTGTTAACCCGATATTTGTTTCCCGAATGCCAAAACGCAAAGTTACCGGAGCGGCTCATCAGGATACAGCAAGGAAGCTTGTTGTTGAGAATGAAATAAGCTATTTGATAAGTAAAACCGACATAAAAAAGCTCAAATTAAAAAATGGTGAGATTGATAAATACTATAATCCTAAAGACGATACTCTTCTTTATAATGCTTTAAAGCAAAAACTTATTGAGTTTAACGGAGATGCTTCAAAGGCATTTCAAGAAGGGTTTAATAAGCCCAAGAGTGACGGAACAAAAGGTCCTCTTGTAAAAAAGGTAAAGCTTATTGAAAGGGCAACAAGTGTAGTGCCGATACAGGGAGGCACTGCATATGCAAAGAATGATTCAATTGTTCGTACCGATGTTTTCTATATTGATGGTGAAGGATATTATCTTGTACCTATTTATGTGACTGACACCATAAAATCAGAACTCCCGAACAAGGCGATTGTAGCGCACAAACCATACGAACAATGGAAAGAAATGAATGACAATGACTTTTTGTTCTCATTGTATAAAAATGATTTAATAAAAGTTATTTCAAAAAAGGATATGACATTTTCTTTAAGAAATAAGGAAAGTAAGTTGGCAAGCACGTATTCAACCAAGGAGGAATTTGTATATTTCAAGAGCGTCAATATTTCAAGCGGAGCGTTTACTGTTATAAACCACGATAATTCCTATTCCTGCAGTTTGGGTGCAAAAACTCTGCTTTCAATCGAAAAATATCAGGTTGATTTTCTTGGTAATAAATTCAAGGTAAATAAAGAAAGAAGACAAAGGTTTAAATAATGGGATACAGAGTTTTGTTTTTGACAAATCCTGCAAGACTGTCAGTAAAAAACGAACAGCTTGTTATTGACAACGGTGAAACACACAAAGTTCCCCTTGAAGATATTGAGTGCATTGCTTTGGATAATATGCAGATAAATATGAATTCATATTTGTTGGCAAAATTGTCTGAATATGCAATTACATTTTACGTTACTGACAAAAAGCATCAACCGTGCAGTACATTTTTACCCCTTTTAAGACATTCAAGGCATTTTACGGTTTTGAAAAACCAGCTTGATATGACGCAGCCAAACAAGAAACAGCTGTGGAAGCAAATTGTTTGTCAAAAAATTGAGAATCAGGCAACGGCGCTTAAGTTGCTTGGTAAAAGTGAATGGACGGAAATTGACCGGTTAAAATTATGTGTTAAATCCGGTGATTCCGATAATATGGAGGCGGTTGCCGCTTCTAAATATTTTAAATTGCTTTTTGGAAAAAATTTTACCAGAACTCAAGATAACAATATCAATGCAAAATTAAACTACGGTTACGCTGTTCTGAGAAGTACAATTGCTAAATACCTTGTTGTTTACGGTTATGAACCGTCACTTGGAATATTCCATAAAAGCACATTAAATAATTTTAATCTTGCAGACGATATAATTGAACCATACCGCCCTCTTGTGGATTTGTATGTTGGAAAAGGCCTGCCTGATGAAGAGCTTACCACTGCGGAAAAAGCGTCAATTCTCAATTTGCTAAATTCCGATGTTGTAGTTGATAACAAGCTTTTTGCCTGTGCAAGAGGTATAGAACTTACCATACAGAGTTTATCCGGTTGGTTCTCAGATAAACGAAAAAACCTTGCTTTGCCGAAGCTTATTGATTTGGAACAACACAGATATGAATAAATTTATGAGAATACTTGTATTTTTTGACTTGCCTGTCAAAACTAAGACCCAAAGAAGAAACGCTACGCAATTTAGAAATTTCCTTTTAAAAGACGGATTTTTTATGATTCAATTTTCTGTTTACGCACGAATATGCAACGGAATGGATGATGTTGAAAAACATAAACAAAGAATAAAAAACAACAAGCCTGACAACGGTTCTGTGAGAATGCTTGTTATAACTGAGAAGCAGTATGAAAAAATGGAGTTAATTATCGGAAATTTTATTCCGGAAGAAGTGCCTGTTTTTGAACAGCTGACAATTTTTTAAAACGGAAAAATCAGCTAAAATTATGCAAATTTATACTTGTTTTTAAACAGAAGAATCCCGCATAAACATAATGTTTATGCGGGATTCTTCTGTCCTATTATACCATACCAAGAATAAATAGGGAACTATAACAAATACTCCACGCAGTAACAATGCGTTTTCATTATACCATACCAAGAATAAATAGGGAACTATAACGCGAGAGTAAAGCTAAAGTTGCCGCCACTGATTATACCATACCAAGAATAAATAGGGAACTATAACTTGCCATACAGGCTTAAACAGGCTTATTTGATTATACCATACCAAGAATAAATAGGGAACTATAACCCTTAATCTTGTGCTGTAACAATATTATAAATTATACCATACCAAGAATAAATAGGGAACTATAACTAGAAAGGTGCGTATAGGATGGAGGGAATTATTATACCATACCAAGAATAAATAGGGAACTATAACCTTAAGCTCTATGTAGAGCCCATGATAATTATTATACCATACCAAGAATAAATAGGGAACTATAACCATGTTTACTGTTATAGAGTTTGTTTCTTAATTATACCATACCAAGAATAAATAGGGAACTATAACAGTGATTCTACAACGGATATTGTAAAAACCATTATACCATACCAAGAATAAATAGGGAACTATAACATTGGAGGAGATTATGATACCGAAACTGTAATTATACCATACCAAGAATAAATAGGGAACTATAACTCGGTCAGCTGGCGTATGCCTCTAGCCGAGATTATACCATACCAAGAATAAATAGGGAACTATAACAATCTTTAGTGGTAGTATTATTGCTCTTATATTATACCATACCAAGAATAAATAGGGAACTATAACATTATCGCATTTGCAACACTTGAGACGACGATTATACCATACCAAGAATAAATAGGGAACTATAACGTCCAATATGTTAAAATTTCTATGCTGTCTATTATACCATACCAAGAATAAATAGGGAACTATAACTCTAACAAGGATTTGCCTTCCAAATAAAATAGGCTCTATAATAAAAGTTGGGGTGAGAAAAAGAGCCTACAAATAAAAAGTAAAAAAATAGAGCATATTTTACCAAAATCCGTTAAAATGGAATTGCTTATAAACCTGAAACG
>CAVBYX010000031.1:0-73505 GCA_963599905.1 Acutalibacteraceae bacterium
CGCAAACATCAATAAAAACGATGGGGGATATGCTTGTTGAAAATCAGCGCAGTTTCTCACAGCAACAATCAGAGAAGATGTCGCAGCTTGAGGAGCGAATGAAAACATTTTCTCTTGAAAACGAGCAAAAACTCGAAAACATACGTCAGTCAATGGAAAAACGGTTGCAGTATCTCCAAAATGACAATAACCGTCAGCTTGAGGAGATGAGAAAAACCGTTGACGAAAAGCTTCAGAAAACCCTTGAAGAAAAAATGAACAAGTCGTTTTCTCTTGTCAACGAACGCCTTGAACAGGTTTACAAAGGACTCGGAGAAATGCAGAACCTTGCGGTTGGCGTCGGTGATTTGAAAAAGGTGCTTTCAAACGTAAAAACAAGAGGCATTTTGGGAGAAATCCAGCTTGGAAGTATACTTTCCGAAATTCTTTCACCCGAACAATACGACGAGAATGTTGCAACCAAAAAGGGTTCTAAAAATGTGGTTGAATTTGCAATAAAGCTTCCTGCCGAGGATGACGGATTTATCTATTTGCCGATTGATTCAAAATTTCCCGGCACTACTTATGCCGCCTTGCGTGACGCAATTGACGAGGGCGACAAAGATAAAATCGACGCAGCCGCCAAGTTGCTTGTTACCACCATAAAAAATGAGGCAAAGGATATTCGCGACAAGTATATCGACCCGCCGAACACGACCGAATTTGCAATAATGTTTTTGCCGTTTGAGGGACTTTACAGTGAGGTTGTAAACCGCGGACTTGTTGAGATTCTCCAGCGTGAATATAAGGTTAATATAGCAGGCCCGAGCACGATGGCAGCGTTGCTTAACTCTCTGCAAATGGGATTTAAAACCCTTGCGGTACAAAAGCGCAGTGCAGAGGTTTGGGAGGTATTGGGATCGGTTAAGCAGGAGTTTGACAAGTTTAACGACGTGCTTGTGCTTACTCAGCAAAGACTTGACCAAGCAAACAAAGAGCTTGACAAGCTTGTGGGTGTTCGCACACGCCAGATTCAGCGCAAGCTTAAAAATGTTCAGTCGCCTACAAAATCTATAACGGATTTTTCCGATGAGGATTGACATTTACGGCACAGCGCATATGTCCCCTCTTTTTTTGCACCCTTGCAATCTTTTGCAAGTTCTGCTTCAATTTAAATAAAATTCCGAAATTTTCAGAAAATTCAGAAAATCAGAACGACTGTCAAGGCGGCGATTGCCGCAACCACTGCCCATACAAGGCTCAGAAACAGTCGCTTTTTAAACATCTGCCGCCATGTCTGCACATACGGCAGATGTTTTAGTTTTGGTATTGCCCAAAACCTGCTGTGTCCGACCCAAAGCTTGTCGATAACTATTCCGTCGTACCAGTTCAAGACTTCCAGAAACAGCAGTGCCTGCAAGTACGCCGTGCCGAAGTCGGAAACACGGTTCCACAGCCCGATGATCAGCAGCAGTGCCGCAGCCATGTCGATAAAGAGCGCAATCATAAAATGTCTGAAACGTCTGTCTATTGTTACACGGTTGGACAAACCCAACTCAACAGCACGATTTTGTACCGCTTTCGGGTAAAAATACAGTGCGTTCACCGCATTGTTTCCTGCAGCAAACTTTACTAAAACGGTGAACAGAAGACAGTATAAAATCGGTTGCAAAAGTATCATTAAAGGAAACCTCCGTATTGTTTTGATATTATTAGTTTGTTTTCGGCATTTTACTCAGAAACCCTTGACAGCAATACTACCGTCTCATTTTGTGTATCATTGTCCAAACTTAATGTAAACTCTGTTTCTATAATCGGCAACTTAAATTCTATGGATTTCAGCCACTGACCATTCTCTTTGCGTTCTTCGTAAATCTGCACATTATCCACTAACTGCGACAGGAACTCCCGTTTCTCAGCTCCGTTCATTTGAGCATACAATTTATCAAAGAAAATGAGTGCCTTGTAAATGTTATCCCCTGTAATCTTATCTGCCAGCAGAGAGCGTTTCTTAGCCTTTGCAGATACCAGCAATTCCTCTGCTTCATCTATTTTATCATAAGTCTTGTACAAATGGTTCTCTAAATCTGTTTTTCTTCTCTGATAATGCTTATCCTCATAATCAAGAGAATCCATATCTGATAAAATAGTATCTTTATTATGATATAGCTTTCTTAATTGTATTTTATAATGAATCTATTCCGTCCTCCACACAAATCAGATTCACACCAAAATCCTGCATTACTTGTAATGTTGCAAGTACATCTGCTGCATTTCTTCCAAATCTGGAAAGTTTAAATACAAGCACATAAGATACTCCATCTTTTCCTGACTTAATATCCTCCATCATCTGATTAAATGAAACTCTTCCCTCTATTGATTTGCCGGATTTTCCAGCATCCTCATACTCACCGGCAATTTCATATTCATTATAGTCGCAGAACGCTTTCATTTTTGTTTTCTGTGCATCCAGAGAATAACCATCTATCTGCATGGTTGTGGAAACACGGGTGTATAAATATACTTTGATTTTTTCTTTCTTCAATTTATATATCACCTCCAGGAAGTGCCGAAACCGCTGATAAATTGATACTGGCTAATGTATCCATCTGCCTGATTGCCAAATTTCTAAGCAATATAAGTCTTTCTGATTGAGGTTTCCCCTGCTCAATTAAAATAGCATTATAACTTTCCATATTTGCCAATACCAATAACTGATTTAAATTTGCATCATCACGCACATTCCCCTTTTTACCCGGATTATTATTTTTCCATTGCTTTGCAGTCTGACCAAATAAAGCAACATTTAAAAGATCTGCTTCACTGGCATATGTATAAGCAATCTGTTCTGGTGTCAGCTCTGGTGGAATCAAATTTTCCTTCACCGCATCCGTGTGAATACGGTAGTTCACCTTTGATAAAGCCCTGTTCAAGTTCCAGTCCAATGAAAGTCGACTGTTTTCATCTTGTTTTAACCTGCGGTAATCTTTCATAATATACAGTTGAAATTCCGGAGAAATCCATGTAGCAAATGCCATTGCAATATCGCTATGTGCATAAGTTCCTCCACCATATCTGCCTGCTTTTGACACTATTCCAATAGCATTGGTCTATTCAATCCATTTGGTTGGTGTCATAACAAACCTGTTTAATCCTGCCTCACTTCTAACCGCCTCGAATTGCACACGGTTAAAATCTGGATTATGAAGTTCTTCCCAAACAGCCAAAAACTCAACTGTATTTCTGTTTCGCATCCAGTTCTGAATGACAAATCTGGGATCATTATCATTTCTATATTTTGCAATATCTGTCAACGAAATATATTCATTTTCAAAATCTTTCGTGTAAATCCCAATATCAATTCCTTTTGCGTGAATAATTTCCCTAACTATTTTATTTGCCATCTCTATTCCTCCACCATGTTCTCCATCTGTTCCAACTTCTGCAAGGCTTTCATATACGCCATTAGTCTTTTATATTGCTCATCTCCAAGGCTGTGAATCTGCTTTAAAATCTTAATATCCGACCTGGTTACTTCATAATCCGCATCTTCATCTTTATATTCCGGATCAATTCCTTTTCCTGTCAAAAGCTGTTCGGAAGTAATCTCCAATGCATCACATATAGACAACAGGCAATCTGCTTTGGGATTTGTCTTTTTCTTCTTCCAGTCACTAATGTTACTTGTTGCAATCCCGGTCCTTTTTGAAAGTTCCAACTGGGTCATGTTCTTCTTTTCCATCATATAAAAAATTCTTTCACTGATAATCATGATTTTTCCTCCATCAGCATTCCGTATATATCCGTATTTATAAATTTATGCATCCGTCTATACGGTTATAGTATCATGCTGCAACTTTTCTTTCAATAGAGATTTTTGTATTTCTGAACTTTGTTATATTCTTCTCTTTATATAGCTCCGTGTACAACTGTCTTATTCTTTCCCTACGAAGATAAAAATCCGGATCAGGCAAATTATCCAAGTCCATTGCTTCTGCATACTTTGCTACCATTTCTCCAATAAAATTTGCTAAATTGCTCCATACATCTCTTTCTTTTAAAACCACTTTATTCTTAACCATAATTTAAATCCTTTCTGACATTGTCATTGAAATCCATCGTATTCCATCCATAGTTATGCCCCTTCATACCCTGATAGGATAAGATAGATATTATTAAAATTAGTATTGTTATTATTAGTCTTATTAGATTTTGATTTTTACTGTTCAAAACCTGTAAATACCAAAAATCTGTATGCGTCAAAATCAAAATTCTTAATTTTGATTTCTCCATCTTTTGTATTTTGATTTTTTCGGTATAGCTATTTCTCAAAACATTTTCTTAAGGTACAGCTTGTTAGGTCTTCCCAATCCCTGCCTCTTCCGTTCAAGTGCTCCCACCTTTTCCAATTCATCCAATAACTTGCAAGCCTTTTGAGTTCCACAATTCAAATTCTCGCAAATATTTTTTATTGAATAATAGATAAACACCCTCCCTTGGTTGTCAATCCATCCATTTTTTATTGACAATGAAACTCGATCTAAAAAGAATGCGTATAAAAGCTTTGCATCTATTGACAGTTCAATAAAGCAGTCATCCTCTACCAGACATTTTGGCAACTTGATGAAAGTAAAACGCTCCTCACCGGTACAATAGTTATACTTCGGTTGAATACATACCTTTTCTAAATCTCTCATAAACTTAATCCTTTCTTTTCTCTTTTTACAAATTGGCAAGCAGTGCTCCGGTATATACCCGGCGCATTTTTGCTTGTTGGGGAATGCCCCAATCCCCTTGAACTGCGAATAAGCCGCAGAGCCACGCTGACGCTTTACCATAAAATTACTTTTTCTTCTTTGAATCTTCCTCATAAAGATACATTACTGCCTCAAGTGTTTTTTTCAGAAACTTTGTTTGTTCATTATGCATCTTTTTTATTTCTGCAATATCCTCCTCGTACAATTTTCCGGTTTCATTTGCTTTCCTTGCATACTGATTGAGATTATTACTAATCTTTGAATGCAAGGATATTAACTGATCCAGATCCGGCCACTTAGGAATAATCACATATCCGTTCAATGCTATCTTTCTGATATATGCACTCATGTTTCGAACTCCTGCCTCTTGCATACGGTTATGAAGTATGTCCACCTCTTCCGGTTTGAATTTTACATAAATTCCTTTTGAATACTCTTTCACTTTTCTTTTCCTCCATTTCTTTTTCAAATTTGTAATTTTAGAAATCATTCTTCCGGGGGCAATCGGCAATTTCTAAAATTGGGCAACAAAAAAGCAACCGATATTACTCGATTGCCACGTTGTTACTCTTGCGAAACTATTCCTTTTTTCAAAAAGTTTGTAAATATTGCCTAAATGCTTTTGTGAACTTTTTTCTTCAAAAAACATTACAAATTGATAATTGACTTTTTGAAAATTATTGTTCTCAAGTTTCTATCAAAATTAGAAAAAGCCCAAACCACAAGGGTTTGAGCTTCATTTGTGCATTCACATTTTCTGTTTTTAGGTATAGAATCTCCGTTGTCAAATATAGAATATTTGTTCGACTTTGTCAAGTCTTACTTGCAACAAAGCAGTCACCTATCTATTAGATTTGTCAGCACATCAGGTGACATTTTCTCATTAAGCAACTCTATATTTCATTTAATGCAGTCTCATTTTTTCAACAAAAGATGATGAAAGAATGCAATATTTTTGTATTCCCGCATCTGTGATACTCTCAACTCAAGCTGCAACATTTTCTCCTGCCACGCTTCATCTCCATGCTTTTGCTGATTCTGTTGCAAATCCCAAAAAGTTCTTATTCCCAAAATATCTGAGATGGTTATTTGTGGCTCCCATTTAGTAATATCATTATCTTCATAATATCTGATAGTTCCAAACTTAGAAGCCGTGCTGTCTTTTCCATCAAGAATCTCATTTGCCTTTTCAAAATCGTCAAGAAGAACTGCCATCTGCATTACTCGTCCGGCTCTGTTATGCTTTACAATGGATATAATGCCATCCTTCTTTAAAACTCTTGCTAAAGCTTTTATCACAGCCGCTTTATCATCAATATATTCCAACACATTGTGACAAATAATCATGTCAAAAGTCTCATTCTTAAATGCAGACAAAGCATTAACATCACCGACAATCTGAGTGTATTCATAATCTTTCCATGCATTAGAAAGCATTTCCTTGGATGGCTCTATAGCAGTAACATCATTTTTTTCAGCGAAATGATTCGCCGTAATCCCTTCTCCACTACCAAAATCAAGAATCTTCTTTCCTTCCATATCTCCAAGTTGCTTCCATACAATTTTCTTAAATAGTCTCTCCCATGCGGGAAGATCTGTAATATCATGCATCTTTCTCTATCCTTTTTCTCTTCATTTTACCAAAACTCCACTGAAGAACTGCTCCTGAAATGCAATCTGCGCATAAATTTCATTATCCGTAGGAATCTCTACATCTTCAAGAACTATGCCTTCATCATCACATGGAACTACAATCCATTTTGTTTCATTATCATCGTATCGATGATAAACAGCAATAACTTTACCCGTAAATTCCTGTTCAGCAGATTTTACCCCCAAAAGATAAATGTCCTGTTCAGCCCCATCTCCTCCTAATAATCCGGAAACATACCCATAATTGACCGGATAATACAAATCCTTATGGCGTGGATGGAAACTACCCATAGGGCGGTCAATTTTTCCTTTTACAACCTGACCAATAATACTCCGATATCTATCAGCAGCTATAGGATTTGCTTCAAATCCAAACAAATCTCCCATATTTAGGCAACAATCGCCTTTATCATACATTTCCTTAATCTCATCAATAGTAAGCCACTTTGTCTGTACAACTTCTTTGGTTGTTGCTCTTATTAAATCTGGTTCTTCAATTGTTTCAAAGTAAAAGGAATCTCTTATCCAATTATGACGCTTACCATCATAAGCAGTCGCAACTTTCGTAGCTAATATACAGGCATCCTGCGCTTTTAAGGAAATGCCTACTTCTTCATAAACTTCTCTAAGTGCAGCATCTAAGCTTGTGTCACCGGATATCGCATGTCCTGCCACAGTTTCCCATTTTAAAGGATCCGTGTCTTTGTCAGCCGAACGCTGCGATACCAAGTATTTTCCAGTCCTAGCATTCTTAATCCAGACCATGACCCACATGTGAAATTCATCTTCCTCCAGGGTTCCCTGTTCTCCTCGAAGGCAAGTTTTCCCAGTCCGTCTTCTATCTTTTGTGTATACATCCCATACTTCTCTCATACGTCACACCGCTCCCCGTCTATCATCTATAATAGTTAAATCATCCTAAATGCTTTTAACGCCTCTACAATTGCATCCTCTTTTTCCTTTGGACACTGTGGTTGTCTGGAATCCTCCGACTTAGGTAGGTTAAAGTTCTCTCCAACCTCAATTCCACACTTTCTCTTCACCTGTGCAATATACAGATTAGATACCTTCATCCCATCATTATGCTCCGCCACGTACTTCTTTATCTCCTCATAAGTCGCCTTACTCTCCGCAGCTGTCAAATCCAACTCATCCATATCGAGTCTCACATTCACATGGTGCTTTGCTTCATGAAGTTTGGACAATAAACACACCATCTCCACATGCGCCGTATGCGGGAACATATCCAAGGGTTGGATTTTTTTTGCCTTATATTTGCTGTTTGCCAAGAGAAATTCAAGGTCTCTTGAAAGGGTTTCGGGATTGCACGAAACATACACAATCTTTTTTGGCGACATTTTGATAAGTGATTTTAAAAATTTTTCACTGCTGCCTGCCCTAGGCGGGTCCATAAACACAATGTCGGGTTTTTTGTTTTCCTTGGATATCTCAAACATAAATTCGCCTGCGTCGCCTTTGCAGAAGCGAATGTTTTTTAAATTGTTAGCCTTTGCGTTTACAATTGCGTCACGCACAGCGTTGCCGTTCAGTTCAACGCCTACGACCTTTCCCGCTCCGCTTTTTGCGGCTATGATTCCTATTGTGCCGATGCCACAGTATGTGTCAAGCACTGTTTCGCTGCCCTTAAGTTCGGCAAACTCAATTGCTTTTCCGTAAAGTATTTCGGTCTGAACAGGGTTGATTTGATAAAAACTTTTCGGCGAAATTCTGAACCTGCATCCGCACAGAATATCCTCGATATATCCTTTGCCGTAAAGCACCTTTTCGTTGTCGCCGAGAACAAGATTGGTGTTGTACGGATTCACATTCTGAACCACGGTTGTGATTTCGGGAAATTGCTTTGTTATTGCCTTTACAAAGTTGTTTTTGGACGGAAATACAGGCGTGCCCGTTACAAGCACAAGCATTACTTGGTTGGTGGCAAATCCTCTTTTTACAAGTACGTGCCGCAAAAATCCCTTGTGGGTGTCTTCGTTGTATGTCGTGAGCTTAAAAGAGGGGAGGAGCTTGCGCACCGCAACTATGATTTTGTCGGCGGTAATGTCTTCGGTTTGGCAGCTGTCGATCCCCACAACGTGATGGGTTCCCGACTGATACACACCCGAAATTATTTTGCTTCTGCGGTCTGTGTAAAAAGCCGCCTGAACCTTATTGCGGTAATGATACGGATTTTTCATTCCGATAATAGGTTCAACCTCGGCAAAGTGTTTTAAAAGTTTTTCAACTTTGTTTTGTTTAAATTCAAGCTGTTTTTGATATGAAAGGTTTTGAAGCTGACAGCCTCCGCATTTTTTGTACACGGGGCAACTTCCGTTTTTTATGTTGTTTTTACTGTTACTCATAATTTTCCTGCTTTTGTTTTTTTATTCGATTACATTCTATCATTTAACACAGAAATAATCAATACAAAACACCGGGACTGTACTTTAAACAATACAGTCCCGATGTTAATCAATAATATTAATAGGTTTACCTTTAAGTCGAATGAGTGTTTAATCAAAGGTTTGTGTAACCCATAAGGCTTTCGTCAACTTCGCGTGCGGCGTCTCTGCCTTCGCGAATAGCCCATACTACAAGCGACTGACCTCTGTGCATATCGCCTGCGGTGAATACTCTGTCAACATTTGTTTTGAATGAGTTCGGCTGAGTCGCAACATTTGTTC
Source organism: Acutalibacteraceae bacterium (assembly GCA_963599905.1). Taxonomy (GTDB): domain Bacteria; phylum Bacillota; class Clostridia; order Oscillospirales; family Acutalibacteraceae; genus Ruminococcoides. The sequence goes on from CAVBYX010000031.1 coordinate 9,074, forward strand.
TTGCGTTTGTTACAACTCCGAATTCCTTTGTAACATAGCTTTCGCTGCCAAGAAATCCTGCGGCAATAAGTACAAGCTCAACGTCAACCTTGTATTCCGAGCCTGCAACGGGAGTCATAATCATTCTGCCTGTTTTTTCGTCCTTTTCCGGTGAGAGCTTTACAAGAGTCGCACCCTTTACGTTGCCGTTTTTATCCTTTAAAAACTCTTTTACGGTAGTCTGATATACTCTTGGGTCGTGACCGAATACTTCAATTGCCTCTTCCTGACCGTAGTCTGTTTTGCAAACTCTCGGCCATTGCGGCCACGGATTGTCGGCTGTTCTTTCATCGGGCAGTTTCGGCATCATCTCAAGCTGAAGAACGGACTTTGCGCCGTGTCTTATGCTTGTTCCGACGCAGTCGTTTCCCGTGTCGCCGCCGCCGATAACCATAACGTTTTTGCCCTTGGCTGAAATATATGTTCCGTCTTTAAGGCCATTGTCGAGAAGCGACTTTGTTGTGGACTTAAGAAAATCCACCGCAAAATAAATTCCGTTTGCGTCCCTGCCCTCAACCGTGATGTCACGCGGGTGAGAGGCACCGCAGGCAAGAATAACTCTGTCATAGTTTTTAAGAATCTCCGAAGCCTTGACGTCTTTGCCTACGTTTACGTCGGTTTTAAACTCAACGCCTTCTTCTTTCATAATGTTGATTTTGCGGTCAATAACGCTTTTTTCAAGCTTCATATTCGGAATACCGTACATCAGCAGTCCGCCCACACGGTCGCTTCTTTCAAATACGGTTACCGAGTGACCTCTGAAGTTAAGCTGGTCGGCTGCCGCAAGTCCGGACGGCCCCGAACCGATAACGGCAATCTTTTTGCCCGTGCGAACCTTTGGAGGCTTGGCGCAGGCATAACCCTGAACATAGGCGTTTTCCACAATGCTGTATTCGTTTGCTTTAACGGTCACAGGGTCTCCGTTTGCTCCGCAAGTGCAGGCTTTTTCACAAAGTGCGGGACAAACTCTTGATGTGAATTCGGGGAAATTGCTTGTGATTTTAAGTCTGTTGTAAGCCTGTTCCCATGCGCCCTTAAAAATAAGGTCGTTCCACTCGGGAATAAGGTTGTTGAGCGGACATCCCGAAACCATATTGCCCACAACCATTCCTGCCTGACAGAACGGAACGCCGCATTCCATACATCTTGCGCCCTGCTTTTTTTGCTCCTCCTGTGACAGCGGAGTGTGAAACTCATTGTAATTTTTTATACGTTCTTTTACGGAGAATGCGGGAGCGTCCTCTCGTTTATATTCCATAAATCCTGTTGGCTTTCCCATTGCGTTTCTCCTCCTTATTTGTTGTTAATGATTTGATAGAATGCTTCGATTTTAGCCTGTTCGTTGCTCATGCCTTTTTCTTCGTTCAGAGTAATCGCAGTCATCATCTCTTTGTAATCATGAGGAATAATTCTCTTGAATTTCGGCAAATATTCTTCAAAGTTATCAAGGATTTCTTTACCTTTTTCGGAGTTTGTAGCCTTAACGTGTTCCTCAATCAATTCCTTAAGTTCAATAATATCGTACTTTTCGGTAACCTCCGAGAAAAGTACCATTTCTTTGTTGAGCTTTGTGTACAGGTCACGGCTTTCATCAAGAACATAAGCCACGCCGCCCGACATACCTGCCGCAAAGTTTTTGCCGGTTTTGCCGATTACAACAACACGTCCGCCTGTCATATATTCGCATCCGTGGTCGCCGACGCCCTCAACAACCGCCGTTGCGCCTGAGTTGCGGACACAGAAACGTTCGCCGGCAACACCGTTGATGAATGCCTTGCCGCTTGTTGCTCCGTAAAGTGCAACATTGCCGATTATGATATTTTCTTCAGGCTTAAACTTTGAACCCTTTGGCGGATAAACAACCAATTTACCGCCGGAAAGTCCCTTGCCGAAGTAGTCGTTGCTGTCACCGACAAGCTCAAGTGTAAGTCCTTTGGGGATGAATGCGCCGAAGCTCTGTCCGCCCGAACCGTTACAGATGATTTTAAAGGTGTCATCGTTAAGCTTTCCGTCAAATTTCTTAGTAATTTCGGAACCGAAGATGGTGCCGAGAGTTCTGTCTGTGTTCTTTACGTTTACCGTGATTGTTTTAGGTGTGCCTTTTGCGAATGCTGTCTTAAATTCTTTTGCAAATACCTTTTCGTCAAGTGTTGAATCAAGCTTGAAGTCATAACGGCTCTTTTTGTCGTATTCAACCTTATTGCCCGCAAAATCACAGTTGAGAATATTTGAAAGGTCAATTTCTTTTTCACGGTCGGTAAGGTTTTCTTTCGGCTTTATGAGGTCGATTCTGCCGACCAATTCGTCAACGCTTTTTACGCCTAATTTCGACATATATTCGCGAAGTTCGCTTGCAACAAACTTCATAAAGTTGATTACGTATTCCGGTTTGCCGCAGAAACGTTTTCTGAGTTCGGGGTTCTGGGTAGCAACGCCGAACGGACATGTGTCAAGGTTGCACACACGCATCATGGCACAGCCGAGTGTAACAAGCGGAGCGGTTGCAAAACCGAATTCCTCGGCACCGAGCATTGCGGCGATTGCAACGTCGCGACCTGTCATAAGCTTACCGTCGGTTTCAATTACAACTCTGTCACGCAGGTCGTTCATAATAAGCGTTTGATGAGCTTCCGCAAGACCGAGCTCCCAAGGCAAGCCTGCATTGTAGATAGAGTTTCTCGGAGCGGCACCGGTACCGCCGTCGTAACCGGAAATAAGGATTACGCCTGCGCCTGCTTTTGCAACGCCTGCCGCAACCGTTCCGACTCCGCATTCCGATACAAGCTTAACGGAAATTCTTGCGTTTTTGTTGGCGTTTTTAAGGTCGTAGATGAGTTGAGCCAAATCTTCGATTGAGTAAATATCGTGATGAGGCGGGGGAGAGATGAGCGAAACGCCCGGTGTGGAGTGACGTGTTTTTGCAATCCACGGATAAACCTTTTTGCCCGGAAGATGTCCGCCTTCGCCGGGCTTTGCGCCCTGAGCCATTTTAATCTGAATTTCATCGGCTGACGTGAGGTATTTTGACGTTACGCCGAAACGACCCGAAGCAACCTGCTTGATTGCGGAGCATTTGTTATCTTTCTTGCCCTTGGTAAGAAGTCTTTCAAGACTTTCGCCGCCCTCGCCCGAGTTTGACTTGCCGTGAAGCTTGTTCATTGCGAGCGCAAGGGTTTCGTGAGCCTCCTGAGATATTGAACCGTATGACATCGCACCTGTCTTAAAGCGCTTTACAATTGAATCTACGCTTTCAACTTCGTTAAGCGGAACAGGCTTTTCCGCATAATTGAAGTCAAACAATCCGCGGATGTTTACGGGCTCCGTTTCTTCCGTAATCAAATGAGAGTATTTTTTGTACAGCGAGTAGTCGTTTGTGCGGGTTGCCATTTGCAGGGTGTGGATTGTCTGAGGATTATAAAGATGCTCCTCTTTTCCGCTTCTGAACTTGTGGCTTCCCCGTGATTCAAGCTCTGTCGAACAGCTCAGCCCCAACGGGTCAAATGCCGCTGTGTGAAGTTTGTCAACGTTTTCTTCGATATCTTTAAGTGTTATTCCGCCGATTCTGCTTACAGTATCTGTAAAGTATTCGTCAATTACCTCACGGCTTATACCGATAGCCTCGAAAATCTGAGAACCCTGGTATGACTGTATTGTGGAGATACCCATTTTAGAAGCAATTTTAACAATACCGTGCAAAACTGCGCTGTTGTAGTCGTCAACAGCCGCATAGTAGTCCTTGTCAAGAAGGTCGTCGTGAATCAACTCGTGGATTGTTTCCTGAGCAAGATAAGGGTTGATTGCGCTTGCACCGTAGCCGAGAAGAGTTGCAAAATGGTGAACCTCACGCGGCTCTCCGCTTTCAAGAACAATGGCAAGAGACGTTCTTCTTTTTGTTACGACAAGGTGCTGGTGAAGTGCCGAAACCGCAAGAAGAGACGGGATTGCAAGGTGGTTTTCGTCAACGCCTCTGTCGGAGAGGATGAGAATGTTTACACCCTCGCTGTATGCCTTGTCGGCTTCGATAAACAATCTTTTTACAGCCGTTGAAAGGCGTGTGTTCTTATAATAAAGTATAGGAATTACGGCAACCTTGAAGCCGCTGATTTTCATATTTTTAAGCTTAAGAATATCGGTAGAGGTCAAAATCGGATTGTTGATTTTCATAACCTTACAGTTTTCGGGCTTTTCCTCAAGAATGTTGCCGTCTTCACCGATATAAACGGTTGTCGATGTTACGATTTCCTCACGTATTGCATCGATAGGCGGGTTTGTAACCTGTGCAAAAAGCTGTTTAAAGTAGTTAAACAACGGCTGAGGTTCTTTTGAAAGAACCGCAAGCGGACTGTCGGTGCCCATTGCCGATATTGACTCTGTTCCGTTTTTTGCCATCGGCAAAATCGAGGTCATAACTTCCTCGTATGTGTAGCCGAATGCTTTTTGCAAACGCTTTCTTTCGTCGTGGTGATGTTTTTCAACCTTGGCATTTGGAATTTTCAAATCCTTGAGGCTGACAAGGTTGCTGTCGAGCCATTCGCCGTAAGGCTGCTTTGAAGCATAGTATTCTTTAAGTTCATCGTCGTCAATAAGTTTGCCCCTTACCGTATCGACAAGAAGCATTTTGCCCGGGCGGAGTCTTTCTTTTACAACAATTTTATCCGCGTCAATCGGAAGTGCGCCGACCTCAGAAGAAAGAATAAGGTTGCCGTCGTTCGTGATGTAGTATCTTGACGGGCGCAAGCCGTTACGGTCAAGCACAGCTCCCATAATGTCGCCGTCCGAGAAGAGAATCGAAGCAGGTCCGTCCCAAGGCTCCATCATTGTTGCGTAATACTGATAGAAATCCTTTTTCTTCTGACTCATTGTACCGTTTCTGTCCCAAGGCTCCGGGATTGTTATCATAACGGCAAGCGGTAGCTCCATTCCGCTCATAACCAAAAACTCAAGTGTGTTATCAAGCATTGCGGAGTCGGAACCCTCGGTGTTTACCACAGGGATAACCTTGTCCAAATCGCCTTTCAGGTGTTCGCTGCGCATTGTTTCTTCACGGGCAAGCATTTTGTCTGCGTTGCCGCGGATGGTGTTAATCTCACCGTTGTGAACAATCATCCTGTTCGGATGAGCTCTTTGCCAGCTTGGGTTCGTATTGGTTGAAAATCTTGAGTGAACCATTGCAATTGCGGATTCGTAGTCGGGGCTTTGCAAGTCAAGGAAAAATCTTCTCAGGTCGCCGACAAGGAACATACCTTTATATACAATGGTTCGGCTTGAAAGAGATACTACATATGTATCCTCGTTGCTTTGCTCAAAAACACGCCTTGCAACATAGAGCTTGCGGTCAAAGCATATGCCCTTTTTAACGCCCTCGGGACGCTTGATGAAGCACTGCATGATAAAAGGCATACAGTCAAGCGCGCGCTTTCCGATAACCGTTGTGTCGGACGGCACCTCACGCCAACCGAGAACTTCGAGTCCCTCTTTTTCGGCAATAATCTCAAACATCTTTTTTGCTTGGTTTCTTGCAAGCTCATTTTGCGGGAAGAAAAACATTCCGACGGCATAGTCACGCTCGGAAAGAAGATTAATTCCGATTTCTTTTGCAGCCTTTTTAAAGAATTTGTGCGAAATCTGGAGCAGAATACCAACACCGTCGCCTGTTTTGCCCTCGGCGTCTTTTCCCGCACGGTGTTCAAGTGTTTCTACAATAGTAAGAGCATTTGCCACTGTGTCATGTGATTTTTCGCCTTTAATGTTTACAACCGCTCCGATACCGCAGTTGTCGTGCTCAAACATAGGGGAGTACAGTTTGCTTTGAGCATTTGGTTTTTCAGTCTGTCCCATTTGATAATCATCCTTTCCTGATAATTCAAATATAATATTAATCACGGTGCAGAGTGCCTTGCTGCCTGTAAAGGCGGCAAAGACCCGACAAGCCTTTCGCTGCGGGTGTTTAACCGACCGTCAAAAGACCGATGAGTCGAAGCTTATTTACACCGATTGTAATTCGTTGCATATCCTGCTTTTAAAAAGCGGAATGTTGCTCCGATTTAAATGCGGTTGTTACATATATCATATATTATAACTGTTGTAACGCAAACATATACAAATCAATTATATTATAATAACATAAACATAACATTTTTTTTGCAATTTTTGCAATTTTAAATTACAAATCCTGCATAATTTGTTTTAAAGCCTTAAATCTGAGCGCATATATGTATTATATAACCGACAAACGTCCTATGTCAATAGAAAATCAAGATTTTTTGCAACTTTTTAATTATGGTAATTCAATCGTTGACGGAATATGCACAAATATTTAACTATCAATGCATAAACTTTGCAGGAAAGTAAATAAAACTTGCAAAATTTTCGGTTTTTTCAAAAAAACTATTGACAAAACCGAAAATAAGGCATATACTGTTAGCAACAACAGCAAAGGCGCTGTGAGCTTTACGGGCTTGCAGCGTCTTTTTGTTTATTTTACTTTATATTTTATTTGGATAGGAGAGAATACTTATGGCAAATGTACCCGAGATGTTCGGCAGCATGGTTTTTAACGACCAAAAAATGCAGGAAAGACTTCCAAAGGCTACCTATAAGGCTTTGAAGAAAACAATTCAAAACGGTGAGCCGCTTGATTTGAGCGTTGCCAATGTTGTTGCAAACGCAATGAAAGATTGGGCTATTGAGCTTGGATGCACTCATTACACTCACTGGTTCCAGCCTATGACAGGCGTTACGGCAGAAAAGCACGACAGCTTTATTGCTCCGAACGGCGACGGTCAGGTAATCATGGAATTTTCGGGCAAAGAGCTTATCAAGGGCGAACCTGATGCTTCTTCGTTCCCAAGCGGCGGTATTCGCGCTACTTTTGAGGCAAGAGGTTACACAACATGGGACCCGACTTCATATGCTTTTGTAAGGGACGGTTCCCTTTACATTCCTACCGCATTCTGTTCATACACAGGCGAAATTCTCGATAAAAAGACTCCTTTGCTTCGTTCGATGGAAAGATTGAGTACAGAGGCTGTAAAGGTTCTTCACTTGCTCGGCAAGAAAGATGTTACAAGAGTAACGACAACTGTTGGTCCCGAACAGGAATACTTCCTTATTGATAAGGAAATGTACGACCAACGCGAAGACCTTATCTTTACGGGAAGAACACTTTTCGGTGCAAAAGCACCTAAGGGACAGGAACTTGACGACCACTACTTCGGTTCAATCAAAACAAGAGTTGCCGCTTATATGAAAGACCTCGACGAAGAGCTTTGGAAACTCGGTATTCTTGCAAAGACAAAGCACAACGAGGTTGCTCCGTCACAGCACGAGCTTGCTCCTATTTTCTCGACATCAAATGTGGCAACAGATCATAACGAACTTACCATGGAGATTATGAAGAAGATTGCCGAAAAGCACGGACTTGTTTGTCTGCTTCACGAAAAGCCGTTTGCGGGAGTTAACGGTTCCGGTAAACACAACAACTGGTCAATTTCGACCAATACGGGCGAAAACCTGCTTGACCCGGGCAAGAATCCGGAAAACAATACTCAGTTCCTCATATTCCTTGCCGCAATTGTAAAGGCTGTTCACGAATATCAGGATTTGCTCAGAATTACAGTCGCTTCCGCAGGTAACGACCACCGTCTCGGAGCCAATGAAGCACCTCCGGCAATTATCTCAATGTATCTCGGCGATGATTTGGGTGCGCTTGTTGAATCGATTATTAATGATAAAGAATATGTAAGCAAGGGCAAAGTAAAGATGATTACAGGCGTTGATGTTCTTGCTGACTTCAAGAAAGATACATCAGACCGTAACCGTACATCTCCGTTTGCGTTTACAGGCAATAAGTTTGAGTTCAGAGCTCTCGGTTCTTCTCTCAACATTGCTTGTCCGAACTACATGCTCAACACAATGGTTGCCGAGGAACTCTCACAGTTCTATGACGAACTTAAGGACACCGACAATCTTGATGAGGCTGTTAAGGTTCTTATCAAAAAGGTATTTACAGAGCATCAGGCTATTATCTTTAACGGTGACAACTATGCTCCCGAATGGGTTGAAGAAGCTGAAAGAAGAGGACTTCTTAATCTTAAGTCACTTCCCGAAGCCGAGGCTCACTTTATGGATAAAAAGAATGTTGATCTGTTTGTTAATAACAAGATTATGACAGAACAGGAGCTTCATGCCAGATATGAAATCGAGCTTGAAAATTACGCAAAGCAGATTAACATCGAAGCTCTTACAATGATTGATATGGCTAAGAAGAATATCACTCCTGCCGTAACGTCATTTGTCAGAGAGCTTACAGAGACCGCACTTGCAAAGAAGTCTCTTTCGGAAGCTATTCCGACAGTTGTGGAAGAAGACCTTATCACAAGCCTTTCAAACAAATTGGTTTGCTTCACAAAGAAAACTGCCGAGCTTGAAGAAGCGGTTATTAAGGCAAATGATTACAGCGACGATAATCTTGCTTATGCAACGTATTACCGCGAAACAGTATTTGCAATCATGCAGGAGCTTCGTGCGGTAGGCGATTCCATGGAAACGGAAACTTCTTCCGAATATTGGCCTTATCCGTCTTACGGCGAAATGCTTTTTAACGTATGATAACATACGGCAATAATTTATAATCAAATTAAAACAGTTGACACAACGGCGTGTATACAGGGTAAATTCTGTATACACGCCGACTTTTTTGAGAGATTATTGTGTTAAGGGGGAAATTTTATGTCAGAATTAATTTTTGGCAGCACAGGTGTGTGGTTTATGATAGGCGCATTGTTGGTGTTCTTTATGCAGTGCGGCTTTGCGATGGTAGAAACAGGCTTTACAAGAGCCAAAAACGCAGGTAACATCATAATGAAAAACCTACTGGACTTTTGTATCGGTACAGTAGTATTTTCCGTACTTGGTTTCGGTCTTATGATGTCCGAAGATTATGTTGCCGGATTCATAGGTGTTCCTAACTTAAATATGTTTACCGACTGGGCAAACTTCGATTGGAACAGTTTTGTATTTCAGCTTGTATTCTGTGCAACGGCTGCAACAATCGTTTCGGGTTCTATGGCTGAACGTACTAAGTTTTCTGCATACTGTGTATACAGTGCGGTTATTTCTCTTGTTGTATATCCGATTGAAGCAGGCTGGATGTGGAATTCACAGGGTTGGCTTGCACAGCTTGGAGCAATCGACTTTGCCGGTTCAATCGTAATTCATATGGTTGGCGGTATCACCGCACTTATCGGTGCAATGATTCTCGGCCCACGTATCGGTAAGTACGGCAAAGACGGTCAGGTCAAAGCTATCCCGGGTCACAGCATAACACTCGGCGCACTCGGTGTGTTTATTCTTTGGTTTGCTTGGTACGGATTTAACGGTGCGGCAGCAGAAGACGGCTCGAGACTCGGTCAGATTCTTCTTACAACAACAATCGCACCGGCTGTTGCAACAATCACAACAATGATATTCACATGGGTTAAGAACGGTAAGCCCGATGTTTCGATGTCGCTTAACGGCTCTCTTGCGGGTCTTGTTGCGGTAACTGCCGGTTGTGCGGATGTCGATGCAATCGGTTCGGCTTTTATCGGTCTTGTTTCGGGTATAATCGTAGTTCTTGCCGTTGAATTTGTTGACATTAAGCTCAGAATAGACGACCCTGTCGGCGCATTTGCGGTTCACGGCGTAAACGGTTTCTGGGGCGGTCTTGCAGTAGGTCTTTTCGCAACAGGCGAAGGACAGAACGGCATTACGGGTCTTTTCTACGGCGGCGGTCTTGAACAGCTCGGCAAACAGGCTCTTGCAATTCTTTGTATCGTTGCTTGGACGGTTGTTTGTATGACAATCGTATTCTTCATCATCAAAAAGACAATCGGTCTTCGTGTAAGTAAAGAAGAAGAGATGCAGGGTCTTGATATTTGCGAACACGGTCTTGTAAGCGCATATGCGGACTTTATGCCAATCGGTGTTTCAACCGCTTCGCTTGACGAAACATTTGACGTTCAGGGCAAGGTTCCCGTAACACAGGCTGTTCCCGTTCAGCTTGCAGGCAAATACGATGTTGCTACCGACGGCGTAAAAATCACAAAAATCGATATTATTCTCAAGCAGTCAAAGCTTGAAACTCTTAAAGAAGAAATGGATAAGCTCGGCATTACCGGTATGACGGTATCTCAGGTGCTCGGTTGCGGCGCTCAAAAGGGCAAACCCGAGTATTATCGAGGCGTTGCTGTTGAAAGCAACCTGCTTCCCAAGATGAAGGTTGAGGTTGTTGTGTGCAAGGTTCCCGTAAAGGACGTTGTTGACGCAGCCGTAAAGGCACTTTACACAGGACACATCGGCGACGGCAAGATATTTATCTATAACGTCGAGGATGTAGTAAAGGTCAGAACCGGAGAAACCGGCTACGACGCTATGCAGGACGTAGAATAATTAATTTACCTATCCTTTTAATTCACATAAAGAACACTGCGCACGGTCATTTGTTTGGCTGTGCGCAGTGTTCTTTTGTGCGGAATTTTGATTTGAACGACGCTTTTATGTCAATGATTTTCGACAAAAAAGTATACAAAAAATCTTTTTATAATTCCTTTATGTAAATATCAACAGCTCTAAATCCTGTACAATTATATGAAGATTGAAAAAGTATATTCATATAGCGGTGGTGGTAATATGAAAAAAGCTTTACTTGTTTCTCACTCTGAACAAAGCGCAACCTTGCTTGCGGAATTGCTGAGAAACGAAGGATATGCCAAGATTTCAGTTTCATATACCGCCGATTCGGCACGCAAAAATATTTCTGACGATGAGTATGACCTGGTTTGTATAAACGCACCGCTTCCCGATGAAAACGGGATAAAATTATCAGAGGAAATTGCCAATTCAACGCGCTCAAGCGTTGTGATTATTGTTTCTCAAAAAAATGCCGACGATGTCAACGATTTGCTGACAAAACACGGTGTTTTGGTGATTGCAAAGCCGGTAAACCGTCATCTGTTTCACCATTATCTTCAGTTTACGGATTGTTTCAGAATGAGAATGCTTCGTGTGGCTGAAGAAAACGAACGTCTCAAAAATATGGTTGAGGATATGAAGGTAATAAACCGGGCAAAGCTTTTGCTTGTTACCTGTCTTAATATGTCCGAAGAACAGGCGCACCGCTATCTTGAAAAGCAGGCGATGGATTTGCGGGTCAGCAAGTTGCAAATTGCCAAACAGGTTATTAAAACCTACGAAAACTGATTTTTACATTAAATTTCTGAAAGGAAAGTGTTTTTATGAGCCGCACGGCGTACTTAATTCTTGAAAACGGTACTGTGTTTGAAGGTAAAGCTTTCGGTGCCGAAAAAGAAACTATGGGAGAACTTGTTTTCACAACGGCGATGACAGGTTATCTTGAAACACTCACCGACCCCAGCTACTACGGTCAGGTGGTTATTCAGACATTCCCTTTAATCGGTAACTATGGGGTTATTCCCTCTGATTTTGAGAGTGACTCACCGTCGTTAAAAGGATATATTGTAAGAGAATGGTGCCAAGCTCCCTCAAACTTTCGCTGTGAGGGTGACCTTGACACCTTTTTAAAAGAATCCGGCATTCCGGGAATCTACGGAATCGACACACGCGCGCTTACAAGAATCGTGCGTGAATACGGCGTGCTGAACTGCAAGATTGCTTATTCCGACAAAGTTGACGAAAAGCTTCTTGAGGAAATTAAAAGCTACGTAATTACGGATGCTGTCGAAAATACGACAATTAAAGAAAAAAAAGAGTTTAAGGCTGACAACGGAACCCTGAACGTTGTGCTTATGGATTTCGGCGCAAAGCACAACATTTGCCGTGAGCTTGTAAACAGGGGTTGTAATGTAACCGTTGTGCCCGGCGACACATCCGCCGAAGAAATCAAGTCGATGAATCCCGACGGAATTATGCTTTCAAACGGCCCGGGAGACCCAAGCGACAATACAGAGATTATAGCACAGCTTAAAAGACTTTGTGAATATAAAATTCCGACATTCGGAATTTGTCTGGGACATCAGCTTCTTGCTCTTTCGCAGGGAGCAAAAACAGAGAAGCTTAAGTACGGTCACCGAGGCGCAAACCAGCCTGCCAAGGAAATCGAAACGGGACGCGTTTATATTACTTCTCAGAACCACGGATATGCCGTTGTAAGCGACAGTATGCCCGCAAACGGCAAGGTGAGCTTTGCAAACGGAAACGACAACACCTGTGAGGGCGTTAAATATACCGATATGCCTGCATTTTCGGTTCAGTTCCACCCCGAGGCTTGCGGCGGGCCGCACGACACTGCGTTTTTGTTTGACCGTTTTATTAAATTGATGAATGATAATAAATAACACATAACCGAAATATATTGTATAAGGAATGATTGTATGCCACTCAAACAGGATATAAAAAGAGTTATGGTAATCGGCTCCGGCCCTATTGTAATCGGACAGGCTGCCGAGTTTGACTATGCGGGCACACAGGCGTGTCGTGCTCTTAAGGAAGAGGGACTTGAGGTTATTTTGGTCAACTCAAACCCTGCGACAATTATGACCGACAATGCTATGGCTGACAAGGTTTACATTGAGCCGCTGACGCTTGAAACGGTTAAAAGAATAATCAAAAAGGAACGTCCCGACAGTTTGCTGTCAACCTTGGGCGGCCAGACAGGACTTACGCTCTCAATGCAGCTTGCAAAAGAGGGCTTCCTTGATAAATATGACGTAAAACTTCTCGGAGCAAATCCCGAGACAATCGATAAGGCTGAGGACAGACAACTTTTCAAGGATACAATGCTTGAAATCAATCAGCCTGTAATTCCGTCGCTTGTGGTAAACGACGTTGAATCCGCTGTTGATTTTGCAAACGAAATCGGTTATCCGGTAATTATCCGTCCTGCGTTTACGCTTGGCGGTACCGGCGGCGGTATTGTAAATAACGAAGAAGAGCTCAGAGAGATTACTTCCAACGGTCTTGAGCTTTCTCCGATTACACAGGTATTGGTTGAAAAATGTATTTCCGGCTGGAAAGAAATTGAGTTTGAGGTTATGCGTGACCACGACGGCAACGTTATTACCGTTTGCTCTATGGAAAACTTCGACCCTGTCGGAGTTCATACGGGCGACTCGATTGTAATTGCTCCGACTGTTACCCTTGCCGACAAAGAATATCAGATGCTCAGAAGTGCGGCACTCAACATTATTTCCGCACTGAAGGTAGAGGGCGGTTGCAACTGTCAGTTTGCGCTGAATCCCGAAACTTTTGAATATGCTGTAATCGAGGTTAACCCCCGTGTATCGCGTTCGTCCGCCCTTGCTTCAAAGGCAACCGGATACCCGATAGCAAAGGTTGCCGCAAAAATTGCAATCGGCTATACGCTTAATGAAATTAAGAATGCCGTTACGGGTTCAACATATGCTTGCTTTGAGCCTGCTCTTGACTATGTTGTTGTAAAGTTCCCAAAATGGCCGTTTGATAAATTTGTTTATGCAAAGCGCACCCTCGGTACTCAGATGAAGGCTACCGGCGAGGTTATGGCTATTGCGCCGACCTTTGAACAGGCAATTATGAAAGCTGTCAGAGGTGCCGAAATTTCACACAATACGCTTGATGACAAGGAATTTGCAGAACTTTCAAATGCTTCCGTTTATGACAGACTCAGCGTGTGTGACGACAGAAGAATTTTCTGTGTGTATGAAGCGTTAAAACGCGGAATTTCCGTTGACGACATTCATAATATAACATTAATCGACGAATGGTTCCTTGAAAAGTTAAAAAATATTATTGCCGTTGAAAACGAGCTTAAAAACGGCGAGCTTACGGAGGAACTTTACGTTCGGGCAAAGAACAAGGGCTTCCTTGACAAGACGATTGAGCAGATTACAGGCAAAAAGACAGAAAATCCGCTTGTGCCGGTATACAAAATGGTTGATACCTGCGCTGCCGAATTTGAAGCGGAAACTCCGTATTTTTACTCCACATTCGATAAAGAGAACGAGGCTGACGAATTTATTAAGGAGCGTGCCGACGGCAAAAAGACAGTCATCGTATTCGGTTCGGGTCCTATCAGAATCGGACAGGGTATTGAATTTGACTATGCTTCGGTTCACTGCGTATGGGCTCTTAAAAAAGCAGGATATGACGTTGTAATTGTCAACAATAACCCCGAAACCGTTTCAACCGACTTTGATACGGCTGACAGGCTTTATTTTGAGCCTCTGACAACCGAGGATGTTATGGGAATTATCAAAACCGAAAATCCATACGGCGTTGTGGTTGCTTTCGGCGGACAGACAGCTATTAAATTGACAGAATTTTTGAGCAATAACGGCGTTAATATTCTCGGAACTTCTTACGACGCCATAGATATGGCTGAAGACAGAGAGCGTTTTGACGAATTACTTGAAAAATATCACATCAAACGACCGAGGGGCGTTACGGTTATGACAACCGAAGAGGCTCTTTCGGTTGCCGAAAACATCGGATATCCCGTGCTTCTTCGTCCGTCTTATGTTCTCGGCGGTCAGAATATGATTATTGCGTTTAACGAGGATGACGTTAAGGAATATATGGCAATTATTCTTGCTCAGAATATTGAAAACCCGATACTTATTGATAAGTATTTGCAGGGAACCGAGCTTGAGGTTGACGCAATTTGTGACGGCGAAGACATTTTGATTCCGGGCATTATGGAGCATGTCGAGCGTGCCGGAGTACATTCGGGCGACTCGATTGCGGTTTACCCCGCATGGAATATTTCCGATGAAATGACAAAAACAATTATCGAAAGTTCACGCAATCTTGCAATCGAGCTCAGAACAAAGGGTCTTGTCAATATTCAGTATCTTATTTATAAAAACGAGCTGTATGTAATTGAAGTTAATCCGCGTTCATCAAGAACGATTCCGTATATCAGCAAGGTTACTGGTGTGCCGATGGTTGACCTTGCAACCCGAGCTATGCTTGGCGAAAAGCTTAAAGATATGGGTTACGGAACGGGTCTTTACCGCAGAAGTCCTTACATTGCCGTAAAGGTACCTGTGTTCAGCTTTGAAAAACTTATTAATGTTGATAACCACCTCGGACCCGAGATGAAATCAACCGGTGAGGTTCTCGGCATTGCAAGCACTCTCGAAGAGGCTTTGTACAAGGGTCTTATTGCGGCAGGTTACAAGATGAAGAAAAAGGGCGGCGTGTTTATTACCGTCCGTAATTCCGATAAAGCGGAAATCGGAGAAATCGCAAAGAAGTATTATGACCTTGGTTTTACAATATATGCTACCGAGGGTACGGCTGAAGTTTTGAGAAAATTCGGCATTGACGCAGTGTGCGTAAAGAAAATCCACGAGTCCAAAAACCGCAACACTCTCACACTTATTGAATCGGGAAAAATTCAGTATGTTATTTCAACTTCCGCAAAGGGCAGAATTCCTTCGAGAGATTCTGTTAAAATCCGCAGAAAAACCGTTGAAAGAAACATTCCGTGTCTTACTTCTCTTGATACGGCAAATGCTTTGGCAGACTGCCTCAAGAGCCATTATTCACAGCACAGCACAGAGCTTGTAAACATAAACGATATGAGGGAGGCAAAGGAAATGCTCAAATTCACAAAAATGCAGGGTATAGGAAACGACTATATATACTTCAGCACTTTTGACCAAGAGATCAACAGTCCCGAAGCACTTGCGGTAAGGCTTTCGGACAGACATTTCGGAATCGGCGGAGACGGAATAATTCTTGTTTGCCCGTCAAAGGTTGCGGACGCAAAGATGAAGATGTATAACCGTGACGGTTCCGAGGGCAAGATGTGCGGAAACGGTATCCGTTGCGTTGGCAAGTTCCTCTATGACCACGGTATGGTTGATTATAATCAAAAAGACGAAATTACCGTGGAAACCCTCAGCGGAATAAAATCATTAAAGGCATACACAACAAACGGCGAGGTTACGCGTTTGCGTGTCGATATGGGCAAGGCTGTTCTTAATCCGAAAGATATTCCCGTTGCTTTTGACGGCAAGGAAAAGGTTGTAAACGAGCCTGTCACAATAGGCGGAAAGCAGTACAACGTTACCTGCGTTTCAATGGGTAACCCTCACTGCGTTGTGTTTATGGATGATATTGATAACCTTGATATTGAAAAGGTTGGCCCGGAGTTTGAGTTTGATTCCTTGTTCCCCGAGCGCGTAAACACCGAGTTTGTTACGGTTCTTGACGAGCATACAATAAAAATGCGTGTTTGGGAACGCGGTTCGGGCGAGACTTGGGCTTGCGGAACAGGAGCGTGTGCCGTTGCCGTTGCCGCTTGTGAAAACGGCTTCTGCAAAAAGGGCGAAGACATCAAGATAAAGCTTATCGGCGGAGACCTTATAATAAATTATACCGATGATACCGTTTATATGACAGGAAATGCCGAAAAGGTATTTGACGGCGAGATTGAGGTGTAAAAGTGGAGATAAACAGTAATATTAAAAAGAACACCAAATATATTTTTGTTACCGGCGGCGTTGTTTCGGGACTCGGCAAGGGAATTACCGCTGCGTCACTCGGTCGTCTTCTCAAGGCAAGAGGTTTAAAAATAGTAGCCCAAAAGCTTGACCCGTATATTAACGTTGACCCGGGAACAATGAGTCCGTATCAGCACGGTGAGGTTTATGTTACCGAAGACGGTGCGGAAACCGACCTCGACCTTGGACACTATGAGCGTTTTATCGACGAAGATTTAAACAAGTATTCAAACCTTACAACAGGCAAAGTTTATTCAAACGTTCTTGAAAAGGAACGCCACGGAGATTATTTGGGAAAAACCGTTCAGGTTATCCCTCACATCACCAACGAGATTAAATCGTTTATATATAATGTGGGCGAAAAGACAAATGCCGACGTTGTCATCACGGAAATCGGCGGTACTGTCGGCGATATCGAAAGCCAGCCTTTTCTTGAGGCAATTCGTCAGGTTTCACTTGAAGTAGGCAGAGAAAACAGCATATTTCTTCACGTAACCCTTGTTCCTTACATTAAGGGCAGTGAGGAGCATAAGTCAAAGCCTACTCAACATTCCGTTAAAGAACTCCGTTCACTCGGAATCAATCCCGACATTATTGTTCTCAGATGTGACGAGCCGCTTGAAAAGAGCATTTTTGAAAAAATCGCACTTTTTTGCAACGTAAAGCCCGATTGCGTAATAGAAAATATCACTCTGCCGACGCTTTATCAGGCTCCGCTTATGCTTGAGGAAAGTAATTTTTCAAACGTAGTTTGCCGTGAGCTCAGCATTGCCGTTGACAAGACGCCCGACATGACCGAATGGAAAGAAATGCTCGAACGCATAAACAACCGCACAAAAAAGTGCACAATTGCGCTTTGCGGAAAATACGTTGCACTTCACGACGCATATCTGTCCGTTGCCGAGGCTCTTCGTCACGCAGGCTTTGAAAATTCAGCCGACGTTGATATAAAGTGGGTTGACTGCGAGCTTATCACAAAATATAAGGCTGACGAGCTTTTGGGTGATGTTGACGGTATTCTTGTTCCGGGCGGCTTTGGCAACAGAGGCGTTGAGGGCAAGGTTATGGCTGCAAAATATGCAAGAGAACATAATATTCCGTATCTCGGAATTTGCCTGGGTATGCAGACTGCTGTTATTGAGTATGCCAGACACGTCCTCGGCTACGAAGACGCTAACAGCGGCGAGTTTGCGCCCGACGGTAAGCACAATGTAATCGACCTTATGCCCGAACAGCTCGGCGTTGAAGATATGGGCGGAACAATGCGTCTCGGCGCATATCCCTGTGTTATAAAGAAAGATTCAATGATGGCAAAGGCTTACGGCAAAGAAGAGGTTTCCGAACGTCACCGCCACCGTTATGAATTTAATAATGATTACAGAGAAGAAATAGAAGAAGCCGGAATGAAAATAACCGGTACTTCTCCAAACGGACTTTTGGTTGAAGCCGTTGAAATTCCCGAAAACAGATTCTTTGTCGGAGTACAGTATCATCCCGAATTTAAATCCCGTCCTAACCGTGCTCATCCGCTTTTCAGGGAATTTATCAAGGCGTCGCTTGAAAAATAACCTGTGTAATGAAATTTTGAAAGGATTTTTTGTGTATGAAGATAAATAAGAATTTTGATAATCTTGTGCCAAACTATTTGTTTGCCGATGTTGCAAAAAAAACATCTGAATTTGTAAAGGCAAATCCGGATAAGAAGGTAATTAAGCTCGGCATCGGCGATGTAACATTGCCGCTTGCTCCTGTTGTTGTAGAAGCTATGAAAAAGGGAGCGGAGGATCTTGCTCACAAAGAAACTTTCAAAGGCTATCCCGACTATGAGGGCTATGCTTTTTTGAGAGAAGCTGTTGCAAATTACTACAAGGGCTTTGGTGTTACGGTTTCTGCCGACGAAATCTTTGTTTCCGACGGTGCAAAATCCGACTGCGGAAATATAGGCGATATATTCGATAAAGACAACACCGTTCTTGTTACAGACCCCGTATATCCCGTATATGTTGACTCCAACATTATGTCGGGAAGAAAAATTGTTTATGCTTCTTCCAATGAATCAAACGGATTTGCGGCTATGCCCGATGACAGCGTAAAGGCAGACATAATCTACCTTTGTTCTCCAAACAACCCAACCGGTGCCGCTTACAATTACGAACAGCTCAAGGCATGGGTTGACTATGCAACCGCAAACGATGCGATTATCCTTTATGACAGTGCTTACGAAGCATTCATCACAGAAGATTTGCCTCGCTCAATCTTTGCCGTTGAGGGTGCAAGAAAGTGCGCAATAGAGATATGCTCACTTTCAAAGACGGCAGGATTTACAGGTACACGTTGCGGTTATACAATTATTCCGAAAGAGCTTGAGCGTGACGGACACAACCTGTACTCAATTTGGTACCGCCGTCAGGCAACCAAGTTTAACGGCGTTTCATGGCCTGTACAGTGTGCTGCTGCGGCTGTATTCAGCGAAGAGGGTCAGAAACAGATCAGAGAAAATATAGAGTATTACCAGGAGAACGCAAGAATTATTTCTTCTGCTCTTGATGAACTCGGAATTTATTATACAGGCGGCAAAAATTCACCGTATGTTTGGTTAAAGTGCCCCAATAATATGGGAAGCTGGGAATTCTTTGACCTGCTTCTGAAAGAAGCTAATGTTGTCGGCACTCCCGGTGAGGGCTTCGGCGAAAACGGAGCGGGCTACTTCCGCCTTACTTCTTTCGGCGACAGAGAAAACACAATAGAAGCTGTTGAACGCTTAAAGAAGCTTATAAAAAGCCTTTAACAGTCAAACGCCTCTCCGAAAAGGAGGGGCGTTTTGTTTGCCGCCGTGTGTGCACCGCAGTTGAGATAAGTATGAAAATCAACACGCTTTTTACGCATTTTGCGATGTTGAAATCCGACGGCTTTTGTAGTATAATATAATCTTAAGTGCAGATTTACTTTTTGCTTTACGGGCGGAGGATGTGCCAATCTTCGCTGAATTTTAGGGAACCGCATTGCATTGCACTGTTTGCGTCGGTAGCGAGCTTTTGCTTTTTCGGGCGCATCAGAGCTTTGCTCCGATTTAAATTAAAATGTGTTGAACCTTCGGAGGTGTTTTGCTTGAACGTAAACGCAGGTGATCGTGTTGAAATGAAAAAACCGCACCCTTGCGGCGGAAAAACATTTCGTATTTTACGCATTGGAATGGATTTTAAAATCAAATGCGAAAAATGCGGCAGAGAGGTTATGGTTCCTCGCAATAAAATTGAGAAAAACATCAAAAAAATCTTGAATGAATAAGGATAAATTATGTTTGAAAAGATAGAGATTTTTGACAAAAGATACAACGAGCTTACCCAAAGACTGTATGAGCCGTCTGTTGCGGCAAATCCCGACGAGTATCAAAAAATAATCAAAGAGATTAAGTCGATTGAAGAAATTGTGCTTACTTACCGTGATTACAAAAAGGCACTTGCCTCACAGCGGGAAAGCCTTGAGATTTTGAATGAGACCGCTGACCAAGAGCTTAAAGAGCTTGCACAAGCCGAACTTGACGAAGCCAAAACAAGCATTGACGAGCTTTCGGAAAAGCTGAAGATTTTGCTTTTGCCGAAAGACCCGAATGATGAGAGAAACGTTATTATCGAGATAAGAGGCGGCGCGGGCGGAGAGGAATCCGCCCTGTTCAGCGCCGTACTTTTCAGAATGTATTCGATGTATGCCGAAAAGCATAACTTTAAGGTTGAAGTGCTGAATGCAAACGAAACCGAGCTTGGCGGATATAAAGAAATTTCATTTATGGTTGAGGGAGAGGGCGCATACTCTCGTTTTAAGTATGAGAGCGGCGTTCACCGAGTTCAGCGTGTCCCCGAAACCGAAAGTCAGGGCAGAGTGCATACCTCAACAACGACGGTTGCCGTACTGCCGGAGGCTGAGGACGTTGAGCTTGAAATTGACCCAAACGATTTAAAAATCGATACTTTCCGTTCAAGCGGTGCCGGCGGTCAGCACATAAACAAAACAAGCTCTGCAATCAGAATTACCCACATTCCGACGGGAACGGTGGTTGAGTGTCAGGACGAGCGCAGCCAGTATAAGAACAAGGACAAGGCTCTCAAGGTGCTCAAAAGCCGTCTGCTTAAAGAAAAGCAGGACAAGCAGGCAAGCGAGATTGCGGCTGACAGAAAATCACAGGTGGGAACGGGCGACAGAAGCGAGCGTATTCGTACCTATAATTATCCCCAGGGCAGACTGACCGACCACAGAATAGGTCTTACCCTATATAGGCTTGAAGATATTCTGAACGGTAATTTGGACGAAGTTATAGACGCTCTGATAACGGCTGACCGTGCCGAAAAGCTAAAAGAAAATATGACTCAGTAATCGGGTGAAACTTTTGAAAACACTTTTACTAAAAAACACCTCAGAAAATATTAATAAAGCCGCTGAAATTCTTAAAAACGGCGGTCTTGTCGGCATTCCGACCGAAACTGTTTACGGTCTTGCGGCAAACGCACTTAACGGCAAAGCGGTTGAAAAAATATTTGCCGCTAAGGGCAGACCGATGGACAATCCGTTGATTGTACATATCGCTGATTTTAACGATACAGAACGGTTTAATCTCGTGCGTGAAATTCCCGAAGCCGCAAAAAAACTTGCCGGGGCATTTTGGCCGGGTCCGCTCACAATGATAATGAAAAAATCAGACATAATTCCCGATGAAGTGTCGGCAGGCTTGGACACGGTCGCAGTGCGTTTTCCGAGTCATTCGGCAGCTCAGGCAATAATCAGGGCGGCTGACATACCGCTTGCGGCACCGTCGGCAAACCTTTCGGGTTCTCCGAGTCCCACAACAGCCGAACACGTTATGAACGATATGAACGGAAAAATCGAGGCTGTGTTTGACGGAGGTGCGTGCAGTGTCGGACTTGAAAGCACTGTAATTACGTTGGCGGGGGAGGTTCCCCGAGTGTTAAGACCGGGCGGAATAACCGTTGAAATGCTTAGAGACATATTGGGCGAGGTAGAAGTTGACAACGCCGTGCTGCATAAGCTTGCAAACGGCGCAAAGGCGGCAAGTCCGGGAATGAAGTATAAACATTACGCTCCAAAGGCAAATGTAATACTTCTTAAATGCAGAGATGATGAGTATATTGATTATGTAAACTCGCACGCCGCAGAAGAAGTGGCGGCACTTTGCTGTGATGAGGACGTCCCGAGCCTCAGCGTAAAGACGTTTACGCTTGGAAAACGCAACGACTATATTTCACAGGCTCACAATCTTTTTGACGAGTTGAGAAAAATCGACGAAAACGGAGAAATCCACACCGTTTATTCAAGGTTGCCGTCTGTCGAAGGCGTTGGAATGGCGGTTTATAACCGACTTATCAGAGCGGCGGGATTCGAGGTGGTTGACCTTGAAAAAATGTAAGATAATAGGTTTGACGGGGCAGACGGGCGCAGGCAAAAGTACGGTTGCAAAATTGTTTGCAGAGCATAATATCAGGATTATTGACGCAGACAGCATTGTACATAAAATCTACGGAGGGGCTTCGGTTTGTCCGAAAACATTGGCTGCCGCATTCGGCAACGAGGTTCTTAATCCCGACGGAACTCCCGACAGACCCCGACTTGCAAAGGCTGCATTTTCTTCAAAAGAAAATTTGGTGCTATTAAATTCAATTGTGCACCCGTTTGTTATGTATGAACTGCTTTTGCAAATTAAGGCCGAAATTGCCAAAGGCACAAAAACGGTGGCATACGACGCACCTCAGCTTTTTGAGAGTAACTCGGACTTGATTTGTGACGTTATCGTCGGTGTTGTAGCCGAAAAAAGTGTTCGTATGCAAAGGATTTGCAGTCGTGACGGAATTGCGCCCAAAACCGCCGAGGCGAGGATAAACGCTCAGCTCAGCGAGAAATATTTCAGAAAAAATTCCGATTATATAATAGAAAACAATAAAGGGCTGAAAGATTTGACAATTGCAGTCGAAACTGTTTTAGAACAAATTTGCCCGAGGTGATAAAATGGCAAAAAGAAAGGCTTCTTCCAAAAAAGCCAAAAATCCGATTATATTGATATTAGTCGGGATTGTACTTGTCGGAGCGGCAGTGATTTTTGTTGTCGGCTTTCAAAATAAAACAAACGACAATTTCAAAAAAACCGCCTATCCGAGAAGTTACAGCGAATATGTTGAAAAAGCGGCAAGTGATTATAATCTTGAGCCGGCTTTAATTTATGCGATAATACGTACCGAAAGCGCATTTGACCCCGACGCAGTGTCCGGCGCGGGGGCGTACGGAATTATGCAGATTATGCCGTCGTCGTTTGAATGGCTTACGGAAAAACGTGGTGAAAGCGGCCGATATACGACCGAAGATTTGCTTAATCCGGCAATTTGCATTGATTACGGAAGCTATCTTTTAAGATATTTTTATGATTTGTATGAAGACGAAAGATGTGCGATTGCCGCTTACAATGCCGGATTTGTTGTAAGCGACTGGCTTGTTGACGGCAATTACAGCAGTGACGGACAAACGTTATATTCAATTCCTTACCCTGAAACAAGCAATTATGTTGATAAGGTTGAAGAAGCAAAAAATATGTATATCGAATTGTATTATTCATAAAATAATCAAAATGCGAAAGGAAGATTATCATGGCTGAAGAAAAATCAAAAACAGCAGAACTTAAAGAACAAATTATGATGAAGGAGCCGGAAGGCGTAAAATCACTTTCAAAAGAAGATATTGCCAAAGCCGACGATTTTTGCGCAGACTATAAAAAATTTCTTGACAATTCACCGATTGAGCGTGAAGCGGTTCGCTACTCGATCGAACTTGTAAAAAAAGCCGGATTTGTTGAATATGACCCCGAAGCAAGCTATAAGGCAGGCGACAAGGTTTATTACAGCAACCGCGGAAAAGCACTTGCCCTTGCCGTAATCGGAAAAAACGGCGTAAAAAACGGCGCAAGGCTTGCAATCGCTCACGTTGATTCGCCGAGAATTGACTTAAAGCCCAATCCGCTTTATGAGTCAAATAACCTTGCTCTTTTTAAAACCCATTATTACGGCGGTCTTAAGAAATATCAATGGACAACAATTCCGCTTGCGCTTCACGGCTCGATTGTAAAGCTTGACGGTACGGTTATCAACGTCAGCTGGGGCGACAGTGAGGACGAATCCTGCTTCTGCATAAGCGATATTCTTCCGCATCTTGCTCAAGAACAGGTTACCAAGCCGATGGCAAAGGCATTTACAGGCGAAGATTTAAACGTCCTTGTCGGTTCACGCCCGTATGATACCGAAGATAAAGAAAAAGATCTTGTAAAATTAAATGTGATGAATATCCTCAACAAAAAGTACGGAATTACCGAGGGCGATTTCCTTTCGGCAGAGCTTTGCCTTATTCCCGCATTTAAGACGAGAGACGTTGGCTTTGATTCGAGTCTTATCGGCGGTTACGGTCATGACGACAAGGTTTGCGCTTATCCTGCGCTTATGGCGGCTGTTGACGTTGAAGCGCCCGAGAGTACCTGCGTTACCTATCTTACCGACAAAGAAGAAATCGGAAGCGACGGAAATACGGGTATGCAGAGCGACTTTTTGCGCTACTTTATTTATGACCTTGCAAGTCAGGACGGCGTTGAGGGATACAGAGCATTGTCAAAGAGTACCTGTCTTTCCGCTGATGTAAACGCCGCATTTGACCCAACCTACGCTTCTGCGTTTGAGGCAAGAAACTGTTCATACCTGAATAACGGTGTGGTAATTTCCAAATACACGGGTCACGGCGGAAAATACGACACATCAGACGCCTCGGCAGAGTATATGGGCAAAGTCCGTTCGTTGCTTGAAAGCAATCATATTTTGTGGCAGATTGGCGAGCTTGGCAGGGTTGACCTTGGCGGCGGCGGTACAATCGCAAAGTATGTTGCAAATATGAATGTCGATGTTGTTGATCTTGGTGTTCCCGTGCTCTCAATGCACGCCCCGTTTGAAATTGTATCCAAAACCGACGTTTATATGGCATACAAAGCATTTTTTGCGTTTTTTGACGAAAAAAATAATTAATTAGCTTTGTGCTTTATGATTCATAAGGTATTTGTCAATTCAATAAATAAATGATTTGCGGAGAACGGCTTGACTGTTTCTGAATATTTATGATGTTCCGATTAAAACTTTCGCCCGTTCTCTGCATTTTTTAAATTTGGCAAAGTTTTTCTTTTTGAGAGGATACAGTGCTTGCAAAAGATTAAACTCGGATTTAATCATCACTTAATATAATTTTGTTTGTGAGGCGTTTAATATGGCTGACAGAAAAACAACCGACGACGTCACTTTGCGGTTAAGCAGAGAAAAGGTTATAATTCGCACCGGTATTGTCGGAATTGCTACAAATGTCCTGCTTGTAATTTTTAAGACGGCGGTAGGCTTGCTGTCTAACTCGATTGCAATAGTTCTCGATGCTGTCAACAACCTGAGCGATGTGCTTTCTTCGGTTATAACGATTGTGGGCACTAAGCTTGCCGGCAGAACGCCCGACAAGGGACATCCGTTCGGTCACGGAAGAATAGAATACATAAGTGCAATGCTGGTTGCCGCAATTGTTCTTTATGCAGGATTTACGGCTTTTGTTGAGTCCGTAAAAAAGATATTTAACCCCGTACAGCCCGATTACCCGCCTGTGACCTTAACGGTTGTCGCCGCTGCCGTTATTGTAAAAATAATCCTCGGATTGTTCGTGAGGAAAAACGGCAAAATGGTAAAGTCTATCACGTTGACCGCTTCGGGAACAGACGCCTTGTTTGACGCCGTTATATCCGCTTCGGTTCTTTTGTCGGCTGTAATATATTTGCTGACGGGGATTTGCCTTGAGGCATATCTTGGCATTATAATTTCGGTGTTTGTAATCAGACCCGGCTACAAGCTGATGAAAAGCACGCTTGACGAAATTATGGGCAAGCGCATAAGCAGGGAGCTTTTGTCAGAAATCAAACAGACCGTTTGTGAGGATAAATGCGTTTTCGGCGCATATGATTTGATTTTGCATTGCTACGGAACCGACAATTATATCGGCTCGGTCAATGTTGAGATTCCCGACGTTATGACAGCGGATGAAATTGACACAATGGAGAGGCGGATTGCCGACAGGGTTTATAAAAAGCACGGGGTTATACTTCCAAGTATCGGAATTTATTCGATGAATACGACAAATGATGAGATAAAGAAGATGAAAACCGATATTTCTCATATTGTAATGTCACACGACAATGTGCTTCAAATCCACGGGTTCTATGTTGATTTAAAAGAAAAATCAATTTGTTTTGATATAATTATTGACTATGACTCAAACGACAGGGATAAAATGTATTCGCATATTTACAATGAAATTCAAAGTCATTATCCGGATTTTTCGCTGAAAATTGATACGGATATTGATATTTAACGCAGTGCGGACGTTCTCCGTTTTGAATTTTTTGTTGCTTCAAGTTCGGTTCAAAGCGCACTCCTATAAAATATAAAAATAACGACCATCCGTCTGCGGGTGGTCGTTTTGTGTTGCTGAGAATATTTAAATCAAAGCAATGCTCTGCTTGACGATTCGGGAGAATTTATATCCCGAGCGAATATATTGAATTTTATGCGGTGCTTTCAGCGGATTTTAAACCGGGATTACATCGTTTCGTCCGTTTATTGCCCGAATAATATTGGGATTATGAGAGTGAATTTTGATTTTGTTAAGATAATCAAAGTTAACCGAAACGGATTTTGTGTAATCTTTGTTATCATCAAGCTCGTTTATAAAAAGGCTTGCTTCGTATCTGTGACAAAACTCAATTGTGTTCATAAGACCGTTTCCGTATCCGCCGTCGCTTTTGTGTGTGGTTGTTCTTCTCAATCCCAGGTTTTTAATTACGTTCGGTTCAAACATACGACCGCTGTCGTAGACGTTTATGCTCAGAACGTTGTTTGCGGATTCAAAGGATATTTTAAGGTTTTTGGTTTCTGAATCTTTAACGGCACTTATCGCATTTTCCGCCAGGTCAAGCAAAACGGTATTCAAGTCGTTTTCCGCTTTGGGAGAGTTGGCAAATTCCTTTAGATTTTTATGTACCTCAAAGACAAAGTTAATGTCGGATTCTTTGCACTCTTTAAGAATATATTTTATGCAGGCATCGGTTGACGAAAGTCCGCTTTCGGACAGTTTGTCGGCTACCTTTGAGTTTGCAACCATACTGTCTCTTTCGTATGTAAGCTCATTGAGCCGACTCAGCAAAGGCTTGCATTTTTGTTTTTGTTCGTCAAACGTTTTACATTTTAACAATTCCTCAATCGCACGATGCATCTCGGGAATAATTTTATTGTCTTTAAGTAAAATTTCAGAGTATTTTTTATTATCTTCTTCCAAGTCTCTTATTGTGTTTTCCTTTTCTTCAATAAGATTGTCCGTTACTTCTCGGTTTCTCAGGTTTACCTTTTCGATATAGATATTTTTGATGTGTTTTGTAAGAAGAATTGCCGTAACCGCGCCGCAAAAAACCATTGTCAGCAAAATTATTGCAAAAACAACGTGACCGGCTTGTTTTGAATATGCCAATGTTACAAGGAACAAAACCATAAAGCAAATATAAGACGTTATTTCATTCTTTGATATTTTGCGTATCGGAGAAAGGATGTTTTTGAGAATTTTTATTTTGAAGATTGGAATACACAGTGCAAACTGAAGAATCCCCGACAGCATTACAGAAATAAAATCAAGCACGTTAACGCTGTTGATGTACCTGAAAAGAAAGTATAACAGCGGAGTGCAAATCAGAGTGGCTATGTAATATGCCGCATAGCTTACAACATAGGAAATCGTTGTAAGACAAAAGGAATCGTTTGTGCGGCTTTTGTACATAAACATTGTTATTAAGAATACCGAAACAAATCCCATTGCCAAATTCAGCGGCGCAAAATGTGTGCGCAAAAAATATTCCGCCGAAGAAATCAGCACGGAATATGCGATGATAAAGGCAGTTTCTTTTGCTCTTTCTTTCGGCTTATAGTCAATGATTTTTGCGTATATGAAAAATGTACAGAGGATGATTGAAAAGTGCTTGAGAATGCTGAAAATCATATATCTGTATCTCCTTTGAAAATGAAAGCTAATACAAAATTTAAATCAATGATTACTCTGATTTAAAGCACAAACCCCTTGCCGAAAGACAAGGGGATGATTTTTTAAACTTTGTTTGCAAGAGCTCTTTCAAGCCAAATATCCGCAATGTCCATTGCAAGATACAAACCGTTTTTTTCGCTTGACTTAACAAGTTGCTTACGCGGAGAAAGATAAGGATCCGTTGCCATAAGCTGAACCGTAACCTTATCGGCAAGCTCAACGCCGTTAACGTTCTTTTTTGACTTTATTTGCATCCTTATAACATACGGGTCTTCCATACTGCCGTAATACATTTCATCGCCGCAACGAACAAGAGGCTTACCCTTATAGGTCAAAAACTCCTGAGCCGCCTTTTTGGTATCTGCCACGGGGCATCATCCTTTCTATACATTGAGGTATGATTTAACAAGTGCTTCAAGTAGGTCGTCACGGTCTATTTTGCTGATAATATTTCTGGCATTGTTGTAGGTTGTGATGTAAGTAGGATCCTCACTGAGAATATAACCCACAATCTGATTGATGGGGTTATAACCCTTTTGCCTTAACGCATCATAAACTATTGTAAGTCCCGCCTTTATTTGGTCGTCCTTTTCTTCACCGAGTGAAAAAATCATTGTTTTATCCAACATACCGAAACACCTCCTAATACTTTATTATTATATTATACTATAATGTAATATAAATTTCAAGTATTAATTATTTCTCAGCGTAATGCCGATTTTTTTCAGATTATCAATAACCCTGTCCATAATTTGCTGAACCTCGGAAGAAGCAAGGGTTCTTTCGTTTGACGAAAATTCAAATCTTACGGTTATGCTGTGAATCAAATCGGTATCGTATGTGTCAACGATTTTTGTGTTTTTCAGTATACCTTCTCCCTCGTCCTTCCAACACTCGGAAAGATTCTCAAAAAACATTCCCTTTGGAATTATAACGCTTATATCATAATCAATCGGCGGAAACTTTGACGGTTCTTCATATACTATTGAAGCATTTTCAACCGAAGCAAAGGTGTTTGTATCAATTTCGGCAAACACTATGTTTGCTTTTTTATCGATTTTTTTGCCCACAATCGGGTGAACAATGCCGATTGTTCCGATTTCCTTGCCGTCCAGCACTATTGTGTTAAGGTTTACGGGGTGCTCGTAGCTGTGTTTGTGTTCAGCCTTTTTATATGAGAGAGGCTTATGCTTTAGGTCGTCGGAAATAACGGCAAGCATGTCTCTGAGTTCAAAATAAAGAGTTTTTACGTCTTTGGTTTTGCTGAAAAGCGTTACGGCAAGCTTTTTGCGTTCAACGCAAAGATTGTTTTCGTCAACGCCGTTTACAACACTGCCTATTTCAAAAATTCCAAAGTCCGGAGCATAAGCTGTGTTTGTTTTCACCTGGCAAAGTTGTGTGGGTATCATTGAATTTCGCAAGGTTTCAATATTCGGGTTTGTGGCGTTAGCAAGCTTGATATTATTCTCAACGGGAATATTAATAGCCTTTAACTCGTCACTGTATGCCCATACATAAGACTGAAGTTCGTGAAGATTGTATTTTTTAACGAGAATATCCTTGATTTTGTCTTCGTTGCTTTTTTCAACATTTACTCTGACGGGATAGAGCGGAGAACGTGTGGTGTGAATCTCAAAATTATCATAACCGTAAATTCTCGTGATTTCCTCAATTATGTCCGCTTTGATTGTAACATCCTTTGTGGCTCTCCACGACGGAACAACAACGTCAAACACATCGTTTTCAAGCCGTACCTCAAAGCCGAGACTCTTAAGAGTTTTTACGATTGTGTCGTTTGAAATTTCAATTCCCGTATAGCGGTTTACAAAGTTTTTGTCAAACGTAAGTTCAACCTTGTCATAGCGGAATGCGTATTCGTCCGTTAATGCCGAAACCACCTTAATGTCGTTGTCATACTTTTTAAGCAGATATATAAATCTTGCGATCGCAACGTCTGTCATCTCGGGGTCAAGACATTTTTCGTAGCGCATGGAAGCGTCGGTTCTGTGTGCGAGTCTGACGGTCGATTTGCGAATTGAAGCGGCGTCAAATGTTGCGGATTCAAGTGTAAGCGTTGTTGTGTCGTCAACTATTTCGGAGTCAAGACCGCCCATAATGCCGGCAATGGCAACTGGATTGTCACCGTTGCAAATCATCAATGTGTTTTCGTCAACGTTTCGTTCAACTCCGTCGAGCGTTTTGAAAACAAACGGCTTGTCAAAACGTTTAATTCTGATTTTTTCTACCTTGCGCGAATCAAATGCGTGCATGGGCTGTCCCATCTCAAGCATAAGGTAGTTTGTAAGGTCGGCAAGATAATTTATTGCTCTCATTCCGCAGTAGTACAATCTGATGCGCATATTGACGGGACTTACGTTTCTGTCGATATTTTCAACCTGCATACAACTGTAACGCTGACACAGCTTGTCCTCGATTTTCATATCTATCTTTGCAAGATTTGCATACTGCTCTAAGTTTTCGACTTCAAGAGGTTTAAGCTCTCTGCCTGCAATAGCGGCAAATTCTCTTGCAATTCCGTAATGTCCCCAAAGGTCGGGGCGGTTGGTAAGAGATTTGTTGTCAACTTCAAATACCGTATCTTCGATTTCGTAAACCTGTTTCAGGTCTGTACCGTTCGGAATATCATCGGTAATTTCCATAATGCCCGAGTTATCGTCGCTTATGCCTATTTCGCTTTCTCCGCAGCACATACCGTATGATGTGTAGCCTGCAAGGTCGCGCGGAGCAATTGTTATTTCGCCGATTTTTGCGCCAATCTTGGCAAATGCCGTTTTCATTCCGACACGAACGTTCGGTGCGCCGCAAACAACATCCGTCAGCTTTCCGTCGCCTGCATCAACCTTTAAAAGATGAAGCTTCTTTGAATCCGGATGATTTTCAACCGATTTGATTTCGGCAACAACAATGCCGCTTATGTCTGAGCCTTTGTGAAAAATATCGTTTTCGACTTCGGCTGTTGAAAGAGAAAACTTTTGTATGAGTTCAATTTTGTCAAGACCCGATAAATCAACAAAATCCTCAATCCAATTCATTGATAAAAACATATATACCCTCCTTATTCGTCGTCATCCGTAAACCGGGCAAGAGCCTTAAGGCTGCCGCTGTTAAGGTCTCGGATGTCTTTAATCTTATATTTCATCATAGCAAGACGTGTGAGTCCGAGTCCGAACGCAAAGCCGGTGTATTTGTCGGGGTCGATTCCGCCCTCACGCAATACGTTGGGGTGAATCATACCGCACGGACAAAGTTCAAGCCAGCCGCTGTGCTTGCAGGAAGAGCAACCGTCGCCGCCGCAGATAAGGCAGCTTATGTCGAGCTCAAATCCCGGTTCCACAAACGGGAAGAAGCCCGGGCGGAGTCTTACCTTTATATCTTTTTGAAAAACTTCCGAAAGCATGGTTTTCATAAAGAAAATCAGGTTGGAGACAGATATATCCTTGTCAACCATTATTCCCTCCATCTGGAAGAAAGTGTTTTCGTGGCTTGCGTCGGTTGCCTCGTTTCTGAAGCATCTTCCCGGGAAAATCGACTTTATGGGAATACCGTTTTCAAGGTTTTCGGCATATTTTTTAAGAATTGCGTTCTGAGCGGCAGAAGTGTGTGATTTTAACAGCTGACCGTTTTCAAGGTAATAGGTATCCTGCATATCTCTTGCGGGGTGATTTTTGGGAATGTTTACCGCCTCAAAACATTCATAGTCGGTAACAACCTCGGGATAATCCTCAACGGTAAATCCCATAGACTTAAAAATCGACTCGCACTGTCTTTGCACAAGGGTAATCGGGTGATATGAACCTCTTGCAAGTTCGGGCGGTGCGGTTATATCAAACTGAGGCATAGCCGAGATTTCTCGTTCAATCTCTTTTTCTTTAAGCTCGGCAATGCGCTCTTCGATTTTTTTTGCCGTTTCGGTTTTAAGTTGGTTTACTTCCGCACCAAACAACTTTCTTTCTTCGTTTGACAGTTCTTTCATACCTTTGAGCAAGGCTGTTATGCTGCCCTTTTTGCCAAGGTAAGCAACCCTTATTTTATCAAGGTCAACAAGATCCGTGGTGCTTGCAAGTTTTTGCTTGATTTCATCTTTAATGACATTAATTTTGTTGTCCATAAAAACCTCCGTAATATAAAATAAACCCCCTGCGCAGGCAAAATGCTCTGCACAGGGGCGAAAATTCCGCGGTACCACCCTGATTTCCGCACAAGGCGGACTCTCGTTTGACATATAACGGTGTCTGCCGTTGAAGCCTACTTAAAAGTTCAGCTTCACCGCTCAAAAGCGAACTTCACGCAGGATTGCACAATGTGCTTTCAGCCTCGGCACATCTCTCTTTGGAGCAAATCATACGCTACTCTCTTTGTCACAGCGTTATCATTTTATATATTAACACCAAACGAGTGATTTTGCAAGTTTTTATATATAAATGACTGAAAATAAATGACTGAAAAGATGTGCCAAAAAACAGTTGACAATCTTAAAAAACAGTCTTATAATTTATATGTTATATAATTCGGCAATGATGGGATGAGCTGATTTTAAGCCCTTCAGAGAGAAGTCGGTCGGTGAAAGACTTTGAGCAAAGTTTCAGCGTGCTGCCCCGGAGCTTTGTGTGATTAAGCACAACGTTTGTCAGCGTTAATGACGTGTAATCTGATGATTACTCAAAGCGGACGTTTTCGTCAATTTGGGTGGTACCGCAGGAATTATCCTGTCCCATTTTTATGGGGCAGGTTTTATTTTTGCGATAATTTTTGCCGAAAGCAATCAATCTAACCGAATATCAGATTGAGGACAAATCGAAATTAAGGAGAATAATTATGGAATGGACAGGACTTAACGAATTAAGAGAAAAATTCCTATCGTTCTTTGAATCAAAGGGATGTCTCAGACTTCCGAGCTTTCCGCTTGTTCCAAAGGACGATAACAGCCTTTTGCTTATCAACAGCGGTATGGCACCTATGAAAAAGTACTTTACCGGAGAGGTAACTCCGCCGCACAAGCGTGTTACCACCTGTCAAAAATGTATCCGTACTCCGGATATTGAGCGTGTCGGCATAACCGCACGCCACGGCACATTTTTTGAAATGCTCGGCAACTTCTCTTTCGGCGATTATTTCAAGCGCGAAGCAACCGCATGGGCTTGGGAGTTTTTTACAAAGGTTCTTGAAATGCCTGCCGACAAGCTTTATGTTTCTATTTATCAGGACGATGACGAGGCATACAAGATTTGGACCGAAGAAGTGGGCGTTGACCCGTCGCATATGGTTCGTCTCGGCAAGGAAGATAACTTTTGGGAGCACGGCTCGGGTCCGTGCGGCCCGTGTTCCGAGATCTATTTTGACCGAGGTCCCGAAAAAGGTTGCGGAAAGCCTGATTGTCACGTCGGATGTGAATGTGACAGATATGTTGAGGTTTGGAACCTTGTATTTACTCAGTTTGAAAGTGACGGCAAGGGTAACTACACTCCGCTTGACCATCCGAATATTGATACGGGAATGGGACTTGAGCGTCTTGCCTGTGTAATGCAGGGAGTTGACAACCTGTTCTTGGTTGACACGATTCAGAATATTATGAAGAAAATATCCGAGATTACGGGCGTTGAGTACGGCACGGATGATAAAAAGGATATTTCTCTGCGCGTAATTACCGACCATATCCGCAGCACAACATTTATGATCGGTGACGGTGTGTTGCCGTCGAACGAGGGAAAAGGCTATGTTCTTCGCCGTCTTTTAAGACGTGCCGCACGCCACGGCAGACTTCTCGGATATACGGAACCTTTCCTTTATAAAGTTTGCGATACAGTCATTAAAGAGAACCTTACCGCATATCCTGAATTAAAGGAAAAGCAGGAATTTATCACAAAGGTTATCAGAGTTGAGGAAGAGAGCTTTGCAAAAACAATTGACCAAGGCTTTAAAATGCTTCAAAATATTATTGAAGACGCAGACGTTAAAATTCTCAACGGAGAAGATGCGTTCAAGCTTAACGATACCTACGGTTTCCCGATTGACCTCACAAGAGAAATTCTTGAGGAAAGGGGAATAAAAGTTGATGTTGACCGCTTCCGTGAGCTTTTGAAAGAACAGAAAAAGCGTTCTCGCGACGCCCGCAAGAATGCAGGCGCAGACGCTTGGATTTCCGATTCCACAGATTTGTCGGATGTTGACAATACGGAATTTGTCGGTTACACAGACCTCAATTGCAAGTCAAAGGTGCTTGCGATTGTAAAAGACGGAATCAGAATCGAAAGTGCGGGAGAAGGCGAAAGCGTTGTGCTTGTGCTTGATAAAACTCCGTTTTATGCCGAGAGCGGCGGACAGGTTGGCGACACAGGCGTAATTGAAAGCGGAAGTTTTTCAGCCGATGTATTCGACACAACCAAAGATACCTCGGGTAAGCTCTTTTTGCACGAGTGTTCAATCAAGAGCGGTTCGGTCAGCGTCGGTTCGGAGGTTAATTGTGACATTGATAAAGACCGCCGTGCGGACATTACCCGCAATCACACGGCAGCCCACCTGCTTCAGGCTGCACTCAGACAGGTGCTGGGTAATCACGTTCAGCAGGCAGGTCAGCTTGTTTCTGACACAACCTTGCGCTTTGATTTCACACACTTTGAAGCAATGACTGCAAAGGAACTTCTTGAGGTTGAAAACCTTGTTAACAAAAAAATATTTGAGGCTATTGAGGTAAACACACGCGAAATGCCTATTGAAGAAGCCAAAAAGCTCGGCGCAACGGCTTTGTTCGGCGAAAAATACGGCGACGTTGTAAGTGTTGTAAGCGCAGGAGATTTCTCGGTTGAATTTTGCGGAGGTACTCACGTAAAGAATACTTCAAATCTCGGACTTTTTAAGATAAGACAGGAGGGCTCCGTTGCGGCAGGCGTGAGAAGAATCGAAGCGTTGACAGGTTACGGCGTGCTTAATTACATCAACAGGGCAAATGCCGCAATTATCGGTGCCTGCGCAGCTTTGAAGATAACAAATCCGAAAGCTGTCGTAGAGGGTGCCAAAAAGGTAAGCGAGATTATCAAGACGCAACAAAAGGAGATTGCAGAGCTCAACTCAAAGCTTGCCGTTAATAAGCTTGCGGAATTTTTTGAAAATTCCGAGATTGAAAACGGAGTCAGAATTGTTACGGGTTCGCTTAGCAATGTTAATGCCGATGTTTTGCGCTCAATGTGCGAACGTGGCAAAGATAAGGCGACAAACGCCGTAATAGTGCTTGCCGCAGTAAATGACAATAAGGTTACATTTGCCGCAGCTTGCGGAAAGTCTGCACTTGAAAAAGGTGCAAACGCAGGCAAGATTGTTAAGGCTGTTGCTCAGGCGGCAGGCGGCAACGGCGGCGGAAAGCCCGACCTTGCAATGGCGGGCGCAAAGGAACCGGGTAAGGTCGAAGCAGCACTTTCCGTAGTTAAAGACACAGTATATTCAATGTTAAAGTGATATTTTGTTGTGTTCTTAAATATGTTTAAGAAAAAACTGTTTGAGGATAAAAAAATGTTTTAATTTACAAATTATACGCATTTTATTACTATAACATACAAAATTGTGCATAGCTTACAAATTTTTTTAAAATCCTTGTGCAATTAGTAAAGTCACAAATCGTTAAAAACCATTGAAATTTTGTAATAATTATTGTATAATTAGTTCACTGAGATATTATATTCTCGGCTGAACGATAATCTTAGGAGGAAACTAAAATGTTTAAAAAATTAGCAAGCATTGCTCTTGCAGCAACAATGCTTACGGGTACGGCAGCTATTGCGGCAAGTGCCGCTGAAACAACAGACGACGCAGTTGCCGCTACCGAGCAGGCAGCAGTCGGAGCAGATGATTCATCTGTAGGCGCAGACGATTCATCGGTAGGTGCCGACAGTTCATCTGAAGTTGGTTCGGGTAATGTACTTAACTTTGATGCAAACAGCACAGGTTGGAAGAATTTCAAGTATTGTATGTGCTATATCTATGAATACAACGGTGAAGCTTTCAAAGACTGGGGCGTAAAGGCTACCCGTATGAAAGATGAAGACGGTGACGGCGTATGGACATACGACCTTGACAATGCAGAAATCAGCCTTGACAGCAGCAAATATTACGGCGTTATTTTCTCAAACGACGTTGGTATGCAGACTGCCGATCTTCTTTTAACAACAAAGTGCTTTGGTGACACAGCTTATGTTAAGGATCAGAGCCAGAAATATGAGAACACGGCAGACTCTAACAAGTCATCTAACGTTGCTTACTGGAAATCAAACACCGGTTGCCAGCCGATGAAGCTTGTTACAAGTATCGGTAATGTAGTAGGCGAACAGATTTGTCCCGCTGACTCGGCATATAATTTGTTTGTTAAATTCCTTAAGGATACTCTTAACAACGCAAGAACATACTCAGGCAAAGACGATCAGACACTTCTTGACGACACAGCTAAATCTCTCGGTCTCGGACAGGATCTTATTCCCGAGGCAATCAAGGAAGCAGGCGTAGATGTTTCTTGGGAAGCAGCCAAGTCAACTGCTTCCGAGACTTCCGATTCCGGCGCTAAGCAAAGTTCTGACGGCTCAACAGGCTCAAACTCAGGTTCGGGTTCTGATTCAAGCTCAAGTTCTTCAGGTTCAAGCTCATCGAGCTCAGGTTCTTCAAGTTCATCAGGTAGCTCATCTTCAGGCTCAAAGTCAGTAAGCTCAGGTCAGGAAACAACAATCTTCTTTGTTCTTGGCGGTGTTATGGCAGCAGCTGCCGGTGTAGCATTCCTTTCAAGAAAGAGAAAGATGGACTGATTTTAAGTTAAACTTAAATTTCAAATTTTAAGCGCTGTCATTTGACAGCGCTTATTTTTGTACTTTTTATATTTATTCCGATTTTTATTGCAAAGATATTTGTGCGGTGCATAAACAGGAGTACAGAAAACCGAATTAATCCGAAACGGATCAAAAAAGCCACGACTGCATATGCAATCGTGACTGGGTTGGTGGAGATGACGGGAGTCGAACCCGTGTCCGAAAACTGCTTGCCAAGAATTTCTACGAGCGTAGTCGCTGTTTTAAATCTCCCTTACCGCAACGCCCGACGACAGGCTTTGCGGCTCGGCAGCTCCTGATGTGTGACAAAGGGCGGAGCAGACCTCTGTTCACATTTACCACTAATCGACGCCCAAACCAGTGCCGTGGTGCTCACGGGCAGGACGAGCAGCGCCTTAGGCAGCTGCTAATTCAACTGTATTTTTGTCAGTTAATTTTAAAGTTGCGGATTTTATGGCGGTTCCGCACCGCCGCTCGCTTATCAAGGTTTGCAATCCCCGTCGAAGCCTTTACATCCCCGTGTTATAATATATTTTCTTTGGGTAAACTTTGCGTCTACCCAAAGATTTATATGTGGGACTGATTTTTAATTGCGCGCTCAATGTCGCGTTTTGCACTGCGTTTTGCCATATCTTCTCGTTTGTCATACAGCTTTTTGCCTTTGCACAAACCAACCTGAACCTTAACCTTGCTGTCTTTAAAATACAGACTTATCGGTATAAGTGAATAACCGGTTTGCTTTACCGTGCCGTAAAGTTTGTTGATTTCTTTTTTGTGCATAAGCAGCCTACGAACTCTCAGAGGGTCTCTGTTAAAAATATTACCCTGCTCATACGGAGAAATGTGCATTCCGTTTACAAAAATTTCACCGTCAACTATTGAACACCAACTGTCTTTCAGGTTGACTCTTCCGCTGCGAATTGACTTTACTTCTGTTCCGCAAAGCTCAATGCCTGCTTCAAACGACTCCTCAATAAAGTAGTCGTGGCGTGCCTTTTTGTTTTGTGCAATTGTTTTTAGTGAACTCATCAGATTTCGTTCCTGCCTTCCAAGGCCTTTGCAAGTGTGTACTCATCGGCATATTCAAGGTCGCCGCCGACAGGTATTCCGTAGGCGAGTCTTGTTACCTTGACGCCCATCGGTTTAAGAAGCTTTGAAATGTAAAGTGCCGTTGCGTCACCCTCAACTGTCGGGTTGGTTGCCATAATTACTTCTTTTACCGTGTCGTCCGAAAGTCTTGCAACAAGCTGTTTTATTGTGAGGTTGTCGGGACCGACATCGTTAAGAGGGGAGATAGCACCGTGCAAAACGTGATAAACTCCCGTGTATTCATGTGTGTTTTCAACAGCCGTTGCGTCTCTCGGAGTTTCAACCACACAAATAACAGAATTATCCCTGCTCGGATTTTCACATATCGGACACAACTCCTTGTCGGTAAGGTTACAGCATTTTTTGCAGTAGTGAATTTTGGAATGTGCGTCAAGAACAGCATTGGCAAGTTGGTCTGCTTGTGTTTTTGACAGATTCAAAACATAATATGCAAGCCTTTGTGCGGTTTTGTGTCCGATTCCGGGCATTTTTTCAAACTGATCCACAAGATTTTCAAGCGGAGCGACATTGTATTGTGCCATATCAGAACATTCCCGGAATATTCAGTCCGCCCGATATTGATTCCATTTTATCTTCTTTCTCTTTTGCGGCTGTTCTCAACGCCTCGTTTGTAGCTGCCATTACAAGGTCGGAAAGCATCTCAACGTCTTCGGGGTCAACAACATCAGGTGAAATGTCTACTTTTGTAAGCTCCATTTTTCCTGTAACGGTAACAGAAACCGCACCGCCGCCGGCGTTTGCCGTGTACTCTTTTGTTTCGAGTTCTGCCGATGCCGCTTCCATATCATCCTGAAGCTTTTGCGCCTGACGTGCAAGTTGCTGGATGTTATTTGCGCCGCCGCCGTATCCCTTTGGTAATCTTGCTTTCATATTTATACTTCCTTTCAAAGAAACTTAATTCTGTTACAGAATAATATTGCTGTTATTCTTCAACAAGTTCTATTCCGCTGTCTTTTATAATATTTTTAAAATTTTCAAGTTTGTCCTGCTGTTCGTCCTTTTTTTGAGGGCGTTTGTACGGACCGAGTTTATAAACCTTTCCGGTAGTTTCCTGTATGACTTTGCGTATTTCTTCACGTCTGCCGGAATTTTTAAGCAAATCAAATGCAATCTCATTATTCGTGTCAATCAAAAGGTAATTTCCGCTTTCATACGCTGTTGAGCCTGTAAATGCGGCGGCAATTGCCCTCGAAAACGGCTTGAGATTATTAACAACTTCAACCCATTTCGGAAACGGTTTTGCATTTGAGTAAATTTCGTCAATATTAACGCTTTTTTTCTGTCTCGGAGCTTCAATTGCCGGGGCAGGTTTTGCAATCGGTGCCTTAGGCATTGCATTTTCGCCTGAAGCAGGCGACTGCTTGGATGATAAATCAGGCTCGGAAATTTTATTGCTTTCTGTTTCGATAACCTGATTTGTAACCTCGTTTTGTGCTTTTGCGATTTGAGTGGCTTTATCTTCCGCTTCGTTCGCAACATCGGTTTTATCGGGTTCAACCTGTACGGCAGGGGAGGAGGCAAATCCTCTTTTAACCGCATTTTCAAGAGCGGTTATCCTTGCTGTCAGGGCTTCTGTTGTTCCGTCCAGCTCGGGCGAAGAGAGCTTAACCAAAGCCGTTTCAAGTTCGCATCTGTCTCCGGTGCCGTTGCCCATACGCTGAAACGCACGTGAAAGCACATCCATACAGTAAACAATATCTGCAAGTGAAAGATAGTCCGCCTGAGTTTGAGCTTTTTCAAAGTCGCTGTCCGACATTATAACCATATTCCGAGGTTCCCGAACCGATTTTATTAGCATAAGAGCGCGAAGGTGAGATATAAGTTCATCACAGAGTCGAGCCATATCCTTGGATTGTGAATACAGTTCGCTTATGATTTCAAGAGACTTTGCCGTGTTTTTGTTTATAATGCAAGTCGCAAGTTCATAAAGGTATGTTTTGTCCGCAAGCCCTGCGGCGTCGGCTACAACTTTTTCGTCAATGTGCGTGTTGATTGCCATACACCTGTCAAGCAGAGACAAGGCGTCTCGCATAGCTCCGTCGGAAACAGAGGCGATAAGCATAGCCGCACTGTCGGTAAGGTCTGTTTCTTCCTGCTGAGCAACAAAAAGAAGCCTGTCGGCAATGGTGCGCGGTGAAATTCTGTTAAAGTCAAATCTCTGGCAACGTGACTGTATTGTCGGCAAAACCTTGTGAATCTCGGTTGTCGCAAGAATAAAAATAACGTGTTCCGGAGGTTCTTCAAGAGTTTTGAGCAAGGCGTTGAATGCTTCCGTAGAAAGCATATGAACTTCGTCAATAATATAGACTCTGTATTTGCATTTTTCCGGAGAAAGCCGAACCTTTGATATTATGTCACGAATATCGTCAATGCCTCGGTTTGAAGCCGCATCCATTTCAACAACGTCAAGAATACTTCCGTTTTCAATTCCTTGGCAGATTTCACATTCGCCGCACGGATTACCGTCTGTTGAACAGGTGCAGTTGACAGCCTTGGCAAGAATTTTGGCACAGGTGGTTTTTCCCGTACCCCGCGAGCCGGTAAAGAGGTATGCGTGATTAATACGATTTTCTCTGACCTCATTTTTCAGGGTGGTGGTTATGTGTTCCTGGCCGCAAACGTCGTCAAAGGTTTTAGGTCGCCATTTTCTGTATAGAACCTGATACAAATTTCCACCCCCGTATCAACAAAAAATGCAAGCCGTCAGCCGAAACAACGGCAATCACACAAATAAGAGAACGGCAGACTTGCTGTATCGCATCAGAAATACTGCTTAATGCTGCTTGGTTCCCCACCTGACATGGTTCACAGACCCCAATCGCACAGGGCCTGCCGTTCACTTATTTGTATGCAATGACTTCTTGCAATTCTAAGTCATTATATCATATTGTTTTGATAAAATCAATATGTGGAATAAAGTTTTTTAAATCCGAGACAGCGATAAACTGTCTCAGATTTAACTTTTTATCAAATTTTATCCGCAACTTCTCCCAAACGTTTATAAATCGAGTTTTCGGGAACATAACCTCGTACAAATGACAGAGGATAAATATTGGTGCTTCTGCCGATTACAGAGCCGGGGTTCAGCACGCTGTTACAGCCCACCTCAACAAAATCTCCGAGCATTGCGCCGAATTTTTTTACGTTGGTTTCTATTTTTTGACCGTCGAACAAAACCGTAACAAGGCTTTTGTCGCTTTTTAAATTTGACGTTATTGTTCCTGCACCCGTATGGGCTTTGTATCCGAGAATACTGTCGCCTATGTAATTGTAGTGCGGCGTTTGAACTCCGTCAAACAAAATCGAATTTTTGAGTTCGGTTGAGTTTCCGACAACCGCTCCCTTGCCCACAATGGCGTTTCCTCTTATGAATGCGCATTGCCTGATTTCCGCATCCTCACAGATAATCAGCGGGCCGCCGAGATAAGCGGACGGAAACACCTTGGCACTTTTGGCAACCCAAACGTTTTCGCCTCTTTGCTCGTAAATCTCGGGGTCAAGGGTTTTGCCGAGTTCAATGATGAAGTCCTTGATTTTCGGAAGAGCCTCCCAAGGGTATTCAATGCTTTCAAGAAGCGGTTTTGCGATTGACTTGTTGAAGTCAAAAAGATTTTTTGCGAGTAGCTTTTCATTATCCATTTTAAATTCCTCTTTCAATTGTTTTGATTTTCGGTACTTTTGTATTTCAGATCTCCCGAAAGTTTTTTATCGAATCCCGTTTTTTTGAAAATAATCAAAACGATAATTGCAGAAATTATTCCCAAAAGTATTCCGCATAAAACGTCGGAAGGAAAGTGAACGTAATTGTACAAACGGGAAAATGCTATGAGTGTTCCGAGAACAAGTGCCGGAATACCGATTTTTTTGTTACGTGCAAGCATTATTGTTATCGCCGCAAACGACGAACAGCTGTGTCCCGACGGAAAGCTGTATCCCGACGGCGGTGTAATCGATAAAATCACATCAGTATTGACCGTAAACGGTCTTGAACGACAGACAAGATGTTTAAGACCGAGTTCACCGACCAATCCTCCGATTAGAAGAGCACAAAGAACCATTACACCGATTGCCCTTGTTTTGCGAAAACATAACATAATAATTGCCGCCAATATCCAAATTCCGCCGAGTTCTCCGATAAAACTCAGATACTTCATCACAAAATCCAGAAAATCACACCTGAGTGTGTTTTGAATGAAATTCAATATTAAAAAATCAACAGAAGTAACAAAGTCAAAAAAATTCATAAAAGCACCTCGAATTTTTCGATTTTTGAATAGATTTGTTCATCAACGATTGCCTCGATTTTTATTCCGTCGGATTCGTATTCCTCGTTCAGCAACGTTCCCTTGCTTCGTATTTCATTGACAAGACCTGCGTTTGCAAACGGAATAAGCACTCTTGTTTTTTTCAGCCTGAGGGGCAGATTGTTGTCGATTTCTTCGAGAAGTTTTTCGATGCCCTCTCCGGTTTTTGCACTTATTTTTACATACGAGCCGAAGTCCTGTTCAATTGTATTGTCGTCAATTAAATCACATTTGTTCAGTGCGTTGATAATCGGAGTGTCGCCGCAGTTAAGGCTTTCAAGCAAATCCTTTGTTACCTGTAAATGTGTTCGTGCTTCGTCGCTTGAAGCGTCGCAAAGGTTGATGATTATATCGGATTGTGCGGCTTCTTCAAGCGTTGAGCGGAACGCTTCAACAAGGTGGTGGGGGAGTCTGCGGACAAGTCCGACTGTGTCTATAAGCATAATTGTCACTCCGCTCGGCAGCTTTAATGCCCTTGACGTTGGGTCAAGAGTGGCAAAAAGCTTGTCCTGTGCAAGCACGCCCGCATTTGTAAGGCAGTTCATAAGCGTGGATTTTCCCGCATTGGTGTAGCCGACTATAGCACAGGTGACAACTCCGTCTTTTTTGCGACGCTTTCTGAGCATTTGCCTGTGTTTTTCAACTTCGGCAAGCTCGTCTTTGAGTGTTTCCGTTCTTCGTCTGATGTGACGTTTGTCGGTTTCAAGCTTTGTTTCGCCGGGACCGCGCGTACCTATGCCGCCGCCAAGTCTTGACATCTCAACGCCTTTTCCCGTAAGGCGCGGAAGCATATATTTGAGCTGTGCAAGCTCAACCTGAAGCTTGCCTTCTTTTGAGCGTGCCCGTTGGGCAAAAATATCCAGAATCAGCGTTGTGCGGTCAATTACTCTGACATCGGTTTCGTTTTCGATGTTCTTGATTTGGGTCGGCGAAAGCTCGGTATCCGCAACGATAATATCAATCTCGCGTTCATCGCATATTTGAGCGATCTCTTTAAGCTTTCCGCTTCCCAGGTATGTTGCGGATTCGGGTCTGTCAAGCTTTTGCATAACCGACAACTCGGGTTTTGCTCCCGCACTTTCAACAAGCTCAAACAATTCTTCAAGCGAAGCTTCGGCGTCATATTCTCCCGAATCGACGCTTATGAGCAGAGCTCTTAAAATTTTTTCTTCATTGCTTTTGAGTTCCATAGTATTTTTCCTTTTGCCTACGCCGGTGTGTTTAATTTGTTCTTTACTATTCTTTTATTAAGTAGTATAATATATAAGTGGGTTTTTGTAAATGAAAGTTTTAAATTTTATTTAGGAATCGGGTAGTTATGAATAAAAAATTTGATGTGATAATTATAGGTACAGGTGCAGCCGGTTTGTATGCCGCACTTAATTTTCCGAGCGATATTAACGTTTTGCTTGTGTCAAAGCGTGAGCTGACGCTCTCAAACAGTTCGCTTGCGCAGGGCGGCGTTGCGTGCGTACTTGATACCGTGCACGATAATTACAAATTGCATATTACCGATACCCTGATTGCCGGAAAATACAAGAACAACCTTTCGGCTGTTGAAAAGCTTGTTAAAGAGGGCCCGTCGGATGTATTAAATATAAAGCGGCTTGGCGTTGATTTTGATTTAAATCCGGACGGAACAATGTGTAAGACACTTGAGGCAGGTCACAGCCGCCACAGGATTGTTCATCACAAGGATTCAACAGGCAAGGCAATTGTTGACAAACTTATTGAAGCGGTGTTTACTCACCCGAATGTTACCGTGTGCGA
The DNA here is from genome assembly GCA_963599905.1 of Acutalibacteraceae bacterium. GTDB lineage: Bacteria > Bacillota > Clostridia > Oscillospirales > Acutalibacteraceae > Ruminococcoides. The sequence continues at coordinate 52,784 of CAVBYX010000031.1, forward strand.
CAATGCGCTTGTCTATTCGATTCAAAGAGTGTTCGGCGGATTTTATATCAATATTTTAAAAGACGGCGAAAGCCTTTGCTACGGAACAAACTATTGTATATTGGCAACCGGCGGCATAGGAAGGGTATATAAGTATACCACAAATTCTGCCATTGCGACAGGCGACGGCATAGCTTTTGCCTATATGCTCGGCGCTAAAATCAGCCACCTTTCAAGGGTTCAGTTTCATCCGACCGCATTTGCTGCGGAAAAAGACCGTGAGAGGTTTCTTATTAGCGAAGCGGTAAGAGGAGAGGGCGCAGTCCTTCTTAATTGTGACGGAAGAAGATTTGCCTTTGATTACGACAGCAGAGGAGAGCTTGCTCCGCGTGATGTGGTTTCGGACGCTATCATCCGTGAATCTTTAAAGACAGGAAGCGAAAACTTCTATCTTGATATTACAGACAAGCCTGCCGAGTTTCTTAAAGAGCGTTTTCCGATGATATATGAACGCTGTCTTGAAGAGGGCGTTGACATTACCAAAGACAGGATTCCCGTGTTCCCGTGCCAGCACTATCTTATGGGCGGAATCAATGTTGATTTGGACGCCCGCACCTCGGTTGACGGTTTGTATGCCGCAGGCGAGTGTTCTCACACAGGCGTTCACGGTGCTAACCGGCTTGCTAGCAATTCTCTTCTTGAGGCACTTGTGTTCTCAAGGTCGGCTGCCGAAGATATTACGTGGAAGATAAAAAAACACGGAAGAAAAACAATAGGCAGGGAGCCTGTTCACAAGCCGATTGAGGGCAAGCCGATGCCTCACGGATTCCGTTCAAGAATAAGAGAAATAATGCAGGACGCTTATTTTGTTCTTCCGAAGCCTGAAAAATACGAGGAAAGTTATCAAGAGGTTGAAAGCATAGTCAATCAACTTTTCAGCGAAGACTACGAGATAACTTCCGACCTTGTGGAGGCAAAAAGTATTGCTGTTGTCGCAAGTATAATTCTTGATGAAGTACGGGAGGGTATAAACCTATGATGTTAAACAGTATTTATGTGGATAATTTGATTGAGACCGCTCTTTTGGAGGATATAAACTATCTTGATACAACCACGGATTACCTGATTGACGAAGAGCAGGAAAACAGCGCAAAGTTCCTTGCAAAAAGTGACGGAGTCCTTTGCGGAATTGAGGTTGCGCTCAGGGTTTTTGAAATTTTGCAACCGAACGGATTTGAAACAAAAATATATAAGCACGACGGCGATAAACTGAAAAAGGGTGATATTATTGCCGAAATTCACGGAAAAACACGCACGATTTTAAAGGGCGAAAGAACCGCGCTTAATTTGATTCAGCATATGAGCGGAGTTGCAACGGCTACCGACAAAGCCGTTGAGCTTGTTAAGGGCACGAATGCCTCAATTGCAGACACCCGAAAAACTCTTCCCGGACTTCGCCCGATTCAAAAATATGCCGTTACCGTCGGAGGCGGCAGAAACCACCGTTATAATCTTTCGGATGCGGCAATGCTTAAGGATAATCATGTCGATGCAGGCGGCGGTATTGCAAATGCGGTTGCCAAGCTCAAAAAAAGACTTGGTCATATGACAAAAATCGAGCTTGAAGTGCGTAATCTTGATGAACTGAAACAGGCGCTTGCAGCCGATGTTGATGTTATTATGCTTGACAATATGACGCCCGAAATGATGAAAGAGGCTGTTGAAATAACCGACGGCAAGGCTTTGCTTGAAGCAAGCGGAAACATTACCGACGAAACACTTAAAGAAGTTGCGCAAACAGGCGTTGACATTATTTCAATGGGGGCATTGACTCATTCGGTCACGGCTTTTGACATTTCGTTAAAAATAACGGATTAACGGCTTTGGAATTTTCGGATATACCGATAAGATATTAAAGGCACTTTTGACTTTATTGTTGTCAAGAGTGCCTTTTGTTATGCATTTAGTTATATATTGTTTTTAAAGTGTTTTTGCGATTTCTTTTATAAATTCTTTGAGTGGTTCGCTTGTTTCGGGGTGTTTGAGTCCCACTTCAATCTGTGCCTGCAATATACCGAATTTGTTGCCCATATCATATCTTTTGCCTTCAAATTCAACGGCAGTCATGCCCTTTGTAATTGCAATTTGGCGCATAGCGTCGGTCAACTGAATTTCGCCGCCTGCTCCGGGAGCTGTATTTTCGAGAATATCAAAAATTTCTGCCGGCAGCACGCATCTGTCAAGGATGGAATAGAGCGACAGAACTTCTTCTTTGGTCTGTGGCTTTTCTTTCATATCCGTACATTTGAATACGTTATCGTGAAGATTCTCAACCTTTAGCGAGCCGTATTTATGAATATCCTTTTCGGAAACTTTTTTTACGCCCACAACGCCTTCGCCAAATTCGCCGTAGCAGTCTGTAAGCTGTTTGATGGCGGGCTCTGTTTCGCTTACAATAACGCCGTCGCCGTACATTACCGCAAAAGGCTCGTTACCGACAAATGATTTTGCTTTGAGAACGGCGTGACCGAGACCCTTCATTTCTTTTTGTCTTATAAAGCTGATATTTGCAAGGCTTGAGATTTTTCTTACTGTTTCCAAGAATTCTGTTTTGCCGCTTTTTTCAAGCAAGCTTTCAAGTTCGGGTGAAGCGTCAAAGTGGTCTTCGATTAAACCCTTTCCTCTGTTTGTGATTATAAGTATGTCGGTTATGCCGGCTGCAACAGCTTCCTCAACAATATACTGGATTGTGGGCTTGTCCACAATAGGAAACATTTCTTTCGGCATATTCTTTGTCGCAGGCAGAACTCTTGTTCCGAATCCCGCAGCGGGAATAACGGCTTTTGTAATTTTCATAAATTCCTCCAAAATAAAATTTTAATATATTAGGTTTGATTTTAGAATTATTCGGATTATAAAAATAAAGGTATATAATTTAATACGAAAAACGCTATTTCAACGCACAAAGCAAGCGGAAGATTTACGCCGCCCGCAACCTCAAGCCTTTTGTTGATATTTACGTCAGCCGACTCTTTTTTTATTGCGTTGATTTTTTTTGTGCAATGCCTGTAATATGTTCGGTTTGCGATAAATCCGCACACAATCATCAGTATTCCGTTTAATGCCGAGATTATATACGGGGAATAGATGAACAGAAGCTCTGACATCGAATATTGGGAGCCGAGTGACATAGAGTAGAACATCTGCGAACCGCTTGTCGAATTTAATATTGCATTGATATAATTTTGATATTCGGGCATAAGAATAATGAAAAATCTGCTAACCGTAAAAGCAACGTTGAGCAGCGAAATGATTATGCCCAGTGCTGTCATTTTTCTGTACAGGAAATAAACTCCCGAGAATAAAAACGCCGCAAAATTAAACCTTGACGTATCGAAGTTCTTAATCTTGTTAAAGACCAAAAGAAAATACTGAGTTGATTTTCCGACGAATTTCGACATTTCGCCGACCGTAACATTATCGGCAATTTCCTGTTCGCTGTCAAGTCCTGCCAACGGGTCAAACGCCGGCATCCCCGCTCCGACATATCCGAACGGCGTTCCCTGAACGAACGGTTGTTGCGGATTGTCCCGGTTTTGATTTTCCTTTTTGGTATCTTCGGTGAGCGGAAAGCCGCATTTTTTGCAATAAAATGATGTGCTGTCGTTTACGTGATAACATCTTGGGCAGACAACGGTTGATTCGTCTTTATCCGGATTTTCGTTTTTATCCTCGTCTTTATTAAGTTCTTCAAAAGAAAAATCTTTTGAATGTTCGTCTTTATAGCTGCAATGACCGAGCTCTTCGTAACACTGTCTGTGGTGCGGAGCACCGCAGTCCGGACACACAACGATATCGTCGCCCGGCTTAAAATATTCATTGCATACGGGGCATTTGTAATTTGTAAATTCCATATTTTCCTCCGTATATTCTATTTCACATTGAATTATAACAAATTAACGGGTTAATTGCAATAATATTCGTCCAAAATAAATTTTTTAAATAAAAGTTTACATTTTATGCGTAATTTGGTATAATCATAGAGCAGATATTTCTCGTTCTTGTTGTGCGGTATCTGTTGAGGTCTTTCAGACAGAGAAAAATCTTATGCTGAAACCCGAGGAGTTTAACTTTTCTTTGTGATTTAAAAAACAAGCAAAGCAGAGTTCTGCTCTGATTTAAATATATTTTCGGAAAGGTATATTTTAATGGTACAATTTGAGGAATTATTGCTTTCTTTGCAGGCGTTAAAGCCTGAAATAGACGATTTGTCGGACGCACTCGGAATGAAAGGTATGAAATCCGAGATACAGCAGCTTGAATTAAAAGCTACCGAGCCGGGATTTTGGGACGATGTTGAGAAGTCCCAAAAGGTTTTGCAAAAAACAGGTGCATTAAAGGGTAAGGTGGAAGCTTATGAAAATCTTGTCGCAAAATATGAAGACACTGCTGCTTTGATTGAGCTTGCCAACGAGGAAGAAGACCTGTCGCTTCTTGAGGAAGCTCAGAGCGAGGTTGAAGCAGTTAAGACAAATCTTGAAAAACAGCGTTTACAAACCCTTTTAACCGGAGAATATGATAAAAACAACGCAATTCTTACTTTCCACGCAGGTTCGGGCGGTACGGAAGCTCAAGATTGGGCGGAGATGCTGTACAGAATGTATACGCGTTGGGCGGAAGCTCACGGTTTTAAGGTAAAAGAGGTTGACTACCTTGACGGCGATGAGGCAGGCTTAAAAAGTGCGGTTCTGTTGATTGAGGGTGAAAATGCCTACGGTTATCTTAAAAGCGAAGCGGGAGTTCACAGACTTGTTCGTGTTTCTCCGTTTGATTCGGCAGGACGCCGTCACACAAGCTTTTCGTCATTAGAGGTTATGCCCGAAATGGATGACGATATTCAGGTCAACATTGCTCCCGAAGACATCAAAATGGACGTTTATCGCGCCAGCGGTGCAGGCGGTCAGAAAGTCAACAAGACTTCTTCTGCCGTTCGGCTTACACATATTCCGACGGGAATCGTTGTTGCCAGCCAGGTTGAGCGAAGCCAGTATCAGAACCGTGACGTTGCAATGAAAATGCTTGTTTCAAAACTCGTTGAAATCAAAGAGCGTGAGCATCTTGAAAAAATCGAGGATATAAAGGGCGTTCAAAAGGAAATTACCTGGGGTTCGCAGATACGCAGCTATGTATTTATGCCGTACACAATGGTTAAAGACCACCGCACGGGCTATGAAACAGGTAATATTCAGGCTGTAATGGACGGTGACCTTGACGGATTTATCAATGCCTATTTAAAATGCGCAAGTCTCGGTACTCTGCAAAAGTAATTTGAATATGATAATGCATAGCCGTATCGGATTAACCGATATTGGTTTAAAATACAATTTTTAACAGAAAAGGAAACGGTACAAATGAAGTATCTTGTAATGCTTTGTGACGGTATGGCAGATGAGCCGAACGAGGCTCTCGGCGGCGTCACACCTATGGAAAAAGCCAACAAACCCTGCATGGACGGTCTTGCCGCAAAGGCGGAGGTCGGTATGGTAAAAACAGTTGCGGAGGGACTGAAACCCGGAAGCGACGTTGCAAATCTTTCTGTTCTCGGTTACGAACCGGCGGTTTATTACAGCGGACGTTCTCCGCTTGAAGCCGTAAGTATCGGTATTGACCTCAGTGACACCGACGTAACTTTAAGGTGTAACCTTGTAACATTGTCTGACGAGCCCGAATATTCCGACAAAACTATGGTCGATTATTGCGGCGGTGACATTTCAACTCCCGAGGCTGAGGAGCTTATTGATTATATCCAAAAAAACCTTGGCGACGATACTTTTGGTTTTTATCCCGGCGTTTCATATCGTCATTGTCTTGTTTGGAAGAACGGCAACCCGCACCCCGGAGATCTTACTCCTCCTCACGACATTTCAAACCGTGTGATTAAAGATTATATTCCAAAGGGTGACGACACCGCAAAGCTTTATGATTTGATGAAAAAAAGCTACGACTTGCTCAAAGATCACCCGATTAACAAAAAGAGAGTTGCACAGGGAAAAAGACCCGCAAACTCAATTTGGCTGTGGGGCGAAGGAACCAAGCCGAAGCTTGACGCATTCTTTAAAAAGTTCGGCAAAAAGGGCAGTATGATTTCCGCCGTGGATTTGCTGAAAGGAATTGCGATTTGTGCGGGAATGAACAGCGTTGATGTCGACGGAGCAACAGGCTATATCGACACAAACTTTGACGGCAAATGCCGGGCTGCGATTAATGAATTCAAAAACGGTTCCGATTTGGTATATATTCACGTTGAAGCTCCCGACGAATGCGGTCACAGGGGGGAAGCCGAAAACAAGGTTAGAGCCATTGAAATGATTGATAAGCATATACTCGAACCCGTTACGGAATTTTTGAAGACTTATGATGATTTTGCTGTTCTTGTTTGCCCTGATCATCCGACACCGCTTGCAATCAAAACTCACACTTCCAATCCTGTTCCTTACCTTATTTACGACAGCAAAAAACCTGTTGACAGCAAGGTTACCTGTTTTTGCGAAAAGCAGGCAAAGGAAACGGGCAATTATATTGCCAAGGGATTTACGATGATGAATCATTTTCTTTCAAAATAATTCCAATCATCAACACAATTCTTTAAAATAATCATACCTTTGCATTTATAATGATAACTACATTATAAATGCAGAGGTGTTTTTGTGTCAGAAATAGTATTTGCGGCGGTGTTTACCGTTATAATAACCGCATTAATCATTGTTTTATCGTTTTTGGCAAGGCATATATATATCTTTTTGTCCGGTTTGATTAAAAGGCGCAGGAAAAGAATTATTGTTTACAGACCGCAAAAAGACAGGAATTGACGTGTCTTCAAAAAATATTTTTACTATTCAAATATAAAAAAATATGTTATACTGTCTTTATATTGATTTAGGAAGTAGATATAATGTCAATCAAACTCGATTTAGGAGCTTGGAATTCAATATTCGCCGTGCCGTCAAAGGTAGTTGACGAAGGATTAAAATTTTCCGACGGCGTAAAACTTAAAATTCTGTTGTTTGTATTGAGAAACAGCGGAAGCGAATTTGATGAAAATAAAATTTCGGACGTTACCGGCGTTAATGTCACCGACATTCCCGAAGCTTTGGATTATTGGGTGAGTATGGGAATTTTAAAATGCGATGGCGGTGCATATTTCCCGAGCAACGACGCCGATGAAGCGGTTGACGGCGCAAACAATACGAAAATCAAAAATGATAATTCTTATAAAGAAGAATCTCAAAGCCCGTTGCCTGTAATCAAACCCGAAAAGCAAACAAATTTAAACGCTGTGAATACGCCACAGGATTCAACGCAGCAAGAAGCCGAGCCGAAAAGACACTTTACCGTTGCAAAGCCTCAAAAACCTGATTATGTGTTTACTTCGCAAAGACTTGCGGTCGATGAAGAGTTTAAAATTTTGGTTGAAGAAGCTCAAATGGCACTGGGCAAAACACTGTCAAACTCCGATTGTTCGACACTTCTTATGCTAAAGGATACCTGCGGTTTGCCCCTTGACGTAATACTTATGCTTATCCAGTATTGCATCAGCATTGATAAGGGAAACATACGCGCCGTTGAGAAAATAGGCGTTGCCTGGGCGGATGACGGAATATATTCTGTTGAAGCGGCAGACAACAAAATTCGTCTTACAAAGCAGCTCAACAAGTTTTTTTCGATTGTCTCTTCGGCTTTCGGACTTCAAAATGTCGGTTCACCCACAAAAAAGCAACTCGAGTACAGCCAAAGGTGGATTGGAGACTGGAAATTTTCTCCCGAAATGCTTCGTGAGGCGTATGAAAGGTGCGTCGATTCAAAGGGCACATTGAAGTTTAACTATATCGACGGAATTTTAAAGCGTTGGCACGGAAGCAACATAAAATCTCCGTCAGCACTGAAGGAGTTTGAATCGGGCTCAAATAAAGCCGCAGCAAAATCAACGAGAAAAGCGTCATACGATATTGACGAGCTTGAAAAAATCAATATACTTGACGATTAACCGCGGCAAGGGAGGTAAGTATGGGTTACGGCAAAAAAATATACGATATGGCAACCGACAGGATTGCTCAGAGAAAACTGAAAGCGGAAAAAGACGCAGACCGACGCAGGGCGGAAATCTATGAGAAATTTCCGAGAACAAAAGAGCTTGAACGTCAAATTTCAACAAGCGGAATACGTGCCGCCCGTGCTGTGCTTAACGGCGGCAACGTTGCCGAGAATATCAGAAAACTAAAGGTGGAAAATCTTGCGCTTCAGACAGAGCTTTCGGGAATCCTTATATCAAACGGATATTCCGTAAGAGCTTTAGAGCCTTATTATTCCTGCCTGAAGTGCGGCGATACGGGATATTATGAGGAAAACGGAAAAACCGTTGTATGTCGTTGTCTCAAGCAAATGCTGATAACCTGCGCCTGCGAAGAACTCAACAAAAACGCTCCGCTTTCCCTTTCTACCTTTGAGTCGTTCAACACAGAGTATTATGACAAAAAGGTGGACAGCTCTATCGGAATTTCTCCTTACAGTCAGATGCAGAAAATTTTTTCATACTGCAAAAATTATGCGCAGAATTTTAACGCCAATTCAAAAAGCTTGCTTATGAAAGGTTCTACGGGACTTGGCAAAACCCATCTTTCGCTTGCCATTGCAAACGAGGTAATAAAAAAGGGATTTGGCGTGATATATGCTACCGCACCTAAGCTGACGCAGGAATTTGAAAAGCAATTCCGTTCAAAGGGTGTTGAGGAATACCGAATTACCGATATGTTGGCAGATTGCGATTTGTTAATCGTTGACGATTTGGGTACGGAATTTCAGACAAAATATTACACTGCTCAGCTTTACAATGTTTTTAATTTGCGTATGCTTCAGGAAAAGCCGATTATTATCAATACTAACCTTACAATGCACGAGCTTGAAAAAAGCTATTCTCAACGATTTGTTTCGCGTATATGCGGAAATGCGGAAAGGCTTGATTTTCTCGGAACCGATATAAGAATAAGAAAAAAATAAATATTTTTATTTTTTGTATTGACATTTTCTCTGTTTTGTCTTATAATAACTATCGTTGCACGAAAAGATGCAATTAGGATTTTGTGGAATAGTGTAACGGTAGCACGACAGACTCTGACTCTGTTTGTTGGGGTTCGAATCCCTATTCCACAGCCATCAGCCTCGAGTAACTTCGGGGCTGTATTATTTCGAGGTGTAGCGCAGTTTGGTAGCGCACATCGTTCGGGACGATGGGGTCGCAAGTTCGAATCTTGTCACCTCGACCAAATAACGCCGTCTTATGGCGGCGTTATTTTTTAATCTTAAATATCGGAGGCGTATGTTATGAAAAGAATAATTTCCCTTGCGGCGGTTCTTGTTTTGTGTCTTGCTATTTTCGCAGGATGCGGTTCCAAAGATGTAAAGCTCTCGGAGGCTATGGACAAAATCAACAGTGATTACAGTCTTTCGCTTCAGACTCTTTCAAGCAAGGATGACCTAAGTAAATATTACAATATCAAAACCGATGACGTAAAACAGTTTGCCGCAGAAATCGACTCCAATAACGATGCTCCGGTTGAAATTGTACTTATCGAAGCTGTTGATTCAACAGCCGCAGGCAGTATTGAGACAGCGCTTACAACCCGTTATAACTCGATTGTAAGCCAGTATTCTTCATATACGCCCGAAAAGCTTGATATGGTAAAAAATTGCAAGGTTACAAAGGACGGAAATTTTGTAAGCCTTATCGTTGCGGATAACGCTTCGGATATTCTTAACACATATTACAGCTTTATAAAATAATTTAAAATTCGGACTGAATGGGCGAACTTGGTTCGCCCGTTTCTTTTATCACAAAATATTTGGGAGAGCATATGACTCAGAATGAAATCAAACAAAATTTTTCACATATGAACAAAATGCAGCAACAGGCTGTTTTTTCAACCGAAGGTCCTTTGTTGATACTTGCCGGAGCCGGTTCGGGAAAAACAACCGTTCTTGTTAACAGAATAGCGTACATTCTTCAATCCGGGCTTTGCAATCCTTGGAACATTCTTGCAATAACTTTTACCAACAAAGCGGCAGGCGAGCTGAAAGAACGTATATGCGCCGCCGTTCCCGAGGGAGGCAATGACATATGGGCGGCAACGTTTCACTCAACCTGTGCAAGAATCCTACGCCGTTACGGCGACCGAATCGGTTATTCCTCTCATTTTACGGTTTATGCGACCGATGACCAAAAAAAGCTTGCCAAGGATATTATGAAGCAGCTTAATATCGACGAAAAGATTTTGCCGGTTAAGGCTGTTTTGTCTGAAATTTCAAAGGCTAAAGATAAGATGTTGTCACCCGCAGAGATGTTAAAGCAGGCTGAGTATGACAATCGCAAAGCCTCGGTTGCCAAGGTTTATGAAATCTATCAGGCAAGGCTTAAAACAGCCGATGCAATGGACTTTGACGATTTGCTCTGCAATGTTGTGGTTTTGTTTAAAAAATGTCCCGATATTTTGGAGTTTTATCAAAATCAATTTAAGTACATAATGGTTGACGAGTATCAGGACACCAACAAAGTCCAGTATAAATTTGTAAGTATGCTTGCCGAAAAGTACGGCAATATTTGCGTTGTCGGCGACGATGACCAGAGTATTTACAAATTCAGAGGAGCCACTATCGAAAATATTTTGTCGTTTGAAAATACCTTTAAGGGCGCAAAGATAATCCGTCTTGAGCAGAACTACCGCAGCACTCAGAATATTCTGAATGCTGCAAATGAAGTAATTTCCAACAACACAGTGCGAAAGGGCAAAACCCTTTGGACGGAAAATGCAAGGGGCGACAAAATTGAGGTTCACTCTTGCGAAAGTGAGCGTGACGAAGCAAACTTTGTCGCAAATACCATACTTGACGGCGTTGCGGACGGAAGAAAATTTTCCGATTTTGCCGTGCTTTACCGTACAAATGCTCAGTCGAACGCAATTGAGCAGGCACTTTCACGTTCAGGTGTTCCGCATCGTATAATCGGCGGTCACCGATTCTATGACCGTGAGGAAATTCGGGATATGGTTGCATATCTTCAGGTTATAAACAATCCGCACGACGATGTAAGACTCAGCCGAATAATTAATGTGCCAAAACGCTCAATCGGAGCAAAAACCGTTTCAACCGCGGCAGAAATTGCGGCAGGATTGGGCGAGAGCATCTATTCCGTTATCAAAAATGCGGACGATTTTCCCGCTTTGTCACGAGCGTCGGCTAAATTAAAGGAATTTGTAAGATTGATAGACGGGTTGATTGAGGCTGAACAAAGCGGAGATTATTCTCTTGCGGAATTATACAATTTGATTCTCGATCACACCGATTACACGACATATTTAAAAAATGAAAAAGAAAATGCGGATGTTCGCACAGAAAATATTGAAGAGCTTTTGTCTAACGTAATCAAGTTTGAGGAGGATTACGGAGACGATGCAGACCTTTCGTCGTTTTTGGAGGAGATTTCACTTCAGACCGATATTGACAACTATGACGCAAATGCCGACACCTGTGTTATGATGACGTTGCACAGCGCAAAGGGTCTTGAGTTCCCGATTGTATTCATAACGGGCATGGAAGACGGAATATTCCCTTCGTATGCCTCGATTATGAATCCGGACGAAATAGGGGAGGAACGCAGACTTGCGTATGTGGGAATTACAAGAGCCAAGCAAAAGCTTTATCTCACCAAAACCCGTTCAAGAATGTTGTTCGGTTCAACAACGTTTAACAAGGCGTCCCGATTCCTTAACGAAATCCCCGACGAGCTTGTTAATTACACCGGCAACGAAAATAAATATGCCGTTTCCGGAAACTCTCAGACGCCGAGCGGAAAGTCCGAAAAAATATCGGTCGGTCAAAAAGCAAAAATTTCTTATGCAAAATCAATGTACAAAAAATCTGCCGCTCAGTCGGGCATTGCGTATAAGGTCGGAGATACTGTTTTGCACAAAGTGTTTGGCAAAGGTATGGTTATGAAAACCGAAAAAATGGGCAATGATACCCTGCTTGAAATTGCATTTGATAAGGCAGGAACAAAAAATCTTATGGCGAATTTCAGCAAAATGGAAAAAATCTGAGTTCGGTTGCTCCGATTTAAAAATCAAGCCGTATTAATCACAAAAATCACAAACCTCCGTATTATGTATTGTTACAGAGCCTATTTAAGCCTGTTAATACTTAATATGGAGGTAATTTTTATGTCGGAAGCACCAATTGATTCTGAGCAGACAATGTCACGCTCAGTCGGCAATTCGGATGTTGATTTTGATTCTGTATGCGTAGATGTTCCGAAAATCTATGACAGTTGCGGTGCAAAGGACTGCCTTAGCGATTTGCCGGTGTTTTTTACTTCGCAAAACCAAACCATTGTAAACAACGCAACCTCGGTAAGGATAAACAAAGCGAGCGTAAGCAACGCTACCGTAAAAGTGGATTCGGTAGCGTTTCACACGGGATTTTACAGTGTTGATATGGTATTCTACTTTTCGGTGTACTGTGATGTTTATTCCGGCAAAGGTGCTTTGCCGACAACGGTAAACGGTGTTGCAACATACGGAAAACGTGTTGTTTTGTACGGAAGCTCGGGAAATGTAAAGTCGTTTTCGAGTGACGACGGCGAGGATAATTGCACCGATCCCGAAAATTGCTGTTCAGCCGAAAAGGGAAGTATGCCGCGCGCTGCGGTGAATATATCAAACCCGATGGCGCTTTCCGCAAAGCTTGTGTCCGCAAATCAGTCGATAAATGTGCCGTATGTTCCCGATTGTGTGACGGCTTATCTTGGAGAAGAGCTTACAAAACCGGACGATAAGCAGGTTCTTGTTACCCTCGGCATATTTACCATTACCAGACTTGAGCGCAACGTACAGCTTATGATTCCGTCATATGATTTTTGTGTTCCCCGTAAAGAGTGTGAGGCAAGAACCGATGACCCGTGCGAAGCATTCAGCAAGATTGAATTTCCGACAGATTCTTTCTTCCCGCCGAGTTCTTCCGAAACGGACGGCGACAGATCAGCATCCAATCCGCAGTGCAATTGCTGCAATTAGTACAATTTACGCAACCGTAAAAACGGTCGGGGCAATGCCGAGGTTTTATAAGGCAGTATGACAAAACTTAATAAGACTAAGGTATTGCAATGGCTGAATAAGGCTTTGACTGTAAAAAGTCAGAGCCTTTTTTCTGTATTTAAAAAATCCGCACATTCGCAATTTGAAAACCAGCCGAGTAGAATATAGTCAAGGAGGATACCATGATGAGAAATATCAAATACCACCTTGCACTGACCGATAACGAATACAGCTTAATCATCAAGTCACTGAATGACCTGAGAAACGAGCTTATAGCACAGGGCAGATATACCGATGCTGTTAATGATGTGCTTGTGAAGTTTATCGGAGCAAAGAAAAAGAAATTCAAAATAATCTATTAGGAGGGCTGACTATGAATGTGCAGTACGAGCAGCAAGGCGATTATCTTATCCCTTGCGTAAGAACCAAGGGGCAGAAAGAGATACATTTAGGCGTGTGGGCAAACCGCCACAGACAGTATCTAAAGCAGAGTCATAAGGTGCGATATTATAATCTTATGACAAGTGAAAAGCTCTAAGATTACCTTGCGGACATCGAGGAGCAAGCGGAAAATATGTTTCTTCGGCTGGTAAATGAACTTGCCGAAGAAGAGGGTGTCACGGAAGCTCTCAAAGCTGATAACGCTATGGAGTGGGTGCAGAGGATGAATAATATCAAAAACAGAGCAATGGAAGTTGTAAATGCTGAGGTGATTTACAGCTGAGATAATTGAATAATGAAGTTTTAGGACAAGTGGGGAGTTTTCCCTGCTTGTCCTTTATTAAAAAAATGAACAGCAACCGTTAATGAATTATGATTAGCCCATCGAGGATGCTGTTCATATTTTTTGATTATGCAGCATTAATAAGCTTATTATATTTTTTTGTTGATATTGTCGAGGTACCGAACGCAATTGAAGCAATACAAATGGATACTCCAACGAAGCGGACGATATTTTGCCATAATTCTTGGCTTCTGCGATCGTAATTCTTGTCCAATGCTTCAAGCTTCTCATTTGTTGTCAAATCAGTTGCATTTTCAATCAATCGTGTTTTTATTGAATATTTTTCCTTGGATATGTTTTCAGCATCTGTTATAGAATCAAGGATATTTCGCTGTAGTTTGTTGTAATTGACGTTCAGTTCCGTATTTATTTTATCTGATGGATAAATGTTTTTGCCTTCGTTCATTGGATACCTCCTATATAATGTGTTGGATTGACAAAAGTTTTTTGTAGCTATATTATATTACTAAATATCAGACAAATCTATCTTTGAAACTGTCTGTTTTGAAAAGAAATTGAAGTATAAAAGACAAAAATGTTTATAAAAAAGACAAAAATGTTTATAAAAAAGACAAAAATGTTTATAAAGAGGGTGTGGCAATGGGATTTAAATCTATCAACCATGATGATGAGAGTTTTTTTCATGCAAGACTTTGGAAATTAATGAAGGAACGAAATCTTTCGACAGCAAGAGGATTGGCATTGGCACTATTTGATGAAGGAATTGTTCCAGTTGACAGTGCCTCAGGGGATAAGATTTCTATCATAGGAAATATGACACGTAGAATTCAAGAACACTTGAATTTGGAAAAGGCAGATAAATTACAAGGTAGATATGTAATTGCTTATTGTGACTATTTTGGCTGCTCGGCAGATTATCTTTTCGGATTATCTTCAATTAAAAGTTCTAATCCAGATGTAATAAGTTTTTGCAAAGCGACTGGTCTTTCTGAAAAATCTGTAAAAAGATTAATTGAAGAAATCCCAGAAGATATAAAATCAGAACTCATATTTTTTTGGTCAGCGGTAATGGAGAGTAATATGTTTTATGGATTACCATTAGAATTTCATCAAATGTGCTATGAGTTAGGACAATATAGAATTGCACAAGACAAAATCAAAACTATAAATACGGCAGCAAAAGAGATGGATAATGCGGATACTTTTACTGAGGTATGGAGAACTATGATGGAAAATAATTATCTCAAAGAAGCTCAACCTCATGAAGGTGCGTACCATATGCATTTGAATGAAATCTTGGTTAATCTGACAGCATATTTAGAAAAGTGGGCTGATAAATATGTTCCTTTGCACAGAGAGGAAATTCAACAATATCTGTATAAGTGTTTACAAAAAGGACATCAAGTTAGTCATGATAAGTTCTTGGAATTTATGGAAGAATAATGATGTTTTGAGTGAATAATAGGATTATAGGACAAGTAGGGAGTGAATTCCTTGCTTGTCCTTTTTGCTGGTGCGTTTATGGTATTCCCAAGACATTGCAAAATTCACTAAGTCGTGATATAATACTTCCTATAATTATGTATTATCGGAAGTTTGGAGGTTTTGCCATGAGAGTTTGTTACGATAAGCTGTTTCATATGATGATTGACCGGAAGCTGACAACATCGCAGTTAATGAAAATGTGTGGATTTAGTGCAAATATCATCACAAGACTGAAGAAAAATGAATATATTTCAATGGAAAGTCTGGGTAAACTTTGTAAGGAACTGGATTGCAAAGTGGATGACATACTTACCTTTGAATATGACAAAAGCTGAGGAGGAGTAAAGCATGAAATCGAATTTTGATTTTTTGAGCAAGGATTTTCCTGTATTAGCGAACTTCGGAAAGCTGGCTGAACAATACTGCTTCTCTGATGCTAACTCATGTCTGATTAAATTGGGTATGATAGGCGAGACTATCGTCAATTTGATGTTTACATATGATGGGATTGCTCTGCCTTATGATAATACTGCCGTTACACGTATTGATACTCTTATGCGGGAAGGTTTGCTTACCCGTGACCTTTGTGACATTCTTCATGCTGTAAGAAAAGCCCGTAATAAAGCTACTCACGAGAATTATGGTTCTGCTGATGAGGGAAAGACTCTTTTACAGATGACTTATAGTCTTTGTGAATGGTTCATGCAGACTTACGGAGATTGGAATTATCAGAATCAACCGTTTGTAATGCCTGTTGAAGCTTCGACAACAGATTCTATAGTCATTGATAAGGAACAGGAAAAGAAAATCGAAGATAACCTCACAAAAGAAGCGGAAAAAGTGGCAGCTTCTGCACCTAAGATTTCACAGGAAGAACGTAAAAAGCAGTCTGCATTTGCTGCCGGAAAGCGTCCGAAATCAGAAGCTGAAACACGCTATCTTATTGACGAACAGCTCCGTAAGGTTGGTTGGGAGGCAGATACAGAAAATCTTAGATATTCCAAAGGCACACGCCCTGAAAAAGGTCGAAATATGGCGATTGCTGAATGGCCTACCGATTCTCAGGTAGGCAACAGAGGTTTTGCCGACTATGCTTTGTTTGAAGGGACAGAGATGGTTGCCATAATCGAAGCTAAGGCAATTCATAAGGATATTCCTTCGGTTATCGACTACCAGTGCAAGGAATATTCTATGCTTATTCGTGAGGAAGACCGTCAATATCAGATTGATACTTGGGACAAATATAAGGTTCCGTTTACATTTGCTACGAACGGCAGACCTTATCTGGAACAGTATAAGACAAAATCTGGTATTTGGTTCTTGGATTTACGTAAATCCTATAATCCTCCAAAAGCATTGCAAGGTTGGATGAGTCCTGACGGAATCAAAGACCTTTTGGCACAGGATACAGAAAGCAAGAATGAAAATCTAAAACAGATGCCATTTGATTTTCTGACCGACAAAGACGGTCTGAATTTGAGACCATATCAGCTTAATGCTATTAAAGCGGCTGAAAATGCTGTTATTGATGGCAAACAGAGTGTTTTGCTTGCTATGGCAACAGGAACAGGAAAGACAAGAACAGTTCTCGGAATGATATATCGTTTCTTGAAGACTGACCGTTTCCGCAGAATTCTGTTCCTTGTTGACAGAACATCACTCGGCGAACAGGCTCAGGATGTCTTTGAAGAGGTCAAGCTTGAAGACCTTATGACACTTGATGAGATTTACAACATCAAAGGTCTTGAAGATAAAGAAATTGATAAAGAAACTCGTATTCATGTTGCAACTGTTCAAAGTATGGTAAAGCGTATTCTGTATAACACAGAAGAGACTATGCCGGCTATATCTGATTATGACCTGATTATAGTAGATGAAGCCCATCGTGGATACATCCTGGATAAAGAGATGGCAGAGGATGAACTGCTCTATCGTGACCAGATAGATTATCAGAGTAAATATCGTTCTGTCATTGAATATTTTGATGCTGTGAAGATTGCTCTTACTGCAACTCCGGCATTACAGACCACCGAGATTTTTGGCGAGCCTGTATTTAAATACACATATCGTGAAGCTGTTATCGAAGGTTATCTTGTTGACCATGACGCACCTCACGAATTGAAAACAAAGCTAAGCAGCGAGGGAATTCACTATAAATCCGGCGATACAGTTACTATCTATGACCCTGTAACAGGAGAAATTACCAACAGTGAGCTTTTGGATGATGAATTGGATTTTGATGTTGAGTCCTTTAACAGGAAAGTAATTACAGAGCCGTTTAACAGAACTGTGCTTGAAGAAATCGCACGTGATATTGACCCTGAATCTCCTGAAGAACAAGGGAAAACGCTTATCTATGCCGTAAACGACCAGCACGCCGATATGATTGTATCTATCCTCAAGGAAATCTATTCTGAAACAGGTGTGGATAATGACGCAATCATGAAGATTACAGGAAGTGTTGGCGGAGGAAATAAGAAAAAGATTCAGGAAGCTATTAAACGCTTTAAAAACGAACGCTATCCAAGCATAGTTGTTACTGTTGATTTGCTTACAACGGGAATTGACGTGCCTGAAATTACTACACTGGTTTTCATGCGCCGAGTAAAGTCCCGTATCCTTTTTGAGCAAATGCTCGGTCGTGCAACAAGACTTTGCCCTGATATTCATAAGACTCACTTTGAAATCTATGACCCTGTCGGTGTCTATGATTCGCTTGAGTCTGTTAATACCATGAAGCCGGTTGTAACTGACCCAAGCACTACATTTGCACAGCTTATCGAGGGATTGGAAGTTCTTGATAACGAGGAAAAGGTTAAAAATCAAATTAACCAAATTATCGCAAAACTCCAGCGTAAAAAAATAAGAATGAGCAAAGAGACAGAGGCTCATTTTGTAGATTTGTCCGGCGGACTTAAGCCAAATGAATATATCAAAAAGTTGGAGAATGAGCCTACCTATACAGCAAAGAACAGAATCCTTGCTAATAAGGAGCTTTTCAAACTGCTTGATGAAAAGAAAGGTCATGGCGGCAGACCTGTAGTAATCTCCGATAAGGAAGATGAACTGGTTAGTCATACCCGTGGTTATGGAGATAACGAAAGACCTGAGGACTATCTTGATGCATTCTCTACATATGTGAAGACAAATATGAATGAGATTGCCGCCTTGAATATTATCTGCACCAGACCGAAAGACCTGACCCGTGAAGAGCTTAAATCATTGCGTTTGACATTGGACAGAAAGGGATTTACAGAAAAACAGCTTAATACTGCTATTTCTCAGATGACTAATGAAGAAATTGCCGCTGATGTTATCAGCTTAATTCGCCGCTATGCTATCGGCTCAGTACTCATCAGCCATGAAGCACGCATTCGCAAGGCGGTTGAGAAGCTTGTTAAGGCTCATAAATTCTCAAAACAGGAAATGAACTGGATTAAGCGAATGGAAACCTACTTGATGAATGAATCTGTTCTGAATGTAAAAATATTTGATGAAGATGTTCGATTCAAAGAGCAAGGCGGCTTCAAAAAAATAGACAAAGTATTCCAAAATCAGCTTGAGAGCATTGTTTTGGAATTAAATACATATCTCTATGACGACGGAGGAAAAACTGCATGAATACACAGGAAATCGTATCTAAGCTCTGGAATCTCTGCAATGTGCTGAGAGACGACGGTATCACTTACCATGAGTATGTTACAGAGCTTACATATATTTTATTTTTAAAAATGGCAAAGGAAACCGATGCCGAGGGAAGATTTGCCGAGGGTGTCAATCTTGCACAAGGGGACAATCTGACACCTGAAGAAGAAACACAGAACAGCGAAAAGAAAATAGTTCAGGCTTACAGCTGGGATAATTTAGTCAGCAAGTCGGGTTTAGAACTCCACAACTACTATAAAACAATACTTCGCTTGTTTGGAACTTACTGCACAGGACGAGTGCGTGAAATTTATCAGGGAGCGGCTACTAAAATTGACGAGCCGAAAAACCTTGAAAAGATTATCACTACTATTGATGGTCTGGACTGGTATTCTGCCCGTGAAGAGGGATTAGGCAATCTTTATGAGGGACTTTTGGAAAAGAATGCTAACGAAAAGAAGTCGGGAGCAGGTCAGTACTTCACTCCTCGTGTGCTGATTGATGTTATGACACATCTGATGAAGCCACAGCCGGGCGAGCGTTGTAATGACCCGGCTTGCGGAACTTTCGGATTTATGATTTCTGCGAGCCAGTATGTCAGAGACAATACAGATGATTTCTTCGCACTTGATGCTGATATGGCAGAGTTTGAGAAAAAAGAAGCATTTACGGGTTGTGAGCTTGTACATGACACACATCGTCTGGCTTTGATGAATGCTATGCTTCACGATATTGACGGTCAGATTGTTTTGGGTGATACTCTCTCAAATGTCGGAAAATCAATGAAAGGATATAACCTGATTTTGACCAATCCTCCGTTTGGAACAAAGAAAGGCGGAGAGCGTGCAACACGTGACGACTTCACATTCCCTACAAGCAACAAACAGCTTAACTTCCTTCAGCATATCTATCGTAGCCTGAAAACTGACGGAAAATCCCGTGCGGCTGTTGTCTTGCCTGATAATGTGCTGTTTGCGGATGGTGATGGAGAGCGTATCCGTAAGGATTTAATGGATAAGTGCAACCTTCATACGATTCTCCGCTTGCCTACTGGCATTTTCTATGCACAGGGCGTAAAGACTAATGTTTTATTCTTTACAAGAGGGACGACAGACAAGGATAATACCAAAGAAGTCTGGATTTATGACCTGCGTTCAGATATGCCTTCTTTCGGCAAGACAAATCCGCTTAAGAAAGAGCATTTTGATGAGTTTGTTGAATGCTATGCAGATGGAGATTTAAGCAAGCGTAAGGAAACTTACAGTGAAGAAAATCCTAACGGCAGATGGCGTAAATTCACAATAGATGAGATTATGGCTCGTGATAAGACAAGCCTTGATATTACATGGATGAAGAGTAATAACGGCACAGACGACCGCACTCTTTCTGAATTGCTTCGGGAAATCAAAGAGAAGTCAGCTAATATTGCAGACGCAGTTGCTGAACTTGAAAAAATCATAGGTGAGGTGGACGAGTAATGGATACCAAAGCATTAAGACAAAAAATCTTGGATTTGGCTATCCGTGGTAAACTTGTACCTCAAGACCCGACCGATGAGCCGGCTTCTGTTCTTTTGGAGCGTATACGTGCCGAAAAACAGCAGATGGTTAAGGACGGAAAGCTGAAACCAAAAGATATAAAAAACGATACTGTCATCTATAAAGGTGATGATAATTTGCATTATGAGAAGTTTCAGGACGGAACTGTAAAATGCATTGAGGATGAGATT
>CAVBYX010000032.1:0-19380 GCA_963599905.1 Acutalibacteraceae bacterium
TCACCTTAACATTAAGTCCGTCCTCAGCAGGTGCTGTTGTTGCGGCTTCTGTTGTTGGAGCTTCAGTTGTAGCAACTTCTGTAGTTGGAGCAACTGTTGTTTCTTCCTGCTTGTCACCGTTTATTTCAACTGTGAACTTAGCGCCTGTCTTTGAAGCATAATCAAAACCTGTAAGATCAAGTGTGAGCTTTACGGTTGAATTATCTTCAGGAACATCAATTGTAATGTTGCCGCCGTTGTAATCAGCGTCTGTCTGTACACCTGAAGCCTTAAATTCACCGCCCCAGTTATCTGTCCAATCACCGTTAGCTGCAAACTTTACCTGATAGTTGTCATACTCATCAAGACCTTCATAAGTGATTTCATAAACATTTTCTGAAATCTCGGTCATCTTGTTAGAGTCATCCGCAGGATTCCATGCAACGCCGTTAAGCCATGCGCCGTCGCCGTTGCCGACTGCACGCATAGCGTCAATTTTGAGATCGCTTATCATCTCTACGTTGTCGCCTGTGACCTTAATCTCTTTCGTGTTAGGGTCAAATGTTACGGTAACATCACCGGCATCTTTAACATTAAAGGTAATGTTATTACCTGTTGCATCACCGTAATAGTCTTCGTCTGCCTGAACCTTACCGTCTGTGAGTTTAGCTACTTTAATCTGAGCTATACCCAATTCCTCGGCAGGGCTGAAAACGAGTTCGTATGTGCCATCTTCTTTTTCAGTCATAATATTGCCGGATTCCTCAGAGAAATCCCATGAGCTGTCGCAAAGGTTAGCTGTGCCGGCTACTACATACTTTATATCGGCAGCGGAAACACTGATTGCTGTGATTGAAAGTGATGTAATAATCAACATCAATGACAATAAAAGACTGATCGCTTTTTTGAACATTTCTTTTCCTCCTTATTTGATAATGCTACTATAAGCAATAATATTATATAAAAACGCCGGATAAAAGTCAATAAAAAATCGTTTTTTGGTAAAAAATAATTCTAATAATATTAAAAATTTTTAACGATTTTGTCATAATATCCAAAATTACGTGGCAACGCTTGTTACTTGTAACCGTTCACATTGTGTGACTGCCAGTTCCAAGAATCAAAGCACATATCCTCAAGATTCTTTTCTGCTTTCCAGCCGAGTATTTTTTCTGCCTTTGACGCATCGGCATAACATTCTGCAATGTCTCCCGCACGGCGCGGTTTTATAACATAAGGAATGTCAATTTTATTAACCTTGATAAATGCCTTTACTATGTCAAGTACGCTGTATCCGGTTCCCGTTCCGAGGTTAAACACTTCGGTGCCCTTATGATTCGCCGAGTATTCAATAGCTTTAACATGACCCTTGGCAAGGTCAACAACATGAATGTAGTCACGAACACCCGTGCCGTCGTGAGTCGGATAATCATCTCCGAAAACGCCAAGCTGAGGAAGTCTTCCTGCGGCAACCTGAGTTATGTACGGCATAAGATTGTTTGGAATGCCGTTCGGGTCTTCGCCGATTCTTCCGCTTTCGTGAGCGCCGATAGGATTGAAATATCTTAGAAGAACAACCGACATTTCAGGATTTGCCTTAGCCGTATCGGTCAGGATTTGTTCCATCATAAGCTTAGTCCAACCATACGGATTTGTCGGTGAGCCTGTCGGCATCGTTTCCACAAGCGGCACTGTCTTTGGCGTGCCGTAAACCGTTGCGGAAGAACTGAATATAAAATTATTTACTCCGTACTTTTTCATTGTTTCAAGCAATGTGAGCGTTGAATCAATGTTGTTTCTGTAATACATAACAGGTTTTTCGCAGCTCTCTCCCACCGCCTTGAGTCCCGCAAAATGAATTACGGCATCAATTTTGTTTTCGGCAAAAATTTTATCCACTGCATCTTTTTCGCAAACATCAGCTTCATAGAGGGGAACTTTTTTGCCTGTGATTTCTTCTACACGCTTGATTGCCTCGGGGCAACTGTTTGAGAAGTTGTCGGCAACTATAACATCATGATCTGCATTGAGAAGCTCAACACAAGTGTGCGAGCCGATGTATCCGGCTCCTCCTGCAAGTAATACGTTCATTTTAATACCCTTTCTTTGTTACTTATATAATAGTATACACAGTTTGTGCACTTTTGATTGTAATTCTTTTAAATCAACACTTCTGAGGTTCGGGATAATCAACGTCAAATGTATCGACTGTGATCGACTTAATAATTTGGTCGTCAAGAGGCTTGTCGGAAAAATCCGTGTCGGTTTCCGCAATTTGATTTACAACGTCCATTCCCTCAACAACTTTTCCGAAAGCGGCATACTGACCGTCAAGGTGCGGAGCGTCTTTATGCATAATAAAGAACTGAGACCCTGCCGAGTCGGGCATCATCGAACGAGCCATTGAGATAACCCCTGCCGTGTGCTTGAGCTGATTGTCAAAGCCGTTTGCGGCAAACTCTCCCTTGATTGAATAACCGGGACCGCCCATTCCCGTTCCGTCGGGACAACCGCCCTGAATCATAAATCCGTAGATTACACGGTGAAAAGTCAAGCCGTCATAAAAACCGTCATTGACGAGAGATATAAAATTGTTTACTGTGTTCGGAGCAACATCGGGATAAAGCTCAAGCTTTATGATTTTTGAATCGTTCATCTCGACGGTTACAATAGGATTTTTATTCATTGTAATCACCTTTTCATTATTTTTTATTTTATAAATTTTTAAATCGGAGCAATTGCAGGCACAAAATTTCTTGCAATGCTGTATATCGCCAGAAAAGCAAGAAAAACATACAAAAGTTTAATATTATGGATTGGGAATCTTACAGGTTTGCCAAACGCACGAATGACAAATTCCAAATAATAAACCGCAAATATTACAATCCCCAATACAAGCATTAAATTCTGCCTGAGCGACAACAAAATATCGCCGTGCACCAATGCCGTTACCGCTCTTGTCATTCCGCAACCCGGGCAATATATGTGCAAAAATCCGAATGACGGACATTCGGGAAACGTAATGTATTTAATTACAAAAATTGATATTAAATACAAAAGCACCGCCGAAACAAACGGCAAGACACAAATTAATATTTTTTGATATGATCTATACTGCTTCATATTTACCGAAATTTAATAAAATCGGGCAGAAAAGTCTGCCCGGACAATATTTTGTTTTAATAAAAATATCTTACATGAAAATGATTACCCGGATTATTTAAACTGCAGATAATCGCCGTAACTATGACAACTAATGAAATTATGATGCCGATTGCCGAAAGAATTATACCGGCAACAGCCATTCCGTTATTTTCTTTTTGTTTTGACCTGGAAATAATACCGAAAATAAGACCGAGAACCGAAGGAAGCAAACCTCCGCAACATGTACAAACAGAAACTATACCAAGCACAAGAGAAGCTGTTGCAAAACCCTTTCCGCTTGGCTGTTCGTAAGAAACATACTGTTGTTGCCGATAGGCATTGTCAACCGGTTGATTGTAATGATTTTGGTAATCGGTCTGCTGTGAATAATAATTACTCTGTCCGTATTGATTTTGCTGTGATTGATTGTACTGATTTTGTTGTTCGTAGTAATTGCTCTGTTGAGAGCTGCTGTACGGGTTATTTTGATTGTCAAATTCGTTATAATCGTTTTTTTCGTCCATATTTTTTACCTCCGTATCCGTATCTGATTAATTAAATTATAAAATAAATGAAGAATTTTGTCAATTCTCATTCAATGCTCATTGTTGCAAATGCATTTAGCGACGAATCGGCTGTATTGCCGCTCAAAAATTCATAATAACCCTGAGAACCCACCATTGCGGCGTTATCTCCGCAAAGCGACTTGTCGGGCATATAAAACTCATAACATCTCCGCTTACACTCATTTTGTAAGGTTGAACGCAAAAGAGAATTAGCGGAAACGCCTCCCGCAATAACAAGCTTATTGACCTTATAATCTTCTGCCGCTTTAAGAAAATTAGTTGTAAGGCAATCAACCACAGCATAGCGAAACGAAGCGCAAATGTCCGCCTTGTTTAACTCTTCGCCTTTTTGCGAAGCATTGTGTATCAGGTTAATTACAGCGGTTTTTAAGCCCGAAAAACTAAAATCATACGGTGCGTCATGAACAACGGGACGGGGCAATTTAAAAGCAAGCGGATTTCCGTTTTCGGCAACCTTGTCAAGTTCAATGCCGCCCGGATAAGGCATACCCATTGTGCGTGCCGCTTTGTCAAATGCCTCGCCTGCGGCATCGTCACGGGTTCTGCCGAGAATTTTCATCTTTGTGTAATCCTCTACCATAACGATATGGCTGTGACCACCGGACACCACAAGGCACAAAAAGGGAGGCTTTAATTCTCGATTGGAAATATAATTTGAAGCAATGTGTGAACGCAGGTGATGAGTAGGCACAAGCGGCTTGCCTGAAGCAAGCGACAATCCCTTTGCAAAATTTACACCCACAAGCAAGGCTCCGATAAGCCCCGGAGCATATGTAACGGCAACAGCGTCAATATCGTCAAGTGTAAGATTACAATCGGACAGCGACTTTCTCACCACAGGAACAATATTTTCTGCGTGACGGCGTGACGCAATTTCCGGCACAACGCCGCCATACTGTCTATGCTCCATTACCTGAGTTGCAACTACCGATGATAAAACTTTTCGTCCGTCCTCAACAACAGCTGCCGCTGTTTCGTCACAAGAGGATTCTATTCCGAGAATTTTCATTTCTGTTTCCTTTCATTTCCTATGCGGCAGTACATCTGTATATTCAAAAACCGCAAAATTTGCCATAATTCTTAAATCAAAACAACACTCCGCTTTGCTTTTGAGAGATAGGGATTGCAGCCGATTTCTAACAGAACAAATCGTAATCTGTATCAAAGCTGTAATTTTGACATCACCACGGCAACAGGAGTGTTTATTATAAATAGATTAAAAATACTTCGTCATCAAAATTGCATTTTCGGTCGGTTCGGAATAATAGTTCTTGCGTTCGCCAACCTTGATAAAACCGAATTTTGAGTAAAGCGAGCGGGCGTTTTCGTTGCTTTCACGCACCTCAAGAGTAAGAAAACCGAAATTGTTCTTTTTGCCGTAAGTCACAAGCTCATTTATAAGAGCACTTCCGACCCCATTGCACCTGAAATCCCCGTCAACAGCCACATTATATATGTATCCCTCGTCTAGCACGAAGTTCATACCGATATACCCGATAACTTTGCCGTTGTCCGTTGCGGTCAAAAATAACGAGTTTTCATTATCAAGTTCTGACTTTATGCTTTCACGTGACCAAGGATGAACAAAGCATTGCTGTTCAATTTTGCAAACACCGTCGAGGTGTTGTTCGTTCATTTTTTCAATCTTCATATCGTTTTATTTTTAGTGCGCCAGCCGCCTTAGAGACAGACATCTGCACTTATATTATATTTATTTTATTCAAAATCATTTGCGAATAATTCTTTTATGGCATTATATATTTCATCACGGCATTTTCTGTAAACGTCTAAATCTCCGCCATACGGGT
Organism: Acutalibacteraceae bacterium; assembly: GCA_963599905.1. Lineage (GTDB taxonomy): Bacteria > Bacillota > Clostridia > Oscillospirales > Acutalibacteraceae > Ruminococcoides. The sequence goes on from CAVBYX010000032.1 coordinate 5,519, forward strand.
CGCAAACGTTAAGAACCTTTATTTTATCGGGAGATACCCCGAAAAACTCCTGCAACATTCTTGAATGACTTTGTGACATACAATAAAATTTACCGTATTTTTTGAGGTCAACATCATTCACCGCAGTTGCCGTTTTGTCGGACAAATCAATTCCAAATTCTTTCATTGCCAAAACCGAATTAGTCGACACAGAGGCACCTGTTGATGTTGCTATGCCGAAACTTTCGGCAGTTATGTCAATTCCATTTTCAACTGCAATTTTATTGAATATCGCTTCTGCCATTGGGCTTCTGCAAGTATTGCCCGTGCAAACAAAAGCCACATACTTTTTATCCTTTTGCATCATACCACGTCTTTCCCACAGCAGCGTCCGCTGTCAGAGGCACATCGAGCGCAACTGCATTTTCCATTTCCTCCTGTAAAAGCTTTGCAACATACAAGCTTTCGTCAATCGGAGCTTCCACAATAAGTTCGTCGTGAATCTGAAGTATAAGCCTTGACTGTAAACCCTCTTTTTTGAGTCTGTTATTCACACGAATCATTGCAATTTTTATAATATCTGCTGCGGTTCCCTGAATCGGCATATTTCGTGCAACACGTTCACCGAATTTGCGCAGCATCGCTTTTCCTGAAGTAAGCTCGGGCAGATAACGTCTGCGACCGAACATTGTTTCAACATAGCCGTCCTGCTTTGCTTTTTCAACAATATTTTTCATATACTCATCAACGCCGCTGTAATGAGCAAGATAATTTTTAATATACTGTGAAGCCTCTTTGTTGCTGACTCCGATATCCTTTGCAAGTGAAAACGCACCTATACCGTAGACTATTCCGAAATTTACAGCCTTTGCCCTGCTTCTCATTATCGGAGTTACCATATCAAGCGGCATATTAAATACCTGAGAAGCGGTTATTGCGTGAATATCATCGTTATTCTTAAAGGCTTCTGTCATATTTTTATCGTGTGAAATATGTGCAAGAACACGAAGTTCAATCTGTGAATAGTCGGCGTCAACAAGCGTCCAACCGTCCTTTGCGCAGAAAAATTTGCGCATCTCACGCCCAAGCTCGGTACGAACCGGGATATTCTGCAAATTAGGCTCGGTTGAGCTGATTCTGCCTGTTCTGGTTTCGGTCTGATTAAAGTTCGAGTGTATTCTTCCGTCATCGCCGATTACCTTTAACAAGCCCTCACAGTAGGTTGAATTGAGCTTTGCAAGCGTGCGGTAATTTAGCACCATATCAACAATCGGATGCCGGTATCTCAGACTTTCAAGAACATCGGCATTGGTGCTGTAACCGCTTTTGGTTTTCTTTTTGCACGGTAGCTGTAAATCCTCAAAAAGCACTTTTCCAAGCTGTTTCGGCGAATTTATATTAAATTCCTCGCCTGCACTTTGGTATATCTCGTTTTTGAGTGATTCTATCTTGGATGAAAGCACTTTTCCGTAATCTTCAATCCCCTGCCTGTCAACATCGAAACCGATATTTTCCATTTTTGCAAGCACATTGGCAAGCGGAATTTCAATATCAGACAGTAACTTTTCCTGCTCGTTCGCCTTAATCCGATCATTGAGCTTGTCACACAGTTTTTCATAAACCGCAAGCACACAATAAGGCTTATAATTTTCATTTTCTGCACACGGAAGGTCAATTTCATAGGCGGCACAAAGATTTTCATCCGAATAATCTTTGGACGACGGTTCCAAAAGATATGCCGCAAGCTCTGTATCAAATGCAAGAGAATTGACTTCAAATCCGTTTTTGTCGGCATATGCAAAAATTGCTTTACATCCGTGGGTATATTTTTTTACGGTATTGTCAGACAAAATTTCTTCTAACAGCTTGGGATTTTTTGAAACATAAACTTTTTCATTATTTAAAACGGCAAAAGATTTTAATTCTTTAGAATCAATATCGCACAAAACACAGACTTTCCCTGTCACTTTAATATTCTTTAAAAGAACATTATCATCAAAATCTTCTGTCACTTCAAACTTCACTTTTTTTGTAACCCTTTGCTCATTTTGAGGTATATCGTTTAAACCGTATTTTTCTGTCAAAGAAAACAATTCAAGTTTTGCCATAAACCTTGCGGCGGCTTCTCTGTCTGCGTTATCCGATTTATAGCTTGAAATATCGGTGTTAATCGGAGCCGTGCGGCAAATTTCGCCTAGCATACGACTCATAAATGCATTATCCTTTGAATTTTTCAGTTTTTTTCTTATACCGTCTTTAATGTCAATCTCATCAATATGCTCATATATATAATCAATACTATGAAAACGCTTTATAAGGTCGCCGGCACCCTTTGGCCCGATACCCGCAACTCCGGGAATATTATCGGAAGAATCACCCTGAATCGCCTTTAATTCAACCATCTCGGCAGGTGTCACGCCGTAATCCTCCGTAATCTTATCGGGAGTGTAAAGAATGTCGTCGCGGTTTGTGCAAAGGTGAACGTAAGTTTTGTCAGAAACAAGCTGTAAGCTGTCTCTGTCACCCGTTGCAATAACGCACTCGTTTCCGCTCTGTTCGCAAGCTGAAGCAAGCGTGCCGAGAATATCGTCGGCCTCGTATCCCTCACAGGTTACGATTTTATATCCGAGCAATCCCAAAAGCTCTTTCAGCAAAGGCATTTGGGAAGCAAGTTCTTCGGGCATTCCCTTTCTGTTTGCTTTGTAGCCGGAATATGCCCTGTGACGAAACGTAGGAGCTTTAAGGTCAAAGGCAATTGCAACCGAATCGGGATTTACTTCGTTTTTTATTTTATAAAGCATGGTAAGAAAACCGTATATTGCATTTGTAAATTGACCGTCTTTTGTAGTGAGCGGTCTGATGCCGTAAAACGCACGGTTAACAATGCTGTTTCCGTCAACAACAAGTAATCTCATAATTTATACATCACATCCGTAATAACACCGTTTTTGTAGTAAATTCTCGGCACACGTTTGCCAACAAGACAAACGACCTCGTAATTTATGGTGTTTGTATTTTTGGCAATTGTGTCGGCGGTAGGTTCTCCGTTTTTGCCTGTTCCGAAAACAATCACCTCGTCGCCCGTTTTAACACCGTCAATATCGGTTACGTCAAGCATAGTCTGATCCATACATATTCTGCCCACAATTTTCGCTTTCTTTCCGTTAACCGACATATAGCCGTCTTTTGCATTACTGCGAATATAACCGTCGGCATAACCTATCGGAACTGTTGCAATTTTCATATCCTTCGGAGCTGTAAATGTTCTTCCGTATGAAATGTCAGAACCTTTTTTTAAATTCTTTACATAGGCAACGGTAGTTTTAAGCGTCATAGCCGGAATTAACTCAAGTTTGTCATACAACTTATCTGACGGCGAAAGACCGTAAAGAATAATACCTGCGCGAACCATATCGCAGTATGTATTCGGATAATCTTCTATTGCACCGCTGTTTGAGCAGTGAACATACTTTATATTAATTCCGTTTGACCGAACGGCATTCTTTACATGTATAAAGTTTTGGTACTGTTTTTGCGTAAATTCTCTGCCCTTTTCCGCCTCGTCAGAAACACAAAAATGCGTAAACATACCTTCAAGGTTTAGGTTCGGAAGATTACAAGCTTCTAAAATTTCTTTAACAGAATAATCATCTCTCGGAAACTGTTGGCACATAAAGCCGATACGGCTCATACCGGTATCAACCTTAATATGAATTTTGCAAGTGCGGTTCTGTTTTACACATTCACCCGACAGATTTTTAGCATAGTCAAGAGAAAATACAGCTTGGGAAATATCATAATCACAAAGCCTTTTGGCGTCGTCAACAGGTGTATACCCCAAAATTATGATAGGCAGCTTAGAACCCGAGTTGCGAATCTCAATCCCCTCGTCAATATTTGAAACGGCAAAAAAATCAGCACCGAGTTTCTCATATATATTTGCAAGTTCTGTTGCGCCGTGACCGTATCCGTCAGCTTTTATAACACAACAGATTTTTGATTTTTTGTTTACCTTATTTTTGATTTCGTTAAAATTGCGGGCAATTGCATCAAGCGATATTTCAGCCCAAGTCCTTTTTACAAAATTCATATTATACCTCTTTTATCTCAACAATGAAAATATATTCCGCCGAAAAGCCGAGCAACCTGCGCTCCTTTGCAATGTCTTCAAACGGTCATTCATTCCGAAGCAAAATTTTCTCCGATTTTTAACATATATTTAAGTATTATTATATTACTTTTCAAGAGTCAAATCAACATAAAGATTAAACTTATTTATAATGATTCGGTAAACTCTTATCTAAAAAAAGAGCAAACGACGCTCCTTGCACACAAAGCAAAGGTTGCTCTGTTTTGACAATATGTTATACGGTCTGATGTCAGTCTGCTTTTAGATTAAATGAATTATCATTGTGTTCAACTTGCATTTTGTCAAATTCATCTTCAGCCTTAAAAATTTGCAAAAAAATTATGTTTGAATTTAAAAAAACTGCAAAAACCTATTGACAATAGGTTAAAACGGCTGTATAATTCAAATTAGTAAAGAAAGTTTCCGGAAAGCTTCTTACATACATTTAAAAAAACGAATATTCATGAACAAAGAAGTTCACTTTGATTTTAAGTGTTTTGCAATTTCAGTTTTATTTCCTGCAACACATTAACAAAGTGAGCTTTATTTTTTGTCAAAACAAATACTCTTTTATGTGGAGGTCATTAAAATGGATACAGGAAGTATTGGCTTTGTATTAATCTGTGCGGCGTTAGTGTTTATTATGACACCGGGGCTTGCGATGTTTTACGGTGGACTTGTCCGTAAGAAAAACGTTGTAAACACAATGATGACTTCTGTCTTCATCATCGGTACAGGAATAGTGATGTGGGTATTATTCGGTTACTCGCTGTCATTTGCTCCGAGTTCAAACGGCATTATCGGCGACTTGAGCTGGTTGGGACTTGAAGGAGTTTCCCTTACCGAAGGTTACACAGACAGCGCAGCAATTCCAAATATGGTATTCTGCGGTTTTCAGATGATGTTTGCAGTCATCACACCGGCACTTATCACAGGTGCTGTTGCAGGCAGAATGAAATTCAAATCGCTCTTTGTATTTATCATTGTTTGGTCGCTTATTGTTTATTATCCGCTTGCTCATATGGTTTGGGCTCAGGGCGGATTGCTCGGTGCAGACGGAATCGGAGCGCTTGACTTTGCCGGCGGCGACGTAGTACATATCAGTTCGGGTGTATCCGCACTTGTACTTTGTATAATTCTCGGCAAACGTCACGACTATGAAAGAGCAAACTATAAAATCCACAATATTCCGACAGTTGTTTTGGGAGCTTCGCTTCTGATGTTCGGTTGGTTTGGATTTAACGCAGGCTCGGCACTTGAAGCAAACGGTCTTGCTGCTCACGCATTTATGACAACGGCAGCTTCAGCCGCTGCGGCAATACTCTCTTGGATGCTTTGCGACATTATCAAAAACAAAAAACCGACTCTTATCGGCGCAAGCACCGGTATGGTTGCGGGTCTTGTAGGAATTACACCGGGCGCAGGTTTTGTTCCGGTTTGGGCAGCGGTTATTATCGGTCTTACAACAAGCCCGATTTGCTACATTATGATTTCTGTCGGCAAAAAGAAGTTTGGCTTTGACGATGCTCTTGACGCATTCAGTTGCCACGGCACAGGCGGTATCTGGGGCGGATTGTTGACAGGTGTGTTCTCTTGCACAGCAATCAACTCGGGTGCAGGCAACGGTCTTGTTTACGGTGAGTTTGCTCAATTTGGCGCACAGGCAGCAGGAATCGCCATTACAATTGTAATCGCAGTTGTAGGCACATTAATTTGCTACGGCATCACAAGATTGCTCACAGGCAACATCAGAGTCAGCCTCAGAGAAGAAATGGTTGGTCTTGACATCACACAGCACGGCGAAGTTGCTTATCCGTCATTCAACGGTCTTGATAACTAATAACGGAGGGGTTATATATTATGAAAAATAATAATGATGACATTCAGCTTATAAAAATTGAGGCTGTTGTTCGTGAAGAAATGTTTATTGACGTAAAAAAGGCACTTACCGATATCGGAGTTAACGGCATTACAGCCTATCAGGTTGTAGGTTGCGGTATCCAGAGAGGAATGTCCGAATATGTAAGAGGTCAAAAGGTTGATGTTCAGGTATTGCCCAAAATAAAATTTGAAATTGTGGTTTCTTCGGAAGAATGGGAGAAAAAAACAATCGAGGCAATTAAGAAAGCAGCATTTACCGGCAATCCCGGAGACGGAAAGATTTTTACATATTACCTAAAGCAGGCAGTAAAAATCCGTACCGGCGAAACAGGTTATGATGCTATTCAAACTCCTAATTTTGACGATTAATTTGACATATTTGAACATATGCGGATAAATCAAATCCCCCGGATTAGCCGGGGGATTTATTTTTGCATAAACAACATTAAAAATCGGGACGTCGAATAAACGACGTCCCGAATATTTAGCGCAATTCAACAAATCAGTTGTTGATAAGCTTGTCTTCGTCAGACCAGCTGTAAAGCTTTCTGACTTCCTTACCGATAACTTCGGCAGGAGCCTCAGCGTGAATTTTTCTCATTGCACGGAAGTGAGCCTGTCCGCCTGCCGGTGACATATCAAGCAAGAAGTCTTTTGCAAATGTACCGTCCTGGATATTTGAAAGAATCTGTTTCATAGCCTTCTTTGTATCTTCTGTGATAATCTTCGGACCTGTGATATAGTCGCCGTATTCGGCAGTATTTGAAATTGAATATCTCATACCGGCAAAACCTGACTGGTAGATAAGGTCAACGATAAGCTTCATCTCGTGGATACACTCAAAGTAAGCGTTTCTCGGGTCATAACCGGCTTCGCAAAGTGTCTCAAAGCCTGCCTGCATAAGTGCGCAAACACCGCCGCAAAGAACAGCCTGCTCACCAAAGAGGTCGGTTTCTGTTTCGGTTCTGAATGTTGTTTCAAGAACACCGGCTCTTGCACCGCCGATACCGAGTGAATATGCAAGTGCCAAATCCTTAGCCTTGCCTGTTGCGTCCTGTTCAACGGCAACAAGACACGGAACACCCTTACCTACCTGATACTCACTTCTTACAGTGTGACCCGGTCCCTTAGGAGCAATCATAGTAACATCAACGTCAGCGGGAGGTACTATCTGACCGAAGTGAATCGCAAAACCGTGAGCAAACATAAGCATATTGCCTGCTTCAAGGTTCGGCTCAATATCTTTCTTGTACATCGCAGCCTGCTTCTCATCGTTAATAAGAATCATGATGATATCAGCCTGCTTTGCAGCCTCAGCGGCTGTATATACCTTAAATCCCTGTGCTTCTGCTTTTGCCCAGGATTTACTTCCTTCGTAAAGACCAATAATAACATCGCAACCCGAATCTTTAAGGTTGAGTGCGTGTGCATGTCCCTGGCTGCCGTATCCGATGATTGCAATTTTCTTTCCGTCAAGCAAAGACAGGTTGCAGTCTGACTGGTAATAGATTGGTGCCTTCATGTTTTCTTTGTAGTCTTTCATTTTTAAATTCCTCCTTATCGTCGAAGCGATATTATAAAATGATATATGCTAACTGCAAGGTTATACGCAAAGCGCAGTATTGCCTCTGTCAACGGCAATTGTGCCCGTTCGTACAATCTCACGGATACCATAAGGCTTAAGTAAGTCTATAAGTGTGTTTATTCTGTTTGTACATTCGCAAAATTCAATTGTTACACAACTTTGTGCGGCGTCAACAATCTTTGCATTCATAATTTCTGCCGTCTGAATTATTTCAGAACGTTTTGAAGCTGTGCAATGCACCTTTATTAGAATCAATTCACGGCTGATAAAGTCACCGTCAAGGCGTTTTACCTTAATAACCGGAATCAACTTGTTGAGCTGTTTTTCAAGCTGTTCAACAACGTATTCGTCGCCGTTTGCAACAATGGTTATTCTTGAAACTGCGGGGTTGTTTGTAACTCCTACTGCGAGCGAATCAATGTTGAAGCCCCTTCGGGAAAAAAGTCCAGAAATTTTTGACAGAACACCTGCCTGATTTTCTACAAGTATTGATAATGTATACTGCATTCTGTCACCTCATTAAATCGACGGAGTATCCGGGTATACGTCACAAACAAGAATAAACGGTTTGTCGGATTTTACAATACCCTGAATGATTTTTTCGGCTTCTTCGTTTGAGTGCGCCTCAGCGTGGTCAATTCCGTAAGCTTCGGCAATTTTCAGAAAATCGGGATCACCCTCAAGAATAGTTGCGGAATGTCTTTTGCCGTAGTGTTTGTCCTGGAGCTCACGCACCATGCCGAGACGTGAATTGCGCATAATAATAATCTTAATTCCTAAATTATTACCTGCAATGGTGGCAAGTTCATTCATACTCATCTGAAAACTTCCGTCGCCGCAAATAACAATAACATCACGCTTAGGTCTTGCGAATTTTGCACCGACAGCGGCAGGAATTGAATATCCCATAGTACCCATACCGCCCGTTGTCAGGAAACGACCTTCACGTATACGGAAATTGTTGGCACACCAAATCTGGTTTTGTCCTACATCGGCAACCAAAATTGCCTTTGAACGGAACATTGTACTCAGGTGACTCACAAGGTTTCTCGGTTCAACATAACCGTCAAAAACAGGAGGCTCGCTGTAAAGTTCTTTTTTCCACTCCGAAACGGTATCATTCCACTCAGGTAAAACTTCATAGTCGCCGATTCCGTCAAGCAAAGCGTTAAGAACATTTTTCATATCACCGACAATCGGAATTTCAGTCTTTACATTCTTTCCGATTTCGGCAGGGTCAATATCAATATGAATAACCGTTGTGTTCTCACTCATCTGATGAGGGGAAGCAACCGCTCTGTCGCCAAGTCTTGCTCCGCATACAATCACAACGTCTGCTTCGTGAAGCGCACGGTTGGCAACTGCCCTTCCGTGAGTTCCGAGCATTCCAAGATACATCTCATGGTCACTCGGCATAACACCGATTCCCATCATTGTTGAAATTACGGGAATTTTGGTCTTGTCTGCAAACATCCGAAATTTAGGCTTAATGCCCGAACTGAGCACACCGCCGCCTGCAACGATTACGGGACGCTTACTGCTTTTTATAGTTTCAAGAGCACGTTTAACCTGAATTGCATGTCCCTTGGTGTTTGGCTTGTATCCGATTATATTAACCTCATCCGGATATACAAATTCCTCTATCTCATTTTCCTGAATATCAATAGGAATGTCAATCAGCACAGGACCTTTTCTGCCCGTCGAAGCGATATGAAAAGCCTCTTTAAATATACGCGGTAAATCTTCTGTCTTGTTAACAAGATAACTGTGCTTTATGAACGGCTCGCAGGCACCTGTTATGTCCGCCTCCTGAAACACATCTCTTCCGAGCAAATCGGAGCGCACCTGTCCGGTTATTGCGATAATCGGAATAGAATCGGTATATGCGGTTGCAATACCTGTAATTAAATTGGTTGCACCCGGACCCGAGGTTGCAACACAAACACCGGGACGGTCACTGCATCTTGCATAACCGCTTGCTGCGTGAGCAGCATTTTGCTCTTCGCGAACAAGAACGTGTTTTATACCCGAACCATAGAGTTTGTCATAAAAAGGGCAAATAGTCGCACCGGGATAACCGAAGACGACGTTAACACCCTCGGCCTCCAAACATTTTACCATAATCTCAGCACCGCTGATCATATTATTTGTCCCTCCTTATCCTTGATTAATCCGAAATTAAAAGCAAACACCAAACTAACGTCAGGTTTTGCTTTACCGTATATTATACCTTAGTAATTCAAAAAAGTAAAGAGCAGAAACACGTTCCGCTCATACTTTTTTTGTGATGATTTCCTGAAAATTTCACCAATATTTAATTTTGGAAATTTCGTGCTTGTATATGGCTTTTACAAAACTGTCATTAATACTTATTTGTGCTGCTTGAAATTGATTGTATGCAAAGCAGAGTGTTATCTTAATCAATAAATGTTACTTCAGCAGTCTTGCCGCATACAGTACACACAAGACGCAAACGCCTGTATCTGCCACAACAGACATCCACATTGCAGCCAAGCCGAATGCCGCCAGAATAATTACCGCAGCCTTTACAAGGAGAGCAAATGTGATATTGATATGAATTGTGCTCATAGTTTTGCGTGCGATTTTTACCGCTGTCGGAAGCTGAGTAAGGTTACCTGCCGAAAGGACAGCGTCGGAAGCCTCAATTGCGGCTTCACTGCCAAGACCCATTGCAATTCCGCAGTCGCTTGCCGATAGTACAGGTGCATCGTTTATTCCGTCGCCTACAAAGCAAACAGATTTGGAGTTACGTTTAATTTGTTGAATATTCGTAAGCTTGTCGTCAGGCATAAGCTCGGCTTTATAATTGTCAAGTCCAAGTTCCCTGCTGACCTTTTCGGCATTTGTCGAGGAATCGCCGGTAAGCATAACGGTATTTTTTACGCCGAGAGCCTTTAGGCTTGAAATAACATTTTTTGATTCTTGTCTTACGGTATCGCTTACTGAAATTGTACCGATAACTTCTCCGTCATAAACAACAAACACAGAAGCATTTTTACCAAACTTTGCCTTTTGGCTGTCAGTCAAAATCTTAGTACCGCCGCACTCAAGTGTTATGCCGTTAAGCTTGGCAGCTGTTCCGTGACCTGCATTCTCTTCATAATCCGATAACTCGGGAATCTGGAGATTCTTTGCTTTATCTTTTATTGCAATTGCAATCGGGTGAGTTGAATATTTTTCGCAAGCAGCCGCATATGCAAGGACTTTATCTTCCGAGTAATTTGATGTTACGTTTACTTTGTCAACGCTGAGTTTACCGCTTGTGAGCGTTCCTGTTTTATCAAATACGAATGAGTCTGCTTCAGCTAATGCCTCAAGATATTTGCCTCCCTTAACAAGCACACCGACTTTTGAAGCCGCACCGATTCCGGAATAATAAGAAAGAGGTACCGAAATTACGATAGCGCATGGGCAGGAAGCAACCAAACAAACAAGTGCTCTGTAAAGCCATTCCGAAAATGCGCCTAATCCGAACAGAGGCGGAACAATTGCAATTAATGCCGCAATCACGATTACTATCGGCGTATAAACAGACGCAAAACGGGAAATGAGTTTTTCGTTTTTACCCTTTTGAGCAGCGGCATCTTCAACAAGATTTAAAATTCTTGTAGCTGTACTGTCACCGAATACCTTTGTTGTTTTTATGTGAATAAGTCCGTTTCCGTTGATTGAACCGCTCATTACCTCGCTGCCCTCTTCAACCTCAACAGGCAAACTTTCTCCGGTAAGAGCCGATGTATCTACCGTTGTCTTGCCCGTAAGCACAACACCGTCAAGAGGTATTCTTTCATACGGTTTTACAACAACTGTTGTGCCAATCAGAACATCTTCGGCGGCAACTGTTCTTTCATTGCCGCTTGACAGAATTATTGCGGTATCGGGGCGAATTTTTGCAAGTTTCTCAATATCTCTGCGGGAAGTATTAACGGCTTTGTCCTCAATGAACTCACCAAGCGAGAACAGGATTGCAACCATTGCGGCTTCAACAAACTGTCCAAGACAAAACGCCGCAATTACGGCAACCGACATAAGCGTGGTTTCATCAATTCTAAGTTTGATAATATTCTTAAATCCCTCAATGAATACTTCATATCCTGCAAGAACCGTAGCCGCAATGCAAAGAACAAACAATACATATTTGCCCCATGTTGTTGTATCTGCAACGGTATATTCAAGTACGATTGAAATTAAGCCGAGAACAATAGAAATGATTAAAAATATTTTATCTAAACCAAACTTCTTTTCTTCGTCATCGGATTTTTCAACTTTAGTCGCATTATCAACAACATGGGTACCGTCCTCTATGCTGTCACAAATGCTCTGAATTTCGGCTATCGGATTTTTCTTTTCGGAGCGGAAATTAAGCTGTTTTGTTGCGAAATTGTAGCTTACATTTTCAAAGCCCTCGGTATTGGCAATTTTTTGCTCTATCTTTCCCGCACAATGAGCGCAATTGAGATTTTCAACAGTATATGAATATTTCATGCTCTATTCCCCCTTATTGTATATACATTCAACATATGCAAGCGGAAAACAACCGCCTGTCTTTTTATGCTTTTTTATTCTCCAACCATTTTTCTGCAAAAAAAACAAATATTCTTTTGCTGTCCATTTATTTGGTGTAAAACCGATAATATGCATCAGATTTAAAAGTAAAGACTGAAACGCGTTTATATTTCCTTGGACAAAGGTCGGAGCGATAAGCAATCCGTCTTTTTTTAAAACTCTTCCGATTTCCTGTAATGCTTTTTCAGGATCTGTCATAATGTGCAAAGCATTTGAAATTATTACGACGTCATAGGAATCATCGGCAAATGTAAGATGATATGCATTTTGAATTGAGAACGTCAAATTCTTTGAATTACAATTTTTCTTTGCCTGTTGTATCATTTTTTCCGAATAATCGGTTGCGTCAGTTCTTTTGGTACAATCCGCAATGTTTTTTGCAATCAATCCGGTTCCGGTCGCAACTTCAAGAACGGTTTTCCCCATCACCCGTCTGCGTATCAGACTGAACATTTCACGATACATTTTTTCGTCTTTTTTCATAAACAAATTGTAAAATGGTGCGTATTTGTTCCAAAACTCAACTTTCATACCAAACCTCGCTTACTCAAGCACGTGGTCAAGTCCCATTTCTATAATGCGCTTTACGTGGTCATCGTCGAGCGTATAATAAATCTGCTTGCCCTCACGCCTTACTTTCACAAGTTTGTTTTGCCTTAGTACCCTAAGTTGGTGTGAAATTGTGCTTTGTTCCATATTAAGCGATTCGGCTATGCTGAGAACAGACATTTCCGTGTCTGAGATTATATACATAATTCTCAGTCTTGTTGAATCACCAAAAACCTTAAACAGGTCTGCAAGCTCAAACAACACATCCAAATCAGGTATATCCTTTTTTAACTTTTTTGCGTTATTGTCTTTTGCTGTATTTTCCATTTCGGTAACCTTCTCTGACAGATTTTTATTTGTTCATATGAATATATGTTCATTTGTTGATATTAATATAGCATACAAAAAGAGTATTGTCAATAGATTTCAAATATATTTTTAAGCCAAACGCAATATTGTCATCACAAAGCTATTGTGATATAATTCAGTTAATATCAGATTTTAATCGGAGCATACTCCGCCTTACCGAAAGCAGAGCATTTAACCTGTTGTAACAAGTGCAAAAGGACATAACAGAGATTCACTTTTAGGTATTAAACTTTATTATGAAGCTCTCATATCCCCAACTGTCTTAAAATCGGCTGACATCGGTACTATGATTATAAAGCTGATATTACTACACAATCGGAGTTGATAAGAATGGCAGAAAACCTTTTAACCAGAATAAACGAACTTGCAAAAAAGAAACGCGAACAGGGACTTACACCCGAAGAACAAGCAGAACAAAAGAAACTTTACAAAATATATCTCGGCGACATTCGAGCACAGTTTGACCAGACTCTTGACGGAGTAAGCGTCAAAGAAAAAGACGGCAGCGTTGTTCCGTTTAAGGAAGCATATAAGAAAAAAGAGAATAAATAAAACAAAAGGAACATTCCGCACGGAGTGTTCCTTTTGTCTGTCTCATCTCAATTGTTATTGCATTCTGTTTCAACAATTTGATTGGAAATTAAAATTCAAAATCGCAAATAAGCCTTAAAATTACAAGGTCTTTTGTGACATACTCCCACCACCTACGCTTCGCTTAATACTAATACAAAAAAGGCAATAACCTTACATAAAGTAAAATCATCACCTATATTTTCGTGAAAT
>CAVBYX010000033.1:0-23705 GCA_963599905.1 Acutalibacteraceae bacterium
AGCGAAATCAGTTCGTTGCTTAAAATTTAATTTTCTACCATTGTAGTCTGTTTTTTATACTGTCTGCACAATCTGGGGCGATTCATTTAAATGTCAGTCTTTTTTCTGTTTAGATAATTATTAAATTGATAAGGAGCTTAAAATCAAATTTAAATCAGAGCTTACAACAGATTGATAAGATTACAAATGAGCGTCGGCTCCTTTGGCGTAGCATGAGGTTATATACAGCTTTCGGAGTAATTTCCCAAAAAGCTGAATTCAGGCATTTCTTCACTAAGCTGGCTGATGAGCTCAATTACGTTGGCACTGTGTACATTGCCGGAAAAATCAAGATAAAACAGATACTCAAATTCCTTGCATTTTCTCGGACGGGATTCAATTTTTGTAAGATTAAGTCCAAGCGAATTAAATCTGCACAACAGGCTGTATAACGAGCCGGTAACGTGGGGGAGAGAGAAACAAAGACTTATTTTATTTGCTTCTTTTGAAATATACAATTTTTTTGAAATTACAATAAACCTTGTTGTATTATCTTTGTTATCTTGAAGATGGTTGTCGAGAATCTTTAATCCGTACTCCTCGGCAGCCTTATAAGGACATATTGCCGCAACATTAAGGCGTTTTTCTTCTGCAACATCACGTGCGGCAATGGCGGTGTTGGCACACGGAGTGGACTTGAAGTCGTTGCGTGCTATATAGCTTGCACATTGCGAAAGAGCCTGGGGATGTGACCAAACAATCTCAATGTCTGAAAAATCAGACTGTTTTAATCCGCCAAGGCAGTAATCAATCGGCAGGTCAAGGGCACCGACTATGTAAAATCTGTGCTTTAAAATAAGGTCATAAACGGTTGAAACTGAACCTGCGGTGGAATTTTCAACAGGAAGAACTCCGAATTTTACTTCACCCTTGTCAACCGCTTCAAAAACATCCTCAAAGCTTTTGTAAGGAACGGCATTTCCGTCGGGAAACAGCTTTAGCGTTGCTTCGTGGCTGTTTGCGCCTTTAATGCCCTGATATGCAACTTTTATGCCTGTCTTTTCAATTATATTGTCTGCGTTTAAAATTTCGTTTCTGAGCGATTCGCCGCTGCATACAATGTTGTGCTGCAAGGCACGTGAAAGCTCCATAATGTTTGAATAAAGCAGTCTTGCGTGAGCGCCGTATTCTCCGCCGCGCTTTTCGACCTCGTCAAGAATCTCGTTTTCGCGTTTTTCGTTCAGTACGGGAATGTTGTTTGCTTTTTTGTAATATCCGACTTCTTTTGCACAGTCCATTCTGTGTTTAAAAAGTTCAATAAGACGGTTGTCAATGTTGTCTATATCAGTTCTTATTTCGCTTAAATCTCTCATAAAAATATCCTCAGATTAAATTAATAATTGCAATTGCCGTAACCGCTTCTATTACAGGTACGGCACGCGGTACAATGCAAGGGTCGTGCCTACCGTGAACTTCAAGTTTTGCATTTTCTTTTGTTTGCAGATTAACTGTTTTTTGCTTTTGAGCGATTGATGGTGTTGGTTTTATTGCCGCAGTAAATAATATCGGCATACCGTTTGTAATTCCGCCCAAAATCCCACCGCAGTTGTTTGTTTCGGTAACAACCTTGCCGTCTTTGTATCTGAATGCGTCGTTCGACTGAGAACCGTGCATTTTTGAAAGCTCAAATCCTTTTCCGAATTCAATGCCTTTTACGGCAGGAACACCGAATACGGCTTTGGCGATAACACCCTCTACGCCGTCAAACATCGGTTCGCCGAATCCGGCTTCAATGCCTGTTACGGCACATTCAATCGTTCCGCCCACACTGTCAAGATTCATTCTTGCAGCCTCGACAACATTACGCATCTTTTGTTCAATGCCGTCGTCAATTACGGTAAAGGACATATTGTTAAGCTTATCAGTTAATTTATCGTCAATTTCAATCGGATTAAATTGTTTGTCAAACACATCGCCTATGCTGTTGATATGTGCGGCTATTTTAATACCCTTTTGCTCTAAAATTTGTCTGCAAACCGCTCCGGCAAACACAATCGGAGCGGTAAGCCTTCCCGAAAAATGACCTCCGCCGCGAATGTCGTTGCTCGCTTTGTACTTGACAAATGCCGTGTAATCCGAGTGCCCGGGACGCGGACAGGCAAGCAGGTTACTGTAATCGCCGCTTTTGGTGTTGGTGTTTTCAATCACAGCGCAAAGTGGGGCGCCGGTGAGTGTGTTTTTTAGCATACCCGAAAGCACTTTCGGAAAGTCTTTTTCAAGCCTTGGAGTAGCGGTTTTGTCCTTTCCGGGTGCACGTCGAGCCATTTGAACAAGAACCTTGTCCATATTTATTTTCACTCCCGCCGGCAACCCGTCGACAACAACGCCGATACCGTTGCCGTGACTTTCACCAAAAACAGAAATTTTTATTTTTTCACCGTATGTCGAGGACATCCGCTTTTCCTCCAATGCTGTTGTAATCGTTAAAAAATTCGGGATAGCTTTTGTTTATGCTCAGTGCATCGGTGCATAATATTTCCCCGTCGAGTCCTGCGGCGCAGGTTGCCGCCGACATTACTATTCTGTGGTCGTTAAAACCGTCTGTGTTTCCTCCGGAAAGCTTGGGTACGCCTGTAATTTCAAGACCGTCTTCAAGCTCATTTACGTTGCCACCCAGATTATTTATAAGCTCAGCCGTGGTTTTTAGCCTGTCACTTTCCTTGATTCTCAGCCGCTGTGCATTAATTATTTTGGTTACACCCTCTGCAAAGCTTGCGCATACCGCAAGAACCGGTACAAGATCCGGAATTTGTGAAGCGTCAATTGTTATTGAGTGCAAGGGCTGCGACTTGACAGTCACGCTGACATCGGTTTGAATTACTTTTGCACCAAACTGCTCCAACAGATTGACGATTTGTTTGTCGCCTTGAGCAGAGCTTTGGTTCACGTTTTCAACGGTAATTTCGCCTTTTATTGCACCGCATACCATAAAAAACGCAGCCTGAGACCAGTCGCCGTCGGTTGTGTAATCGAGCGGAATATATCTTTGACCGCCGTTTATATGCCAACCGAAATCGGTTTTTTGCACTTCAACGCCGAATTTTGACATTGTGCGAATTGTCATATTAATATATCCTGCACTCTCGACAGGTGAGGTCAGAACAATGTCACTGTCCTCCCTGAGTAACGGAAGTGCAAACAGCAACCCTGTTATGAATTGTGAGCTTACGTTGCCCGGAACCTCAAATCTTCCGCTTTGAAGCTTGCCCGATATTTTTAGCGGCAATCCGCCTTCTGTTTCGCATTTTATGCCTTTTTGAGGCAAAATATCGGTAAAAATTCCGATTGGTCTTTGCGGAAGTCTGCCTTTTCCCACAAAATCGGCTTTTACTCCTCCGAGAGCTGCAACAGGCACGAAAAATCTTAATGTGCTTCCGCTTTCGCCGCAGTCAAGCAGTGCGGTTCTGTGTTTAAAAAGTTCGGTTCCGTCAACAGTCAAAACACCGTCTTTCATCGACGTTACAGCGCCCAGCGCCTCAATACAGCCTATTGTAGCCTTAATGTCGTTTGACAGGGCAACAGGAGAGATTGTACATTTTCCGCGGGATAGTGCCGCACATATTATTGCACGGTGAACATCGCTTTTTGACGGTGGGGCAGAGATGCTGCCGCTTGGTGTGAACGGTAAATATTTTACGTTAGCCATAATACCTCCGATCCGTGCTTTGCTCCGATTTAACGTGGGCAGAGAAGCTTTCCGCATCTTATACGGTGGGCTCTTTTGCACTCTTGCATCTGTTGCGGGCTCTGCTGTTTGCAGGCAAAGCTTGCGACAGAAAAAATAAAAATTAAGCAGTTATAAAATTTTCTAATTTATCAAGTTCGATTTTTTTTGTAAAGCTGTCGCCGATTTTATTGAGCAAAACAAGGTTGATTGAATTACCGGATGTTTTTTTATCGTTTTTTGCCGCAATTGCCATTTCTGCAAAACTTGCCTTGTCGGTTGTCGGCAGTCCGTACTTATGGCATACCGCAGTAATTTCGTCGGCAGTTCCGCTCTCGGTTATACCCTGATTTTCGCCCGCCTTTGCAATAAGCACCATTCCTATCGCAACAGACATTCCGTGTGTAATTCCTTTAAAATTATACAGCTTTTCTATTGAGTGACCGAGCGTGTGACCGAAGTTGAGTAGCATACGCTCGCCTTTTTCTTTTTCATCTTTGTTGACAACATCACGCTTTATTGAAACACAGGTTTCGATAACATCTTCAATACGGTCAAGGGCGTTTGTATCTGCAAGACTTTGGAAAAACTTTGCGTCTTTGATGCATCCGTATTTTATTACTTCAGCCATACCGTCGCAAATAAATTTGTCGCTGAGTGTTGATAAAGTGTCCGGATCAATCAGCACGGCAATCGGCTGATGAAATGCGCCGACAAGGTTTTTACCGTACGGCAGATCAACACCGGTTTTTCCGCCAACCGACGAATCAACCTGTGCCAACAATGATGTCGGAATTTGGACAAAATCAATGCCTCTCAGATATGTTGCGGCCGCAAAGCCTGCCATATCGCCGGTTACTCCGCCGCCGAGTGCAACAACAAGATCTTTACGCGTCATATTAAACTGAGCAAGTGTATCGTACATATCTGAAATCGATTTTAAGTTTTTTGATTCTTCGCCTGCTTTAAAGATGTGAACTTTTGCCTGAAATCCGCATTTTTCAAGTGAATTCAGCACCCGCCACTGATATAAGGGAGCAACGTTTGAATCCGTAATTACGGTTATTTTTTCAGCTTTTGAAATTTTGCTGATATATTCGCCGCAACTGTCGATTATTCCTCTTTCGATAAAAATATCATAAGGCTTTCCTGTATCAACATGAACTGTTTTCAAGAAAGTCACCCCTTTCTATTCTCCGAGAGCTTCTTTAACCTTGTGTCCCTGTTCAAGCAGTTCCGCAAGGGCTTGTTTATCCTCTGATTTTATTGCATTTATGATTTTAGTAATGTTTTCAATCAAAATATCAAGTTCCTCAACCAACGGTTCTTTGTTTTCGAGAAACAACTCGCTCCAAAGCTTTGAGTTGATGTTTGCAACCCTTGACACATCGCGGTAACTTCCTGCCGAAAATCCGTTGTGATTCGGGCAGCACGGGCTGAGAACATAGGAGCACGCAAGAACATGCGGAAGTTGAGAAGTGAACGCAATCATTCTGTCGTGTTCTTCGGGAGTTGTTATCTTGATTGTTGTAAATCCTATTGATTTTGCAAGGCTCGACAAAAGGTCAATGTACTTTTGATCCGCACCGCACGGAGTTATTATATAGCTTGCGTTTTTATACAAATCCGCATCGCTGACATCAAAGCCGTTGGTTTCTTTGCCTGCCATTGGATGACTTCCGAGAAACACAAAGCCGAATTTTTTGGCAAGTGCGCTGAGCTGAGGACAAATTGCCCTCTTGATTCCCGATGCATCTGTAACAACCGTTCCTTGCTTTATATGCTTGCTGTATTTTTTAATAAAATCAACATCTGCCTGCGGATACATTGCAAGGATAATCAAATCGGCATTTCCGAGTGTTTCGGGTGTTCCGATTTCGTCTATCGCACCTGCGTCAAGGGCTTTTTGGGCGGTTGACTGTGTGCGGTTAATACCGATAATGTGATGATTTGTATACTTTTTAAAAGCCTTGCAAAAGCTTCCGCCTATTATTCCGAGTCCGATTACAGCAATATTCATTGCTAAATCCTCCAGTTATTAATTGCAATTCCGCATTAAGCAAATTACAACTTTTATATTACCTACAAATTAATCATTTTTTGTTATTGAGTCCATTGATTTCTTGAGCGCAAATACCTTTTTTGCAACCGTGTCAAACTGCTTTGGTGTAAGCGACTGAGCACCGTCAGAAAGTGCATGCGGCGGGTCGTTGTGAACCTCAATTATCAATCCGTCTGCGCCTGCGGCAACAGCTGCCATTGCGAGCGGCTCAACAAGCCATGATTTACCCGATGCGTGACTCGGGTCTACAATAACGGGCAGATGAGAAAGTTTTTTGATAATCGGAATTGCCGAAATGTCAAGCGTGTTGCGTGTGAAGGTTTCATATGTGCGTATTCCTCTTTCACAAAGCATTACTTTTTCGTTTCCGCCTGCCATAATATATTCTGCGCTCATAAGCCATTCTTCAATTGTTGCGGAAAGACCTCTCTTAAGCAGAATCGGTTTGTCCGTTTTTCCAAGCTCTTTTAAAAGTTCAAAATTTTGCATATTTCTTGCGCCAACCTGAATTATATCAACGTTTTCAAACATATCAATATGGGAAGCACGCATAATTTCCGTTACGATGGGGAGTCCTGTTTCTTTTCTTGCAATTTTAAGAAGGTCAAGTCCCTCGGATTTTAATCCCTGAAAAGCATACGGTGAAGTACGGGGCTTAAAAGCTCCGCCTCTGAGCAGGGTTGCACCCGAAGCCTTTACATCTTTTGCTACCTGAACAATTTGACTTTCGCTTTCAACAGAACACGGTCCTGCCATAATGTGCAGACTTCCGTCACCGATTGAAACATTGTCGTTGATTTTGATAACCGTGTTGTCAGGGTGAAATTTTCGGTTTGCTTTCTTATACGGTTCTTGAACACGCTTTACATTTTCAACAACATCCTGTGCGTCAATGTATTCAATATCAATTTTTGTGGTGTCGCCAATCAGACCGAGTACAGTGGATTGAACACCGTCCCATTTGTTTACTTTTACGTTGTAATCTTCTTTTAGCTTTTGGGTAAAATTTATAATTTGTTCTTCTGAAGCCGATGGCTTTAATACTATAATCATATCCTAATATCCTTTCAATCCGTGAAACTTTGTTTAAAAACAGAGCATTCCGCATATATTTTACCACTTTAAAGCGCCGTGTTCAATAGTAAAATATAGACGGAAGGTAAGAATGTTTATGTTAAATATTGAATTTATTTTTGTTTTACCGCTTCAACGATTGC
Source organism: Acutalibacteraceae bacterium (assembly GCA_963599905.1). Lineage (GTDB taxonomy): Bacteria > Bacillota > Clostridia > Oscillospirales > Acutalibacteraceae > Ruminococcoides. The sequence goes on from CAVBYX010000033.1 coordinate 6,983, forward strand.
TTCTGCTGTCTTTTTCGGCGTGCCTTTGCTTGATATAACTATGTCTGCCGCCGACCTATACAGCGGCAAACGTTTGATATAAAGTTCTTCCATGGCTTTATCTTTGTCCGGGCGCTGAAGAAGCGGACGTTTTGTGTCATTTCTGAGTCTGTGTTTTATGACTTCAAGCGGAACATCCAACAAGACAATTTTGTCTGTTCCTTTAAAAACATTTACATTTCTCTCAAAAGTAAATGCTCCGCCGCCTGATGCTACAATCAGGTTGCTCATTTGAGCAAGCTCCTTGCATGCTTCAAATTCCATGTTTCTGAAGCCCTGTTCGCCGTATTTATCAAAAATTTCGGATACTGTCATATTTTGTTTGTGTTCAATAAAGGCGTCCATATCAATAAATTTTCTGTCGGTAACACGTTCGATGTTTTTACCCACAGTGGTTTTTCCGCAGCCCATAAAGCCGCATAATACAATATTGTTCATACATTTCTCCAAGGTCGTTTGCGTTAGGTTGGCGGTTAAATCTTATCTGTTTTTCAATTCGTTTGAAGCGTCTATGCACAACTTGGCAATATCGCTTTTATCATAAAGCGAACCGTCCCACTTTTCGTGTGATACTACAGCTTGCCACACAAGCATTGCCATTCCGCCCTCGGCTTTTGCGCCGTTAGCCTTTGCTTTCTTTATCAGCACGGTTTCAAGCGGATTGTACACTGCGTCAAAAACGTTTGCGCAACGATTAATTATGTTGTCGGGAATCGGCTGATTATCCGTCTTTGGAAACATTCCGACAGGCGTTGCGTTGACAAGCAAATCTATGTTGCCGGAAAGTTCCGAAATTCGGCAAAATTCAACATCCGAGTTTGTGATTTTTTCTTTGATTTCTTTGCAAATTTTTTTTGCAATTACAACGTCATCGTCACGTACGGCAAAAAGCAACGGAAGATTTTTGAGAACCGTTTCATATGCCATGGTTCTCGCAACACCTCCGCAACCCAGAATTACGATTCTGCCGTTTATCGGTATTTCTGCGGCTTCGAGAGCTTTTAAAAATCCGTCGGGATCGGTTGTGTATCCGGTTGCAATTCCGTTACGGTTGGCTACTGTGTTTACGCTGCCGTACATTTTTGCTTTGTCGTCAATTTGATCAATTAGCGAAATTATGTTTTGTTTGTGAGGGATTGTAACATTATAACCGTCAAGCTTTGACAGCGTGTTTTTATATTCCTCGGCAAGATTGTCGGGGGATATATCGAGTTTTATATATTCGGCTTCTGTTCCGACAAGCTCAAAAAGTCTTTTATGAATAAACGGTGACATCGTGTGACCGATCGGATGTCCTATGACTGCAAATTTTTTTGTACTCAAAAATAACTCCTCCAAGTCTGAATATTCTGTTATGCAGATTTTAAAATTTAAAGTTAAAACTATGCAAAATAAAAAAATTTGATAAAAATTCAAATTTGATATTGACAAAGCGGTAATTTATAAATAATATTATCTAAGAGGGAAATCTAAATTTTTCCTTTTAACCATTGTAGCATAAAATATGTGCTTTTGTCTATAATTACAATGGGTTGAGTTCAAGAATTTTTTGTAGGAGGATTTTATGGTTTTAGAAAAAGTTAAGGCAATTCTTGCCGAACAATTTGACGTTGAAGAGGATAAAATTACCGCTGATACCGATTTGCAGGAAGACCTCGGAGCCGATTCACTCGATGTTGTTGATTTGCTTATGTCCATCGAGGATGAATTTGAAGTTGAAGTTCCTGACGAGGAGATTGAAAATATTAAGACAGTAGGTGCTCTTGTTTCCTACATTGAGGCAAATTCATAATTTGGATTGTTACTTGAAACAAGGTCGGATTTCCGACCTTGTTTTTGTTATGCAATGTTATGCAAATTAAAATACGTCGGTTATATCGAAAAGCACCACACATTCTGCATTGTGCGGTGCTTTTAACTTAAGGAGATAATTTCATTGATTTTTATTGAAGCACTATTGCTTGTTTACCAATCTGAGAATACCTTTCTTCGGCAAGTGCTTTTTTTGTGACAGTAACTTTTTCGGCAACCGAATCGTTAAAATAGTAATTTTCTTCATCATAGCCCACCAAAACCATACAGTGCTCGTTTTGAAGCCATGATACAGTGTCGCCGATTTTTACTTTTGAGTTTTCGTCAACATAATCAACTATCCACGTTGATTTTACATACGGCTCTTGCATATATGTAGTTACCCAGACCATCGCCGGAATATCATTGTCAATATAATTTTTGCAAAGGTCGTCAAGTTCGACGTTTGAAAGAGCTTGGGCTTTCTTGTCGGTTTTCTGCGTTTCAAGATATTTATTTATTGATTTTGCCATTGCAGGCGCATTTATGCCCCATCCCGTATAGACGTCTCCCGCAAAAGCCGCATCCATATCCGGCCCGTACAGGTTTCCGTCTTCGCCGTATGTAACAGGATAGGTTATGAGATAATTCTGTGCAAATTCAAACTCGTCAATAGTAAAATTATAGTAATTTAAAAGCATGGTACAGGCATAAGTTTCACACCCTGCATGCAGTTCGGCTTGAGCGATTATAGGAACTCCGTTGATTTTGTACGAAGTCCGTACGGTTGTTTCTTCAACTGTTGTTTCTGTTTCCGTTGCGGTATCGGTCGGTTCGATGTCGGGCAGACAAATCATTGCGATAATAAATGTTAACAGTACGAACCCGCCCGTAATGTAGCAACGCATTGTGCGTATTTTAAATCTAAACATCCCATTATCCTCAAAAATAAATTCTGATTGTATAATATCACAAAAAAATATAAGGCACAATAGTTTTTTACGTAATATCTGCAATTAATGACTTTGAGAAAAATTAAATCAAATATTATTTTTGCACAGTGCGGATGTTTTCCGCCTTTTATGGGATGCATTCCGGTTGGTTGAAAATTTCCCTTTGCGGACAAAGCGGAGTATTACTAGAATTTAAGTTGTAAAGACGCTGTTTTTAATATATATTTTCTTGAAAATCTACCCGTTGTGTGCTATACTATTATAGCGAATTAAAAAATCCATCGGGGTGAGATATTGGCTGCATTTACTAAGGACGCAATTAAACATTCCTTTATGAAATTGCTTAACGAAAAACAACTCAATAAAATAACCGTTAAAGATATTGTTGAGGACTGCGGAATAAACCGTAATTCTTTTTATTATCATTATAACGATATACCGTCGCTTTTGGAGGAAATTCTTAATGAACAGGCGGATATGTTGGTCGGCGTTTCGGGGCCCTCTACGATTTATGACTGTATTCTTTCCGCAATCGACTTTGCAACGCAAAATAAAAAAGCTATGTTGCACATATTTAATTCTCCTAACCGTGAGATGATTTACAGTTACATAAACAGGGTTTCCCAGCGTGCGGTTACCGAGTATATTGAAAAATTTGCTGTCGATTACACCATAAGCGAACACGATAAGCAGGCGATAATTATGTACTACAAAAGCCTCTTGATAGGCTTTTTGGTGGATTGGCTGAGCAGTAATATGAAGTACGATCTGAAAGACGAGATTTCAAGAATTTGTGAATTGTTTGAAGGATCAACCGAAACTGCGTTTATCAGAAGCTCTGGCGGACAAAGCTCCAAAGACTGATATGCAAACTGTCTGTGATTCGAGTAAGATGTCCTTTTCGTTTGGCGGACGGTGAGAGACTTTTGGTTGCAGGATCTGCTCTTTTTAATCAATCGTTTGATTTTATCAATAAAAAAGTCAATTGATGTTTTTAATTTTTGTACATAAAATTTTCGCGCGTTTTGCCATATATGTTTATATAAATCATATATATGCATTTTTTCAGACAGATTTATTTTTGTGTCTAAAAATAGGTCACGAAAATAAATTTGTCTGTTTTATTTTTCCCAAAACGTAATATAATTGCAAATGGTAAGAAAAACAGAAGGGAGTACATAAGATGAAATTTGCAAAAGCGATTGTAAAAAGTCGTTTTGTAATCCTAATCGTTTCCCTCGCTTTACTTGTGCCTGCGGCACTCGGAATGATATTCACACGTACAAATTACGATATGCTGAATTATCTTCCGGATGAACTCGAAACGGTACAAGGTCAGCAGTATATGCTTGACGACTTTGGCAAGGGTGCATTCTCGTTTTTGATATTTGAGAATGTCGATGATAAGGATATCGTCAAAACAGAAGAAAAAATAAAACAGGTTGATCATGTCGATACCGTACTTTGGTACGATGATATTGCGGATCTGTCAATTCCAAAGGAACTTTTGCCTGACAAGATTTACGATGCGTTTAATTCCGGTGACGAAACATTGATGGCTGTTTTCTTTGATACCTCAAGTTCAGCCGATGAAACCATGGACGCAATAACGGAAATCAGGTCGATTGCCGGAGATCAGTGCTTTGTATCCGGTATATCTGCGATGGTAACAGACCTTAGAGATTTGTGTGAGCGAGAAGAAGCAATCTATGTTGCAATTGCGGTCATACTTGCGGTTATTGCAATGATGATATTTATGGACAACTGGATAATCCCGTTTGTGTTCCTTGCAAGTATCGGAATCGCAATCCTTGTAAACCTCGGCTCAAACTATTTTATGGGTGAGATTTCATACATTACCAAGGCGTTGGCTGCGGTTCTTCAGCTTGCTGTTACAATGGACTATTCAATCTTCCTGTGGCACAGCTACGGAGAGCAAAAAGGAAACTATTCCGACCACAAACAGGCTATGGCTGCGGCAATTCACGAAACATTCCGTTCGGTAATCGGAAGTTCGGTTACAACAATTGCGGGATTTATAGCACTTTGCTTTATGACATTTACTCTTGGTCGTGACCTCGGTATCGTAATGGCAAAGGGTGTTTTGATTGGTGTAATGGGATGTGTAACGGTTCTTCCGTCGCTGATATTAATCCTTGACAAACCGCTTGAAAAGACCATGCATAAGTCATTGATTCCGCCGACTAAAAAACTTGCAACCGGACTTGTAAAAATATTCCCGGTGTTCCTGATTCTTTTTTTGGTGATTGTAGGTCCCGCATATTACGGATATGACAAAACCAACGATGAGGTTTACTACGATTTGTCGGAGAGTCTTCCTGAAGATATGTCAAACGTAATTGCAAACACAAAGCTTAAAGAAGACTTTGGATTGGGAACGACGGAAATGGTTCTTGTTGATTCAAGCCTTCCCGCCAAAGACGTTCGTAAGATGACAAAAGAGATGGAAAACGTTGACGGTGTAAAAACTGTTCTCGGACTCGAAAGCGTAGTGGGTTCAATGATTCCCGAAGAAATGTTGCCCGACTCGATTACAAGTGTATTAAAGGGTGACAGATGGGAGCTTATGCTGATAAGCTCGGAATATAAAACCGCTTCGAATGAAGTAAGCGAACAGCTTAAAACACTTAATTCGATTATTCACAAATACGATGAAAGCGGTATGCTGATTGGCGAAGCCGCACTTACAAATGACCTTATTGATATTACCTCGGTTGACTTCCAGGTCGTAAACACCATTTCGATAGTTGCAATCTTTATTATTATTGCATTGGTTGAAAAGAGTATAAGCTTGCCGTTTATACTTGTTGCGGTTATTGAATTTGCAATATTTATTAACCTCGGTTTACCGCACTTTACGGGACAGTCGCTTCCGTTCATTGCCCCGATTTGTATAAGTACGATTCAGCTTGGCGCAACGGTTGACTATGCGATTTTGATGACAACCAGATACAAAAAGGAACGTTCTCTCGGTAACGATAAACGGACGGCGATCACAACCGCTCTTGATACATCGATTCCGTCAATAATTGTAAGTGCCATGGGATTGTTTGCGGCAACAATCGGTGTAGCAATTTATTCGGATGTTGATATGATAGGTTCTTTGTGTGCTCTTATGGCACGCGGTGCAATCATCAGTTTGTTCTGCGTAATTCTTATTTTGCCGGCGATGTTTATGTTGTTCGACAAGTTAATAGGAGCTACCACATTAGGATTTAAACCCAAGAAAACTAATACGGAGGTAAAAGTTGATGCGTAACTTAAACATAAAAAAACATTTGCCAAAGATTTTGTCCGGAGTTTTGAGTTTGACAATACTTTGCAGTATGGTAGGAGTTGCTTCATATTCTGCCGGCGCTGAGGTTTCGGGTAAGACAACCAAGACTGAAGCCGCTTCCGACAAAGACAATAACAGCTCAAGCAAGGTTAAGTTGAATAAAAACGAGACCGTTTACGTTCTTGCGGACGCAAACGGTTCGGCAAAGAAAGTAATCGTAAGCGATTGGATTCAAAATACCGCAAAAGCCGATAAATTTACCGATGTTTCAAATCTTAACGATGTTGAAAATGTAAACGGCGACGAGACCTTTACAATTAATGAAAATAATATGTACGAGTGGAACGCCGACGGCAACGATATTTACTATCAGGGCACAAGCTCGGGTGAACTTCCTGTCGGTGTAAACGTAACATACAAGCTTGACGGAAAAACCGTAAAGCCGGATGATCTTGCAGGCAAAAGCGGCAAGGTAACAATGCGTTTCGATTATTCAAACAGACAGTATGAAGAAGTAGAAATTGACGGCAAAAAAGAGAAAATATATGTTCCGTTTGTGATGATTACCGGAATGATGCTTGATAACGATTCATTCAAGAATGTTGAGGTTTCAAACGGTAAAATTTTGAATGACGGTTCACACACATATGTTGCGGGCTTTGCGCTTCCGGGAATGCAGGAGAGCCTGAACTTGGACAAAGACACATTTGAAATTCCGAATTATGTTGAGGTAACAGCGGATGTTGAAGATTTTCAGCTCGCAACAACTTTGACTCTTGCAACAAACGATATGTTCAGCAACATTGATTTCTCAAAGCTTGATGATAAGATGGATGAGCTTGACAGCAAGCTTACCAAACTTACAGACGCAACAAACCAACTTATTGACGGTTCTTCGGAGCTTTATAAAGGTCTTAATACATTGCTTGACAAGTCGCAGGAGCTTGTTGCCGGTGTTGATAAACTTTACAGCGGTGCAAGCCAAATCAAAGACGGTGCGGCAAGTCTCGACAGCGGTGCTTCCGAGCTTTCGGGCGGTGCGACAAGCCTTGATAACGGTGTAGGTACTCTTCAGGGAGGAGTTAATCAGTTAGACAGCGGTGCAAGCTCACTTGACAGCGGTGCGGGTCAACTTTCTGACGGTGCATATTCGCTTGACGCAGGTGTTTCTCAACTTCAGGGTTATATATCTGAACTTGCCGGAGGACTTTCAACAATTTCAAGCAACAGCACAGCACTGAAATCGGGTGCAAAGCAAGTGTTTGAAACGCTTCTTGCAACAGCGGATAAACAGATTGCAGCAGCGGGACTTGTTGCCGACAAACTTACAATTGATAATTACCAATCGGTACTTGACGCACTTATCGGCTCATTGGATGAGGACAGCGTAAGACAGATGGCTTACGAGAAAGCTTTGGCTCAGGTAACGGAGACGGTTGAAAGTCAGTCGAGCGCAATTCGTTCGGGCGTTGAGAATGAGTACAGAAAGCAGGTAACCGAGGCTGTACTTTCCGCAGCGGGAATGTCAATGACATACGACGAGTACGAGGCAGCGGTTGCGGCAGGTTCGATTTCCGAGGATGTACAGGCACAGATTGCTCAGGGGGTTTCATCACAGATGAGTTCCTCGTCAACACAGGCTGCAATTGACAGTCTTACGCAAACTCAGATTCAGTCATTGATAGACAAGAATATGCAGGGCGAAGAGGTACAGTCAGGTATTGAAGAAGCTGTTCAAAAGGCAAGCTCAGGCAAAGAGGCTCTTAAAGCTTTAAAGGCACAGCTTGACAGCTATAACGAATTTTATCAGGGAATTTTGAGTTACACAGACGGCGTTGATCAGGCTAATGCCGGTGCTCAGCAAATTCTTGGCGGCACATATTCGCTTAAAGACGGCTCAAGCTCACTTGCAAGCGGTGCTTCAGATCTCAAAAACGGTACGTCAAGCTTAAAGAGCGGTACTTCCGAACTTATGAGCGGTACTTCCGAATTGAAGGATGGTTCTTCGACACTTAAGAACGGTACCGATACACTTAAAAACGGTACGTCAACACTTGCAAGCGGCGCAGTATCGTTGTTTGACGGTATTGCAAGTCTTAAAGACGGCGGCGGTCAACTGCTCAGCGGTGTTAAGCAGCTTGCCGATGGTTCTATGACTTTGAATAAAGGCCTTAAACAGTACAAAGAAGAGGGCGTTGATGTAATTGTCGATGCAGTAAACGGTGACGTTAAAGGTCTTGTAAACAGACTTAAAGCCATTTCAAACGTTTCAAGCAACTATAAGTCATACAGCGGCATTTCCGATGATATGGACGGTAAGGTTGACTTTATATTCAAGACAGATTCCGTAGAAACAGACGACTAAAGTTTTATTAGCTTTTCTGTTACTTCCTACCAAAATGGGCGCACATCATTTTGATGTGCGCCCATTTAATATATTAATTATATAAAAATGCGAAAAGCGTTGTATTATTTAAGATGTTTAACAAACAACTGTAAGTTATATAAAAGTTCTTATATGAGATTTGTCTCCTGATAGGCAGTAAGTGTTTGTATTAGGGTTTATATATATTATAGAAAAGGAACTTTTTATTTTAAACAAACGCCAAGAATCGGACGGCTCTGTAAGAACCGTCCGACAGCTTTGAATATGGAGTTTAAAGTTATATGTTGTTGAATGTTATATTTTTCCGCTTTGGGGTTCATATAATACAATCTGACCCTTTGCAACGGATTTTTGAATATCAATGATTCTTTGGTTTGCCGAACCTTTGAATTGCAGGCTGATGTCATAAAGGTCTTGAATAAATTCACCGTCAACAAGTACGTCAATAAGCGACAGCATTTCATCCGTATATTCACACCTTGCACGGCTTTCCGATTTAAGCTCCTCGTCAAAAAGATAACCTGTGTAGCACCATATACTTTTTTGAGGATATTTGTCTTTAATGCGTCTTAAGAACGGAAGCAGAACCTTTTGATTTTCCGGTTCAAAAGGTTCTCCGCCCAAAAGGGAAAATCCGTCGATATAATCGGGGGCAAGCTCTTCAAGGATTTTGTCCTCCGTTTCCTTTGTAAACGGTTTCCCGAAATTAAAGTCCCAAGTTTCGGCATTGAAACAGTTTTTACAGTGATGAGTACATCCCGATACAAAAAGCGATACTCTCACGCCCTCGCCGTTTGCAATGTCGCAGTTTTTGATTTCTCCGTAATTCATCAGAGATGAAGCACCCTCTCTTTAATTTCCTGTGTTCGTCCCTGATTCCAAAACTGTGTTCCGATGTAGCCGCAAGTCCTTCTTGCAACATTCATCTTGTCCTGGTCACGGTTGTGGCAGTTCGGACATTCCCAAACAAGCTTTCCTTCTTCTTCAATGATTTGTATTTCGCCGTCGTATCCGCATACTTGGCAGTAGTCGCTCTTTGTATTAAGCTCGGCATACATAATATTGTCGTATATGAATTTGATAACCTGCAAAACAGCTTTGATATTGCTTTGCATATTGGGTACTTCAACATAGCTGATTGCTCCGCCCGGAGAAAGTGCCTGAAATTCCGATTCCAGTTTCAGCTTTTCAAAAGCATTTATATTCTCGGTTACGTGAACGTGATAGCTGTTTGTTATATAGTTTTTGTCAGTAACTCCCTTGATAATACCAAAACGTTTTTGCAGGCATTTTGCAAATTTATATGTTGTGCTTTCAAGCGGAGTGCCGTAAATACTGTAATCAATGTTTTCCTCTTCTTTCCATTTTGTACAGTATTCGTTAAGCTTATGCATAATTTCAAGCCCGAGCTGTTTGCCTTCTTCTTCGGTAAGTTTTTTGCCGTTGAGACTGTAAACGCATTCCCACAATCCTGCATAGCCGAGTGAAATCGTTGAATATCCGTCATACAGCAGTCTGTCAATAGGTTCTCCTTTTTTTAGCCTTGCAAGTGCACCGTATTGCCAAAGAATCGGCGCAGCGTCTGAAAGCGTGCCTTTAAGTCTTTCGTGACGGCAACGCAGCGCACGGTGACACAAATCCATACGTTCGTCAAATATTTTCCAGAATTTGTTCATATCCCTGTTTGCGCTGAGTCCTATATCAACAAGGTTTACCGTTACAACGCCCTGATTAAAACGACCGTAATATTTATGTTTGCCCTCTTCGTAATTCTGTGCGTTTGCAATGTTGCCCATGCCTGCATCGGTAAATCTGTCGGGCGTGAGGAACGAGCGGCAGCCCATACAAGTGTAAACGTCGGATTTTAGCTCAAGCATAACCTTTTCCGAAATATAATCGGGTACCATTCTTTTTGACGTGCATTTTGCCGCAAGCTCAGTGAGGTACCAATATTTGCTGTCCTCGGTTATGTTGTCTTTTTCAAGTACATATATAAGTTTTGGAAATGCAGGTGTTATCCATACGCCCGCTTCGTTTTTTACGCCCTGATATCGCTGTTTAAGTGTTTCTTCGATAATCATGGCAAGGTCGCTTTTTTCCTGCTCGTTTTTAGCCTCATTAAGATACATAAATACGGTTACAAACGGAGCCTGTCCGTTTGTGGTGAGTAACGTTACAACCTGATACTGAATAGTCTGAACGCCTCTGTTTACTTCTTTGCGCAGGCGTTTTTCAACTATATCGTTCATTTTTTCTTCAGAAACGTTTGCGTCGAGTTCTTTTATTTCGGCGATTGTTTCTCTGCGTATCTTTTCTCTTGAAATTTGAACAAACGGCGCAAGATGAGCAAGACTGATGCTTTGTCCGCCGTACTGATTGCTTGCAACCTGAGCGATAATTTGTGTCGCAATATTGCATGCGGTTGAAAAGCTGTGCGGCTTTTCAATCAGTGTGTCGCTTATTACGGTTCCGTTTTGCAACATATCTTCAAGATTTACAAGGTCACAGTTGTGCATATGCTGTGCAAAATAATCCGAATCATGAAAATGAATGATACCGCGTTTGTCAGCTTCCACAATATCCGGCGGAAGCAACATTCTGTTTGTAAGGTCTCGGCTTACTTCACCTGCCATATAATCACGCTGAACGCTGTTTACGGTAGGGTTTTTGTTTGAATTTTCCTGCTTAACTTCCTCATTGTTACACTCAATAAGAGAAAGTATGCGGTTATCGGTAGTATTTGCTTTGCGGACAAGCGAACGGGTATAACGGTATCTTACATATCGTCTTGCCAGTTCAAAAGCTCCCTTTGACATAAGTTGGTCTTCAACCATATCTTGGATTTCTTCAACGGAAACCGCTCTTTTGATTTTGTTGCATTTATATTCCACATAGTCCGCAATATCATAGATTTGTTCATCTGTCAAAAACGGCGTGTCGGACGAATTGTTTGCCTTTTTTACGGCATTTACGATTTTTTCGATATTAAACTTTTCTTCTGAGCCGTTGCGTTTAATGATTTTCATAGCTGTCCCTTCTTGTTTTTTGTGTTTAATCTTTCCTGATTTATAGGTGCGTGATACATTATACAACAGAAAGATTTATTTATCTGTTGCACAAGCAACTTTATTGTGTTATAATAACAACATATTGTGGGTATTAAAAATTATAAACACATTATGGGGTGGTTACCGTGTTCGATTTTTCAAGTGGTTTAGGGCTCGCAAAGTCAGATTTAATGGGGCTGAACGAGTGTTTTGCGCCTGTTGAGCGCAAGTACAATAAAGGCGAGATAATCACAATATGTGCTCCCGAAAATGATTTTATCGGTATTGTCAGAAGCGGAATTGCCTATCTTGTTACAATGAATAATGAGGAACAGAGGCGCATAACCGACTTTTACCGAAGCGGCGATTGTTTTGGCGTTCATTTTTTGCCGAACACCGACAACAAATCCTTTTATATTTATGCAAAAACAAAATGTACGGTGGATTTTATAAAATATGACAAACTGATTAATTGTTGTGAAAAGCATTGTAAAAAACATTTGCTGTTGATTGACAGGGTGTTGTCGCAAAACATCAGAAGAACAGTGGAACATATAGATGTTATCGGGCAGCGAACTCTGAGAAGCAAGTTGCTTTCGTTTATTGAATATATGAAACATGATTATGGCAAATCTACCTTTACCATGCCGCTTCCTTACTCTGATTTGGCGGATTATCTCGGTGTTGACCGAAGTGCAATGATGAGAGAAATAAAGAAACTGAATGAAGAAAATTTGATTTTGACAAGCAAACGAAAAATTACAATTATTTAAGTGTACTTATTTAAAAGGATAATGAATATGAACAACGATAATATGCTCCAACTTGAGGGAGCGGTTGAAAGTATTGTGTACCGAAACGAACAAAACGGTTATACCGTTCTTGAGATTTCCGACGGGGATGACCTTATAACAGCAGTGGGAATTATGCCGCAGGCGAGTGTCGGTGATGCCGTAAGTCTTACAGGCTTTTTTATTACCCATAAAATATACGGCAAGCAATTTTCGGTCAGTGCGTGTGAAATCTGCCGTCCTACCGAAAGTGCGGATATATTAAAATACCTCTCTTCAGGCGCAATAAAGGGGATAGGTGCGGTAACGGCGCAAAGACTTGTGTCCGAATTCGGGGAGTCTACGCTTGATGTTATGGAAAATCAGCCTGACAGAGTGGCAAGGCTCAGGGGAATTACAGAGAGCAAAGCGTTGGATTTTTCCGCCCGGCTTAAGGCAAACACCGGTGTGAGAACATTAATGTTGTTTTTGGGTGAGTACGGCATTTCAAATTCTTCATCGGTAAAAATTTACAACGCATTCGGCGCAGGCTGTGTTGAAAAAATAAAAGAAAATCCGTATATTTTGTGCAACGGAGAATTCGGCGTAACTTTTGAAAATGCCGATTTTATTGCCAAACGTGAGAATCTTGAAGCAGAGAGCAATGTCAGACTTCGTGCGGGTATCATATATGTTTTAAAACACAATGAACAAAACGGACACACCTGTTTGCCAAAAAACAAACTGATTGAAATTTCGTCACGGCTTCTTCAGGTGAACCCTGAACTTGTAGCCGAGTGTATGGACGGGATGATTTTTGACCGTTCCGTAATAGGCGACAAAATCGGCGATGTAGACTTTGTATTCACAACTCAACTTCATTTGATTGAAACCTATATTGCTTCACGCGTAAAAATGATGCTTGAATTTGATGCGGAAAAAATTGATGATATTGACCGGGAAATCAAAATTTGCGAACAAAACGACGGAATAGAGTATGCCGAGCTTCAAAAACAAGCCGTCACTTCTGCTTTAACCGAGGGAATGTTGATACTTACGGGCGGTCCGGGAACCGGAAAAACAACAACGTTGAATGCAATTATCAATATACTCAAGCGGAAGGGCAAAAAAGTGCTTTTGTCGGCACCGACGGGACGAGCCGCACAAAGAATGAGTGAAGTTACGGGCGACGAAGCCAAAACCCTGCATCGTATGCTTGAAGTCAGTTGGGATAAGCAGGACAATCCGATATTTAACAAAAACGAGCGCAATCAGCTTAAATGTGACGCGCTTATTATTGACGAAGTGTCTATGGTTGATTCGTATATATTTGAAAGCGTAATGCGTGCTTTGCCACTCGGTTGTCGTCTTATACTTGTAGGTGACTCCGACCAGCTTCCGTCAGTCGGTCCGGGCAATGTTCTCGGTGATTTGACCGAAAGCGGAGTTGTTCCGGTCATAAGGCTGAATGAAATTTTTCGACAGGCACAGAAAAGTCTCATAATTACAAATGCACATAAAATTGTAAACGGAGTAATGCCGGATTTAAAAAAGGTAGATAAAGACTTTTTCTTTATATATAAGGCCGATAAAATTTCGGGTGCGGCAACCATACTAGATTTATGTTCCGAAAGGCTCCCGAAAGCTTACGGGTACTCTTCTTTTGAAAACATTCAGGTGCTTTCTCCGTCCAAAAAGGGCGAACTCGGTACAGCCGAACTTAACCGAAAGCTTCAGGCACGCCTGAATCCGAAATCTGACGATAAAGCTGAGGTGACAATCGGCTCAAAAACCTTTCGCACAGGCGATAAGGTTATGCAAATAAAAAACAATTATGATATAAGCTGGTATAAGGATAACGGCGAAACGGGAGAAGGAATTTTTAACGGTGACATAGGAATTATTCAAAGCATAGATAAAAAATCCAAGTCAATTAAAATAAATTTTTATGATAAAACCGCTGTATTAACCTATGAGTATGCTTCCGAGCTTGATTTTGCATATGCGATAACCGTTCACAAAAGCCAGGGGAATGAATTTGACGCAGTAGTAATTCCGATGTTTTCGGGCCTGCCGCAACTGTATTATCGTAATCTTTTATATACTGCCGTAACAAGAGCCAAAAAAACACTTATTCTTGTGGGAGTGCCTCAGACTGTTGAATATATGGTCAATAATAACCGCAGAACAAAAAGATATAGCGGATTAAAGGAATTTTTGCAACGTGTCGATACAATATATTAATGATGACAAATTGAAAACCCATATTAAAAATCTTATTTTCCCTGTAAGATGTCCGTACTGTGGAAGCGTTATATTAAGCGATGAATACGCCTGCAAAAATTGTATAGAGCAATTTCCAAAGTCGTATTATACTAAATATGCCGCAGGCGGTTATCGCTGTGTTTCACCGTTTCCGTATAGTAAAATTTTTAGATACGGAGTTAAAAATTTCAAATTCAATAAAAGAAAAAACTATGCTGAAAAGTTTGCGGTTGTGATGTGTAAATGTATTTCCGAAAGTTATACTAACAGTAGTTTTGATATTGTAACCTGTGTGCCCATGCACAAAAAGATGATAAGAAAACGAGGATATAATCAGGCTGAACTTCTTGCAAGAGAGTGCTCGAAAATCTTAGGAGTGCCGTATTGTGATACTCTCGAGAAGTTTAAAATGAATAAACCGCAACATTCTGTCAGTGCAAAAGAACGTGAAAATAACGTCAGGGGTGTTTTCAGGATAATTGATAAAAATTGTGTTTCAGACAAAAATATACTCATAGTAGATGACATTATAACAACAGGAAATACTCTGGGGGAATGTGCAAAAACATTGGCAAAATTCGGGTGCAAAACCATATGCTGCGCAACTTTGTGCAGTGTTGAAATCGACTGAAATCTGCTTGAATATCAACGCATATTATAATATAATATTAAAGTATAATATTAAAGTGATGCAGACGAAAATCAGAAATACCTGTATAAGGATGAACATATATGGATATAGCAATTGATTTGGGTTCAGACAGAACCCGAGTTTTTATCGAAAACAAAGGAAAAGTTCTCGATGAGGCGAGCGTAATAACATATGATATTGATACCGGAGAAGTCTATGCGGTTGGCAACGATGCCTATGCCATGATTGGAAAAACTCCTGTCGGAATAAGGGCAGTTCACCCGCTTGACAGCGGAGTTATTGCACAATCGGGACTTGTTGAGGATATGGTAACAATACTTTTACAGGAAGTTTGTACTGTAAAAGTAATTAAACCCAGAGTGGTAACAGCAATTCCGTGCGATTTAACCGAAGTTGAAAAACGGGCAATGGTTAATGCGGTCGGTATGTTCGGCGCACGGGGAGTTTATCTTATAGAAAGTCCCAAGGCGGCTGCGCTTGGTTGCGGAATTGACATAACAAGTCCGCACGGAATTTTGGTAGCGGATATCGGAAGCGGAACGGCGGATATTGCGGTTATTTCACTTGGAGGAATTTCGGTTTCCAAAAGTGTTAAGCATGCGGGAAATGCAATGGATGCCGAAATTGTTAAATATATCAGAAAAAAATACGGTCTGATTATCGGAACAAATATGGCTGAGGCATGCAAAAAAGCGATAGGTTGTGTAATTACACCGAAAGAAGAGAAAATTTTCAAAGTAAAAGGCAGAGATGCGGTCAGCGGTCTGCCGAGGTTTGTTATGGTTGCTTCTTCGGAAATAAAGGAAGCTGTAGAAGAAATTGCGGATGGAATTGTCGGAGCAATAAAAGATGTGCTTGAAAGTACGCCGCCCGAGCTTACGGGAGATATATATACAGACGGAATTATTATGACAGGCGGTCTTGCGAAAATCGGCGGATTTGCAAGGAAAGTAAGCGAAGCCACACGGCTGAGAGTCAGAGTGCACAAATATTCTGAGGATTGTGTGGTTATGGGGTGCGGTAAAGCAATGAAGTATATCGGAGTCGCTGATGCTGAAAACGGTATTTCACCGATATTGGCAGCGTATTAATAATATATGTTGAGGGAGATATGATGAAATCTATACTTATAAAAGACACCACAAGAGAAGAAAGAATCGAAATTGTAAAAAAATCTCTTTCGTCGTGCGGTACAGAATGTGAATTTTGCAACGGGTGTGATAATATGGGCGGCGGAAGAGTTGACACAATATATCAGCCTTATATTGACGGCAAAAAAGAGATAAACCAAATCAATGCGGAATTTAACAGCGGGTTGGTAAGAGGTTAAGTTTTTTTATAAAATTTTATTTTTAAATTATTTTTGAATTTTTTTATTTTCGGAGAGTATTTTCAGATGAACTTCTTGTAAAAAGCCGCATAAAACCCGGGTTCTTAAATTTTTTTCAAAAAAAGCGAAAAAAATTTAAAAAAAGGGTTGACAAGGGAGGAGATGTTGTGTATAATAGCTCTTGCACTTCGC
>CAVBYX010000034.1:0-24778 GCA_963599905.1 Acutalibacteraceae bacterium
CAGTGCAAAGAAGCGACAGCTTCTCGGGATTTCTGGGTGGGATTTATTCCACTCCAAAATTTCGGATGGAACTCGCCGCCTTTAGGGGGGCGAGGAACATCTGCACTTAGATTATAGAACATTACATGGGTTTTTTCAAGTTTATTAACACGATTTTGTCTAAAATCCAGGGTACAAACGCATAAACACCACAATAGCGCAAAAAATATTACCACCTCAAACGAAAGGGCGGTATTAATATGAAAAAAAGTCACGAAAAACAAGACGACCAAAACAATAAAAATGAGCAGTATCCGATAGAGTTTCCGTCACGAAACGGCAAAGTCCAAAATTCTCCGATTGTTGACAATGTTGTGGAGAACGAGACATTTCCCCTACGCCTTGACGGCACAAACGAAATCCGAAATCAAAGCGGCGTTCAAATCAATACGTTTGACCGAATTACAGAGGTTGTGGCAACCGAGGCTGTTCCGTCTGAAGCGGAACAAATTCAGCAGGAATATTATCAGTAAAATAATATACAAATTGCAAGTGATAACGGCAAATGCCTTTATCACTTGTTTTTTCTGAAATCCGAATTGTTGCAAGTTATAGTCTCAGCTTATAACTCACAATTGCTATATTGTATTGGACAAAAGAATAAATCTATTATACAATAAGGTCACAGCAAATAAAGAGGGAGGCAAATACAGTGAAAATCTTATTTTTCTGCATAGACTGCCGATGTCGGCAAATCGCTAACGGCTATTTGCCCAATCGAATGTGCAAGCGAATGTACAACTGAGAACAATATCAATAAACACACATCTTCTTAAGTTTTTGCTCAGCCACACCAAAAAGCCTATTAATAACATATATTTTATTAATATACAGAAAATATCGAAAATATAACAAAAACATTACTTAACAACGGAGGAATTAAAAATGGCAGATATCAGAGATTCAAAAAATTGGGCATTCGAAACACGTCAGGTACAAATCGGTCAGGAACAGGCAGACCCCGCAACAGACGCAAGAGCCGTTCCGATTTATGCAACTTCATCATATGTATTTCACAATTCACAGCATGCAGCAGACCGTTTTGGTCTGAGAGACGCCGGCAATATCTATGGCAGACTTACAAACCCGACTCAAAGCGTTTTTGAAGAAAGAATAGCTTCTCTCGAGGGCGGCAGTGCCGCACTTGCAACTTCATCGGGCGCTGCTGCGGTAACATATACTATTCAGGCTCTCGCAAAAAACGGTGAGCACATTGTGGCTTCAAAAACAATTTACGGCGGCACATATAATCTACTTGCACACACACTTCCACTTACATCCGGAGTTACGACAACCTTTGTTGACCCTGATGTTGAGGGTTCGTTTGAAGCCGCAATTCAGGACAACACAAAGGCATTGTATATTGAAACACTCGGCAACCCGAACTCAAATATTATTGACATTGAAGCAGTTGCAAAAATCGCCCACAAGCACGGCATTCCGCTTGTTGTTGACTCAACATTTGCAACTCCGTACCTTGTAAGACCTTTTGAATACGGTGCAGACATTGTTATTCATTCGGCAACAAAATTCATCGGCGGTCACGGTGCGGCAATCGGCGGCGTTATCATTGAAAGCGGAAATTACGACTGGAAAGCAACTGACAAATATCCTTGGATTTCCGATCCAAACCCAAGCTATCACGGAATCAGCTTTGCAGACGCAACAGCTCCGGCTGCATTTGTAACCTACATTCGTGCAATTCTTCTTCGTGACACAGGTTCAACTCTTTCTCCGTTCCACGCATTTCTGTTTTTACAGGGTCTTGAAACCCTTTCGCTTCGTGTTGAACGCCACGTACATAACGCTCTCAAGATTGTTGACTACCTTTCAAATCATCCTCAGGTTGAGGCTGTGCACCATCCGTCATTGCCTACTGAGTCAAGCCACACTTTGTACAAAAAATATTTCCCGAACGGCGGCGGTTCAATCTTCACATTTGAGATAAAAGGCGATGACAAAACAGCTCAAAAGTTTATTGACAACCTTGCAATCTTCTCTTTGCTTGCAAACGTAGCAGACGTAAAATCACTTGTTATTCACCCGGCAAGCACAACACATTCTCAGCTTAACGAAGAAGAACTTCTTGACCAAGGAATCAAGCCAAACACAATCAGACTCTCAATCGGCATTGAAAAGGCTGAAGACCTAATAGCCGCACTTGATGCAGCGTTTGAGGCAGTAAAATAAATTTAAATCCCTATAAACTCTTTTACAATTGGAAACCTCTTATAAAACCTATTGATAATAAAATACTTTCAAATTTTTTCGGCATAATACCAAGCGGCTGTATCAAAAATAATTCTGATACAGCCGCTCATTTTTTCTGAAAAATCAGACAAAATAATTATGAATGATTATTCAAACAATTATTTCATACTGTTTTCGTAAGATTCAATCATCTTTTTAACCATCTGGCCGCCGACTGAACCTGCTTCTCTTGCAGAAATGTCGCCGTTATATCCCTGTTTGAGGTTTACGCCAACTTCATTGGCACACTCCATCTTAAAGCGTTCCATTGCTTCCTTTGCCTGGGGAACATTAAGCTGGTTATTGTTGCTAGACATAGTTTTTTCTCCTTTTTAAAAGTTTTAATTTATCTCAAGCGGCGTTTCGGCTTCCCGATTTATCGCCGCAATAGTATTGTATGAAGATAATTTGATTTTATTTTATGTAAATTTTTCTTGTTTTTTCTTTTTTAGCAAAAAATTTTGAGAAAAAACACGTATGTAAAATTCACAAATGATTTATTGTCATTGCTTTTATAATAGGTTATGCAAAAAGGACATTGAAATAAATCAATGCCCTTTTCGATATCCTTATATGAATACGTTCAGGTTTATACTATTTTTTCAAAAACCATAGTAGCTTGAATCCTGTCTCCTCCCATAAGACCTTTACTTCCGCCGTTTGATGTTGTAATTGTATGAAGACGGTATCCCTTTTGAGCTTGACTGTTTATGGCTTTTTCCAACTCGGTAAGATTTCCCGAACCCGTACCTAAAAATTTTTCTTTTAATGTAACCTGAAGTACAACGTAATGATAATCCATCCCCGACGCAGTCGAAAAAGTTGAAGAATCGCTACAATCCATAAGAATTTTCCCTCCTGATTTAAATTTATAGTAATATTTTATCATACGGTTGTAAATTTATCAAGTGAATTTTTGCTTTTACTCTCCGAATATTGATTTTCTGCATACATATAAAATATTTAATTCTACTCTTTCTGCCCAAAAAGCATCCCCAAAAGCTTTACAGCTTTTTGGGATGCAATTTTTATTATCTTTTTGTTATGTCATACAGCCGATTGAGAATGTTCTGCGCTTTATTGTTCCGCATAACAAAATTGATAGCCTGAGTAATACGTAACCGTTTCGTTATCACCCGATTTAGACACGGGCGAAACAGTTACCACCCAACAAGGGAATCCTTCCGGGCTCTTACCTTCCACTGCGCTCAAAATCTGTGCGCCGGAACCTGCTTGCAATTTTACATTATTGATAGCGTCATCGTATGAAATTGCGATACCGTTGTTTTCCGAATTTCCCGAATTATTATTTGCACCTTGGTAATTTTCCGAATAGCAAAAAAGATAACCGGAATAATATGTAACCGTTTCGTTATTACCGGAATCGGATGACGGTAAAACAGTAACTACCCAACAAGCCCATCCGTCCGGACTTTTACCCTCAACTGCATTCACAATCTGTGCGTCTGAACCTGCCTGTGCCTCTACATTAGAGATAGCTTCGGCATATGAAATTCCGATATTGCTTGAGGAGTTATCATTAGAATTATTATTGTTTGACACACTGCCTGAAGAAGATTGGCTGCTTTTATCCTGTGAATTACCGCTGTTAGCGGAGGACGAATCGGATTTACCGCCCGTTGCGGCGGTCGTTGCAGCAGCCGTTGTAGCAACCTTTTTAGCGGCTGTCGTGCCGGCTGTAGTTGAAGTAGCACTTGAGTCTTCGTTTTGCTCTCCACAACCTGTCATCATAGCAACTGTTGCGGATATTACCGAAATTGCAACGATTGAGGTTAGAATCGCTTTGATTTTCATATTAAACACCTCTTAATTTATTTGTCCGGATTTTTTATCATCCGGATATTTTTTAACATTTATGTTCATTTGACCGCGAACACGTTAAAATCATTCTCCTTGTTTTAACCGCCGTTTTAACAATGCGTAAGAAGATTTACCGACTGAATAAAGCCTATTTCATTTAACGGTAATACCGTCTAAGCAATTATTTTATGCTAATTATAAATTCACCTTATATAAAAATCAATTCAAAACAACAATCTGTAATCATTTTGTAACTCAAAGACACAGAAAGAACATACCGCAAAATTCAATATAATTTTTAAGCATTGTCAAGACCGTAATAATGAGATTGTTTGTACTTGACTGAATTTGACCGATAAATCGGAACATTCAATCGAAATGTATTTATACAATGGTAATATTCCACTGTTTGTAAACCGTTTTCAATATTTTTTTATTCGTTGTTTCGACATTTTTATAACCGCATTGAATTTTTTTGAATTTTTTTGAATTTTTTTGACTGATTTTGCTTGACTTTTTAAAAATCGGTGCTATAATATAGCCAAGAGGTGAGGATAATGCTTACACAGGACAGATACCGTGCCATTCTTGATTTGCTTGATGAAAAAAATTCGGTTACGGTATCGGAATTAACTAAGTTGCTTGACTCGTCCGAATCAACAATAAGACGAGATCTTTCAGCTCTTGACGAAATGGGAAAACTCACAAAGGTTTTCGGCGGTGCAACGTCACTTGCAAGAAACGAAGGCATCTTTGAAGATGCGGTAAGCAACCGTGAAACCGTCATGAGTGCTGAAAAAGATTTGATTGCAAAGTACTGTGCAAAGCTTATAAACGACTCCGATTTTGTTTACATCGACGCAGGCTCCACAACGCTAAAGCTTGTTGACCACATAACAAATACAAACGCAACTTATGTTACAAACGGTATTACACACGCCAAAATGCTTATTCACAAGGGTATGCGGACACATATCGTCGGCGGAAAAATAAAACCCGTAACAGAGGCTGTTGTAGGTGCCGAAGCAATAAAAAGCATAAATTGCTTTAATTTTACAAAAGCTTTTATGGGAGTGAACGGAATTGACCTTAATTCGGGATTTACAACTCCCGACGTTGAGGAGGGTCTTATAAAGGAAGCGGCATTCGGTAAAGCGTATATGTCATTTATCCTTGCAGACCACTCAAAATTTCGCAGGGTGTACCCCGTAACATTTGCCCCCATTGATAAATGTTGCATAATCACCGACAAATTGACTGCACCGGACTTTTCGCAGGCAACGGTGATAAAGGAGGTTAAAAAATGATCTACACCGTAACGCTTAATCCGTCAATCGACTACATCGTCAGGCTTAACTCACTTGTTACGGGAATTACAAACCGAACAACAGGCGAAGAATATTACTACGGCGGCAAGGGAATCAATGTTTCCTGTGTACTTGCAGAGCTTGATCTCGAAAGTACGGCATTCGGATTTGTTGCAGGCTTTACCGGCGACGCTATTGAAAAAGGTATCCGCAACGACAAGATTATCACCGACTTTATAAAGCTTGAAAGCGGAATTTCAAGAATTAACATTAAAATCAAAGCCGGTGTTGAAACAGAAATCAATTGTCAGGGTCCTCACATCAGTGACAGCGAACTCGAAAGACTGTTTTCGAAAATCGACAGAATATCAGACGGCGATACAATTGTGATTGCGGGAAACATTCCGAACACAATGCCGGACGATGTTTATGAAAGAATTCTTGAAAGAATCAAAGGCAAGAACGTACGAATTGTAGTTGACGCAACGAAAAAGCTTTTGCTCAACTCATTAAAATACAAACCGTTCCTCATCAAGCCCAACCGTCAAGAACTTTCCGAAATTTACGATGTTGAAATCAACACTGAGGATGACATTGAAAAGTACGCCAAGGAGCTTCAAAAGCTCGGCGCTAAAAATGTTCTCATCTCACTCGGCGGTGACGGAGCAATGCTAATTGACGAATTCGGAGAAAGACACAAAGCCGGAGTGCTGAAAGAAAAGGTAATCAACACAGTCGGTTCCGGCGACTCAATGGTAGCAGGCTTTGTGGCAGGATACGAAAAAACAAAAAGCTACCCATATGCTCTGAAATTAGGCAGTGCGTGCGGAAACGCAACAGCGTTTCTTGACGGACTTGCCACAAAAGAAAAAATAAATGAATTGCTTGCTAAATTTTAATTAAAAGGAGAGAAGATTATGCGTATCACAGATTTATTAAAAAAATCGGGTATAGCTCTCGGCGTTAAAGTTGCCGACAAAAGAGAAGCAATTGACAAGCTTGTTTCATTACATGAAAAGTGCGGAAACCTTAAGGATGTGCAAGTTTACAAAGAGGGAATCCTCAACCGCGAAAAGCTGGGCACAACAGCAGTGGGTATGGAGGTTGCGATCCCCCACGCCAAGAGTGAAGCCGTAAAAGCTCCCGCACTCACGGCTATCACAGTTCCCGACGGTGTAGATTACGACTCACCCGACGGTCAGCCCTGTAAGCTGCTGTTTATGATTGCCGCAACAACAGACGGTGATGTTCATCTTGAGGTTCTTGCAAGACTTATGCAACTTTTGATGCACGAAGATTTCACAGCACAGCTTAAAGCCGCAAAAACCCCCGAAGAGTTCATCTCAATTATCGATGCAAAAGAAACAGAGAAGTTTCCCGATGAACCAAAAGCAGAAGCTCCTGCAAATAAAGGTTACAGGGTTCTAGCTATCACAGCCTGCCCGACAGGTATTGCTCATACTTATATGGCGGCTGAATCACTCCAGAAAGCAGGCGACAGCCTTAACATTCCGATTAAAGTTGAAACAAACGGTTCAGGCGGTGCAAAGAATGTACTTACCGAAGAAGAAATTGCAAACTGCGACGGCGTTATCATTGCCGCAGACATCACAATAAACCTTGCCCGTTTTGACAACAAGCCTGTTTTGCAGTGTGCGGTTGCAGACGGCATTCACAAACCCGAAGAACTTATCAACAAGATTGTAAACAAAGAAGTTCCCATATATCATCACAAGGGCGGTTCCGCCGATGCTCCAAAGAAAAGAGGCGGTGCTTACGGTCACCTTATGAACGGCGTATCACATATGCTTCCGTTCGTTGTTGCAGGCGGTATCTTCATTGCAATCGCATTCCTAATTGATATTGCCTGCGGTGTAAACGCACAAGAAGCAGGCAGCGCATTCGGTACTGTAACTCCTGTAGCCTCATGGTTTAAGACGCTAGGCGGCGTGGCATTCAACCTTATGGTTCCAATCCTTTCAGGCTTTATCGCAATGTCAATTGCCGACCGTCCCGGTCTTCTCGTTGGTCTTGTAGGCGGCTTTATGGCAACATCAGGCGCAACCTTTATAGATCCTGCCGCTGAAGCAACAGTTCCGTCAGGCTTCCTCGGCGGTTTGCTCGCAGGTTTCGTAGGCGGTTACTTAATGCTCGCTATTGAAAAAATGTGTGACAAGATGCCTAAGGCTCTTGAGGGCATCAAGCCTGTTCTTATCTATCCGATTCTCGGACTCGGTGGCATTCTCGTTGTAATGTGCGCAGTCAATCCGTTTATGGGTATGATCAATTCGGGTATGTCAGACGGTCTTAATGCAATTGCCGCCAACCCTGCAATGATGGTTCCGCTTTGCGCACTTCTCGCAGGTATGATGGCCATCGATATGGGCGGTCCGTTCAACAAAGCCGCTTACGCATTCGCAACACTTAATCTTGCAAACGCAGACGATCAGGCGTACATTATTATGGCAGCAGTTATGATCGGCGGTATGGTTCCTCCTATCGCAATTGCTCTTTCAAACACATTCTTCAAGAATCGTTGGACAGACGAAGAAAGAAAGAACGCTCCCGTAAACTATGTAATGGGTCTTTCATTCATCACAGAGGGTGCAATCCCTTATGCAGCAGGTCATCCGCTTCAGGTTATCCCCTCATGTATTGTAGGTTCTGCGGCAGCAGGCGCACTTTCGGCTCTCTTCGGCTGTAAGCTTATGGCTCCTCACGGCGGTATATTTGTATTCGCAACAATGCAAGGCACATGGTATTTCTACCTTCTCGCTCTTGCAATCGGCGCATTGGTTTCAATGCTTATGCTTGCACTCCTCAAAAGACCGATTAAAAAATAATTAATTTATCATTAACCGGGTTTTGAAATATTTTGTTCCTCGGCACCGGCGTAAAATCCGGTGCCGCCCCTCAAAACTTTAACATAAAAATTTATTCATAAAATAAAAAGGAGATTTTATTATGGTATCAAAACAACTCGTACTCACAAACGCACAGGGATTTCACATGCGTCCGGCTTCGGTTTTTGCAACAGCTATGGGAAAATACAGCTGTGCAATAACAATCAAATTCAACGGCAATCAGTACAACGCAAAGAGTCTTCTCAACATTATCGCAGCATGCATCAAGTGCGGCAGTGAAATTGAAGTTATTTGCGACGGTGCTGACGAAAACGAGGCACTCGCAGAGGCAGTACAACTCATTGAAAGCGGTCTTGGCGAATAAGGCACCGACAAACAGTTACAAGAGGTGAAGATTATGCTACACGGAACAGCCGCATCCGATGGTATCGGAATCGGTAATGTAATGCTTATTGAAGAGCATTCGCTTGAATACACTCCACGAACAATAACGGATACCGAGGCAGAGTCACAGCGATTTAAGGAAGCAGTTGATGTTTTTTGCCGCAACACTGAAAAGCAGGCTGAAAATCTTCGCAACTCAGCCGGCGAAAAAGAGGCTGAAATTCTTGCGGGTCACATTCAGATTATCAGAGATCCGTATCTAAGCGGTGAAATAGAAAAACTGATTGCAGACGGTCAGTGTGCAGAATCCGCCCTTGAGCATATGTGTGATATGTTCATTGCTATGTTCTCGGCAACCGACGACGAGCTTACAAAGCAGCGTGCGGCTGATGTCAGAGATATCAAAAGCGGTGTTCTCGGCATTCTTCTCGGTGTAAACGAAGTTAAAGTAAGCGATGCGCCGAAAGGCACAGTGCTTGTTGCAAAGGAACTCACTCCATCAGTTACCGCAGGTATTGTAAAAGAAAACATAACAGGTATCATTACTGAAACAGGCGGAACAACTTCACACTCCGCAATTCTTGCAAGAGCACTTGAAATTCCCGCTGTACTCAGTGTTGAAGGTGTTGCCTCAAGCCTAAAAAACGGCGACACTGTTGTAGTTGACGGCAGCAAAGGTTCTGTAATTGTAAATCCCGACGATAATACAGTTGCAGAATATTCAAAAAAGCGTGATGCATTTCTTGCGGAACGTAAAGAACTTGAAAATTACAGAGGACAAAAAACAACATCCGCAAGCGGAGAAATTTATGAACTCTTCTGCAATATCGGAAAACCCGAAGATGCTGTTAAAGCAGTTGATGCGGACGGCGAGGGTGTCGGACTTTTCAGAACAGAGTTTCTGTTCATGGACAGAACTTCTCTTCCGTCAGAGGATGAACAGTTTGAAGCCTATAAAAAAGCGGCTCTTATCTTAAAGGACAAACCGCTGATTATCAGAACTCTTGATATCGGCGGTGACAAGGACATTCCGTACCTTGGACTTGAAAAAGAAGAAAATCCGTTCATGGGATTCCGTGCAATCAGATATTGCCTTAAAAACCGTGAACTTTTCAAATCACAGATTAAAGCCATATTGCGTGCAAGCGCATTCGGTGACATTAAAATCATGTTCCCACTCATCACGACCGTGGATGAACTTTGCGAGGGCAAAAAACTGGTTGCCGAGTGCAAAGCCGATTTGCGCGATATGGGTATAAAATTTAACGAAGACATTCAGGTTGGGGTTATGGTTGAAACAGCGTCTGCGGCAATCATTGCAGATATGCTTGCGAAAGAAGCTGACTTTTTCAGCATCGGCACCAACGACCTCACCGGTTATACAATGGCTTGTGACAGAGGTAATAACGATGTGTCTTATCTTTACTCCCCCCTCCAGCCAAGCGTTCTCAGAATGATTAAACGCACAATTGAGTGTGGGGTTCGTAACGGCATTTCAGTCGGAATGTGTGGCGAAGCTGCCGCAAACAAGCTGATGATTCCGTTGCTTATTTCATTCGGACTAACAGAATTCAGTGTTTCCGCTCCGTCAGTTCTCAATGTGAGAAAGATAATTTCCGCATGGACAAAAGAGGATGCGGATAAAGTTGCGACAAAGGTGCTTGAGATGAGCACCCAACAGGAAATCGTCGAATACCTCAAATCGGTTGTGTAAATCCGATTATTAAACCGAAACCTTAGTTTAAATTACCGAAAGCTCTGCTTTGCTTGCAAGAAGCAGAGCTTTCGACGTATTATATAAAGTAATATATATGGCTCAATGTCAATAGTTGGGGTAAACCGAAAAAAGAAAATGAATTAAAATATTCAGGCAGAGAATCTCACGCTCATTTAATTCTTCTGCCTCAACTCTTGAAAGAAGCAGTCTGTGTTCTATTGCAAGTGTCCGGGTTTATCTTTTAAAATGTGTTTCAACTGAGATTTATCTTTCGGTAAATGCTGTTTTGGATTTGCTTGATTATCCTCTTTTGTGTAACCTTGAGTATTCCCAAATCCACCATGAAATCCTGCTCCCATCAGGCACTCACCGCCTTTCGGCTTTTCATAAAATCGCTGTCAAATTGCAGCACCTCAATACCTTTTTCTCGATATGAACCAAATATCTTATCAGGTGCAGCTCCGTACACAACAAGAGTACTTGGTTCCAGTCTGCTAACTGCATATTCTAATCCGTCAACAAAATAAATACAGTCTGACAAAAGTTTTATACAACCGTGTGAGTCAACTGCGATTGTTCCATGTTTTTGAATACCCGCACAAGATACTTCATATGTACGCTCGTCTCCAAATCTGATATTTGGAATGACTGGTACCCCATTTCCCTGCAACCAATGTCCGCTTTTCTTTTGACAAAAACCGATTTAGCTATTTACTCTCCTTCACATCAGCCGCCGCATTCTCAATCATCTGCCTATACTGCTCTTTCAGGCTTTCCGGTCCGAGTATCTGCACCTTGCCGCCAAAGCCAAACAGCCAGCCGAAGAATGTCGGGCTTGCTGATACCTCCGTCTTTATCCTGAATGAAGTCATATCGTAAGCAAGTGTTGTGACATCTTCCCCAAAGCATTCAACCATTGTCTTCATAAGGCTGTTGTCACAGCGAAGGTCTACCTGAACCCTCTCGCCTGAAAACATAAAGAAGACTTCCTTTGTGTAATTCTCAATGTCAAAATCATCAGGCATTGGGATAATATCCACATTAAGCATCTTCGGTCTTGCGGCAATTCGGTCTACCCTGAAATTGATAACCTTTCCCTGCTTTTCAGAATATCCGAGAACATAATAATAATCCCCACACCAGAGCAGTTTATACGGACTTAGCTTATACTCCTCGCCCTTATTTTTAAGAACCTTCTTCTTAAGCCCTATGTAGTCATAATACCGGAAAGAAATCTGCTTGCCGCTGTTGATAGCTTCATTTATCTTATCAATTATATAATAAATCTGCTCGTTGTCCGGTTTTATTCGATTAACCGCATAGTTATTTCTCTTAAGCTTCTCCACCTGACCTTTGCTTGTCATTGTATGTATCTTCTTAATCAGGGCTTCGCTTTTCTTTCTTGTAATAAATTTCGATGATTCCACTGCGTCAATCAGCAGCTTAAGCTCCGGCAGTTCAAATTTGCGGCTTGCCACAAAATATTTACTTTGAGTGGAGTGAATAACAACGATATCCATTCCAAACTTCTGAAGTGCGGCAATATCCTTGGTTATGGTAGTCCTATGAGCGGAGATTCCAAATTCATCTTTTAATATATTGATTAACTGCGTTGTTGAGAGCATATTCTCTTCGTCTGTTCTCTCAAGCAGTATCCTTTGTAAGTATAAAATTCTTGGTTTTGATTCCATATTTTAATCCATTTGAAATTTTGCCTTTCATCAATTTCTATATCTCGCTACTATCCATATGCCACCACTCTATATTTTTGTTACATGAAAATCACAACAATCATCACCATTCGCAAGAGTTTTCGTGCGGTGAAGCTGCCCGCCCTCGTTGCGATAATTTCTCTCATCCATGTTGCATAAGCATGGAACAAATTCAAAACAATTTTCCCGATGTCCGAGCTTACAAATACCACACTCGGTGTATGTATTGTAAAATTCATCCACACCCTTCCGGTAATCAAACTTCCAGTCAAGCTCATACTTTGAATTACGGTTTGCTCTGCTTTCAGCAAGTTTCTTTTCCTGTACCTTATCAGTAAACATGGTACATTTTTTGTTCTTATGTGCTTTTACCATAAACGGCGAATCAAAAACCGCTGCAACCATCCTGTCCACAATTTCCGGCGTGATTTTATTTGGAGCAGCCTTATATAATGAGAACACAAAGGCAGCTATATATAAATTTGACTCAAGCGAACTTCCTCCTATATCCGGTGTACGCAGAAGCATCGCCTTAAATTCCTTTTTAACTTTTTTCTTATAGTCAATCATATCCATATTGGGATATATTTCTTTCAATGCTTCAAGTGCAGGTTTAAAACACATCATTTCTATTCCTTTGGCAAGGATTCCATATTTAAGCATAATTGCTCTCCCTTAGTCAGATATTTGATTTGCTTTTTAAGCTACTCATACATATCTTTAAATATCTCTCCCTCAATCTCACTAATCTGACCTATGGGAATAACTGTACTGTCTGTCATAATCAAAATGCGTTCATAGTAATCTATCTTCTTAACAATACCGGAGCGTGTAACATATGCTCCGCCGGATTTCTTTTCATCAGGCACAAAGTAAGTAATCCTCACTGTCTGCTCAGTACCGAGATTTTCGGCAATGATATTAAGCTTGTCGTTAAGAATAGCAATTACTTCATCACTTAAAACCTTTTTCTCATCAGTAAGCCTTGCCGTTTCCTTGATAGTTGCTTCATGACCTGTTAAAGCCGCAAACGTTGCAAACTGAGCCGCCCTGTCTTCAAGCGGCATTCGTGGGTGTCTCAATGAAGTCGGATGTGGCAGATTGATGATGTCATCGTATTTGTGTTCGTCTTGATAGCTCATTTGTCTGCCCTCTTTCACTGACACAGTATTCTACATACGTGCGTCCAAATCTCCTAAAAGACTTTCCGTCACTTCTACTCCTTATGTCCGCCTATCTGTTCGTTGCGGTCTTTGGCTGTCGCTCCCTCCTCAAGATTCATCCCTTTGAGGATAGCGTTATCCAACAAATCAAGCACCGTCTGGTCTGTCATTTTGAAGAACTGCGGCACACACTCTGTTTTCAATAATTTCGTTTATTAATTTACACATTTCTTCATATTCATCCTCGTATGGAAAAAAGTGACAGTGATTTCCTCCAAAGAAAAAAAGCTAATTCTCCCTTCTCCTCAAATAATATTTCAATTGTTTCTTCTGAAAAGAGATTTGAAACAACCAAATAATCTTCTAACCAATCATATCCTTCATTTTTGCAATTTTTCACTTCGACTTTGTAGCCGGCCAATTGCTTCATCAAATCATTTATTTTATCAATAGGATTGATTTCCGTGTAATATTTAGGATTAGCTTCCATTCGGCACATCCTCTTTCGTCGTTGTTTGAAATTACGGCTAATTACCTTCTGAAACAGTCATATCCTTATGATTAAGCACCTCTTCCACAACATCAATAATCTCGTACTTAAATTCCTGTTTCTTTAAGCCAACAGATTCGCTAATAAAATTAGTACTGTTTCATATTCCCTGTACTGTGATTTATCAGCCTCATTGCTAACTGATAACATATAATCATCAAAATCTGCTTTGTTATATTTAGGCTGTAATCCCAAAATTGAATTCACAAGCAACTCAGCAGTATGAACCAAGTTCATACTGCTGAGCTTCTGTCATTGCTGAATAGTCAGTTCCAAATCCCATAATTTTTTCGGTAGCAGATTTCAGCCGCCTCAGCATCACTTCCTGTCGGTGCCGTCTCAATAGTGCTCTGTTCTGACGAAGCATTCTGATTAGACTGTTACTCAATACCGATTACACTGCTTGCACCAACCTTCTTGCCACTGTCATACGCAAATATAATCATTCCGCAGACAACGATCATAGCAATCACGGCAGTTGCCTTATTTTTCATCTGGTTCTTATCAGTTTTTTGCCTTTCTTGTATTGGATAGTTATTTTGTAAACGATGCACCGGACAAAAACTTATTTCACATAAACTTCCTTGCCTTCAAAGTAAACAGTATCCACAACGGCTGAATGGATCTCAGTCTTAGGGATGGCAGTAATATCCTTGCACAGGCAAATAAAGTCGGCATATTTGCCTACCTCTACAGAGCCGCGCTCCTTGTCTATACGAAGGAGCTTCGCACCGTTGATGGTAAACACATCCATAGCCTGCTCAATCGATATTCTCTCTTCCGGATTCATCTGATATAACTCACAGTCCGGTATGGAATCATTGACTGCTATCTCAATGATACCCGGCACATCGGTAGGCGCGCCTGCCGCAGCCGGAACATCTGTGGAGGAACAAAGGACTATGCCTCTGTCAAGCATTGACCTTACCGGGAAACCGTTACGTGCATATTCCTCACTCAGCGCATACGGAACCTTGTCTGCATCCGATGCTTTGATAAGAGTTCTCCAGTTGATATTTGTAGCTGTATAATAATTATGCGCAGCCATCTTGTCCTTGATCTCCTCAAGTACATTTCTGGCATGAACGATACCATTATAGATACCCGGAGCAGCTGTCGGTTCGGCAGCAATAAATGCATTTACAGCCTGCTGTGAGGCACCGTCACCCTGAGTATGTACGTGCATGGACATACCCTTGGAGTTGGCTTCTTTCACTATGGCATTAAAGGTCTCAGTATCCCAAACCTGAGTTCCGTGTGAACCGTCAGCGTATCCGTTAACGAGCCAGCCTGTTTTTGACTCTACAGCCTCGCCGTCTGAGAAGAGTTTAACTGTATCAATTCTGAAATGCCTGCCGTAGTACTGCTTGCTATATCCTTCAAGGGCTTTAAGTTCTTCCTTCCAGTCGTCAAACACATCGATCTTGTAGCTGCCGCCGACATTGACTGTAAGACCTCTCGTATTATCAATTTCATTAAGGATATCCATCGCATTGGTTCCGAAATAGTTCGTCCAGCCATCCTGATAATTGGTATATCCCCAGGAATGAAGTATGTCCTCCATGGTCTTAGCAACACCGTTGTAGTCCTTTGGTGTAACTGCGGTTCTGGTAGCGATGGACTTCTTAAGGCATAAGTTGAGAGCAGTCTCGCTGAGCCAACCGAGAAGATTTCCATTGGCATCCTTTGCGACGGTGCCTCCGTGTATCTTCGTTTCCGATGTGATGCCTGCTTCTTTAAGTGCCAGGCTGTTAGCGAATCCGTTATGGCCTGAGTTATCGCATATGAGCATCGGCTTGTCAGGGCATATCTCATCGAATCTGGTTCTTACTTCCGCTGTTTCCTTAGCAGCTGCAATTGCAACATTGTCCCAACCAAAGGTATAATAAACCTCATAGTCCGGATGTGCCTCAACATACTTTCTTGTATTTTCAATCATCTCATCAACGGTCGAGCCGGTGATAGACAACTTCAAATATTCAAGAATACCGTACATGATATAGTGACCATGTCCCTCGGTGCCTCCTGCCATGATGATGCCATTGCCGCGGCGATCGAATATCTTAGTTTTGCCATTTTCGATATATTCTTCAACACCTGCTTCATCGCCAACATAGACATACTTGCCATCCTTGACGGCAGCCGCATTGGCATATTCATGCTTGGCATTTGAAGTATAAATCTTACCATAGATAACCAAATCTGCTTTCATCGTATATTCCTCCGTTCGTGGTCATGATTTTATATCTTAGACAATAAGCCGCAGGTCAGTGTAAACTAATTATTTGCTTTCAAATGTTGTAATACCATCCTTGATGGTCTCTGCAATCTTGACGTCGTGAATCTCTCTCGGGTCTATTTCGAAGAGGTCCTTCTCAAATACGGTAAGATCTGCATATTTGCCAACCTCGATAGATCCAAGTACATCCTCCTTACGCATCTGGTAAGCATTATTAATGGTGTAGCCCTTAATTACGTCTGCAACACTTATGCACTCTGCCGCATCATGTACAAATGTACTTTCATCTCCTACATGGCGTCTTGTAACGAGAGTCTCCATGTTAGGCATAACCGGGAAGGTTGTAGGATCTGTCGGGAAGTCTGAACCGAATCCTACTTTAGTACCGCTGTCCATAACTGACTTAACCGGATAAGCCTTGGCATTAGTAAGCTTAGCAGCAAATGCTTCCTGCTCTTCATCCATAGCTGCAATCCAACATCCGGTGGTATTTGAGAATACGTCATGCTTTCCAAAGAGCTCAAGATCCTGAGGATATACATATCCGGTATGTGAACAGATAATTCTTATGTCCTTATAGCCCTTGCCTCGTACCGCGCCGGCAGCTTCCAGGACGTCGTGGATTGCATCCGGACCAATCGCGTGAATATTGACATCAATTTCGGCCTTGGCACAAGCCTCAATTTTCTCAGTCAAAAACTCAAGTGTCATAATCGGCTTAACTACGCTTCCGTTAGGATAAGGATTAGGGATAGCAGCCGAGACATTCTCTAAGGTTCCGTCATTAAAGAGCTTATGGAAGGTGCAGAAGAAGCGGTCGTTAGTAAATCTCTTGCTAAGCTCAACAGCATCGTTGAATGCCTTCTCATAGAGACCGGTAAAGCCTGCATATCCGCAGAAATTAAGTCTTACCGGGGTTTCATCCTTGTCAAATAATGCATTGACCTCATCATTCATAAGATGCGTCATGAAGCTTATGGCGCCGCAGTCCACAATGGAAGTGATACCGTATGATGCGCACTTTGCAAAGAAGTTGACAAAAGCCTTGATCGTAACCTCATCATCAAAATACTTAGCTGCACCCATAACTGCATCCATCGAAGCTAATTCTTTAGCAAAGCCTGTCAGCTCACCATCAGCATCACGCTGATAGATAACGCCGCCTGCGGGGTCAATATCCGGTGTATCCTTCGTGATGCCTGCAGCCTCAAGTGCCTTGGAGTTGCACCATACGGTATGAAGGCTTGCAGAAAGCAGAGCAACCGGCTTATCTGCGCAGATTGCGTCCAAATCCTTTTTGTGAGGTCCTTCCTCGCCAAATGCGGTATCGTTCCAACCCATACCTGTATATGCAGGCTTATCCGGGTTTTCTTTGATAAACTTGGTTATAGCTGCAATCATCTCATCTACTGACATGCCGTTTAATATAAGCAAGCCCTCGAACATGTTTGCTCCAAAGAAATGCAGATGTCCGTCTATAATACCCGGAGTAACAAGCTTACCTCCTAAGTCCTCAACCTTAGCTCCCTCTGCCCGCTTTAAGGCCTCCTCGTTGCTGCCTACATAGGCAAACTTGTTGTCTTTCATAACAACAGCTTCAGCCCAAGGCTGCTTATCATTAGATGTGAAAAACCTACCGTTTGTTAAAATTCTTGTTCCCATTCCCTGGTCCTTTCTGCCTAGGTTTTCTAAGCCTACCGTGCCGTTATCTGATATGTTTTAGAATAACACAAAAAAACAGAGTCTGTCAAGGCTTGATGTTAATAAAAACATCAACGTCGGTCATAAAAATTTCAATAAAAAAGAGACCTTTGTTAGCTGAGGTTTTATAAGGCAGTATGATAAAATTTAATAAAACTAAGGCATTGCAATGGCAGAATGAGACTTTGACTGCAAAAAGGTCAGAGCCTTTTTTCTATGCATAGAAAATCCGCACATTCGCAATTTGAAAACCAGCCGAGTAGAACCAGCCGAGTAGAACCAGCCGAGTAGAATATAGTCAAGGAGGAATTCACGATGAGAAATATCAAATACCACCTTGCACTGACCGATAACGATTGTGTCAGCCTCTTTCATTTTTTCAATCACTCTGTCAAGTCCGTCATAAGGAAGAGTTTGACCGTATGAGCCGATTGTGAAGTTGGTTAAATTAAGTGTTTCGTATTCCTTGCCATTCAAAAGAATTGAGGCAAGATGAGCAGTATTTCCGTTTTCGTTCGGACTGCCGTTAATAATTTGTAAGCGGTACATCACGTTTGCTTTCATCGTTGTGCTCAACACTTACACGGCTGTTGTCATCAGTCCAGTTAAGGTCGTCACTTGTGTAAGGGTCAACAGGTGTAATTTCAAACAAGTCTGCTCCGGCGGTGTCTGCGATAGTTTCGGCAACGGATTTTGTACTGCCTGTTGCGGAATAGTAAACAACAAGGGCTTTGCTGTTTGAAGGACTGTCAGTATTATTATCGGAAGACTCATCGGTAGATTGTGCGTCAGTCGGAGCAGAAGTGGTAGAATTTGCAGTGCTTGCACCGTTATCGGAATTATTGGAGCAAGCGGCAAAAGAAAATACAAGCACGAGTGTTAAAAGTATTGAGGTTAATTTTTTCATAATGTTAATCTCCTTTAGTCTAATTATTTTTGTTCGTCAACAGGCGGTACCATCTCGGCATACTTTTTAAGCATTTCGGGTGTTGAGGTATAATATCTTACACCCTTATCAAGTGATGATATTTCTGCCGTTTCGTCATCTGTAAGTGAAAAATCAAAAATATCAAAGTTAGCCTTAATATGGTCGCTGTTCTTTGAGCCCGGTATGATAATGTTTCCGTCTTGAATATGCCAACGAAGAATGATTTGAGCCGTCGATTTGCCGTATTTTTCTGCAAGGCTCTTAAAGAGTGGTTCGTTCAAAAGTGCACTGTCACCGTGACCCAGCGGATACCAAGCCTGAATTTTAATATCCTCGTGAGAAAGAAATTTTTTAAGCTCCTTTTCCTGATAATACGGGTGCACTTCGGTTTGAAGAACGGACGGCTTAACCTCGCAGATATTTAAGATTTCGCAAATCTGTTCTTCGTTAAAGTTTGAAAGACCGATTGCACGAACCTTGCCGTCCTTATATGCCTTTTCCATTTGCTTATATCCTGCAATGTAGTTTCCGGCAGGCTGATGAATTAAAAGCAAATCAATATAATCTGTTTGAAGTCTTTCAAGCGTTTTGTCTACTGCATCATTCTGCTCGTAAAAAGACGGCCATAGCTTTGTTTCAAGAAAAATATTTTTACGGTCAATGCCTGCGTTTTTCATTGCTCTGCCTACTGCTTTTTCGTTGCAATAAGCGTTTGCCGTATCTATAAGCCGGCATCCGTTTTTGAGAGCATAGGTTGCGGATGCCTCCGCCTCATCGGGGGAAAGTAAAAATGTTCCGATACCCTGCATTGGCATTTCAACGCCATTGTTTAACTTCGTAAATTCCATAATATTTGCTCCTTTTCTGTTTTATAAAATTGATTGTAATAGTTGAAGTTGACTTTAGGTCAAGACTTTACTTGCATTCTTCAAAAATTTTTAATATTTCCTCATGAGTCATCTTTTTGTAAGCGCCCGGTACAATGCCACATGAGTCTGCAATTTCTTTAAGGTTGATATTTTCATCGATACCAAGCTCCTTAAAGGTTGTCGGCATACCGATTTCCTTAATAAAATCAGCAAGAGCCTCAACGCCTGCCTTTGCAAGCTCTTCGTCTGTTTTGCCGTCATTCGAGATACCCCAAACATTAGTCGCAAACTGAGCAAACTTCTTTTCGCCTGCCTTACAAATATGCCTGTAATAAACAGGATGAAGAACGGCAAGACCTGCACCGTGATTGCAGTTTGTGTATGCACCGAGCTGGTGTTCCATTTGGTGACATTCAAAGTCCGTCTTTTTGCCAAGCTTAATGATACGGTTTTCAGCCATTGTAGCGTCCCACATCAAGTTACTCCTTGCTGTGTAGTCTTCCGTGTTTTTGATAGCGGCACGCAAATTTGTAATGACATTTTTCATAAGAGCCTCGGATATATCGTCTGATACATTGCTTTCATTCGGTTCGCTGAAATAGATTTCCATAATGTGTGAAAGAGTATCAAAAGCTCCCGATACCATTTGAAATTTAGGAACGCTGTAAGTGTAAGTTGGGTCGAGCATAACGAATTTTGCGTTAAGCTGAGGATAATCTCTGCCCGTTTTGATTTTAAATTCCTCGTTTGTGATTACGGCACCGCCGTTACATTCACTGCCTGTGCCCGAAACAGTGACGACAATGCCGAGCGGCAACGGCTCAAAGTCAATAACGCCCGGTCTTGCCCAAAAGTTTGCCCAAATGTCGCCGTCATATTTTGCACCGAGTGAAATTGCCTTACAACAGTCCATAACACTTCCGCCGCCCACTGCAAGAATCAAATCGGCATTGTTCTCTTTTGCAAGTTTAACACCCTCAAGCACTTTGCTGTAAGTCGGGTTTGACAGAATACCGCTAAACTCAACAACTGCCTTGTTTTCTTTTTTAAGTACGGTTATAACCTCGTCATAAATACCGTTTTTCTTAATCGAGCCACCGCCGTAGCAGAGCATAACCGTATCGCCGTAAGCTGAAAGAATATTTGATAGATATTCCTTTACACAGCCTTCGCCGAAATATACTTTTGACGAATTTTCAAAAACAAAATTATTCATAGCTTTTTCTCCTATCCTGAAAATTTGATTTTATGATTTCATCCGGTGATGCATTTTCATTTTTTAGTGGTGAAAGCTTGTAAATGTAATTTGTTCTTTTTCGGGAAGTCCGAATTGCTCCTTGCCGAGTGCAATGCTCTTTGCCATAAAGGCAATGTTCCTGCCGAGCGTTCTCATAGTTTGCAATCCCTCTTTGTCCTGCAAAACATCTTCTGCCTGACCGCCGTAAACCATATTCCAATACTGGCTTGTGGCAATCGGCATAGAGCTGATTGAAAAATATTTGTTGAGCACATCGTATGATGCAGTATTACCGCCTCTGCGACAAGTGGTTACAGCTGCACCGACCTTCATTGTCTTATCAACATTCGCAGTGCTGAAAAACAGTCTGTCAAGGAATGCGATTGCTCCGCCGGCAGGAGATGCGTAATAAACAGGTGATCCGATAACAAAAGCGTCTGCTTCATTAAATTTAGGTGCAACCTCGTTTACAATATCGTCGAATACGCACTTGCCGATTTCCTTACATTTTCTGCAAGCGATACAGCCATGCACATTCTTGTGCCCTACATGGATAAGCTCAACCTCCATACCCTCTTGCTCCAATGTATTTTTAAGCTCGGTCAATGCGGTATAAGTACAGCCCTTTGCTCTCGGACTGCCGTTGATTAATAATGCCTTCATTTTTTTCACAGTGTTTTCCTCACTTATTTTGTAACTTTTTAAGTTCTTCCTGTAACTGTAGTATAAGAAAAACGAGACCTCATATGAAGTCTCGTTATGTTATTCAGTATATACCTTTGGATTATAACTGATTATTTAGTTTTAACTGTATTCTTAGCCGCATCTAAAACCCGTCTGACATTTTCGCTCGGAGTCGGTGAATGCAAAAGTCCGTACGGAATACTGTATTCCCAATCAACAGGAATAACTTTCAGCAGCGGATGAACATTTGCCCAACCCGGTATTGCAAGTAAAACATCGTTTGTATTTTCGCATCTGTTGAATATACTCATATTGTAAAAATCAAAAGTGACAATATGTATTTCCGTATGATTTTGCCAAATGTCGTCACGCAGGCGGTCAACATAATTGCTCCACCCACGGTGCATAAGCAGTAAATTTTCACCGTACAAATCGCTGATTTGTAGCTTGTCCTTTTGTGCAAGTTTATGGTGAATGGATACGGCACAGCAAAACGGCTCACGGGATAATTGCAAACCGGCGCACTTCCTGAGATTAAGCATTGTATCATCAAATATTCCGCCGATAATATCAATGTTCTTTCCCATATTCGCAAGTATTTCCTTAGCGTTTTCGGGTGTGTTCTCAAACGGAACAATCTCAAATTTTATATCAGGGCATTTCTCTTGAATTTTCGGCCACATTTGCATAAGAAGCTGAGCCGGCGTCATAGGGGATGAGCCTATACGGATGATATTCTTGCCCTCGCTCATTGCATTTTTGGCTCTGACAACACTGTCCTTGCAATAGCCGATTATATATTTTGCGTCCTGATAAAGCGACTTGCCGGCACCGGTCAGTATCAATCCACGGTGTGTACGCTCAAACAAAACCAAGTCAAGCGAGCTTTCAAGCAAATTGATTTGCTTAATAACGGCAGTCGGTGTGATATACAGTTCCTCCGCCGCTTTGTTAAAGCTGCCCGCATCCGCAACCTTTATAAATGTTTCTATCTGTGGATTATACATCATACCACCACCTATATGATAAATTTAATCGTTCTCTGCACCCTAAAGGAACAGAAAACAGCCACAATTAAATTATACTTTAAATCTCATTAAAAATCAAATTGCCCAAGGAACAACCGCCTGAAAACTCAGGCGGCATTTTTATTTTCCAAAACTTTTTCTTCAAAACAGGGTGTCAAAACGAGGGTCAATTCCAAATAAGTGAAGAGATAAATTTTCTGTGAAAACACCCCCTAAAATGCTTCTCCCATTTCAAACAAGTAGAGGGGTTAAATTTCAAGAAGAAAAATTATTTAAAGAAATTTCCTCTAATCCCTTCGAAATGGGTATGCAACTTACGAAGTCAGCACGCATTTTAATCCTAATGGCAGAGAAAATGTGCTCCAGCAATTTGAGAAACTGATATTGCCTGAAAAGTCAAATTGAAAATCACACATTGGCTAAAAGATGCGGGGCGTAATAAAATAAACTTATCTTTGTTATGCCCTGTCGTCGGAAAGGAGCATAAAATTATGACAACAAAAACAAACAATGAACTCATCACTGCCCTTTATTGCAGATTATCCGTCGAGGATGAAAAAGATAAAAGATACTCCGATGATGAGTCAAACAGTATAAGCAATCAGAAACAGATTTTGCTTGATTATTGCAAAAAATACGGCTACAAAAATACAATGTTCTTTGTAGATGACGGGATATCCGGCACAGGCTTTGAAAGAAGCGACTTTCAGCGTATGCAAAGAATGGCTGAAGAAGGAAAAATTTGCAGAATTATTGTAAAAGACCTCTCTCGTTTCGGCAGAGAACAGGTTGAAGCCGGAAGACTTACGCAAATTGTTTATTCCTCATTAGGAATCACATTCATTTCCATTCAGGAAAATGTAAACAGCACAACCGGTGACGGTATGGAAATGCTTCCGTTTTACAATATTTTCAATGAATGGTATGCCGCCCAAACTTCTAAGAAAATCCGTGCAGTATGGCAGTCAAAAGCATAACACGGAAAACGTGTTTCTCCTACAGTTCCTTTTGGATATATGAAAGCCCCAGAGAATAAAGAACAGTGGCTGATTGATGAGCCGGCAGCCGATGTTGTTCGCAAAATCTATTCCTTATGTCTTGCCGGTCGAGGTCCGCTTCAAATTGCAAAGCAGTTGGAAAAAGAAAATATCTTAATTCCATCGGCGGGCAATGAGGGACTTTATGTTTTCATTGTACCTCTTGGATTTTTACGCTTTTTTAGGGGATTTTTTTGTTCAATTTGGATTATATTATAGCAGATTTGGAGTGGAATTTCAATCCGTGGCATCCGTGCTTGCGGCTATCATATATGTTTAGCAATGAAACTCTGAACGCCTTGGTTAAATTGTCAACAGGCTGTTGACGATTCTCCACTTCCTAATACATCTCATAAAACAACTCATATAGAAACAGGCTATAATACTATAACATCCACTTTCATAATTGCTGGGCATAGCATTATGCTATTGAACCAATTTTATAGCTTCTCTCGCACCATCATCAATGCATATCCGAGGAGATTTTGTCCGTTCCACTTATCTGTTTCAAACCTATCCGGGTCTTTCATCGACAATCCGATTCCCCATATTCTGTCCCTGACCGCACACTCAGCCAGAATATCATTACCTGTTGATTTGAGTCTTTCTTTCAAATCCTCGTTCTGAGAAAACTTTGCAAGCAGTCCCTCAAAAATAATAATCTGACGTACTCCGTTCCAGTAACTCTCGTTATAATTTGCAACAAGTCTGCCAAGAGCTTTTATCTGGGCAACGTCATCAGTTGCAAGTATTTTCGCTGCTGTATCCTTATCTTTAAAGCACTCCGCTTTCTTATACATCATATATTGTTCCATTGAGGAAAAGGTTATGTCATTTGCCTTAAATCTGCTTGGATACCAGTTACTCAAATATCCATTTTCCTCGTCAGGGTTGTGAAAACAAATAATTTTCTCCATATGTTCATCCTCCTGAAATTCATTCTATTTTTATATAACATTTTATCCTTTTCGCCAAGCGATATCGGAGCAGCTTGGATAGTACCTTGGGTAGTGTTTCGAGCAGCTTGGGTAGTATTGTTCAAGCATTCACCCAATATTCTTTCTCCCAATTGCAGAAACTTTTTGGGAGAAATTTAGATAGGCTGGGAGTAATTTATATTTACACACATAAATCAAGGCGAAGGATTTCTCCCTCGCCTTACTTTATTCTTACCGGTTTCAATTTTCTTTATCCGACTTATTTTACTTTAATCTTCCCCTCAAGGTTAGCAAAGGACTCCATCTTCTT
>CAVBYX010000035.1:0-62607 GCA_963599905.1 Acutalibacteraceae bacterium
ATACTAAGTTCTGTAAAAAATTTGGACAGTGAAACCCGTTCGCTAATTTTGTCAAGCGTTCTTAACTTTATTAAATGTGCCAAAAATAATTTTTCGGATATTAATCCGTTAAGCAAAGAAAACAGAATATCCAGAGAAAAAGACAAAAGCCTTAAAAATTAAATAAGCGAAAATGAAAAATAGCGGGTAATGAACACCCGCTATTTAAAAACAAATTTATTTTTAGTATTATATTGTATTTAAAGGCGAATTTATAAATTAACCGTTAATTCTACAGGACAATGGTCCGAGCCGAAAATATCCGTATGAATATCTGCGCCCAACAATTTATCGTCAATTGATTTTGACGTTATAAAGTAGTCAATACGCCATCCTGCGTTCTTTTCTCTTGCCTTAAAGCGATAAGACCACCAGGAGTATATTTGTTCTTTTTCGGGATAAAAGCGGCGGAAAGTATCCGTAAAGCCGCTGTCAAGCAAAGCAGTCATCTTTGAACGCTCTTCGTCGGTGAATCCCGCATTTTTTCGGTTGGTTTTAGGATTTTTTAAGTCAATTTCCTTATGAGCAACGTTTAAATCTCCGCAAAGAATAACAGGCTTGCTTGAATCAAGCTTTTTCAGGTAGTCAAGAAAAGCATCCTCCCACGTCATTCGATACTCAAGTCGTTTCAGCTCGTTTTGTGAATTGGGAGTATAACAGGTAACCGCATAGAACTTTTCAAATTCAGCGGTGATTACCCGTCCTTCTTTATCGTGTTCGTCAATTCCTATTCCGTAAAATACATTTAAAGGCTCCTCTTTGGTAAACATTGCGGTTCCCGAGTAACCCTTTTTTTCGGCATAATTCCAATACTGATGATATCCGGGCAGGTCAAGGTCAATTTGTCCTTGTTGAAGTTTTGTCTCCTGTACACAAAAAATATCAGCGTCAATATCATTAAAAAATTCAAGAAACCCTTTTGTTACACAAGCCCTGAGACCGTTTACGTTCCAAGAAATAAGTTTTTTCATATTATCACCCACTTAAGTATAAACTACATTTCATTTATTGACAAGGTTTTATTTCGGACATGCAAAATCTTTGTTTGCGGTGAATACAATTTAACGGTGATTATTTATGCTGGATATATTGGGAATGTTGGGACAGTATGTATGCTTTTTTATTCTGCACGTATGCGGCTCGGGGTCATTTCCGAAACCGCTTTCCGAAAAGCAGGAACGTGAATATCTTAAACAGCTTGCAAACGGGAATTTAGAGGCGAGAAACAAACTTGTTGAGCACAATTTAAGACTTGTGGCGCACATAATAAAAAAATACTACGGTGTCCAAAGTGAGCAGGATGATTTGGTTTCAATCGGAACAATCGGTCTGATTAAAGCGATTAATACTTTTAATCCGAACAAAAATATCCGTCTTAGTTCATATGCAAGCAGGTGTATTGAAAACGAAATTCTTATGCATTTCCGCAATTCAAAAAAAAGCTCACAGGATATTTCGCTGAATGAAACAATTGATACCGACAAAGACGGAAATCCTCTTACGCTTTTGGATATTATGTCGGTTGACGATAATATCCTTGATAATCTTGATTTAAAGCTAAACAGCAAAAAGCTGGGTCAATTCAT
The DNA here is from genome assembly GCA_963599905.1 of Acutalibacteraceae bacterium. Classification (GTDB taxonomy): domain Bacteria; phylum Bacillota; class Clostridia; order Oscillospirales; family Acutalibacteraceae; genus Ruminococcoides. The sequence continues at coordinate 1,626 of CAVBYX010000035.1, forward strand.
AGCGGAGGAATTGGAAGAACGTGAAAAAAAAATAATTGTTATGCGTTACGGATTAAACGGCAACGAACCCATGACGCAAAAAGACGTAGCCAAACTGTTAGACATTTCCCGTTCGTATGTCAGCAGAATAGAAACCAAAGCATTAAAAAAATTGCGCAAAAGGTTTGAAACAAGCTCAAATTTATAATTTGGAAATTATTGTCGATAATTTGAGCCAACTCACGACTTCCGCAAAAAAACAAGCGACAGCCGCAAGACTGTCGCTTGTTTGTCATTCACCTTAATCTTTTAAAAAAGTTCTTCAGGAGTTGAGAACTTTCTGCCTCGAGAATCCCACCCGTACACTCAGGTTTAAAGCCATAGGGGAGGGCAAACAGATTTACAATTGTTTTGCACGAACCGTTTTTAAAGTCGTATGCGCCAAAGTAAACCTTTGGTATATGTGCGTTTATAATTGCGCCCGCACACATGGGGCAGGGCTCAAGCGTTACGTACATTTCACAATTCCATAACCGCCAGCCACCCAATGTTTTGCAGGCGTTGTTAATTGCGTCAATTTCAGCGTGAAGCAGAGCGTTTTTTTGCTTTTCGCGGCGATTTCTGCCGGTTGCGATAATTTCATTGTTTCTTACAATCACTGCGCCGACAGGCACTTCGTCATCGTTATACGCTTCTTTTGCAAGCTCGATTGCTTTGCGCATAAAAAGTTCGGTTTTACAGTTATCCATTATTAATCCTTATTTAAGTATTGCTGAACGGAATAAGATTTGCTATTGCCTCTGATATGAATAAAACCAACACCACAACAACCGCAGGACTGAGCATAAAGGTTTTTATTTTTTCTTTTAAAGTTAAATAATTTGTGTATTGATACGGGGCAATATCTTCATTGGTTGCCTTAAAAAATCCCTTTTGCGTTTTGACAACGTAAAGGAAAGACAAAACGCCGAGTACACAGAACAATACGCAAATAAAGTAATTTATCCCGGCAACAGCACTCTTGTCTATATCGGTATTGTTTTGAAGTATGTCCGTAATAACGGCATAGAAATTATTCAGGAAATGAATTCCGATTGACGGGAAAACAGAATTTGTTTTGCAGTCAACGAATCCAAACATAAGTCCCAACATAAATGCAAACGGAATTTGCACAACGTTGCCGTGCATTGCGCCGAACATTACGGAAGAAACAATAATTGCAAACACATCGCCGTATTTTCTCAGGGAACCCATAAGAATACCCCTGAATGCAAACTCTTCTGCAAATGCGGGCACAACCGCCGTAGATACCGCATAAAGCAGTACCTCGGGAACAGAGTTTACCTCATTGCTGAAATTGACGGTGTTTTTCAGTCCAAACATTTCAAGGTTCGTATTCATAAGGTCGCTGACTGTGTTTGCAAGCATCGAAAAAGCCAATCCCATAAAAATCATCGGAATTAATTTCTCAAATTTTACGTGATTTGCAAAAATTATTTCTTTAACATTACGCTTTGTAAGAGCAAGATAAATCAGACCCGGTATAAATGCGGAGCTTACCGAAACAAATATATCGCAAAAATAATTTAAAACCCCGTTTTGTGTTCTTATGTTCATTCTTGTCAAAAGCAACTGTATTCCGATTGAGCATAACAACATTGTAAGAAAATATACGAGCACAAACATTCCGAGCCCGTTTGAGGTTTTTCTCAGCATACGTTTTTCGTTATATTTTGCATAGTCCTGCGGTAATATTCCGGCAGGCATACAGTTAATCATAAAATCACTTCCAGACCTTTAAATTTTATCATATCTGCGGAATTATTGCAAGATGCTTGCTTATAACTTATAATTGAACATTAAGTATTTGTTTAGAACCGCAAAAATAAGCGTGCAGTTCTCTGCACGCTTAAATTATGTCATATTCAATTTATTATGCGCTTTCGCTGTTCTTTTGCTTAGTCTTTTTAATAACCTTAAGACGGCTGAATTCCTCTCTGTCCTTTTCGTCAAGAGCGTCCGAGATAAACTTTACGGTTTCCTCAAACTTTGGAATCATAATGTTTTTAAGTGCATTTGCACGCTTTTGCGTCTTTTTGATTGAGTCGGCAAGTCGGTAAACGCTGTTCTCAATCTGAGCCAGCTCAACGGTAAGATACTTAACCTCGGTAAACTTGTTGTAGGCGTTGTCAATCGCAGAATTTGTCGATTGCAAGCCGTAGTGCAAAAAGTTGTGGTGCTGGTGTTCCTCAATTGTCAAAATAGGAATCTCAACACCCATAACGCTCCTTGAATCAAGCTTCAGGGTGTCTTCAACCGGGATTGAGTTTGAAATATCTTCACAAAAACCGTTGGTTACGTTAGCTGTCTGCAAAGCAATATAAGCTTCTTCATAGGCATTGTCAATCTTCTGCTGAATTGCATTAGCCTTTTCAATCAGAGTCATCATTTCTCTAATAAGAATATTACGCTTTCTGTCAAGAAGCTCATAGCCGTTTTTGGCAAGCGAAAGCGACTTTTTGGTATTCATCAAATTACCTTTGGTAGGTACAGCCTGCACAGCCATATGCTTTCTCCTTTCAGCAGATTAGCCTTTGTAATACCGGTCAAGTATAGCGTCGTCAACACGGTCAAGTTCTGCTCTCGGCAGAGTTGAAAGCAACTCCCAGCCAAGGTCAAGGCTCTGTTCAATGCTTCTGTTTTCGTTAAAGCCCTGATTAACAAACCTGTTTTCAAACAGCTTACCAAATTCAATATACTTCTTGTCAATCGGTGAAAGTTCTTCTTCACCGATAACCGAAGCAAGCGACCTTGCGTCAATTACCTTTGCATAAGAAGCAAAGAGCTGGTTGGCAAGCGACTGGTGGTCGGCTCTTGTATAGCCCTCGCCGATACCGTCTTTCATAAGACGTGAAAGCGACGGCAAAACGCTGACAGGAGGATAAAATCCCTGTCCCTGCAAGGTACGGTCAAGAACTATCTGACCCTCTGTAATGTATCCCGTAAGGTCGGGGATAGGGTGGGTAATATCGTCGTTAGGCATTGTAAGAATCGGAATCTGTGTAACCGAACCCGAATGTCCCTTAATCATTCCGGCACGCTCATATAAAGAAGCAAGGTCGGAATAAAGATAACCCGGATAACCTTTTCTGCCCGGAATTTCACCCTTTGATGACGAGAACTCACGAAGAGCCTCGGCATATGAGGTCATATCTGTCATAATAACAAGAATGTGCATATCAAGCTCAAACGCAAGGTATTCCGCAATTGTCAGCGCACATCTTGGTGTAAGTGTTCTTTCGATGATAGGGTCGTTTGAAAGGTTAAGAAGCATAACAACTCTTGAAAGAACGCCGCTTTCTTCAAAACTCTTTCTAAAGTATTCGGCAACGTCTTTCTGAACGCCCATTGCGGCAAACACAACGCCAAAGTTTGTGCTGTCTGCGCCGCTGATTTTTGCCTGACGTACAATCTGAACAGCCAAGTCGTTATGCGACATACCCGAACCTGAGAAGATAGGAAGCTTCTGTCCGCGGATAAGCGTCATCAGCGTATCAATGGTTGAAATACCCGTATTGATGTAGTTCTTTGGATACACACGGGAAACAGGGTTAATCGGCGTGCCGTTGATGTTTTCTTTCTTTACGGGGAAAATATCGCCCAAGCCGTCAATCGGTTTGCCCGAACCGTTAAGAACACGTCCGATAATCTCAGGTGAAAGCGGCATCTCCATCGGATGTCCCGTTAACCTTGTTTTTGTATTTTTAAGGCTGATTCGTCTTGTTCCCTCAAAAACCTGAACAACAATTTTTTCGCCCTCAATCTGAACCACACGTCCCTGGCGAACAGTACCGTTGTCAAGTTTGATGTCAACGATTTCTTCGTTGGAAACGCCCTTAACGCCGTCCATTACGATAAGCGAGCCGTTAATTTCCTTTACGCCTACATAATCTATAATCATTACTGCGTTTCCTCCTTATTTAAGTGCTGCAAGTTTTTCGTCGATTTCTTCTATATATTCGTCAAACATTTCAGGCTTGCTGTTCGGAATATCATATTTCATCTTTGTAAGTTTATCAAAAAGTCCCAGTGCAAGGATTTTTGAAAGCGGAATTTCCTGAGCCACAATCTCTTTTGACTTTTCATAAAGGTGAAGAATAGTTTTCATCATCAGCTTTTGCTTTTCAAGCGGTACGAATGTATCGTCTGCGTGGAAAGCGTTCTGCTGTAAGAATCCTACACGGATAGCTCTTGCCGTTTCAATAACAAGCTTTTGATCATCGGGCAAAACATCCGAACCGATAAGCTTTACAATCTCCATAAGGGAATTTTCTTCCTGAAGCAATGCGCTTATTTTGTTGCGGTACTCAACAAATTCGTCTCCGAGGTTCTTTCTGAACCAAGGGTCAAGGTCGTTAAAATATTCGCTGTAACTTTGAATCCAGTTGATTGCCGGATAATGTCTTGCGTAAGCAAGTGCTTTGTCAAGTGCCCAGAAGCAACGTGTAAAACGCTTTGTGTTCTGTGTTACAGGCTCCGAGAAGTCAGAGCCCTGCGGAGATACGGCACCGATAAGTGTAACCGAGCCTTCGCCGCCGCTGAGAACCTCGGCACGTCCGCCTCTTTCGTAAAATTCTGCAAGTCTTGACGGAAGATATGCCGGGAAGCCTTCTTCGGCAGGCATTTCTTCAAGTCGTCCTGAAATCTCACGCAATGCCTCAGCCCATCGTGACGTCGAGTCAGCCATCATTGCAACGTGATAGCCCATATCCCTGTAATATTCGCCAAGTGTAATACCTGTGTAAATAGAAGCTTCACGAGCCGCAACAGGCATATTGGATGTGTTTGCGATAAGAACGGTACGGTCGGTCATCGGACGCTGTGACTTAGGGTCAATCAATTCCGAAAATTCTTCAAGTACCTGGCTCATTTCATTTCCGCGTTCGCCGCAGCCTACATATATAATAATGTCGGCGTCGCACCATTTAGCAAGTTGGTGCTGAGTCATTGTTTTACCTGTTCCGAATCCGCCCGGAATAGCGGCTGTGCCGCCCTTGGCAATAGGGAAGAGGGTGTCGATAACACGCTGACCGGTAATAAGCGGTACGGAAGACGTGAGTCTTTCTTTAACCGGACGTGAAGTTCTGATTGGCCACTGTTGGCACAACGTAAGGTTGTGATCCTCGCCGTCATCGTCCTTAATTACTGCAACCGTGTCAAAAAGTTTATATTCTCCGTTAGGCATAACCTTGGTAATTACGCCTGAAATTGAAGGCGGAACCATAAGTCTGTGCTCAATAATCGGAGTTTCGGGCAGTGTAGCATAAATCTGTCCGCTTTCAAGCCTGTCGCCAACCTTAACTTTGAGGGTAACGTTCCAGAGCTTTTTGTCGTCAAGAGAGCTTACGCTTGCGCCTCGGCTGATAAACGAACCCGATTGCTCTTCGATTGCTTTCAAAGGACGCTCAATACCGTCAAAGATATTGTCGATGATTCCCGGTCCCAAAAGTACGTTCATCGGAGCACCTGTGCCGGTTACGGGGTCGCCCGGCTTTAGACCTGTGGTTTCCTCATAAACCTGAATTGTGGTAAATTCATCGGTGATTCCGATTACCTCGCCAACAAGCTTTTGCTTGCCAACGTGAACCATTTCCATCATTTCAAAGCAATCGGCTTTTTTTACGGTTACAACAGGTCCGTTAATTCCATATATAACATTGTTGTTTTCCATACATATCACTCTTTCGGTTTCAATTCATCAAAGCACGCTGAGATTTGAGTTTTCAATAAACCATTCCCTCTGGTCGGCAAGTTTGCTGTCAAGGGTTTCGTCAGCTACAATTCTAAGATTTTCGCAATAACCCTTTAAGCCGCCGATTTTTATCGACTTGTCTGCTTTGACTTCGGCTTCTCCGCCGAAAAATGCCTTGATTTTGTCAGCCGCTTTCAAATCTCTTTCGTTTATATAGAGTTCGCAGCTTTCCTTACCGAAAAGGGCTGCAATTTCCTTTGCGCTTTTTGTCAGCTTTTCGGAATAAGCGGATGTTTTTGTATATTCGATAAGTTTTTCTTCGGCCTTTTTGAAAATATTCTCGGTCATTTCAACTCTTTCAACAAAGAGCTTTCTCTGACCTTCCTGAGTGTTTTTTGCAAGGATACCGGTCTGCTCGTTTTTCTTAGCTTCAAGTTTGTCTTTTATCAGCTTTTCGCTGTCAAAGGCAGCCTTTTTTTCGGCTTCCTTGATTTTCTCCTCTTTCAGCTTATCAACCTCGGAATGCATTGCATTTCTTTGGTCATCGGCATATTTCATTATGGCTTTCAGAAAGTTATCGGTTTTTGCGGTAGTTTCCATATAAATAACCTCTCAGCTTCTGAATTTAAGTAATCGTCAATTAAAGCTTAACGCCGATTGCCTCCTGAACATATTTTGTAATACTGTCCTTTGTTCTTCCGTTACCGTGACGGTCGGGAATTTCAACAATAAGCGGATGCTTGCGGTTAAGCTTAAGGTCGTATACCAAATCTGGGCAGAGAGAAACAAGGTGCTCCGTCATAAGTATAACGGCAATGTCCTCTCTGTTCATAGCTTTTGTAAGCTCGGAGCGAACTTCTTCTTCTTCGTGAACAACAACGCCCTCAATGCCGGCAAAACGCATACCCATCTTGGTATCAACATTATCACTTATCAAAAAAAATTTCATATTATCAAAACCTTTATTTGTTGCTAAAAGCGCTTTGCGGTTTATCAGCCTACTGCTGAGATTAACATGATGGAGATAAGCATACCGTAAAGTGCAACACCTTCACCAAGTGCAACGAAGATGATAGCCTTACCGAATGCCTTAGGATCCTCACTTGTAGCGCCGATAGCTGCGGGAGCTGCATTACCAACGGCAATACCGCCGCCGATACAAGAAAAGCCGGTTGCAAGACCTGCGCCGATGTAAGCCAAGCCTGCCGCAGTTGCATCTGTGGCTGTAGAAGCGTCGCCTGTTGCCGCACCGGCTACAAGCGGGCAAACCATACACAAGGTAAATACTGCCGCAAATGAAGCAAGCTGCATAAGAACTGTTCTTTTTCTGCTTTTGCCTTTTTCAAATGCCTTAACTGCGAGTACAACAGAAAAAATAAGAAATACTACCGGTAAGATTAGCATAATTGAATTGAATAATAACATAATAAATACCTCCAAAAAATTATTCTTTGATTAATTTAACGGGTTCGTAGTTTCTGCCCTCACCCGAATAAAACTTGCTGAACATCTCGTAATACTCAAGACGGAGTGTCTGAATTGATACAAGAAGTGCTTCCAAAGCCATTACAAGACCGTTGCCGAGAACAACAACAACCCAGTATCCTACGCCGCCTATAGTTTCGGCAAGCACAAATACAACCATCATCATACCGGCATGGACAAGTACAAACGCACCGACACGCAGGAAACTCATTGTGTTTGTAACATAGCTCAAAAGAATCTCAAGGGATTCAAACAGCTTTTCTACAATATATCCGCCCCAGCTTTCGGGTTTCCAGTCGGGTTCTCTGTTGACAAGTCCCGAAAGGGGTTCGCTGAAAAATACAAGTATAAACGGAAATACTATTAATCCTAAAATATAGGGGAGAGAAAGTATGTGCATTCCCAAGAAAAGCTGACCCGCAAGTCCGAAAATTGTTGCGGAATAAAAAACTACGCCTGCCAAACCGCTTGAGCTGAATAATGCACGTCCGTAGTCTTTTTGTCTGAATGAAGTGTAAATGTTCAGGAACATTGCAACAATCAGAAGGAAGACGCCGATTCCGATCGCTCCCATGATAATAAATGTTGTGTTCTGAGCTGCCATTACTTCAAAAGGCTTTTCGTCAAGTCCGAACAGAGCCTTGTACATAGGGTCAATCATATGCTCAAACCCGAATACGCTTCCGAATATTGTGCCGAATATCGCAGATGAAATTCCGCAGGGGATAAGGATTTTTCCTATTTTCATCTTCTTGATTTTCCACATCAACATACCTATAATCGAAACCATAAGTCCCTGACCGAGGTCGGCAAACATAATTCCGAAAATTATTATATATGTGATTGCGACAAACAACGTCGGGTCAATCTCGTTATACTTTGGGACACCGTACATTTCTGTGTAAAACTCAAAAGGTTTTGCCAAAAAGCAGTTTTTCAGTTTTACGGGCGGTGATTTTTTTATTTCGTTATATGATGCGGAAAACTCTGTTTCAATGCTCTTGATTTCCGAGAGCTTTTTCTTAAGAGATTTTACCGATTCTTTAGGAACCCAGCCTACGATAATAAAACTTTTGTTGTATTGCAAAGCCTTGGTTCTGATGCCCGCATAAAGGTAAAGTTCCTCAAGCTTTGATAAGTTTTTGGAAATAAGCTCGGATTTTTCGTTGAGATAATCATCAATATTTTTCTCTACGGTTTTAAGTTTGTTCTCAAGCTGAGGAACGATTGACTTTAATTTGTCGAGATGATCCTGCGGAGTATCGTAAACTCCGAGAACGTCGCATTTTTCAAAATTAAGCCCGGAGAAAATCTTATCAATTTCTTCAGCTTTATCAATCGGAGTGAAATATACACCCCATAAATTCGTTTTATCCTGAGTACAGATATTAAAATCAACAAAAGGATTGTGTTTGTAAGCGTCAAGTTTTGCAAGACTTTCCTTTGGCAGCTTACCGAAATTTGCTTTAACGTATTTAAGCTTCAGCAAACTTTCAATTTCAACGCTTATTCCGAGAAAATGGCTTGTCTCAACCAAATTTTCTTTTGCCTCGTAAAGTTGCTCTGAAATAAACTCTCTGTCATCCACAAGCGCATCAATTTCATGAGCGGTGCTGTTGGCAAAGGTTTCAAGCTCTTCAAACGGAGGATTGTAGTTGCTGACATCGATAATTTTAAAATTACGCTTTGTTAAGTTAAGCGAAGCTTTTAAATTCGTCAATGGTTCAGCATAGATGTTTTTGGTCTGAAGATGTGTAAAGTCCTTTGTGTCGCCGTAAAAATCAGTGACGTTATCAGGTTGAAACACTCCTGATTTACCAAGTACCGTAATAACGTCATCAATATTATCAATCAGACCGATTATACTCACGGCTTGCATGGTAGAAATTGCCAAATTAAAATCACCTCTACTGATTATAAGTCAGGCTGTAAATGTATTAAGAAACCTTAATAGATAAGCATTGACTGTATTTTTTTAGTATCTAATTTATATCTTATTCCCTCAATCAGAGAGATGATATTCATCAGCTCTGTTTCGGAAACAAACATATATGAAATCATTACAACCGACGGGTTGTTTGAAAAACGCATATATTTTCTTGCAAGTCTGTACTTAACTCTCGGACTGATGTCGCTTGCGTATACATAGCCGATTTTGTTAATCAGCCTGCCGTTGTTGGTGCTCTGCATAATTGTGAACACCTCGCCCGAAGACTCAGCCTTGCACATTTGGTCAATTACATTCTTGTTAATGTTACTGTACTTGACCATAAGCGAATTTTTAATTACATCCGGCGGAAGCTTATAATATTTTTTCAATCTCAGTATTGTTGAAAAAATATTATAATCAATAATCGTCGAAAACATTGATATTAATTCTTTTTTTTCAACGCCCTTAGCCTTTTTCTCAATTATCTGAGAAAGGTTTGTGTATACAAATTCATAAAGCTTATTCTCAATATCCGAAACAGGCAGGCGTCCTTTTTCATCCGGTTCAAATTCCTTCAGAACATTGTAATAAGGTGATGATGAAAGTACACTGAGAAATTCACTGTAATTTTTAGCGTTTGCAAGTGCATTAATATCAATATCCGTGTGACTGGCAAAATACGACGGAAACTGAAAAATAAATTTATCGGTTGAGTTTGAGTTGAGCAAAATCAAAAATCTGACAATTTGATCAACCTCGACAGACTCGATAACATATTTTGAAAGTCCCGAGCTTATGTTTGAATCATATCTGCACAAAGAATCAAACTCATAAAACAGGTTTTGCTTTAAGAGAGCTTCAAGCCTGCCTCTGTGTACATCACGCTCGTTCATATCCTCAAGAACTTTTGAGTATCGCGTATATGACTTAAGATAAGACATAACCTCGGCAACGCTTTGACACGCCAACAAGCTGTTGTAATCCTTGTCAGTAAGACGTTTGCCAAATTTTGACCTTGCCTTTGTCATAACCGCAAAAGATGTATTTGGCATAATCCACCTCCGTTAAAAGTTAAAGCATATAATTATTCAATTACACGTTTCACAATTTCGTTTACCCATTCGTCACAGTTGTTCTTGTAGTCGGACTGAAGCTTAATATGGGCTGACTTTTGTTTGCTTTTTACTTCTTCCCATTGCTGAGCGGCGTTCTGTTCTTCGGTTGCGTCGTTGCGCTTTATGGTTTCAAGGGCTTTATTCATATATTCGTCATATATGGCTTGAGCTTCGCTGTCAATCTTTTGACTGAGCTCACCCTTTTCTTTTTTTATGTTTTCTTCCATTGCCCGAGCTTCGTTATCGGCATCGACAATTTTTTTAATCATATTTTCCATAATAACACCTCTGGTATAACCGATTGATTATATAATGAAATCAAAATTGCAAGAGGAGGTTTTACCGCCTCCGAAAGATTTTGTTTTCATTGATATTAGTTTTTCAAAGCCTGAAGCGGTGCGGGAATTCTTCCGCCGCGTTTAATAAATACTTCCGGAGAGCCCTTTCTTATCGGCATAACCGGACCGCTTCCGAGCAAGCCGCCAAACTCAATTACATCACCGGCTTTTCTTCCGATAGCGGGAATAAGTCTTACGGCGGTTGTCTTGGTGTTTACCATACCGATTGCGGCTTCATCCGCAATGATGGCGGAAATCACCTCGGGAGTTATTTCTCCGGGAACAACAATCATATCAAGTCCGACCGAGCAAACGGCTGTCATTGATTCAAGCTTTGTTATATCAAGAAAACCGTTTTTGGCAGCATTTATCATTCCGGCGTCTTCCGAAACGGGAATAAATGCACCGCTCAGACCGCCAACGTGTGACGAAGCCATAACGCCGCCTTTTTTAACGGCATCGTTCAGCAATGCGAGAGCGGCGGTTGTGCCGTGGCATCCGCAAGCCTCAAGACCCATTTCTTCAAGTATATACGCAACACTGTCGCCGACTGCCGGTGTAGGCGCAAGTGACAGGTCAACGATTCCGAACGGAACGCAAAGTCTTTTGCTTGCTTCTTTTGCAACAAGCTGACCCATTCTCGTAATTTTAAATGCGGTTTTCTTTACCATATCCGCAATTTCTGTTATATCCTTGCCTGCGCCGTCTTTGGCAAGAGCGGCTCTTACAACTCCGGGGCCCGAAACACCTACGTTAATAACGGTATCGGCTTCGCCCACTCCGTGAAAAGCACCTGCCATAAACGGGTTGTCCTCGGGAGCGTTACAAAAAACAACAAGCTTTGCCGCTCCGATACAGTTCCTGTCGGCAGTTACTTCGGCGGTTTTTTTGATTGCTTTACCCATCATTTTTACCGCATCCATATTTATGCCGGCTTTTGTTGAACCGATATTGACCGACGAACAAACAAACTCGGTTTCGGCAAGTGCCTGCGGAATACTTTCAATCAGCGCATAATCACCGCTTGCAAATCCCTTTTGAACAAGTGCGGAATAACCGCCGATGAAGTTTACACCAAGCTCTTTTGCCGCTTTGTCAAGCGCATATGCGAACTTAACAACATTTTTGCTTTGACAGGGTGCCGCAACCATTCCGATGGGAGTAACGGAAATCCTCTTGTGAATTATGGGGATGCCGTACTCACGCTGAATGTCTTCGCCTGTTTTAACCAAATCTCTTGCGCTGCGGCATATTTTGTCATAAACCTTTGTGCATGCCTTATCTATATCTTCATCAATACAATCAAGAAGCGAAATACCCATTGTAATTGTTCTTACGTCAAGGTTTTCGTTGTCAATCATATTTATAGTTTCAAGAATATCTTTTGTTTCTAACATATAATATGTCCTTTCAATCCGCAGTAAACATTATATTTTATGCATACTGTTAAATATGTCCTCATGCATAATGTGAATTTTCGTTCCTGTGGATGTCCCGACATCGTTAAGATTTTCTCTGAGCTGTTCAAATCCGATTTTGGATTTGTCAATCTCAACGAGCATAACCATTGCAAACATATCTTGCAGTACGCTTTGGGTAACCTCAACAATGTTTACGCTTGCGTTTGCGCATGCGTCGGACACTTTGGCGAGAATACCGACACTGTCTTTGCCTATGACCGTGATAATTGCTTTCATTAGTTTTCCTCCCGATGTACCTTTTGCAGGATTGCAATATATATCCTGCAAATTCGACAAAAAAGTCCTATTTGTGATAATTTTAACTAATGGGTATATTATATAATGATTTTTTGTTAATGTAAAGCCCAAACTTGCATAAATATGATTGTTATGATATTATTTTTTTAGGAGGAATTTTAAATATGATACTATCAGACTTGCATACCCATTCCAATAATTCTTTTGATGCAAAAAGTTCCGTCGATGAGATGTGTTGTGCCGCCGTTGCAAGGGGCTTGTACGCCATTGCCGTAACAGATCATTGTGAAGCTCCGTTTATTAAATACGGCAATGACTGTGAATATGGGAGCTTTGATGAAAGAATCCCGAAATCAATAAAAGAGACTTTGGCTGCCAAGTCAAAATATGCCGATAAACTCAAGGTGTTGTGCGGCATCGAGCTCGGAGAACCGATGCATGACAGCGACGCGACAAGACGTGCTTTGTCCTACGGAAAATATGATTTTATTCTTGCTTCCGTTCACAATCTCAGGGATAATGAAGATTTTTATTACCTTGATTATTCATCAATAAATTTGAGTTCACTTTTGAATAATTACTTTGATGAAATTGCAGAAACCGCAAATTTCGATAATTACGACAGCCTTGCTCATTTAACTTATCCTCTTAGATATATCTTGGCAAAAACCGGAAGTATTCCCGATATGTCAGAGTTTAAAACTCAAATTGATAAAATCTTTAAAATTCTGATTAAGAAAGATAAATCATTGGAGATTAATGTTTCCGGTTTGTTCAAAGAGCTGAAAACCACCCTGCCGGATTATGATTTAATACATCGCTATTATGAGCTTGGCGGAAGGCTGATAACCGTCGGAACCGATTCTCACAGCACCGAATATGTGGGCAAAGGAATAGAAACAGGTCTTAATATTGCCAAAAAAGCAGGATTCAAACAGTATGTAATATATGAAAACCGTAAGCCTGTTTTTATTGACATTTCTTAAAACCATTGCTTATAATACTACTTCATTGCATAAATGTAAAATGTATATTTGGCATATCTGATATATATTATTTGTATCGCAAAAATCATTGTTAAAAGCTGTTTATAGTTTAAATATTTTATTGATTATTGTCAGTTTTTTTATAAATTTTTCTGAAAATAAACCTTGTTGTCGGGCCTGCCGCAAATATTTGAAGAGGCATAGCCATTGCAAAGTTAAGGCAATACGCTCTGAGATAATTCGGAATAATTTGAGAATTAAAACCGTTTGCGTGGTATACCCCGATTATGCTTGCAAAAGCTACTTGACAGATTACTGTAAAGACCTGAATGGTCAATATTATAAAAATCTGTCGGTCATTACCGTTAATTACTTTAAAAGCAAGATGTTTTGCCAACGGGCTTGAAATGAAATAAGCGCACAATCCTATTATTGTGTATTCTATCCACATGTTTTTTAATGCTGTAATAAAGGTTGAATTTGAAAATTCTCCGCTTGCAATAACGCTGTTATACAGTGTCATAAAATAAACCATAATCCAGGCTGTTATTGCTGTAAATACTGCTGACTGAAATTTTGTTTTTGGCATAATAATCCTCCGTTTTGACTTTACTTTAAGGCAAAAAAATAATGCCCCTCCGCCGTCTGACATTGGCAGAGTGACATTTTATGTCTTAATGCTAATTCGGTTAATGTAATCCCTAAATAAAGATTACATTAATTTTTAGCACAAAATTTAAAAAAAGTCAAGACGGAATTTTAACCTTTTAAATTTTATTGGTCTATTCTAATCAATCCGAGAACCTTGTCGCGTTTTTCACCGAATATTTTTGTGATAAATCCGAGAACTATACCTACAAGCAAGGCTGCCGCAACAGTTCCTATTCCGACCGAGCCGAGAGATTTAAGCACAATAATGCACGAGATGAGCGATATTACTACCATTGATACGTCAAAAGCAATTTTAATTTTATTGAATTCAATATGAGTTTTGTTTGAAATAGCCATCATCGCTCCCTCGCCCGCAAGCGGCACTATGTCTGACGGAAGATACAAAAATATGCCTGCCGCAATCAATACGGTGCTGCCCAGCATAAGTATAATACGAAACACTATGCCGTTCGGTGTCGGAATAAATCCAAACAAAAAGTTAGAAAATGTTGTAAAATATCCGAACACTATCCCTACCGCAATTTGCAGTAGGTTTTTTATTTTAAATTCTTTTCTTAAAATTGCTATTTGCAACAATACCAAAAAAATGTGAAATATAATTGTGGCTTTTCCCATCTCAAGCCCTGTAATGCAGGTAATGGTATATGGGATAGAGCTGACGGGGGAGACGCCCAAATTTGATTTTACCGACATTGAAACACCCAATGTCATAATGAACAGACCCAAAAAATAAGCCAATAATCTTTTTTTAATATTATTATTTTCTAATCTCGATTCCGAATTGTTCAACACAGTCTTCCTTTCATATCACTTTAAATTCTCATAAATTCTGTCGAGCATACTTTCGAGTAACTCAATTTCCGAATCCGAAAACCCATTTAGTGCCTTAGAGTCCACTTTGTTAAATGTGCTTTCAACATTTTTTGCCATTTCAACGCCAAAGTCGGTAAGACTGACGTACAAAGAACGTCTGTTTCCGTTTTTGATGTGCCTTTCAATCAAATTATGGTTTTCCATTCTTTTCAGCAGTCCCGTTACCGATGCCGGGTCAATATCACATCCTGCGGCTATTTCCTTTTGCTCGCAAGGTTGATTTTCCGCTAGAAATTCAATGATTTTCGGTTCACCCGGTTTTAAATCGGTTTGCGATTTTAGGTCGCTGACTATTGATTTTTGGCAGACGGTATGACTTGCTCTAAGTCTGTAATGCAGTGAATCTTTCATTTGTCCTCCGATAGTTTGTATACAAACAATTAGTATGCTAACTATTATATTATAACACTGAATTTAAATCTGTCAAGTTTTCTTAAATACTCAATATATGTTTGTGTTTGAGAAAAAAATCCCACAGACTATTAATCTGTGGGATAACTTAAAATCAGTGTAATTGTAATTACTTGTTTTCTTCCATATATTTAAGCTGCTTAAAAATCATATCAGCACACATATAAACATTTCCGCCGCCCATTGTTAATATCAGGTCGCCCTCTTTGGCATTTTTGCATACATAGTCGGTGATCTCCTCGAATGTGTCCAGACAAACCGAATCAGGTACTTTGGCTCCCAAGTCGGTTGAGTATATATTGTATGTGTTTGTTTCTCTTACAGGAAGAATTGCCGATATAATTGCTACATCGGAAATTTTTAACGCCTTAGCAAAGTCGTCAAGCAACATTGCCGTTCTTGAGAAAGTATGAGGTTGAAAAACAGCCCAAACCTTTTTGAATCCCATACTCATAGCCGCATTGAGCGTAGCCGTGAGTTCTGTCGGGTGATGTGCAAAGTCGTCTGCCACCGTAATTCCGCACGGAGTGCCCAAGATCTCAAATCTTCTGTGAACCCCGCCGAATTTATGAAGATTTTCCGAGATTTCGTTAGGAGTTGCACCAAGATAATGTGCGGTTGCCGCAGCCGCAAGAGCATTGTATACATTGTGTTTGCCGGGGACAATCAATTTAATGTTTGTGATTTTTTCGCCCTTGTAATACAAATCAAACTGTTCGTGAACGCCTTTGTCTGCCGTTACGTGTTCTGCACGATAATCACAGTTTTCTCCGAAACCGAATGTTATCTTTTCGATATCAATATCGCCGACAGCTTCAAGCGTGTTTTTGTCATCGCCGTTAATTACAAGCAGACCTGTTGTTTGAGTGGCAAATTTGTGAAAAGATTTTTTTATGTTGTCAAGATTTTTAAAATAATCAAGGTGGTCTGCGTCAATATTAAGTATGATTGAAATAAACGGATTAAGCTGAAGAAACGTGTCAACATATTCGCATGCTTCGCAAACGATAATATCGCTTTGACCGACGTAGCTGTTGCCGCCGATGAACGGAAGCTTTCCGCCGATTATTGCCGACGGGTCAAACCCGCTTCCTATTAAAATCTGTGAAAGCATAGCCGTTGTTGTTGTTTTTCCGTGAGTGCCGGAAACCGCAACGCTTCTTTTGTATCTTCTTGTTACGATTCCAAGCATAACGCTTCTTTCAATGCAGGGGATACCCTGCTCGACAGCCGCTTTCCTTTCGGGGTTATCTTCTTTGATTGCGGCTGAGTATACAACAAGCTCGGCTCCCTTTATGTTGTCGGCATTATGTCCCATATATACGGGAATTCCGTAACTTTTGATTCTGTCAAGAGTTTCGCCTTCGTTCATATCTGAGCCCGAAAGTTCAAATCCCTCTGCGTTGAGAATCTCGGCAAGAGGACACATTCCGCTTCCGCCGATGCCGATAAAGTGTATTCTTTTTATGTTATCCATAAGACTGTCGTAATTCACAATAGTCCACTCCATTTCTGATATGTATATTTGTCTGTAAGAAAAATCATTCCGTTTTACTTATATCAAATCGGAACGCTTGCATTGCCTTACTTTTAAAGAACAACGCACACAACAGATCGCAATGTTTATATTATAAGACGAATGAAAAGAAAAATAAATACCTATTTTGATATTTGTGCAATTTTTTTGTGTTGTACGGAGACTGTGTTTTAATCATTGCCAAAATGCGGAGTAAATGCTAAAATAAAAATAACAGACAGGTAACCGAAAATCTATATAAACGGCAGAGTGATATAATGACTTTAAAAAAGAATGATACAGTAAACCTTACAATAACTTCGGCAACTGCCGAGGGAAGCGGAGTCGGCAGAACAGATGACGGCATTGCTGTTTTTGTGCAGGGTTCTGCAATCGGCGACGAACTGAAGGTACGTATATTAAAGGTTAAGAAAACCTATGCTTTCGGCAAAATCGAAGAAATCCGGGTTTCGTCAAAGGCGAGAATTAACCCGGATTGCGAAAACTTTATGAAGTGCGGCGGTTGCACATGGCGACATATTTCGTATGAAGAAGAATGTAAAATCAAACAGCAGAGAGTTGAGGACGCCGTAATGCGCATAGGCGGTTTTGATAATGTTGCCTTCAAGCCGATTATTTCATCGGATGACATTACAAGATACCGCAACAAGGCTCAATATCCCGTCGGTCTTGACCGTGACGGAAATGTTGTAACGGGATTTTATTCATTTCACAGCCATCGAATAATCAATTGCACCGACTGCGTTTTGCAACCGAAAATTTTTGCAAAGGTAATTGAAATCACAAAGGATTTTATTGCAAAATCCAACACGGAAATTTATGACGAAACGACAGGCAAGGGCAGACTTCGCCACATTTATATCAGAAGAGGCGAGGTTTCGGGCGAACTTATGGTTTGCTATGTTGTCAACGGAAACGGTTTGAAGCAAGAGGATTTGCTTATAAAAATGCTTAAAGAGGGACTTCCAAACCTAAAGACAGTTGTTTTTAATTCCAACAGAGAAAAAACGAATGTGATTTTAGGTCGGAAAAATCGTATTGCATATGGAAACGGATATATAACGGACAGACTCTGCGGATTAAATTTTAAAATATCTCCCTTTTCTTTTTGGCAGGTTAACAGAAAGCAGGCTGAAAAGCTGTATTCAAAAGCCAAAGAATATGCAAATCTTAAATCCGACGAAATTCTCCTTGATTTATATTGCGGAACTGGTACAATAGGACTTACGATGGCGGATTCCTGTAAACAGCTTATCGGAGTGGAGATTGTTGAAGATGCCGTAAAAGACGCAAACGAAAATGCAAAAACAAACGGCATTGAAAACGCACGATTTATCTGCGGAGATGCTTCAGTCGCTGCGTCCCGGCTTGAAAAAGAGGGCTTAAAACCCGATTGTGTAATCCTTGACCCGCCGAGAAAAGGCTGCGGCGAAGAGCTTTCCGAAACTGTATCAAAATTGCAAGCTAAACGTATTGTGTATGTGTCATGCGACCCGGCTACGCTGGCAAGAGATTTAAAATACTTTTCGGAGCGCGGATATGTGACCAGGGAAATTACTCCGTGTGATATGTTCAGCCGTACCGCACATGTGGAAAGCGTCTGTCTGATAGAAAAACAATAACCAGGATGTGAATAATATGAAATATCATAAATTAACCGAAAATGCCGTAAAACCAAACGGTTTTTGGGGGAAAATGATGATAAGGTCAATGAACAAAGGACATTCCTTGCTTACGGATTGGGGACTTTCATACACAGATATTCCTCTTAACGGCACATTGCTTGATGTCGGATGCGGAGGAGGAAGAACGGTTTCAAAACTGTGCCGTAAGGTCGGCAACGGAAAAGTATACGGAATTGATTATTCCGAGCTTTGCGTCAGCAAAGCCAAAAAGCTGAATCAAAAGAATATCCTTTGCGGCAAAGCGGATATAATCAATGCTTCCGTATCTTTGCTTCCGTTTGACGATGAAAAATTTGATGTTGTAACCGCAATCGAAACATATTATTTTTGGCCTGATAAGCTCGGCGGTCTCAGAGAAATCAACAGAACATTAAAGCACGGCGGAAAAGTGGTTTTGATTTTTGAAATGCTAAAAACCGATGATAATCAAAAAAAATGGAAGCCGATTGAAGAACGTCTGAATATTTCGGCTGTAACAAAGGACGAAATCGGTGAGATTCTTCTCAGAGCAGGTTATCAAAATATCCGCTTGCATACAAAAGACGGTACAAGCTGGCTTTGTGCAATTGCCGAAAAGGAGTAAATATGAAAGCATTGATAACGGGGGCAAGCTCCGGAATAGGCAGAGAAACTGCCAAATATCTTGCCTTGCTAAAATACGATTTGATAGTTGTTGCGCGCAGCGAGGATAAATTAAACAGTTTGAAATCGGAATTAAAAAACGTTGATGTACAGGCGGTTCCCTGTGATTTATCTAATGAACGGGAAGCTTTTGATTTGTATGAACGCTTGCGAAACGAAAAGATAGATTTTCTTGTAAATAACGCAGGATTCGGCGCTTACGGTAAATTTGCGGATGTTCCGCTTAAAACGGAGCTTGATTTGATACATACGAATGTATGTGCGGTTCATATTCTCACAAAGCTGTTCTTAAAAGATATGTTAAAACGCAACAGCGGTTATATTCTTAACGTCGGCTCCGCCGCAGGATTTCTTGCCGGCCCGACATTTTCAAGCTACTATGCATCAAAGAATTACGTTGTCAGATTAACCCAGGCAATTCACGAAGAACTTCGCCGTGAAAAAAGCAATGTGAAGGTTTCTGTGCTTTGTCCCGGACCTGTTCAAACAAATTTTAACAATGTTGCAAATGTAAAGTTTTGTATTCGAGGCTTGTCTGCGGAATATGTTGCAAAATATGCTGTTGATAAAACATTAAAAGGCAAAATGATCATTACCCCGGGCTTTGAAATGAAAGCAACCAAATTTTTTGAACATTTTCTCAGTGAAAAAATGTTGACTCGGGTTTCGTACAATGTTCAAATGAAAAAAAACGGTAAATAATATGATTCGTTTTATTAAAAGATTTATTAATAAAGTTCGACCGTTTATCGGCAAGGCAAACAGCGATAATATCTTTGCGATTGCGGGTCAGTCTGCGTTTTTTATAATTTTGTCCGCATTCCCGCTTACAATGTTTTTGGCTTCGATTCTTCAGAATTTACATATTCCGTATAAATACGTTGAGAGTAGTCTGAGCAGTCTGTTTTCGCAGCAGGTTGTTAATTATGTATCTTCGTTTTTAAATGATGTTTATAACAATTCCGTCGGCATTTCGTTTATCACGTTAATCGTTACGCTTTGGTCTGCGGCAAAAGGCGTACAGGCGATTACCAACGGTCTTAACCGCATATACAATGCATACGAAAACAGAAATTGGCTTTTTCTCAGGATAAGGGCAATGATTTACACGGTTGTTCTTTTTGCGATTCTTATTGCAACATTGCTTGTTGTCGTTCTCGGCAAAACCATAAAAGAATGGATTTTCTCTGTTATTTATGTTCCGAATATGTTTACGATTGTTTATCACCTGAGATTTTTGATAATTTTTGTTTACCTTGTTGTACTGTTTGCGTTGATATATCGAAACTTTCCGAATATCAGCAGGATTCAGCACAAGGAATACGGAATCAAATATCAGCTTCCGGGTGCGTTCTTGTGCGCTACGTCTTGGATATTGCTTTCGTTGGGAATTTCGATTTACGTGAATGATTTTAACGGGTTTTCGATTTACGGAGGTTTGACAAGGCTTGCCGTAATTATGGTTTGGCTGTATTTTTGTATGATATGCCTTATGCTCGGTGCCGAAATCAATTATTTTTATCACGAGCAAATCAAGGCTTTTAAATTAAGAAATTTTAAAAATTCGGTAAAATATATAAGGCAGAAAAACAAAAACAAAAACAATAAACAAAAATAAAGTGCTTCGTTTCGGCAATAATAATCTTATCGAAACGGAGGCTTTTTTATGAAAAAATCAAAACTGTTTAATTCTGTTGCGGCAATCATTGTTTCTGTATCCGTAATGATTTCATCAATATTTTCGGTGGCGGCATTTGATACCGAGTATATAAGCGAAGACGGAATGAAGCTGGCTTACGAAATTATTAACGGATATTCCAAGCTTTCTGCCGAAAAGGGACTTACAAACTTTAACACTTCGGCGGTTTATTGCGGTCTTGATGTTACAAATCCATATCTGATTGCCCTTGCCGGATGTTTTTATATTACAAACGGCGTTGACATTGACAGAGCAATGTGTGATAACGAATACGCCGTTACCACTGTATATAATCTTGACAGATTCCTCCAAAAAATGGGTGTAAAAAACGAATGCGCGGCTCAGTTAAAGTCTGAATTGGAAAAACAAAGCGTTCGTATTTTGCTTTCGCTTGATACAGCCGGTCTTTATATTATCCAAAGTGATGAAGAATTCGGCAAATCGCTATTAAATGACAAAAAAGTTGATTTTGTACTTTCGGGCGGCGGAATACCTTCGTCGATGAAGGACTTGAATTTTGACGGAAAATCGGACAAAAACGATTGTGAACCGATTCAAAAATATCTTGCGGGGGAGCTTGTTTATGATGATAACGATAAAAATGAGTATATAAAATTTGCCTGTGACATAAACGGAGATAAAGATATAAATATTCTTGACGTTACCGAACTTCAAATCAACGGGTAACTTTTATGTCGGAAAGGTTTAAAACGTGCGGAAAAGTCTCACGTTTCCCGGTCGTTTTTATTCAGCGGTTCGGCAGGCGGATGTAATCTTGCGCTTGCCGAATGTTTGACGCTCCCTTAGACTCTTGAAATCCGGTACTTTAAAAAATTATAAAATTTATCTTGACATTATTTTTCAAAATGTTATAATAAAATCACAAATTAGTTTCATATCAAACAATCTCATAACAAACTGTTCAATATGGAACAACAGGAGGTGGTGTTATGTGCAGTGACACTATGATTGATTCAATCGGCCATGAACTTAAGGCTATCAATCATATAATGCAGAGAAAAATGTTTCAAACAGCGGCGGCTGCCGGAATCGACAGGGTTACCATAATGCACGGCTGGATAATAGGTTATCTCTATTCCCATCAGGAGATTGATGTGTATCAAAGAGATATAGAGAGTAATTTTGCGATTTCCCGTTCGACCGTTACCAATATTTTAAAGCTGATGGAAAAGAAAGGATACATAATCAGACAGTCTGTTGATTCTGACGCAAGACTTAAAAAAATAGTTTTGACCGAAAAAGGAAAGCTCATCAATGCAAAGATTGAGAAAGCAATTCAGGAAAACGAAAACAGATTTAACAGTGTTTTGACTTCCGATGAACGTCAGCAGTTTATTTATCTCGTCCGAAAACTAAGGTGCGGACTTGAAAGTAATTAGTAGGAGAATAACTATGATAAAAACATTGAGTAAACATATTAAGGGATACGCAAGAGATTCGATAATTACTCCCTTGTTTATGATTCTTGAGGTAATAATGGAAACTGTTGTTCCGTTTGTTATGTCATCAATGATAGACGACGGTATCAACAAGGGAGATATGAATCACATACTCTTTACGGGTCTTATTATGACCTTGTGTGCCGCATTGGGATTGTTCGGCGGTTTAATGGGCGGTATTTTCGGAGCGAAAGCTTCGGCAGGATTTGCCAAGAACCTGAGACAGGCTATGTTTGAAAATATTCAGAGCTTTGCATTTGCGAATATCGACAAATATTCTACCGCAGGTCTTGTAACACGAATGACTACCGATGTTACCAATCTTCAGAATGCATATCAAATGCTTTTGCGTATGAGTTTCAGAGCGCCTGTAAGCTTGATTTGTGCAATGACTATGACATTTATCATTAACGCAAAACTTGCCGGCGTGTACCTTATTGCAATTATATTTTTGGGAATTGTTCTTGCGTTCCTTGTCACAAAGACATATAAATATTTTAACAAAGTTTTTGAAAAGTACGACGAGCTTAACGCAAGCGTTCAGGAAAACGTTACTTCAATCAGAGTTGTAAAGGCTTTTGTGCGCGAAGACCACGAAATTAAAAAATTCGATAAAGCCGCATATAATCTTTATAAATTGTTTGTTAAAGCGGAAAACGCAATGGTTTCCGTTTCACCGATTATGATGCTTACTGTTTACGGTTCAATCATCGCTGTAAGCTGGCTAGGTGCAAATATGATTGTCGGCAGTGAACTTACAACAGGTGAGCTTACAAGCGTTCTTACATATTGTATGAACATACTTATGAATTTGATGATGCTTGCAATCATTTTTGTTATGCTTACAATGAGCCTTGCAAGCGCAAGACGTGTTGCGGGAGTACTTAACGAAAAATCAATTCTTACAAATCCCGAAAATCCCGATTATAACGTTGAAAACGGAAGTATTGATTTTGAGAATGTGTATTTCAGTTATAATAAAACAGCTGAAAAGCCTGTTTTGAGTAATATTAACCTTTCGATTAAATCCGGTGAGACAATCGGAATTATCGGCGGAACCGGCAGCTCAAAAACAAGCTTGGTTAATCTTATCGGCAGACTTTACGACGTTGATGAAGGTTGCGTGAAGGTCGGCGGAAAGGATGTTCGAGCATATGACCTGGAAACTCTCAGAAATGAAGTTGCGGTTGTTCTTCAAAACAATGTTTTGTTTAGCGGTACCATATTCGACAACCTGCGCTGGGGCAACGAGAATGCGACCGATGAAGAATGTATCAACGCTTGCAAACTCGCTTGTGCGGATGATTTTATACAAAGCTTTCCGGAAAAATATAATACAAGGATTGAACAGGGCGGTACGAATGTTTCCGGCGGACAAAAACAACGTTTGTGCATAGCAAGAGCTTTGCTGAAAAAGCCAAAGATTCTTATACTTGACGATTCAACAAGTGCCGTTGACACATCCACAGACGCAAAAATCCGCAAGGCGTTCAAAGATGAAATCCCGAACACAACAAAAATAATAATTTCTCAAAGAATTTCAAGTGTTGAGAATGCCGACAGAATCGTTGTTATGGATGACGGTATGATAAATGCAGTCGGAACTCATGACGAGCTTGTAAAATCCTGCAATATATATAATGAAATATATTCTGCTCAGACGAGCGGAAGCGGAGATTTTGACCGGAAAGGAGAGCTGTAATATGCCGGGACCAAATCGCAGAAATCAGAACCAGCCGCGTACAAAGGTTAAAAATCCATTAAAAATATTAAAAAGACTTTTGGGTATAATTTTCAAACGTTATAAAATTCATATGCTCTTTGTGCTTATTTGTATTATTGTAAGCGTGCTTGCGAATGTTCAGGGAACTCTGTTTATTCAAAGTCTTATAGACGACTATATTACCCCTATGCTCAGCCAGCCCACTCCGGATTTCACACCGTTGCTTATGGCTATTGCAAGAGTAGCGTGTTTTTATCTGATCGGTGCAGCTACGACATATGCTCAGGCAAAAATTATGGTGTACGTTACTCAGGGAACAATGAAAGACTTAAGAAGTGAGATTTTCTCACATATGGAAAGTCTTCCCATAAAGTATTTTGATACTCATCCTCACGGCGATATTATGAGTGTTTATACAAACGACGTTGATACGCTGCGTCAAATGATAAGCCAAAGTTTGGTTCAGGTTTTCAACAGCGTAATTACAATAATATCAACACTTGCAAGTATGATTTTCCTGAGTATTCCGCTTACAGGAGTAACTCTCGTAATGGTTGCGGTTATGCTGTTTATTACAAAGAAAGCCGCAGGCAAAAGCGGAAAATACTTCGTTGCTCAGCAAAATGACCTTGGTGCCGAAAACGGATATATTGAAGAGATGATGAACGGTCAAAAGGTTGTAAAGGTGTTTAATCACGAGAAAAAGAGCATAGAAGAATTCAAAGAATTAAATGAAAAGCTGTTTAAAAGCTCATATAATGCCAATAAATTCGCTAATATTCTCATGCCGATAAATGCTCAAATAGGCAACATCAGTTACGTTTTGTGCGGCATTGTGGGCGGCGCACTCGCACTTTCGGGTGCAACGGGATTGACGCTCGGCAAACTTGTAAGCTTTTTGTCATTTAATAAAAGCTTCAGCCAACCGATAAACCAAGTTAGCCAACAGTTTAACTCGATTATTATGGCTCTTGCCGGAGCAGACAGAATTTTTAATCTTCTTGATGAGAAAAGCGAAGAAGACAACGGTTATGTTACTCTTGTAAACGCAAAGAAAGAGAACGGCAAACTTGTTGAAACAAATGAGCACACAGGTCTTTGGGCTTGGAAACATACGCATCAGGCAACCGGTGAGGTTGAATACAAAGAGCTCCGGGGCGCACTTGTAATGGATGACGTTGACTTTGGTTATACCGATGATAAAATAGTTCTTCACAATATTGATTTGTACGCAAAACCGGGACAGAAGATTGCTTTTGTAGGTTCAACGGGTGCCGGTAAGACCACCATAACAAACCTTATAAACCGCTTCTATGATATTCAGGACGGCAAGATACGTTATGACGGAATCAATGTAAATAAAATCAAAAAATCCGATTTGCGTCGTTCTCTCGGTATAGTATTGCAAGATACGCATTTGTTTACCGACACAATAATGGAAAATATTCGTTACGGACGTCTAGACGCTACCGATGAAGAAGTTGTTGCGGCTGCAAAACTTGCAAACGCCGACGGTTTTATAAGAAGACTTCCCAACGGATATAACACGGTAATTAAGGCTGATGGCGGAAACCTCAGCCAAGGTCAGAGACAGATGCTTGCGATTGCCAGAGCGGCTGTTGCGGATCCGCCTGCTTTGATTCTTGACGAAGCAACAAGTTCAATTGATACCCGAACCGAAAAGATGGTTCAGGAAAGTATGGACAAGCTTATGCAGGGCAGAACCACATTTGTAATTGCTCACAGACTTTCAACCGTTAAGAACTCGGACTGCATTATGGTATTGGAACACGGACGAATAATCGAGCGTGGTACTCATGAACGGTTGATTGAGCAAAAGGGCAAATATTATCAGCTTTATACGGGTAAAACGGCATAATCAGATACTGTTTGCATGCGGAGCGGTTTCAACCGCTCTGCGTTTTTGTTTTTAGCGGATATGCGATGGATTGTAGAAAAAATCGGTGTTGCTTCGAGAGTTTGGCGCGAGATATAATCTCCCGTCGAAACAACGGACGTTTTCCGTTGCCTAAAAGGCAGGAGGCATCTGTATTGCGGTATATAAAAGTTTTTTGATTGCTGTTTTATTTTGGGGGATATGATATAATGATAAAAAAGATCTGTAAATCAAAAAAAATATCAGTTTTGATTTTTTCACTGCTGTTGATAGTTTTATGCTCGTGTGATTTAATATCCGATAATAATACCGGTGAGAATACACATTCCGAAAATTTACTTTCGGTTCACTTTCTTGACGTGGGTCAGGGAGATTCGATTTTTATAGAATTGCCGAATTCTCAAACTATGCTGATTGATGCCGGAGAAAATTATCACGGTAAAGGAATCATAAACTATATTAAAAACTGCGGTTACTCAAGGATAGATTATCTTGTTGCAACGCATCCTCACTCAGACCATATCGGGTCGATGGCGTACATAGTGCGAAATTTTGAAATCGGTGATATTTATATGCCGAAAGTTACTACAACAACCGTTACGTACGAAAAACTTTTAGAATCAATTTCAGAAAACGGTTTAAAAATCAAATCTGCCGCAGCGGGAACGAATATAACATATTTTGATGATTTTACTGCGGATATAACGGCTCCGAAAGAGATTGACGAAAAGAATCTGAATAATTGCTCTGCCGTTATCAAGATGACTTACGGAAATAAATCGTTTTTATTTATGGGTGATGCTGAAAAGTCTGAAATCAATTCAATAACCGCCGATATATCCGCAGATGTTCTCAAGGTCGGACACCACGGAAGCAAAACTTCCACAACCGCTGAGTTTTTGGAAAGAGTGCAACCCGTGATTGCGGTGATTTCATGTGGAATTGACAATGATTACGGCCATCCGCACGAAAGCACATTGAATTTTTTGAGCGATATAAATTGTGAGGTTTATCGTACCGATAAGGACAAAACCGTTACCGTGACAACTGACGGCAATACTATTAATGTTCAGACAAACGGAATTTCAATTGAAAGGGCGAAGTAATATGAAAAAATTTACGGTTGACAGGTTAGAAGAAAACAAAGCGGTTTTAGAGTGTGAAAACGGCGATATTATAAGTCTTGAAAAGTCTGTTTTGCCAAAAAAAATTGCTGAGGGCGATATTTTATACTTTGAAGAGGGCAGTTATTTTTTAAATGAAGCGGAGACGCAAAGGCGTAAAGATAAAATAAAAAAATTGATGGATTCTTTGTTTGAATAAAAACACCTTATACGGCTGTCCGACGGTAAATCACACAATGTCCGGTGTATGTATTGACAAAAAACCGATATATGTGTTATCATACAAATAATTATAATTGATATAGTTGTGTATAAATATAGTATACTAATCAAAAACGGATTGTTTGTATTAAGATGCGGAGGAGTTTATGAATACTGCGATTATACTTGCGGGCGGTGTGGGAAGCCGAATGGGTGCGAACAGACCGAAACAGTTTCTGACGGTTCGGGACAAGCCTATAATTTCCTATTGCTTTGATATTTTTCAAAATCACGATGAAATTGATAAGATTGTTGTTGTTGTGAATGAAAAATGGCAAGACTTTGTGGAAGAGCATGCAAAAAAGTACGGTGTTACCAAAATTTGCGGTTATGCACCTGCGGGCAAAACAAGACAACACTCAATTTATAACGGATTAAAATGCATTGACAGGAATGCACATAATACGGATATTGTTATTGTTCACGATGCGGCTCGTCCTCTCGTTTCAAATCAGATTATATCGGATTGCATAAAGGGTGCAAAAGAGTGCGACGGAGCAATGCCTGTTATTTCGGTTAAAGATACTGTGTATCAGAGTTCCGACGGAACTAAGATTGACTGTTTGCTGAAACGTAGCGAACTGTTTGCGGGACAGGCTCCCGAAAGTTTTGATTTTAATAAATATTATAAGATACATAATGAAGTTTCAGACGATGAAATTGCACTTACTGCGGGAAGCAGTGAGATTGCTTATCGCCACGGAATGAAAATCCGTATGGTTAAGGGCAGCGAGAGAAATTTAAAAATCACAACCGTTGAGGACCTTGAAACCTTTGAAACTATTTTGAAAGGTGTGAATTAAATGGATAAAATGAAAGCCAGAGTTCTTAAATCGGTCGGAAACCTTGAATATTGTGACTATCCTTTGCCTACGCTAAAGCCTGATGAAGTTTTGTTCAGAGTGAAAGCCTGCGGAATATGCGGATCTGATATTCCGAGAATTTTTGTAAACGGAACATATCATTTTCCGACTGTTCCGGGACACGAGTTTTCCGGAGAAGTAGCTGCTGTTGCCGATGATAAATATAAAGACCTTATCGGTATGAGAGCAACTGTTTTTCCACTTATTCCTTGTATGAAATGTGAGAATTGCAACGACGGAAAATATGAGATGTGCAGAAGCTACGACTACCTCGGTTCGAGAAGTGACGGCGCATTTGCGGAATACGTAAGGGTTCCCGTTTGGAATCTTGTGCCTATTCCCGACAACCTTTCGTTTGAGGCTGCTGCGGTAACCGAGCCGTGTGCCGTTGCGCTCCATGCTTTGAGACGTGCTCAGATTGAAATAGGCGACACCGTTGTCATTTACGGCCCCGGCACAATCGGAATGCTTCTTGCTCAGTGGGCAAGAGCATGGGGAGCAAAGGTTTTGCTTGTCGGAACAGATGTAAACAATTGGGATTTTGTTGAGAGCTTCGGATTTTTTGATTATTGCAATTCTTCTCACGAAGATCCCGTTCAATGGGTAAAGGACAAAACAAACGGAGTCGGAGCCGATATTGCCGTTGAGGCTGTCGGTGTTCCCGTTACTGCCTGTAATTGTCTTGAATCTGTTGCGGCGGGCGGAAAAGTTTTGCTTGTCGGCAATCCTCACGGAGATTTCACTTTCCCGCAAAATACCTATTGGCAGATTTTAAGAAAACAGCTCACTGTTTTCGGCACTTGGAATTCAAGCTACAAAGATACACACAAGAGTGATTGGAATATCGTTGTCGATGCAATGGCATCCGGCAAGATTGATGCGGAAAAGCTTATTACACACAAATTTGACCTTGCAACAATGGACAAAGGTCTTGAAATTATGAGAGATAACACGGAATTTTTTGCAAAAATTATGGTGGTAAATAAGTAATTTGAAATGTGAGGTGTTGATTTTTGAGAGGTATGCTTTCTCCGTCGCTTATGTGCGCCGATATGCTAAACCTTCAGTCGGAAATTACAAAGCTTGATAATCTCGGCGTTGATTATGTTCATCTTGATTTTATGGACGGAAAATTTGTTCCGAATGTTTC
This sequence comes from Acutalibacteraceae bacterium, assembly GCA_963599905.1. Classification (GTDB taxonomy): domain Bacteria; phylum Bacillota; class Clostridia; order Oscillospirales; family Acutalibacteraceae; genus Ruminococcoides. Next base: position 30,926 of record CAVBYX010000035.1, read on the forward strand.
GCTTGATTCAACAATCATCAAAGCTGTAAAAAATGTTATAAATAACATTAAAAGAGATATTCATATTATGGCTTTTGAACCCGCACAGTATTTTGATAAGATGAATATCGGCAAAGACGATATAATTTCGGTTCATTATGAGGCGTGCCCGAATTTACATGAAGTAATCAGAGAAATTCGTGTGCGCGGAGCCAATCCGTTTATAGCGATAAGCCCGGATACCAAGCCTGAAGTTCTTAAAGAGTATCTTAATGAAATTGACGGAATTGTTGTAATGACTGTTTATCCCGGTTTTGCGGGTCAGCCTATTGTAAAAGGCAGTTTTGAGAAAATTTCTGAAGTCAGAAATTTGATTGATGAAAGCGCGCTTGATATTATTCTTGAGGTTGACGGTCACGTCAGTTGGGATTTATGCCGCAGGATGCGCGAATGCGGCGCTGATTTATTTGTGGCAGGTTCCTCTTCCGTTTATCAAAAGGGCATAAATCTTGATGATGCCGTAAATAAGATGACAAGTTTAATTAATTGATTGTTTGGGGTGTATTTGTGCAATACGATATTAAGATAAGAGAAATGGTTATTCGAAAAAACAAGATGACGTTAACCGTAACAGGCACAATTGTAGATGAATCAATCAATTCTCATTTTTTATCCAAACCAAAAGTTGTTTTACATTTTATTAATGTTAAAGAGGACAGACGTATTCCGTTTGTCCTTTCAAATGTTACCTATATTGACGGCAAATGCTTTTTTTCGGGAAAATACACATATCAGCTTAATCTTCTTTTTTGGAAAACCCGAAAGGATTATCTGCCGTTTGATATGTATATTAATTTCAGCTTTGCGGATTATTACCGAGAAAGAATTAATATAGATATTATGCCGGAGTTTTTTGAAACGGACGATAAGTGCTACGGCTACAAGTTTGAGGGCAATCATTTTAAATTTTTGCCGGATAAAAAGCAAATTCTTCGTCCACCTTTATTAAGATTTGCGGTTAAATTTGTTAATTTTTGGGTTAAGTTTTTTGAATATATTTTTGCAATTATAATGCTTCCTCTGTTTATGACGGACGGCTTGCTGAGAATGACCGATATAATCAAGATGCCTGCCAGATTCAGTGACGAGAACCCTTTTAAACGTTACTTTGCGTATGTTTTTTGGAGGTTTTCAAAGGTTGCAACCTTAAAGGTCGCACTTTGGACGGCAAAAAGATATATATTCAAGCGTTGCTACGGATTTTACAGGTTTTTTTACAAAGTACAAAACAATAAAATTACATTTATATCATTAAGACGAGATGATATATCCGGTAATTTTGCATTTGTTTACGATAAACTTAAAAATGCAGACGGACTGGATATTAATTTTATTTTGAATGACCACACTATCGCTTATATGTCATTCAAAGAAATTCGTTCCTTTACAAAGTCGTGTGCAACAAGTAAGGTTGTTGTGCTTGATGAATTTACGCCTCAAATACATTATATAAACCTGAGACCTCAGACAAAGCTGATTCAGCTTTGGCACGCTTGCGGTGCATTTAAAACATTCGGCTTTACAAGATTGTCAAAACCGAAAGGCTCGCCGCAGACTACACGAAATCACCGCAGTTACGATTACGTTACCGTAAGTTCAACCTATTGCAAAAAATGTCATTCGGAGGGCTTTGGCATATCAACGGAAAATGTAGTTGCTACGGGTATTCCGAGAACAGACGTATTTTTTGACGAGGCTTATAAAAAGCAGGCTCAAGAGAAATTCTATAATGAATATCCAAGCTTTAAGGGCAAAAAAATTGTTTTGTTTGCTCCGACTTTCAGAGGTATGGTAAAGGAGACTGCTTTTTATCCTACCGAAATGTTTGATCTTGAAACCGTTTGCCGAAAATTGCCCGATGATTATGTATTTATTGTTAAGCATCATCCTTTTGTCAATGATGTGCAGCCGATTCCGGAGCAATATAAAGACAGAATCATTGATTTGTCGGAGGACAGCGAACTTAACGATTTGTTGTTTGTGACAGATGTCATAATTACCGACTATTCTTCGTTGGTATTCGAGGCTTCTTTGCTTGACATACCGATGGTTTTCTATGTATTTGACCTTGAAAAATATATCAACGAACGTGATTTTTACTTTGATTTTAAGCTCTATGCACCGGGCAAAATCGTATATTCGCTTGAACAGCTTATTGCGGCAATAAACGCTGATGATTTTTGCACGGAACGCATCAAGCCTTTTGCGGATATGTTCTTCGATTATCGTGACGGCAAGTCAACCGAACGGGTTGTAAAGCTGATTTGCGACAGTTTAAAGTAGTTTTCGGATTGTCGATCGGAGCATAATCGATTTAATTTAAACGCAGGCACAGAAACTTCATGCCCGAAACGGCAGGAGAATTTAAAAATATCTTGACAAAAGAATAATTATATAATATAATATTTATTGTAAAATAAAGCAAAGCGGAAATGCTTTCACCTGTGGGGTGTCGTCTGCACGGGTCAATACGTAATTTTTGTGTATTGCTATGCGGACGGAAGTATTTCTGTCCGCATTTATTATTTTAAGCTACTTTGGAGGTGCTACCCATCGGCAAGAAGGATATTCAGATCAACGAAGAAATTCGCGACAAAGAACTCAGAGTAATCGGTTCTGACGGTCAACAGCTTGGAATTATGTCCGCTAAGGACGCTCTTAACCTTGCAGAGCAGAAAAACCTTGACTTGGTAAAAATTGCTCCGCGAAGCACTCCGCCCGTGTGCAAAATCATGGATTACGGAAAATATCGCTTTGAACAGGCAAAGAGAGAAAAAGAGGCAAGAAAAAATCAGCATATCGTAGATATAAAAGAAGTGCGCTTGTCGCTTAATATTGATACTCACGATTTTAACACAAAGCTTAATAATGCGTTAAAATTTATCAAACACGGTGACAAAGTAAAAGTTTCAATTCGTTTTCGCGGACGTGAAATGGGACATCCGGAAATCGGTCTTGAAACAATGAAGCGTTTTGCCGAAGCTTGCGGTGAAGTTGCTGTAATTGAAAAGCCTGCTAAGCTTGAAGGTCGTAATATGCTTATGTTTCTTGCGCCAAAGTCCAATAAGTAACCAATTAAGGGAGGATATTATAATGCCTAAAATTAAAACACACAGCGGTGCCAAAAAACGTTTTAAACTTTCAAAAAACGGTAAAGTTATCCGTGCTCACGCTAACAAAAGCCATATCTTAAACAAGAAGACCACTAAGCGTAAAAGAGGTTTGCGTCAGACAGCTGTTGCTGATAAGACAAATACCCCGCAGATTAAGCGTCTTATTCCTTATAAATAATTTCGGCTTAACCAATTAATTCAACAAAATCGGAGGTAACATATAATGGCACGTGTAAAAGGTGCGATGATGACTCGCAAAAGAAGAAAAAAGACATTAAAGCTTGCTAAAGGCTACTGGGGTGCAAAATCAAGACACTTCAAAATGGCTAAACAGGCTGTTATGAAGTCCGGCAACTATGCGTTTATCGGACGTAAGCAGAGAAAGAGAGATTTCCGCCGTCTTTGGATTTCCCGTATTTCAGCCGCTTGCAAAGCAAACGGTACAAATTATTCAACATTTATGAACGGTCTTAAAAAGGCAGGTATCGTTTTGAACAGAAAGATGCTTTCTGAGATTGCAATTTCAGATCCTGCTGCTTTTACATCACTTGTTGAACAGGCAAAAAATGCTTAATTAGATTATGTAACTGCGTTTGGGTAATCCCAAACGCATTTGCTGTTTTTGGAGAACGATATGCTTATAATTTCAAGCAAAGATAACCAAAATATAAAAAATACCGTTAAATTAAAAAAAAGCGCAAAATACAGAAAACAATCCGGCTTGTTTTTGGCGGAAGGCTTGCGCGTCTGTTTTGACGCAATGCTCAGCGGTGCAAAAATCGAAACCTTGTTTGTTACCGAAACCTCAGCCGAAAAACATTTTGAAAAATACAGTCGTCTTTCGGAATATGCGGGTAAAACATTCGTTGTTACCCCTGAGCTCTTTTCGATTATCAGCGATACACAGACTCCGCAAGGCTTTTTGTGCGTTATAAAAGCACTTGACAAAACAATACAGTTTGATACAATAAAAAATGGCGGAAAATTTCTTGCGCTTGATAATGTTCAGGATCCAAACAATCTGGGAACAATTTTAAGGTCGGCGGAGGCATTTGGAATTTCGGGTGTGATTATGTCGTCTGATTGTTGTGATATATACAGTCCAAAGGTTGTAAGGGGAAGTATGGGCGCAGTATTCAGACTTCCTTTCGCCATATATCCGACCATAACACGGTTTTTAAATGATAATCCCGAACTTAATTCATATGCTGCCGTTGTTGACGGCAAAGCAAAAAAAATAACAGATGTTTGTTTTACGGAACCTTGCGTTGCCGTTGTCGGTAATGAGGGTAACGGATTAAAGAAAGAGACCGTAGAAGCCTGTAACCGCAAAATTACAATTCCTATGAACGGAAAAGCAGAATCGCTTAACGCCTCAACGGCTGCTTCGATTATAATTTGGGAAATGATAAGATGATTTCAAAGAATACAAAATTTTGGATATGGCTCACTCAGACCCTTGGATATAATACTCCAAAGGTCAAACGTCTGTATGAACTTTATCCCGATATTTCTCAATTTTGCCTTTCGGATAAAAGGGAATGGAAGTTTTGCGGCATACTTTCCGGCGCAGATATTTCAAAACTTTCGTCAACTTCATTTGATATATCACAGCAAATTATCGACAGATGTGATGAACTCGGATATGAAATACTGTGCATGGATGACCCTAACTATCCCAAATGCCTTTATAATATTGATACTCCGCCTGCGGTTATATACATCAGCGGAAATTTGCCCGATGTTGATAATCGTCTTATGATCGGAATAGTCGGAACACGCCGTGCAACCAAGTACGGGCTTGACAATTCCTATAAAATCGGATATGCTTTGTCAAAATACGGCGTGGCAACCGTAAGCGGCGGTGCACTCGGAATTGACTGTGCGTCTCACCGAGGTTCTTTGGCAGCGGACGGTGTAACGGTTTGTGTGCTCGGATGCGGGATAAATTCTTCTTATCTTAAAGAAAACTTGGGTATGCGAAAAGCGATAACAAAACGAGGTGCGGTAATTTCGGAGTACCCACCCGATGAATTTCCTCACAATTTTTATTTTCCTGCACGAAACAGAATTATTTCCGCATTGTCTGACGGTGTGGTAATAATAGAATCGGGAGTTAAAAGCGGTTCGTTGATTACAGCTTCCCTTGCGCTTGAACAGGGAAAAGAGGTCTTTGCTCTGCTTGGCAATAACAGTCCGCAGAATGAGGGCTCTAACAACAGAATCAAAGAGGGTACGGCGATACCGATAACCGATTTTATGGATATACTCAATGCGTTTGACAGCATTTATGCAACCGACGGAGAGGCTGACCTTGATAATATCTCTTTTGAAGATATTGAAGCCATTCCCGTAAAGGGCAAAACTCCGTTTAAAAAACGTCCGAAAACCTTTATAAACAATAATAATATTCCGATAAAGAAAATTGTTGATGCCCCTGAAAACATTAAATGCTCAAAAAAACATCACAAAAAGAATTTAAGTTTGAATATAACAGCTCAAAAAATATATGATTATATTTCGGAAGAGCCTGTTCATATAGATAAAATATCAAGTGATTTAAAAATCCCCGTATTCAAGGTTTTAAGCTCGCTTACCGAGCTTGAGATGAAAGATCTTGTAACAGCCTTGCAGGGAAGAAGATATGTCATAAAATAATAGGAGGACAAATAATGTCGGATTTGGTAATTGTGGAGTCTCCTGCAAAAGCTAAGACAATCAAAAAGTATCTCGGCAGCAATTACGATGTAGTCGCTTCAATGGGACATGTTCGTGATTTGCCCAAGGCTCGTCTGAGTGTTGATATAAAAAACGGATTTGCACCTAAATATGCTATTATAAAAGGAAAAGAAAAATTAGTTAAAGAGCTTAAAGAATTGGCTGAAAAAAGCGATAACGTTTATCTCGCAACCGACCCGGACAGAGAGGGAGAAGCAATTTCATGGCATCTGGCTTATATTTTAGGTTTGCCTGATGACTATAATAAGCGAGTTGAATTTAACGAGATTACAAAAACGGGCGTAACCCACGGAATGGAAAACCCGAGAAAAATTAACATTGACCTTGTTAATGCCCAACAGGCACGCAGAATACTCGATCGCCTAGTAGGATACAAGCTGAGTCCGTTTATTTCGCAAAAAATCCGCAGAGGCTTGTCTGCGGGACGTGTTCAGTCCGTGGCGCTTAAAATAATCGTTGACAGAGAAAATGAAATCAGAAAGTTTAAGCCCGAAGAATATTGGTCGATTGACGCAAAATTTATTCCGAAAGGCAGCAGAAAATCATTTTCGGCAACTTTGTATTCCGACGAAAACGGAAAAATCAAAATTCAAAATCAAGAACAGGCTGAAAAAATCGAAGCCGATTTGGCAGATGCCGAGTATACCGTGACAAAAGTCAGAAACGGTACACGAAAAAAATCTCCCGCACCGCCGTTTATCACCTCTACTCTTCAACAGGAGGCTTCGAGAAAACTCGGCTTTCAGTCAAGAAGAACAATGAAGGTTGCTCAGGAACTTTATGAGGGCGTTGATATTGAGGGAATGGGTGCAACAGGTCTTATTACCTATATGCGTACCGACTCTCTGAGAATTTCAAACGATGCAATTGCCGAAGTTACCAAGTTTATTGCAAGCGAATACGGTGAAGAATATTTACCGCCTAAACCAAGATTTTTTAAGTCGAGAAACAATGCTCAGGACGGACACGAGGCAATCAGACCGTCAATGCCGAGCCTTACTCCCGAACAGGTTAAGAACAGTCTTACCTCAGACCAATACAAATTATATAAACTTATCTGGAGCAGATTTACAGCTTCTCAGATGACAGAATGTATTCAAAAGACTACACAGGCGGAAATTCAGGCGAACGGATATACATTTAAGGCTTCGGGATACTATGTTGATTTTCCGGGTTTTACAAAATTGTATATCGAGGGCAAAGATGAAGCGGAGGAAAAGTCTTCTCAGCTTCCCGAGCTTAAAAAGGATATGCCCGTAAGATGCAAAGAACTCCAAAAGAATCAGCATTTCACGCAGCCGCCCGCACGATATACCGAAGCGTCGCTGATTAAGACTCTTGAGGAGTACGGAATCGGCAGACCTTCAACGTATGCGGCAACAATCACAACGCTTACAAGCCGTGAATATGTTAAGCGTGAAGCAAAAAGTCTTGTGCCTACCGAGCTTGGCGAAGTAATCACACAGCTTATGAAGAAAAGATTTCCTAATATAGTTAATGTCAAGTTTACTGCGCAAATGGAAGAAAATCTTGACGAGGTTGAAAACGGCAAGGAAAAGTGGCAGGAAGTTCTTGATAATTTTTACGGCGATTTTGAAGAAACTCTCAAAGAAGCCAAGACTGCCATGGAGGGCGTAAAACTCAAACTCAAAGAAGACGAAACCGACATTATCTGCGAAAAATGCGGCAGAAGAATGGTTGTAAAAACAAGCAGATACGGAAAATTCATTGCTTGTCCGGGGTATCCCGAGTGTAAAAACATTAAGAAATATGTTGAAAAAATCGGAGTTAAATGTCCGAAGTGCGGCGGTGACGTAATTGTCAAACACACAAAGACCAAAAGAGTGTTTTACGGTTGCTCAAATTATCCGGAATGTGATTTTGTCAGTTGGAATGAACCGACCAACGAACGCTGTCCAAACTGCGGTGATGTGCTTTACAAAAAGAAAGGCAAAAAACCTGTGTTGTATTGTGCAAAAGAAGGCTGCGGTTATACAAAAACTATAGCAACGGAAGATAAATAATGTATATAAACGTAATAGGCGCAGGACTTGCCGGGTGCGAAGCCGCAATGCAAATCGCATCGCAAGGCATAGAAGTTCATTTATACGAGATGAAGCCTGCAAAAAAATCTCCTGCACACAAATCGAATATGTTCGGCGAACTTGTTTGTTCAAATTCCTTAAAGGCAATGCGGCTTGAAAGTGCGGCAGGACTTTTAAAGGAAGAAATGAGACGTCTCAATTCGTTTCTTATGAAGTGTGCAGACAAATGTCAGGTTCCCGCAGGCGGTGCGCTTGCCGTTGACAGAAACTTGTTTTCTGCTTATGTAACCGACGGTATTAAAAACAATCCGAATATTAAAATATACAGTGACGAAGTAACTGAAATTCCGTCGGATGCAATTACCGTCATTGCAACGGGACCTTTGACTTCCGACGCTCTTGCGGAAACGATAAAGCAAAAATTCGGCGATTCACTTTCGTTTTTTGACGCTGCGGCGCCGATTGTAACCGCAGAAAGCATTGATCGTGACTTTTCTTTCTGCGCTTCCAGATATGACAGAGGCGGAGAAGATGATTACATTAACTGTCCTATGGACAAAGAAGAGTATCTAAGATTTTATAATGCTCTTGTCAATGCCGAGCGTGCGCCTTTGCATGATTTTGACGTTAATAATCCAAAGGTCTACGAGGGTTGTATGCCTGTTGAGGTAATGGCTCAGCGAGGTGAAAACACTTTGCGGTTCGGGCCTATGAAGCCGGTCGGACTTGTCAATCCTAAGACAGGTCATCGTCCGTGGGCGGTTTTGCAGCTTCGCAAGGAAAATTCGTCCGGTTCAATGTATAACCTTGTGGGATTTCAGACAAATCTCAAATTTCCCGAGCAAAAGCGCGTGTTTTCGCTTATTCCCGCACTTCATAAAGCTGATTTTGTGAGATACGGCGTTATGCACCGTAATACATTCCTAAATTCGCCAAAGATTTTGAACGCCGATTTTTCTGCAAAGGAAAATAAAAATCTATTCTTTGCCGGTCAAATTACCGGTGTAGAGGGATATACGGAGAGTGCGGCGTCAGGTATAATCGCCGGAATAAATGCGTGCAGAGTACTTGAGGGCAAACAAACGTTAATTTTTCCGCAACAAACTATGATTGGTGCATTATCGGATTATATTTCCGATTCAAGCGTAAAGAAGTTCCAGCCTATGGGAGCGAATTTCGGTGTGCTTCCCGAGTTGGAGAACAGACCTCGTGATAAACGTGAACGCGGTGTCGCTTATTCGGAACGTGCGATTAAAGCAATGGAAAAATTTATTTCCGATAATAATATTGAGGTATAAAATGAAAATTATTGTTGACGCATTCGGCGGCGATAATGCCCCACTTGAGATTATTAAGGGTTGTGCCGATGCGGTAAAAAAATTTAATATTGAAATTATTCTTACAGGTAACGAACACACGATAAAAGAAGTTGCCGCCAATAATAAAATATCGCTTGAGCATATGAGCATTGTTCATTGCGATGAAGTTATTACAATGGACGACGATGCCGAATCCGTCCTTAAAACCAAGAAAAACAGCTCTATGGCGGTTGGCTTAAAACTTCTAAACGAAGATATTGGTCAGGCGTTTATAAGTGCCGGCAACAGCGGAGCACTGTGCTTTGGCGCAACCCTTGGCATAAAACGAATTAAAGGCATAAAGCGCCCTGCGTTTGCTCCTGTAATGCCATCTGAAAACGGCTTTTTTATGCTTATAGACGGTGGGGCAAATGTTGAATGTCGCCCTGAAATGCTCCACCAGTTTGCCGTTATGGGTTCGGTTTATATGGAAAAGGTTATGAAAATCCAAAATCCGCGCGTGGGACTTGCAAATGTCGGTACCGAGGAGCATAAGGGAAACGAGCTGTATCGGAATACCTATAAAATCTTGGCTGACAGCAAGCTTAATTTTATCGGCAACGTTGAGGGACGTGATATTCCAAAGGGAGCATGCGATGTTTTGGTGTGCGACGGCTTTACCGGTAATCTTATTTTAAAGATGTATGAGGGTGTGGCGTTGACTCTGATGAAGCAAATTAAGCATATTTTTGCCGATTCAGCCAAAGGAAAGCTTGCCGCAGCACTTGTTATGAATGACATCAAGGATTTTAAAACCCGTTTTGATTACAATACGTACGGCGGCGCACCGATTCTCGGAACGTCAAAGCCCGTTTTTAAGGCGCACGGAGATTCAAAGGCAAGAACAATTACGAATGCGATAAGACTTATGATTGACTATGTAAATGCCGAGGCTATTGATGAAATTTCATCATCCTTAAAATCTGTTAAGGAGAAGTAATATGACTGAATTAGAAAACAAAATCGGATATACCTTTAAAAACAGTGCATTGCTTAAAGAGGCGCTTACTCATTCCTCGTATGCAAACGAGCACAAGTCAAGACACATAAAATACAACGAAAGACTTGAATTTTTAGGCGATGCAGTGCTTTCGATAGTAGTTTCCGATTACATTTTTAAACATTGTCCCGAGTTGCCCGAGGGCGAGCTTACAAAACTCAGAGCTTCTTTGGTGTGTGAAAAGACATTGTTTGAATTTGCAAAAAAAATCGAACTTGGAAATTATCTTATTTTAAGCAAAGGCGAAAGAAACAACGGCGGTGCAGAGAGACCGTCAATTCTGTCAGATGCTTTTGAAGCGTTAATAGCCGCAATTTATATTGACGGCGGAGTTGAACCGGTGTCAAAGCACATTTTGAATTTTGTTATTCCGGCAATCAAAAATTCCAAGAAGAAGATTGTAAAAGATTACAAAACCACCCTTCAGGAAATAGTTCAGAAAAATCCCGGAGAAAAATTAGAATATGTTCTTGTCGAAGAAAGCGGTCCCGACCACAATAAGCATTTTGTTGTCGAAGTACATCTAAACAGCAATTCCATCGGCAAGGGCGGCGGAAGAAGCAAAAAGGAAGCCGAACAGCAAGCGGCAAGAGAGGCTTTGGAGCTGATGGGCTATTAAACACGCTAACATTTCAATATTCATTCCGCATAACGGTTGTCCGCATCAGTGCAGTTTTTGTAACCAAAGAAATATCACGGGACAGCAGTATCAGCCTACCGCAGATGATGTAAAAAATACAATTGAAAAGGCAATCGGTGATTTAAAGCAAAATACCGCCAACACTGAAATTGCCTTTTTCGGAGGCAGTTTTACCGCCATTGACAGAGAGTATATGTTGTCTTTGCTTGAAGCGACAAAGCCTTATATAAATAAATTTAAGGGCATACGCATATCCACTCGCCCCGATTGTATTGATGATGAAATTTTGTCGGTCTTAAAAAGCTATAATATAACTTCAATTGAGCTTGGTGCACAGTCCATGGACGATGCCGTTCTTAAAGCCAACGAGCGTGGGCACAGCTCGGACGACGTTGTAAATTCATCGAACAAAATAAAAAAATACGGCTTTTCTCTTGGATTGCAGATGATGACAGGTTTGTATATGTCAACGCCCGAAAAAGATTTATTTACGGCGAAGAAATTTATTGATTTGCAGCCCGATACCGTAAGAATATATCCCACCGTTGTTATGAAAAACACAACGCTTGCCGATTTATATCTGGAAAACCGATACAGACCGTACACTCTTGATACTTCGGTCGATTTGTGTTCAAAGCTGATAACGCTGTTTGAATCGAATAACACAGCCGTAATCCGTCTCGGACTTCACTGTTCCGACAGCCTTGTTTCAAACAGCTTTGAGAGCGGATATCATCCCGCATTTAAGGAGCTTTGTGAGAACAAGATTTTTTATGATAAATTTCTTGAATCCGTCAAAAACACTGACGGTAAAATTACGGATGTATATATTAACGAAAAATCTCTTTCAAAATTTTTGGGACAAAAGAAGTCAAATCTAAATAAATTGAAAGAGCTTGGGTATGAGATTAAAATTAATTTTGATAATACGCTTGCAAAATATGATTTATATATAAAATAGGGGTTATTGAATGCGTTTAAAATCATTGGAAATTCAGGGATTCAAGACATTTCCCGATAAAACCAAATTATCGTTTGAACAGGGTATTACCTCTGTTGTAGGCCCGAACGGTTCGGGCAAAAGCAACATAAGCGATGCAATACGCTGGGTTCTCGGCGAACAATCTCCGAAAAGTCTCAGATGTTCCAAGATGGAGGACGTTGTATTTAACGGAACCGACAAACGAAAAAAACAGGGTTATGCCGAGGTCACTCTCAACATTGATAATTCCGACAGGTTTCTTGATTTTAACGGTGACGAAATTGCCGTAACCAGACGTTATTACAGAAGCGGTGAAAGCGAATATTTAATCAATAAAGCTGCCGTAAGATTAAAAGATATAAACGAGTTGTTTATGGATACGGGTCTCGGACGTGACGGCTATTCAATGATCGGACAGGGCAAGATTGACAGCATTGTTTCTTCAAAAGGAGAAGACAGAAGAGAGATTTTTGAAGAAGCAGCGGGAATATCGCGTTACAGATACAGAAAAATCGAAGCTGAACGAAAGCTTAAAAGCACAGAAGAAAATCTTTTGAGACTCAGAGACATTGTTTCCGAACTTGAGGGCAGAGTTGAGCCTCTGAGAAAGCAGTCCGAAAAAGCACAGAAATTTTTGACCTATTCCGAAGAAAAACGAGGACTTGAAATCGCGCTTTGGCTTTTGACCCTTGATAAATCACAGGAAAATCTTAAGCTTCAGGACGAAAAAATTTCAATTGTCAGGTCGCAGTATGAGGATGCGGTAAAATCACTTGAAAATGTTGAGCAGGAAACCGAAGAAATCTATCAGAAGAACGGTGAGCTGTCCTCAAAAATCGAACGGTTAAGAAACGAAAGCAATCAGATTGAGTCGGAAATAGCTCAAAAAAATTCGCAAATTTCCGTTGCCGAAAATGATATACTTCATAATAACGAAAATATTGAACGATTAAAAAACGAAATATCTCAGGCTGACCGCAATGCCGGCGAGCTTGAAAAAACAATTTCCGAGAAGCGGGAACAAATTGATATTCTTGATAAACAGGTTATTGAGAAGCAAAAGTATTACAGCGAGGTTTCGGAAAAGCTGAATATTATAAACCTTGATTCAAGCAAGAGCGGAGACAAGCTTCAGGAGCTTACTTCAAAACTTTCCGTGCTTACTTCTCAGTCAGCCGATGCAAGAGTAATTGATATGACAAGCGAAAGCAGCATCAATGAACTCACCTCAAGAATTGCCGCTTTGAATAATTCAAACACCGAAAGAAAAAGTCAGGTAGAAGACTTGAGCCAAATGCTTTCCGATTATCGTCGTGACTCGGAAACGGCTCAAAACGAAATAACCGCTTTTAAAAATTCAATTGACGGGCTTGAACTTAAACTTTCTTCAAAGAAAAAAAAGCGCAATGAACTTAAAGCCGAAAGCGACAAGCTTGCCCTTGATGTAAGAGAACATCAGAGGAAAATTTCGTTTCTCGAAAACCTCGAGCGCAATCTTGAGGGATTTTCAAAGAGCGTAAAAATAATTGTTAACGCTTCCAAGAACGGAAAGCTTCACGGTATTTGCGGACCTGTTTCGCGGGTTATTTCGGTGCCTCCGAAATACGGCGTGGCAATCGAAACGGCTCTCGGCGCCGCAATGCAGAATATCGTTGTAAACAGCGATGAAGATGCAAAACAGGCTATTCGTTACTTAAAATCAACCGACGGCGGACGTGCGACATTTTTGCCTCTGAATACCATAAAGCCCCGTGAATTAAGAGAAAACGGTCTTGATGATTGTTACGGCTTTGTCGGTGTTGCATCACAACTTTGCACTTGTGATGCAAAGTATAACGACATTCTCAGCTCGCTTTTGGGCAGAATTGTAGTTGCCGATGATTTGAACAGCGCAGCTTCAATAGCAAAAAAGTATTTTTACAAATTCAAGGTGGTTACGCTTGACGGTCAGGTGGTTAATGCCGGAGGTTCCCTGACAGGTGGCTCTTTAAACCGCAACACGGGACTTTTGAGCCGAGCTTCCGAAATAAAACAGTTAAAAGCTCAGACCGAAAACCTTTTGAAACTCGCAAAATCAGCCGAGACTCAAAGCGAAGAAATTTCAAGAGAGTTTTCTGCAATTGAAGCGGAACTTTTGGGAGTCAGAGCGGATTTGTCGAATAAACAGCAGGACTTTGTCAGACTTCAGGCCGAAAGTCGTGCGTGTGAAAACGAACTTGAAAATTCGCAAAAACTTTTGTCAGGCTCGGCAAGTGAAGTTGAAGGATGTCAAAAGAAAATTGAAATTCTTAAAAAGAGCAGAGAACAGGCAAGAGAGCGACTTTCCGAACTTAATATAAAGATAGCCCAAGCCGAACAAAACGTGAATGATGTGACGGGCAGCAGGGCTGAACTTACCAAAAACAGAGAAGAACTTTCATCTTTACTTCAGAATATTCGTCTTGAAATTGTAACGGCTCAAAAGGATATTGACGTGTTAAATTCCGAAATTGTCTATGCCCGCAACACGGGCACAAACAACGATGAAAGAAAATCCGAGCTGTTTAATCAGATTCAGAGCGTAGAATCTGTTATTAACGAAATAAACGGCAGAATTGAATCTTATAAAAATGATGTTATCGCACTTGAGAATACCCGTTCATCCGTTGCCGACAGAATCAATTCGTTAACTCAGCAAAAAGATTTGCTTGAAAAGCGCAGCATTGAGATGCGTGAGTCCGAAAGAAATAAGACAAACGAGCGTGAAACTTCGGGCAGAGAGCTTGCAAGACTTGAAGAACGTAAGCTTAACATTCAAAAAGAATACGATAATATCATTTCAAAGCTTTGGGAGGAATATGAACTTACAAAGCGTGAAGCCGAACAAACGGCAATTGAAATTGAAGACGCCCCAAAGGCGCAAAGACGTCTTAACGAGTTAAAGAAGAGCATAAAAAATCTCGGAACCGTTAATGTTTCGGCAATTGAGGAATATAAAGAGGTTTCCGAGCGTTATGAATTTATGAGTGCGCAGGTTAATGATGTCGAGAAGTCCAAAAAGGAGATTACATCGCTTATAACAAACCTTACAAAGCAAATGAAAGAGGTTTTTGTTGAAAGTTTTGACCAAATAAATAAAAACTTTACGTATACATTCAAGGAGCTGTTCGGCGGCGGTACGGCTTCGCTTTCTTTGTCAGACCCCGAGAATATTCTCACGAGCGGAATTGACATCTTGGTTCACCCGCCGGGCAAAATTGTGGTACACCTTGACGCACTTTCGGGCGGAGAAAAAGCCCTTGTGGCAATCGCCTTATATTTTTCGATAATGAAAGTAAGGCCGGCTCCGTTCTGCGTAATGGACGAGATTGAAGCAGCCCTTGATGACGTTAATGTTTACAGATTTGCAAGTTATCTTCGCCGTATGACGGAGAAAACGCAGTTTATTCTTATTACACACAGGCGCGGTACTATGGAAGAAGCCGACGTGCTCTACGGTGTTACTATGCAGGACGAGGGAATATCAAAGCTTCTTGAGCTTCGCTCAACCGAAGTTGCCGCAAAGCTTGGAATTGATACAAAGTAACAGCAAAGGAATGATATTATGGGATTTTTCAATAAGATTAAAGAAGGACTAAAAAAGACAAGAGACGCAGTTATCGGTCAAATTGACAATATGCTGTGTTCGGCAACCGTAATTGACGAGGATCTTTTTGACGAGCTTGAGGAAATGCTGGTTATGGGTGATGTCGGAGTTGAGACATCACAAAAAATAAGACAAAAGCTTGTTGAGAAAGTTAAAGAAGAGGGCGTTTCCGTTCCTTATCAAATTACAGGTCTGCTTGAAGAAATCGTAAGCGATATGCTTGGCGGAGATAATGAACTTAACCTTGAAACTCAGCCGTCGATTATTCTTGTTATCGGAGTAAACGGTGTCGGCAAAACCACTACAATAGGCAAACTTGCAAAAATACTTTCAAACCGGGGAAAAAAGGTTATACTTGCGGCAGCCGATACTTTCCGTGCCGCCGCAATAGAACAACTTGATATTTGGGCGGAACGCAGCGGTTGCGAAATTATCAAACAGAGCGAGGGAAGTGACCCTGCGGCTGTGATTTTTGACGCAATATCCGCCGCAAAAGCAAGAAATGCCGATGTAATAATCTGCGATACGGCAGGAAGACTCCATAACAAAAAACATCTTATGGATGAGCTTGCAAAAATAAACAGGGTAATAGACCGTGAGCTTCCGAATGCATCAAAAGAAAAACTCCTTGTTCTTGACGCCACAACGGGACAAAATGCGGTAAATCAGGCTGAGCAATTCAGAGATGCAACGGGAATCACAGGTATTGTGCTGACAAAGCTTGACGGAACAGCCAAGGGCGGCGTTGTGCTTGCAATCAGAGACGGACTTGATATTCCTGTTAAGTATATCGGCGTCGGAGAACAAATTGACGACTTACAGCCGTTCAATGCAGAAGAATTTACAAAAGCTCTATTTACAAAAACGGAGAATTAATATGAAGTTTATAATTGCAACAAACAATCCAAAAAAATTGGTTGAGCTTGAACGAATTTTAAATCCGCTCGGAATAGAAGCGGTTTCCGCAAAAGAAGCAGGCGTTGTTCTTGACGACGTGGAAGAAACCGGAACAACATTTGCCGAAAATGCATTTTTAAAGGCTGATGCCGCATTCAAAAAAACAGGTGTGCCTGCGGTTGCCGATGACTCGGGACTCAGCGTAGACGCTCTTGACGGAAGACCCGGCGTTTATTCCGCCCGCTATGCCGGAGAAAACGCAACGGATAAGGACAGATACACAAAGCTTTTAAATGAAATGAAAGATGTTCCCGAAGATAAACGCAATGCGCATTTTACTTCTGCAATTTGCTGTATTTTGGCTGACGGTTCAAAGATAGAAGCAGAAGGCAGATGTGACGGAAAAATTGCATTTGAACCTTTTGGAGACAAAGGCTTCGGTTACGATCCTGTGTTCCTGTACGGAGATAAAAGCTATGCGCAGCTTACAGCCGAGGAGAAAGACAAGGTAAGCCACAGGGGAAAATCTTTGAGAAAACTTCAGGCCGAACTGAAAAAATATTTTGAAAATTCGGACAAAGACTGAAAGGAATAATTATGTTAACAAGTAAACAGAGAGCTTATTTACGCGGACTTGCAAATAAGCTTGACACAATTTTGATTGTCGGCAAGGGTGAAATCACAGATAACATTATTATGCAGGCTGACACAGCTCTGACTGCTCGTGAAATTATAAAGGGCAGGGTTTTGGAAAACAGCGGCTGTTCGGCACGTGAATGTGCCGATTGTCTTGCCGAAAAATGCAATGCCGACGTAGTTCAGGTGATCGGTTCCAAGTTTGTTCTTTACAGACCGAATCCCGACGAACCCGTTATTGTTCTTCCCAAGGCAAAAAAGAAATGAAGAAAATCGGTATACTCGGCGGTACGTTCAATCCCATTCATAACGGCCATATTCAGCTGGCAAGATATTGTCAAAATAAACTCGGATTGAATAAAGTTATCTTTATTCCGACTTACACTCCGCCGCATAAAGCAAGCGCAAATCTTGTCGATTCTTCGCACAGATTCAGAATGTGCGAGACTGCCGTTTTGACTGATTGCAGTTTTGAAGTATCTGACGTTGAAATAAAGCGAAAAGGGAAAAGCTATACCTTTGAAACTCTTGATTCACTTAAAGAGTTATTTCCGGGCGATACATTGTATCTGATTATGGGGGCTGATATGTTCCTTACTCTTGCGGAGTGGAAAAATCCAAAACTTATTTTTAAAAATTCGGTTATAGCCGCAATCCCGCGTAACGACTCCGATAAGAGCGTTATGACCGATTATTACAACAGCGTATTAAAGCCTCTGGGAGCAAATGTCATAATCCTTGACGACCCGGTTGAACAGGTTTCTTCAACATACATCAGGGATAACATAGATAAGCCCGAGATTATTTCAAAACTTTTGGACAAGAATGTTTATGAATATATAGCAAAAAATAATATATATCGGAAGTGATTTTTTGAGCAAGCAGAATTATTGTGAGATAATAAAGCCGATGATGGGCAAAAAAAGATATACTCATTGTCTTAACGTTGCCAAAGAGGCGGTTTCTCTTGCAAAACAATACGGTGCCGACCCTAAAAAGGCATATACGGCCGGTATACTGCATGATATAACCAAGGAGCTTGATCCCGATAAGCAGTTGCAAATTATACATGACGGTGGTATAATTTTAGACGATATTCAAAAAAAAGCGTCTAAATTATGGCACGGCATAAGCGGCAGCGTTTATGTAAAATCCCGTCTCGGTATTGCGGATGAAGATATAATTAATGCAATCAGGTATCATACCACCGGAAGATCGGGAATGTCACTTCTTGAAAAGATAATCTTTATTGCCGATTTTACTTCGGCTGAACGAGATTATAAGGGTATTGAAATTATGCGCAAAAAGTCTAAACGGAGCCTTGAAGAAGCAATGATTTTCGGCTTTCAGTTTACTTTTTCCGACCTTAGCTCCCGTGAACTTGCAATTCATCCCGATGAACTGAATTGTTATAATGAAATCGTTTTGAGTAAAAAGAAAGGATAAGCATATGACTTCTTACGAACAGGCGGTACTTGCCGCAAAGGCAATTGACAGCAAAAAAGGTCTTGATATTCAGGTTATTGAAATCAGCGATGTTTCCGTGCTCGCCGATTATATGGTAATTGCGACGGGTACAAGCTCGACACACGTCAAGGCTCTTGCAGATGAAATTGAGTATAAACTTGATGAGGCAGGTGTGTCTGTCAGTCATATAGAGGGATATAGGTCAAACACATGGATATTGCTTGACTATGTTGATGTAATAGTAAACGTATTTTCCGACGAGGCACGCAAGTTCTATGACCTTGACAGATTGTGGCAGGACGGAAAACCTGTTGATTTGACAGGTATAATTGACTAATCGGAGGGATTAAATTGAAATACAATCATAAAGCAGTTGAACAAAAATGGCAAAAAATATGGGAGGATAAAGGTGTTTTTCACGCCGACCCACATTCCGATAAAGAAAAATTCTACGCTCTTATAGAATTTCCTTATCCGTCGGGACAGGGACTTCACGTCGGTCATCCGCGTCCGTATACGGCGCTTGATACGGTTGCCCGTAAGAGAAGACTTCAAGGCTACAATGTTCTTTATCCGATCGGTTGGGACGCATTCGGACTTCCGACAGAAAATTTTGCAATTAAAAACCACATTCATCCCGAAATTGTCACAAAGAAAAATATTGCCCGTTTTAAAAAGCAGATTCAGTCTCTCGGCATTTCCTTTGACTGGAGCAGAGAGATAAATACAACCGACCCTGACTATTACAAGTGGACTCAGTGGATTTTTATTCAGCTTTTTAAACACGGTCTTGCTTATAAAAAAGAAATGAATGTAAACTGGTGCACTTCCTGTAAATGCGTACTTGCAAACGAAGAGGTTGTAAACGGTGTTTGCGAACGTTGCGGAAGCGAAGTTGTTCATAAAGTAAAGTCTCAGTGGATGCTCAAAATCACCGAGTATGCCGACAGACTCATCAATGACCTTGACCTTGTTGATTATCCCGACCGTGTAAAGGCTCAGCAAAAAAACTGGATTGGAAGAAGTACGGGCGCCGAGGTTGACTTCAATACAACAACAGGCGATACGCTTACGGTTTATACCACCCGTCCCGATACACTCTACGGTGCTACATATATGGTAATCTCTCCGGAGCACCCGCTGATAGAAAAGCGGTCAGACATAATTTCCAACATTGATGCTGTAAGAGACTATCAGGCTGCCGCCGCACGTAAATCCGACTTTGAACGTACAGAAGTTGCAAAAGAAAAAACGGGTGTTAAGCTTGAAGGAATAAAGGCTGTCAACCCTGTGAACAATAAAGAAATCCCTATATTTATTTCAGATTATGTACTTGTATCATACGGTACCGGCGCAATTATGGCTGTTCCTGCCCACGATACACGTGACTGGGAGTTTGCAAAGAAGTTTGACCTTCCTATCATCGAGGTTGTAAAGGGCGGAAATGTTCAGGAAGAAGCGTTTACCGACTGTGCGACCGGAGTAATGGTAAATTCGGGTATTCTTGACGGATTAAGCGTCGAAGACGCAAAGAAAAAGATAATTGAATGGCTTACCGAAAACGGAAAGGGTCACACAAAGGTAAATTACAAACTGCGTGACTGGGTATTCTCTCGTCAGCGTTATTGGGGCGAACCGATTCCGATAGTACACTGCGACAAATGCGGTTATGTTCCGATAGACGAAAGCGAGCTGCCGCTCAGACTTCCTATGGTTGAATCATACGAGCCGACCGATAACGGCGAATCTCCGCTTGCAAAGATGACAGACTGGATAGAAACCACTTGTCCTCACTGCGGCGGAAAGGCATACCGTGAAACAGATACAATGCCGCAGTGGGCAGGTTCGTCATGGTATTATCTGAGATATATGGATCCTCACAATGACAAGGCTCTCGCATCAAAAGAAGCTCTTGAGTATTGGTCGCCTGTTGATTGGTACAACGGCGGTATGGAGCACACAACCCTGCATTTGCTTTACAGCCGCTTCTGGCATAAATTCCTCTATGACATCGGTGTGGTACCAACCAAAGAGCCGTATGCAAAACGCACTTCACACGGTATGATTTTGGGCGAAAACGGCGAGAAAATGAGTAAATCAAGAGGAAACGTAGTTAATCCCGATGATATTGTAGACGAATACGGCGCAGATACAATGCGACTTTACGAGATGTTTATCGGCGACTTTGAAAAGGCTGCTCCGTGGAGTCAGGCAAGCATAAGAGGATGCCGCAGATTTGTAGAACGTTATTGGAATTTGCAGACAATTATCATTGACGGTGATAAAATCCGTCCGGAGCTTGAGAGTGCGTTCCACAAAGCAATTAAAAAGGTTGGCGAAGATATTGAGAATATCAAGTTCAATACGGCTATCGCAACTCTTATGGCGTTAATTAACGATATTTCAAACGTAAAATCAATCAATAAAGAAGAGCTGAGAGTCTTCTCAATTTTGCTTAACCCGTTTGCGCCTCACATAACAGAGGAAGTATACGAGACTTGCAAACTCGGTAACGGTATTCTTGCAGAGGCTGAATGGCCAAAGTATGACGAAAGCAAATGTGTTGACAACACCGTTGAAATCGTTGTTCAGGTGAACGGAAAGATTAAAGCCAAACTTAATGTTTCTGTTGATGCAACAAAGGATGAAATTCTTGAGCTTGCAAAAGCCGACGAAAAGGTTGCCGGCGCAATTAACGGAATGAATATAATCAAAGAGATTGTTGTTCCCAAAAAACTTGTTAATATTGTTGTTAAACCTTAAACCGTTTAAGTGATTCAACAACAATATAAATTGTTTTATTCTAAATTTCTACATTTCTATTGACATTATTCGCCGCTTAATATATAATATATCTGCAATTATATGCATATTACCCATGCTGTATGGCAGATGGGAGGGAAAATAGATGGCTGAGATTAGATTAAAAGAGAATGAATCACTTGAAAGTGCTTTAAGACGATTCAAGAAGCAGTGTGCCAGAGCCGGCGTCATTGCTGAGGTACGCAAGAGAGAAGCTTATGAAAAGCCCTCTGTAAAGCGTAAAAAGAAATCCGAAGCAGCTCGCAAACGCAAATACAGGTAATCAAACAGGCGGACAGAGCATTCTGTCCGCTTTTTGTTTTATTCAATTATAATTTGGGTGAGTTTATGAAAAAAATACTTGTTTTGCTCGGCCCGAACCTTAATATGGTCGGTGTACGGGAAAAAGGAATTTACGGCGAGGAGTCCGCACAAAGTATAGATGCACAGATTAAAGACCATGCCGAAAAATGCGGCTTTTCTGCCGATGTATTTCAGTCGAACCATGAGGGTGACCTCATAGATAAAATTCATGCTTCCAAAGACGGCTATGCGGGCGTTGTAATCAATGCCGGTGCTTTAACACATTACAGCTATGCTTTGCGTGATGCAATAGCTTGTGTAAAAATCCCCTACATTGAAGTTCATATGTCAAATATTCATGCAAGAGAAGAGTTCAGACATACTTCTGTTATAGCTCCGGTTTGTGTCGGACAAATTGCAGGATTCGGAAAAAACAGTTATTTTCTTGCGATAAATGCACTTAAGGACTTGATTTAATGGAAAATCAATTTGAATCCCGAGTAAATTCTTTAAGAAAAATTCTAAAAAATTCCGATGAAGCGGTTTTATTGACGAACGAGGTAAATGTCGGATATTTTTCCGGCTTTTTACACAGTGAGGGCGTTATGCTAATCTCTTCGGACAAATCATATTTGCTTGTTGATTTCAGATATTTTGAGGCTGCACAAAAGCTTGCCGAGAATTGCGAAGTGATTTGTTTCAGGAAACTGTCATCTGATGTTTCCGATGTGTGCAAGTCATTAAGTGTTAAATCTTTATATTTTGAAGCTTCCGCAATAACCGTTGCCCGTTTTAAGCTTTTCAAAAATGCCTTTGAAAAAGAAGGAATAGCTGCTTTTTCAAGCTCGGAACTTGACAATTTGATTTCAGAAATAAGATGCATTAAGGATGAGGTCGAAATTGACAAAATACAAACGGCACAAAACATTGCGGAAAATGCTTATCTGGAAACACTGAACTATGTTAAGCCCGGAACAAAGGAAAGCGATATTGCCGCACGTCTTGAATATTATATGAAGCTTTACGGTGCACAAAAGGCATCTTTTGATTTAATTGCAATCAGCGGAAAAAAGACTTCATTGCCGCACGGTGTTCCGTCGGAAGACAGAATACGGGAGGGCGACTTTTTTACCTGCGATTTCGGTGCTGTTTATGACGGTTATTGCAGTGACACAACCCGAACGGTTGCGGTGAAGAGTGCAAGCGATGAAATGCGCTCTGTGTATGATATTGTGCTTAATGCTCAGCTGACCGCACTGAAATCCGTCAAACAGGGAGCCTTGTGCAGTGATGTTGATAACGCCGCACGCAATGTGATAAAACAGGCGGGATACGGCGATTATTTCGGTCATGCGACAGGTCACGGTGTAGGGCTTGAAATTCACGAAGCACCGACCGTATCTTACAGAAGCGATACGATTTTGAAAAGCGGAATGATAATAACCGATGAACCGGGAATTTATCTTCCGAACAAATTCGGCGTAAGAATAGAGGATATGCTTTGCGTTACCGATTGCGGCTGTCACAACTTTGTGAATTTGCCGAAAGAACTCATAATACTATAAAATGCTTGCATTTTTAATTGGTTTTATGTATAATATTATTTGATATTGTTACAGTAAATTTTACTGTATAAAATATAATCAGGAGGTTATAATAATGATTTCAGCAGGTGATTTCAGAAACGGCGTTACATTTGAAATGGACGGACAGGTTGTTTCAATTATTGAATTTCAGCATGTAAAGCCGGGTAAGGGTGCTGCTTTTGTAAGAACTAAAATCAGAAATGTAATTACAGGCGCAGTTGTTGAAAAAACTTTCAACCCCAATGATAAATATCCTACTGCATTTATCGACAGAAAGGATATGGAGTACAGTTATTCAGACGGTGATCTTTATTACTTTATGGATACAGAAACTTGGGAACAGCTCCCTATAAACAAAAGTGTTCTTGGCGACAACTTTAAGTTTGTTAAAGAAAATATGGTTTGTAAGGTGCTTTCATACAAAGGCAATGTGTTTGGCGTTGAGCCGCCGAACTTTGTGGAGCTCCAGGTTACAAAGACCGATCCGGGCTTTAAGGGCGACACAGCCACAAACGCAACTAAGCCGGCTGTTCTTGAAACAGGTGCGGAAATTAAGGTTCCTCTTTTTATTGACGAGGGCGAAGTTATTCAAATTGACACAAGAACAGGCGAGTACATGGGCAGAGCTTAATCTCTGCGGGAGAATAATATGAATTTAACCGAAAAAATTTCTTACATCAAAGGTCTTGCCGAGGGTCTTAATCTTGACGAGTCAAAGCCTGAGGTTAAGCTTCTCAACGCAATTCTTGATTTGCTTGATGACATCTCATATTCCGTAAATGATATGGAAGATTTGTTCGATGACTTAAGCGGTCAGGTTGATGAAATCGACCAAGATTTGGCTGACGTCGAGTCCGAGCTTTTCGATGAGGATTGTGATTGCGGTTGCGACGATTGTTGTGATTGCGACGACGAAGATTATGAAGACGAAGAAAATCCTTTTTATGAGGTAACCTGCGGTTCTTGCGGGCAGAAACTCAATGTTTCCGAAGATGTCCTTCTTGAAGGTGAAATTGAGTGTCCGAATTGCGGCGAACTTCTTGAGTTTGATTTTTCCGACCTCTTTGAAGAAGATGAATGCGGTCACGGTTGCGGTTGTGACGAATGTGCTCATACAGCTGATGATGCCGACGCAGACGTTGAATAAAACTTAACACATTTGCACCCTTTGTATATTATATACGAGGGGTGTTTTTTTGATTTATCGCCGCAAGCAAAATAAAAGATTTTTCGGAATTAAAAAAGTTCTATTCAGATTGTGCGCAATCCTGATTGCCCTTACGGTAGGCTTAATTGTTATTTGCGAAAATAAGCTTGAAGATTTTGTGCCCGAATTTGTGCGTGACCAATCGGAGATTATGTCCGGCAGAGCAATCAGCCGAGCGGTAAAAAATGCTCTTGAAGAATTAAACTACAGTTATAGCGATATTTCAGCGATAAAGTATTCCGAATCGGGAAATGTTCAATCAATAGAGACAGATACCGTAAAACTTGACAAAATCAAGTTAGCGGTTACCGAATCGGCTCAGGAAGAAATTGCCAAAATCTATGATTGTGAGGTGAATATACCTTTGGGTGCATTTACAAGCATATCTGTTTTGTCGGGTTTCGGTCCCGTATTGAGTTTGAGCACGAGTATTACAGGCAGTTTTAACTCGGAAATTGTCAGTACATTTGAACAGGCGGGGATAAATCAAACCGTTCATCACATAAAGCTTCTTTTAACCTCCAAAATTAATACCGTTTCACTTGATTATATAGGTTCCATTACTTACACGACAGATTATGAGATAGCCCAAACGGTTATAGTCGGTGCGGTTCCGTCGTCTTACGGTAACATTTATCAGGTGAAATAATTAAATATTCATTGCCGAATTTCAGGTTGAAAATATATCTGTATTGTGATATAATAGCGAAGATAATACTAATAATGGGTTAGGAGGCATTTATTTGGCTGATACTCTTGTCCAACCGGATAAACTGTCTGATTCGCAGTCGGAATATATGAAATTGATTGCTGAAATTATGGAAATACGAAAAAGGGGAGAAAAGCCTCTTGCTTATATTCGCACCTACGGTTGTCAGCAAAATGTTGCCGACAGCGAAAAAATAAAGGGTATGTTAAGCGACTCGGGATTTGATTTTGCAGATTCTCCGGATAATGCCGATTTTATCCTTTTTAACACCTGTGCGGTTCGTGAACATGCGGAAGACAGGGTCTTCGGCAATGTCGGTGCACTAAAAAACCTAAAGCGCAAACATCCCCAGATTTTGATTGCGCTTTGCGGCTGTATGATGGAGCAAGAGCACGTTGCAAACAGAATTTACAAAAGTTTTCCTTTTGTCGGTCTTGTTTTCGGAACACATTCCCTGCATCATTTTCCCGAGCTTATGTACAATTCGCTTGTAAACGGCAAGCGTGTGTTTGAACGCGGTAATGACGATAATAAGATATACGAGGGGATTCCCGTTCGCCGTGACGGCACTTTTAAGGGTTGGCTTCCGATAATGTATGGTTGCAATAATTTTTGCACATACTGTATTGTGCCGTATGTACGCGGCAGAGAACGCAGCCGTGAAAAGGATATTATTATAAGCGAAGCCGGTCAAATGATAAAGTCGGGATATAAGGATATTACGTTGCTTGGTCAAAATGTCAATTCCTACGGCAAAACCCTTGAAAACAAGGTGTCGTTTGCCCAGCTTCTTAGAAGTATAGATTCAATTGACGGCGACTATTGGCTCAGATTTATGACTTCGCATCCTAAGGATTGCTCAAAAGAATTAATTGACGCAATTGCCGACGGCACCCATATAAGCAGACATCTTCACCTTCCTTTTCAAAGCGGTTCGGACAGAATCTTAAAGGCTATGAACCGCCATTATGACAGAAAGAAGTACCTTGAAACGATAAATTATGCCAAGGAAAAGATTGACGGTCTGTCACTTACAAGCGATATAATTGTCGGTTTTCCGGGTGAAACCTATGAAGATTTCAAACAAACTCTTTCACTCATAAAAGAAGTCGAATTTACTTCTTTGTTTACATTTATTTTTTCACCCAGAAAAGGTACTCCGGCTGAAAAAATGGATGACCCGATTCCTTATGAAGAAAAGTCAAAATGGTTCAGAGAATTGCTTGATGTGCAGGAAGAAATTGCAGCAAAGCGCTGTTCTTCAATGGTCGGAAAAATCGAAAAGGTTCTTATTGAAAAAGAAACGGGAAAAAATAATGAGCTTGAGGCTCGGACAAGCGGTAACATAATTGTTGAGCTTGAAGCATCTAAAGAATTAATCGGTACATTCCAAAATGCAAAAATCACAAAGGCCCGCAATTGGATTTTAAAGGGCGAATTAGTATAACGGAGGTATAAAATGGATATTATTGCATTGGCAAGAGAACTCGGAAAGGCTATTCAGCAGGAAGAAAGCTATATTAAGCTTCATGAGGTTCAGGATAAGGCTGACGCCGATACGGAACTTCAGAGCCTTATCGGTGAGTTTAACCTTAAAAGAATGTCAATAAACAATGAGGCTTCCAAAAAAGAAAGAGACCAGGACAAGCTTTCTCAGCTAAACACCGAAATGCGTGAAGTATACTCAAAGATTATGTCAAACGAAAATATGATTGCATACAACTCTGCAAAAGAAGAATTTGATGCGGTTGCCAACAGAGTGCTTGCAATAATACAGCAGTCTGCCGAGGGCGCAGACCCCGACACTGCCGATTATTCACAGTCGTCTTGTTCGGGAAGCTGTGAGAGTTGCGGCGGCTGTCACTGATTAGCGACATTCAGCATAGTTTAGGGGAGTGAGAATATGGCAGAGTTGTCTCCGATGATGAAACAATATTTTAAAATAAAAGAAGAAAACAAGGACAGCATTCTTTTCTTTCGACTCGGAGATTTCTACGAAATGTTCTACGATGACGCCAAGCTTGCTTCAAAGGAACTTGAACTTACTCTGACAGGTCGTGACTGCGGTCAGGAAGAACGTGCTCCGATGTGCGGAGTTCCTTTTCACAGTTGTGAGGGATATATTGCCCGTCTTGTTGCCAAAGGATACAAGGTTGCAATATGTGAGCAAACCGAAGACCCTGCAAAGGCAAAAGGTCTTGTAAAGCGTGATATAATTCGTGTTATCACTCCGGGAACGGTTCTTGAGCAAAGTATGCTTGACGAGGGAAAAAACAACTACATTTGTTGTATGTTCTCCAAAGATAAAAAGCTTGGTTTGTGTTTTTGCGATATTTCCACAGGAGAATTATATGCCACCGAGGTTTCGGGAAAAGGCTTTTATAATGTTCTTACAAGCCAGCTTTCAAGTTATAATCCACGTGAAATTTTAATCGGCGGAGACATTGTAAATATTAAGGAACTTCCGTCGTTTATTAAGAACAAGCTTTCCGCCGGTGTTGAGATGCTTGAGGATTCTAAATTTGACTTTGACACTTGCCTTAACACCGTTCAGAATCAGTTCGGCGACGAATCGCAAAATGTTGCGGACAAAACCTCACTTATATCTGCAATCGGCGCGCTTATTAATTATTTGAAAGACACGCAGAAAAGCGGTCTTGAGAGAATAAGCCATATTGAGCTTTTCAGTGAAAGCCAATATATGAAACTTGATTATAATACCCAGCGCAATCTTGAACTTACGCAGACAATGCTTACAAAAGAAAAGAAAGGTTCTTTGCTTTGGGTAATAGATAAAACAAAAACGGCAATGGGCAAGAGGCTTATTCGTTCGTGGCTTGAGCACCCGCTGATGAACATAACCTCAATAAATAACCGCCAGAGTGCCGTCGAGGAACTTGTAAACAACAATGTGCTAAGGCTTGAAATTACCGAAGAAATCACGGGCATATTTGATATAGAAAGACTTATGACAAAAATTGTCTACGGTTCAGCCAATGCAAGAGACTTGCGCTCTTTGTGTTCGGCAATTCAAACTTTGCCCAAAATTTCAGAACTGACTTCGGGCTGTAATGCCGCATATCTGAAATATATACATAAAAATATTGATACACTTGATGATATTCATACTTTGATTGAAAACGCAATTGTTGACGATCCGCCGTTTACCGTGCGTGAGGGCGGAATGATAAAGCGGGGATATAATACCGAGCTTGACAGCGTAACAAGCGATATGAATAATTCTAAGGAAATCCTTGCCCAAATTGAAGCCGAACAGCGTGAAGCGACAGGAATTCCCAAGCTCAAGGTCGGATATAACAGAGTGTTCGGTTATTACATAGAGGTTTCCAATTCATACAAATCTCAGGTTCCCGATACTTATATCAGAAAACAAACTCTTACTAATTGTGAGAGATATATAACTCAGGATTTAAAAGAAGTCGAATCCAGAATACTCGGCGCAAAAGACAGGTCTGTCGCAATGGAGTATTCGATTTTTGAATCCGTCAGAACCCAAGTTGCCGAAAATCTTGAACGTATTCAGAATACCGCAAAGGCAATCGCAACCCTTGATGTAATTACTTCGCTTGCAAATGTTGCGTCCGATAATTGCTATATTCGTCCTTATGTAAATCAATCGTCTTCAATAAAAATTAAGGATTCACGTCATCCGGTGGTTGAGGCACTGCTAAAGGACGCACCGTTTGTACCGAATGATGTTTATCTTGACAGTAATTCCGACAGAGTGGCAATAATAACGGGCCCGAATATGGCGGGCAAATCAACGTATATGAGACAAATTGCTCTCATAGTTTTGCTTGCGCAAATGGGCAGTTTTGTTCCTGCTTCGTCTGCCGAAATCGGTATTGTAGACAGTATATTTACCCGAGTCGGTGCTTCCGATGACTTGGCTTCGGGTCAGTCAACGTTTATGGTTGAGATGAGTGAAGTTGCAAATATTGTAAAAACCGCAACATCAAAAAGTTTACTTATTCTTGACGAAATCGGCAGAGGCACTTCCACCTTTGACGGAATGAGCATTGCAAGGGCTGTTCTTGAATTTTGTGCGGATAAGAAAAAACTCGGCGCCAAGACTCTTTTTGCCACACATTATCACGAACTTACCGTTATGGAAGATTTGCTTGACGGGGTAAAGAATTACAGCATAGCCGTAAAAAAGCGCGGCGATGACATTACGTTCCTGCGCCGCATTGTAAAGGGCGGAGCGGATGACAGCTACGGAATAGAAGTTGCAAAGCTTGCCGGCGTACCTCAGTCGATTATTAATCGTGCAAAAGAAATTTTGTCCGAGCTTGAGAGCGGAAAATCTGAAATTAAAACCGAAAAGTCCGATGAAAGCGACAATATGCAGCTGAGCCTTATATCATCTGCACAGATGCCGATTATTGATAAGATTAATTCGGTTGATATAAATACGCTTACTCCGATTGAAACTATGAATTTGCTTTATGAACTTAAAAAAATGATTTAAATTGATTGTCTGTACAAAGGTGGTGACGCATACGGGAGTTATAAATGTTCTTGATAAGCATGTTGCTGAATTGATTGCAGCCGGCGAAGTTGTTGAACGTCCGGCATCCGTCATAAAGGAATTAATCGAAAATTCAATAGATGCAGGCGCAAAACACATTACGGCAGAAATCAAGCACGGCGGAACTACCTTTATGCGCATCGCCGATGACGGTTGCGGAATTGCGCGAGATGATGTCAAGGTTGCTTTTTTGCGACACGCCACAAGCAAAGTTAAAGCGGAAACCGACCTTGAAAGCATTCCAACACTCGGTTTCAGGGGTGAAGCGCTTGCTTCGATTTGTGCGGTATCACGCCTTCAGCTTATAACAAAAAATATAAATGATGAAACAGGCACTTCATATATTATAGAGGGCGGAGAAGAAAAAAGCTTTGAGGAAGCAGGTTGTCCCAACGGAACAACTTTTGTCATAAGAGACCTTTTTTATAACATTCCGGCTCGTGCCAAATTTTTGAAAAAGGATATTTCAGAGGGAAACGCCGTATCAAATATAATTGATAAAACAGCCCTTTCTCATCCTGAAATTGCATTCACATATATTCGTGACGGAAAACAGGTTCTTAAAACTTACGGCGACGGAAAGTTAATGTCTGCAATATATTCGGTGTTCGGACGTGATTTTGCCAACGGACTTATTCCCGTTGACTATCAGCTTGATTCAATTAAAATAACAGGCTATATTTCAAAGCCTGTCTATTCACGTCCAAACAGAAATATGCAGAATTTCTTTATTAACGGCCGTTATGTTAAGACAAGAACCGCAATGGCTGCAATTGAGGAAGCTTTCAAAGGCTCAATTATGGTTGGCAAGTTCCCGTCATGTGTTCTGAACATCAAACTTCCGTATGAGCTTATTGACGTAAATGTTCACCCCGCTAAAATAGAAGTAAGGTTTATTAACGAGCGTCCTGTGTTTGACGCAGTGTATCATGCGGTAAAATCGTCGCTGATGAAATTCGACGACAGAAAGCAGGCTGTGTTCAAAACAGACTCTGCTTTTAATGATATTAAAAAATTCAACCCGTTTGAAAATGCGGATGTTGTTTTTAAGCATCAAAATGCCAACAAAATCACAGAACAAAAACAAAATCAGGAAAACAAACTCAAAACACAAAATCTCAGACAAAATAATGATTTTAATCCGTTTGAATCGGTTGAGTTTACCGAGCCTGAGCCAAAGCCGCAAAAAACGGTTAATCCTCAAAAGTCGGTTAATATTGACAATTTAAAAGTTTCCGACAGTCAGGCTCCGTTTGATTTGTATTCAAAGCAGGCAATAAATAACGCCAAAAGAGAACAAAGCTACTCTAAAAATGCAGACATTAATATATTTGTTGATGAATCCGAATCAAATGAAGTTAAAAATATTGATATTCCTTACAATCCGCCTGTGATTACTCGGGAAAAACAGACCGAAACAAGAGCGGAAGTTAAAGATGATAACGAAATCAGGCTCATAGAAAAAGACAACAATGTGATCAGATATATCGGCGAGGTTTTCGGAACATACATAATTGCGGAAAAAAATAAAAGCGAGGTTATTTTTATTGATAAACACGCCGCTCACGAACGAATGATTTACGAACGGTTAAAAGCGGAAAAAGCAGCGTCTTTTTCTCAGATTTTGTTGCAGCCGATAACGGTAACACTTGGCAAGGCGGAATATGACGCCGCAATTAATAACCTTGAAATGTTCAAAAATTGTGCTTTTGACGTTGAAGACTTCGGGAACAGCTCCGTAATAGTCCGCAGTGCCCCGCAGTATCTTGACGCTTCCGAAATAACCGACAGTATTGTTGAAATGTCTGATTATATTGCACAAGGCAAAAACGACATCTTTACGGAAAAAATGGATTGGTTTTATCACAATGTTGCTTGCCGAACAGCTATTAAGGCAGGCGACAGAAGCACTCCGGAAGAGTTGATTGATATTGTAAAAAGACTTGAAGATAATCCTAATATCAAGTATTGTCCTCACGACC
>CAVBYX010000036.1:0-18755 GCA_963599905.1 Acutalibacteraceae bacterium
GTTTCTTCGCTGCTGACAAAAAAAGTGAGAGTCAGCGGTAAATAGTGAGGACGTGCTCAAAACTATCCTATAATCTGTAAGTTTCTTCGCTGCTGACAAAAAAAGTGAGAGTCAGCGGTAAATAGTGAGGACGTGTTCAAAGCTGTCCTATAATCTGTAAACTTCTACGCTGCAGATTAAAAATTGTCGGTCTGGTACATTATTATTGATAAGGCGGCAAGCGGTGCGGTTTCCGCGCGAAGGATTCGTCTGCCCAATGTTGCGGCAACGCCTCCGACAGAGATGATTTTTTCAACCTCACCCGCTTCAAATCCGCCCTCACTGCCAATAAACATTCCGACGGTTTTAGGTTCGTCCGACAAAACGGTCTTTACGGACTGACCGCCCATTTCATAAAAAATAACGGTCTTTTCGTTTTGTGACGAAAGTTCGGCAGCCGAGTTAAAGTTCACACAATCGCATACTTGCGGTATTATGCCTCGTCGGGATTGCATTGCCGCCTGAAGTGCAATTTTTTGCCAGCGTTCACGCTTTTTGGCAAGAGACTTTGAGTCCGGACGCGAAACGCACCTTGCGGAAACAACAGGAACAATTCGACCTACTCCAAGCTCAACACATTTTTGAATTATGTATTCCATTTTATCGCCTTTCGGCAGAGCCTGATAAAGTGTGACAAAAACATCGGGTTCGTTTTCGCACGGCATTTTAGAAAGAACATCAACCGTAACACAATCAGTATCAACGTTTGTGATTTTGCAGGAGCATTGAACCGAATTCGGCGTTACAAGAGTGAGATTTTCCCCTGTTTTCATACGCAAAGCTTTTGAAATATGTTTTGCGTTTTCACCGGATATTACATATTGTTCGCCGTTTATTTCGTGTTCAGTAAAAAACCAAGCCATAAAAACCTCAAAAATTCTCAGATTTTAATAATCAATAATGCAAA
This sequence comes from Acutalibacteraceae bacterium, assembly GCA_963599905.1. GTDB lineage: Bacteria > Bacillota > Clostridia > Oscillospirales > Acutalibacteraceae > Ruminococcoides. The sequence goes on from CAVBYX010000036.1 coordinate 947, forward strand.
GAAAAATAAAATATAAACAAATTTTTTATAAGTAAAATTATTCGATATTACATATATAATACCAAAGTTCAAAATTAATTGCAATAAGTAATATGAGGTGTTAAAATAGACTAAAGAATACTTTTTGGAGATGATTTTGTGGTAACTCTTACAGATATTGATATTATCCGATTGCTGAGAAAAAACAACCTTGACGCCGACACTTTGGAAGAAATCGTTGTTGAAAGGCTTGCAAACAATAATCTGCACGTTGCAACCGCAGAAAGCTGTACCGGAGGTTTTGTAAGCGAAAGAATAACACGTGTGAGCGGAGCAAGCTCGGTTTTTGAATGTGGAATTTGCTCGTACTCAAACGAAATTAAACATAAAGTGCTCGGCGTAAACAACGAAACACTCACCGTGTTGGGAGCTGTTTCGGCAGAAACGGCAATGCAAATGGCAGAGGGAGTAAAAAAGATTTCAGGCGCAGACATAGGCATCAGCACAACAGGAATAGCGGGACCGACGGGAGGAACCAAAGAAAAACCGGTAGGCCTTGTTTTTGTCGGCGTTTGCACAAAAGACAAGTCGTATGCAATCAAGTTAAACCTGGGCGGTAACGAAAATATGACAAATTCAAGGAGTTACATCAGACGTCTTACGTCGGATATGGCGTTGTTTGCAATAATAAACGAACTTCACAATATGTTTAAATAAGATGTTTACTGTGCAATTCATACAGTAAAATTGCGCATTTACGCATAAAGTTTAAATGTGCGGCAAACCTTTTTGTACAATATAAAAACACTTGAAAAATATAATATTGTATGATAGAATAAGATTGTTATTATGGGTTTTTGTGTTGAAAAATGCATAAAATCCGAGAAGAATTAAATATCCGTTTGAAATGGAGTTGATTTTATGGCAAGAAGTGCAGGTGTATTGCTCTCTATTACTTCACTTCCTTCCCCCTACGGTATCGGAACGATTGGCAAAGAAGCCCGTAAATTTGCCGACTTTCTAAAGGCTTCGGGACAAACCATATGGCAGATTTTGCCTGTAGGTCCCACAAGCTACGGCGACTCACCTTACCAGTCGTTTTCGACTTATGCAGGCAATCCGTACTTGATTGACCTTGACACTTTGTGTGAGGAAGGTCTTGTTACCAAAGAGCAGATTGAAAGCTATGATTGGGGCAGCAACGACAGCGAAGTTGATTATGAGAAAATTTATAACAGCAGATTTGATGTTTTAAAAATTGCTTATAACAATTTTAAACAGCAAGGCAACCAAAAAGAATTTACAAGCTTTAAACGTAAAAATTCAGGATGGTTGAAAAATTATGCGCTGTATATGGCTGTTAAAAAGAGCTTTGATATGCGTTCTTGGACAGAATGGCCGGATGAAGAAATTAAAATGCGTGACGAAAAAGCCGTTGCGCGTTACGAGCGCAAATACAAAGACGAAGTTGACTTCTGGAAATTTGTTCAGTTTAAATTTTATGAACAATGGGAAGCCTTTCGTGCATATGTAAACGGATTGGGCATCAAAATTTTGGGAGATATGCCGATTTATGTTGCGATGGACAGCGCAGACACATGGGCTAACCCGGAAATTTTTCAGCTTTATGACGACGGAGACCCGATTGCGGTGGCAGGTTGTCCTCCGGATTACTTTTCGGCAACAGGTCAGCTTTGGGGAAATCCTCTTTATGACTGGGATTATCTTGAACAGACAGATTACGACTGGTGGTTTGAGCGCATAAAGGCTGCTTCAAAGCTTTATGATATCACAAGAATCGACCACTTCAGAGCATTCGCAAGCTATTATTCAATCCCGTTCCCTGCCGAAAACGCAGTAAACGGCGAATGGATTGAAGGCCCGAGAATAAAATTCTTCAATATGATGGAAGAAGCTCTCGGCAAAATCGAAATTGTTGCGGAAGACTTGGGCACACTTACACCTGACGTTACCGAGCTTATGCAGCAAACGGGCTATCCGGGAATGAAAGTTCTTGAATTTGCTTTTGACAGCGGAGAAGAAAATGATTATCTGCCGCACAACTACACCGAAAATTGCGTAGTATACACAGGCACTCACGACAACGACACCGTAATGGGATGGGCGGAAACCGCAAATCCAAACGATCTCAGATATGCAAGAGAATATTGCAAAATGCCTGAGGACGAGCCGTTTAACTGGGGACTTATCAGAGTTGCATACGAAAGCAAAGCAAACACCGCAATTGTTCCTATGCAGGATGTTCTCGGGCTTGGCAAAGAATCAAGAATGAATACGCCGTCTACACTCGGCAACAACTGGACATGGAGACTTAAAAGCGATGCTCTTACAGAAGAGCTTGCAGATAAATTAAAAACAATGTCTGTAAATAGCGGACGACTGGAGGACTAAATAATGGGTAATATTATGGAAAAGCTTGAGCTGACAGCACAGTCAATGTACTGCAAACAGGTTGAAGAACTTACTCCTTCCGAACTTCACCTTGCACTTGGCAAAGCGGTTATGGGCGAAATCGCACCAAACTGGGAAGCAAGCAAAGCCAAGCACAACAACAACCGCAGAGCTTACTATTTCTCGGCCGAGTTCCTTATGGGCAGAATGATGTACAACAACCTGTACTGTCTCGGTATTCTTGAAGAAGTTAAGAAGCTTCTTAAGAAAAGAGGCGTTGACATCAATGTTTTTGAAGATATCGACGACGCAGCTCTCGGTAACGGCGGTCTCGGAAGACTTGCCGCATGCTATCTTGACAGTGCCGCAACTCAGGAAGTTCCGCTTGACGGCTACGGAATCCGTTACAAGTACGGTCTTTTCAAACAGCTCATCAAGGACGGCTACCAGGTTGAAATTTCAGACAACTGGCAGAGATTTGAAGATCCGTGGTGTCTGCGCAGAGAAGACGAAGCTGTTTTGGTTTCGTTTAAAGACCAGACTGTAAGAGCTGTTCCGTATGATATGGCTGTTATCGGTTGCAAGACAAGCAACATCAACACACTCAGACTTTGGCAGGCTGAAGCTGTTAATGATTTTGACTTTACAGCATTTAACAATACAGAATACGACAAAGCCGTTAAAGAAAAGAACGACGCCGAAAACATCACAAAGGTTCTTTATCCCAACGACAACAAATATGAAGGAAAAGTTCTCAGACTCAAGCAGCAGTATTTCTTCTGTTCTGCTTCCCTTCAGGACATTATGCGCCGTTATAAAGCAAAGCACGGCAACGATTTCAGCTATTTTGCAAAAGAAAATGCAATTCAGCTTAACGACACACACCCTGTATCATGCGTACCCGAACTTGTAAGACTTCTTATGCTTGAGAATATGAACTTTGACGAAGCATTTGAAATTGCAAGAAAGACTTGCGCTTATACAAATCACACAGTACTCGGCGAGGCTCTTGAGAAATGGCCTGCTGACCTTATGACTCAGGTTGTTCCCGAAATTTATCACATCATTTGCCTTATTGCCAACAAGTGCCAGGAAGAGCTTACCGCAAAAGGTATCAGCGAAGATATGAAAGCTAAAATGCGCATTGTTGACGGCAACATTGTTCATATGGCAAGACTTGCAACATACGCTTCAACTTATGTAAACGGTGTTGCTCAGCTTCACACCGAGATTCTTAAGGACGATGTTCTTAAAGAGTGGTATCAGGTATATCCCGAAAGATTCCAGAACAAAACAAACGGTATCACACAGCGTCGTTGGCTCGGTCTTTGCAACCCCGAGCTTGCAGCTATGATTACAGACAAGGTTGGTTCTGACGATTGGCTTACAAATCTTTCACTTATTTCAAAGCTTAACGAATCTGTAAACGACACAAGAACAATCAACAAGTTCAATACAATCAAGAAGAAAAAGAAAGTTCAGCTTGCCGAGTACATCAAAAAGATGGACGGCTATGATGTAAATCCCGACACAATCTTTGATATTCAGGTTAAGCGTCTTCACGAGTACAAGAGACAGCTTCTTAATGCTTTCTCTATCATGACAATTTATTACAGACTTAAGGAAAACAAACTTAAGAACTGGACACCGACAACATTCATCTTCGGCGCAAAAGCTGCTCCGGGATATGCAAGAGCAAAGGCAATCATCAAGTACATCAACGAGATTGCTAACCTTGTAAACAATGATCCTGACACAAAGGATTTGCTTCAGGTTTACTTTATTTCAAACTATAACGTATCTTACGCAGAAAAGATTGTTGTTGCCGCTGACCTTTCGGAGCAAACATCAACAGCAGGTCTTGAAGCTTCCGGTACAGGTAACATGAAGTTTATGCTCAACGGTGCGCTTACACTCGGAACATATGACGGTGCAAACATCGAAATTGCAGAGTGTGCAGGCGAAGAGAACGAATACATCTTCGGCGCAAGAGTTGAAGACCTTGAAAAGCTCAAAGCAGAAGGTTATGATCCTAAGAAGCTTTACGACGCTAATCCTGAAATCAAGAGAGTTGTTGATACACTTATCGACGGCACATTCGATGATGACGGAGCACAGGGCGAAGGCAGCTTTAAGGAGCTTCACGATTCACTTCTTAAGGATTCAAGCTGGCAGAAAGCTGACAACTACTTCCTTATCTATGATCTTCCTCTTTATGTTGACGCAAAAATTAAAGCTAACACAGATTATGCTGACCGTAAAGCATTCGGCAGAAAGTGCCTTATTAATATTGCAAATGCAGGCAAGTTCTCATCTGACCGTGCAATTGTAGAGTATGCTAAGGAAATCTGGCACGTAAGCCACAAGTAATTTAAAACAATTACAAAATAACTGATTAAACGGGTTGCCTATGCAACCCGTTTTTCTTGTAGAAATTTATAACACAGAATGTTAATTGTCGCAATATTTGGTTTTCCGGATTATATGAAAAACCGATTATTTAACCTTTTATCAAAACAAAAACTTTTCAACATATAATTAACAGAACAGTTTATGTTATAAAATGTTAATAAATTAAAATAACGCAAAAACAAAGCGAAGCACAAGTTTATGCGCTTCGCTTGTTAATTATGTGTTAAACATTGTTAAAAGTTTTGCAGCCCGATGTTTTAAATCGGAGCACCTTTCTTCTTTGCTTGCAAAAGTATAAACCGGCAACCGACTTAGAGAAATAGGACGTTCCGACTGTATTGTTAGTCGGTATCCAATTTTAACACTGCCATAAACGCCTCCTGCGGAACCTCAACAGAACCTAACTGGCGCATACGTTTCTTACCCTCTTTTTGCTTTTCAAGCAGCTTTTTCTTTCGGCTGATGTCACCGCCGTAGCACTTTGCAAGCACGTCCTTGCGCATTGCCTTTACGGTTTCTCTGGCAATGATTTTGCCTCCTATGCACGCTTGAATCGGTACTTCAAATAGCTGGCGCGGAATTTTTTCTTTTAATTTTTCCGCCATTTTTCTGGCTCTTCCGTACGCTTTGTCCTTGTGAATAATAAACGAAAGCGCATCAACAACTTCTCCGTTAAGCATAATATCAAGCTTTACAAGTTGGCTCGGAACGTATTCTTTCATTTCATAATCAAAAGAAGCATATCCTCTTGTGCGTGATTTTAGAGTGTCAAAAAAGTCATAGATTATCTCGGCAAGCGGCAGAATGTAATGCAAATCAACTCTGTCGGCGTCTATATACTGCATATCGACAAAGGTACCCCGTCTGTCCTGACATAATTCCATAATATTTCCGACGTACTCTTTCGGAGTGTAAATATGTGCGTCGGTAACAGGTTCTTCAGCTGTTTGAATCAGCGACGGATCAGGATAATTTGTTGGATTGTCAATCATTTCAACCGTACCGTCGGTGCGTGTAATGCGATAAATAACGCTCGGAGCAGTTGTTATAAGGTCAAGCTGATATTCGCGTTCAAGCCTTTCTTGGATGATTTCCATATGCAAAAGTCCCAAAAATCCGCATCTGAAACCGAATCCGAGCGCAATCGAAGTTTCAGGTTCAAACGAAAGTGCAGCATCGTTGAGTTGAAGTTTTTCAAGAGCATCCTTTAAATCACCGTATTTTGCACCGTCAACGGGGTAAATACCGCAGAAAACCATCGGATTTGCTTCTCTGTAACCCGGAAGAGGTTCTTCGGCAGGATTTGATGTTAACGTTACCGTATCGCCAACCTTTGCGTCAGCCAACGTCTTGATTGAAGCCGCAATATAACCAACCTCACCGGCATAAAGCCCGTCGGTGCTTTCCATTGTAGTGGCGTGCATAAGTCCGCACTCAACAACATTGAATTTACTTCCTGTTGCCATAAGCTTAAATTCATCACCCGGATGAATTTGACCTTCTTTAAGTCTTACATAAATAATTACGCCCTTGTAGCTGTCATAATAGCTGTCGAAAATCAATGCACGCAAGGGTGCGTCTTTGTTGCCTGTCGGCGCAGGAATATCCGTTACAACTTTTTCCAAAACCGCATGTATGTTGATTCCGGCTTTCGCGGAAATTTTCGGCGCATCCTGAGCAGGTATTCCGATTACATCCTCAATTTCGTTAATTACCCTGTCAGGGTCGGCACCGGGCAGGTCAATCTTGTTGACAACAGGGACAATTTCAAGACCGCTGTCAACCGCAAGATATGTGTTTGCAAGAGTTTGAGCTTCAATTCCCTGTGATGCGTCAACTACAAGTATTGCGCCCTCACAAGCGGCAAGCGAACGGGAAACCTCATAGTTAAAATCAACGTGGCCGGGCGTGTCAATCAGATTAAAAAGATATTTTTCGCCGTCATCGGCAGAATATACTACGCTTACCGCACGTGCTTTTATTGTAATTCCGCGCTCACGCTCAAGCTCCATATCATCAAGAAGTTGAGCTTCCATATCACGCTTTGAAACCGAATTGGTTTGCTCAAGAATACGGTCGGCAAGTGTACTTTTGCCGTGGTCGATATGAGCAATGATACTGAAATTTCTTATTTTATCCTGTGGAAAAGACATAGCGTCACCTAATTTCATTTGTAATCTCCGCTCTTTGAAAGCAAAGAAGGGGATAATAATCAGGATAATTATATCACACACACACCGAATTAACAAGTAAAAATCGGTTGAAAAAACTTGCTCAAAGTGATATACTTATGCCAAAAGGGATGATAATATGAGTAAAGGCGATATTGCAAAAAACTATTTTGAAAACGGATATAACTGCTCTCAGGCAGTTGTACTTGCATTTTGCGAAGATTTTGGGCTTGAAAAAGAAACGGCTGCAATGATTGCCGCACCTTTTGGCGGCGGAATCGGCAGACTCAGGGAAGTTTGCGGCACATTTTCGGGAATAAATATGATTCTCGGACTTGCCGAGGGAAAAAGCACTCAGGAAAATCGTGGCAAAAAGGCAGAACTATACAAGGATGTACAAGCCCTGGCTGAAAAATTCAAAGCAGACAACGGCTCAATTATATGCAGAGATTTACTTAACCTGCGTATAAAAGGCAAGGATAATCCCACACCGAGCGAACGCACCGACAATTACTACAAAGTGCGTCCGTGTTCGGAACTTTGCAGATATGCGGCAGATTTACTTGAACAATTTTTGGCTGAAAATAAAAACGTTTGAAGCATTAAACAATAAATTGACAGCAATCGGCTTTTCGATGTTTAAAATCAGATAAAAAACGGGCACGACAGCTTTATTCCGACTGTCGTGCCTTTGTTTATATATTTACAACAATTTAACGAATTAGGTCTTTGACAACCTCACCCGCAATAATCAATCCTACCACAGACGGAACAAATGCCGTGCTTCCCGGAACCTGACGGCGCTGAGTGCATTTTCTTGCCGTTCCCGGAGGGCAAATGCAGTGCTGCTTGCAGCTTATTGCCATATCGTCAACGGGCGTAATCGGTTTTTCTTTTGAATAAACAACCTTTAATCTCTTAATTTTTCGCTTTCTGAGTTCGGTTCTCATTACCCTTGCAAGCGGACATACAGACGTGCTGTATATGTCGGCAACCTCAAAAGCCGATGCGTCAAGTTTGTTGCCTGCACCCATTGAACTGATAATCGGAGTTCCTGCCTTGTCGGCATTAACAACAAGCGTAATCTTTCCTGTCACCGTATCAATTGCGTCAACAATGTAATCGTATTGTAAAAAATCAAACTGCTCTGCGGTGTCAGGCATATAAAATGTTTTGTGAGTGTTTATTACCGCATCGGGATTGATATCGTGAAGTCTTTCTTCTGCAACATCAACCTTATATTTTCCTACAGTTTTGCGTGTTGCAAAAATCTGTCGGTTAATATTGGTAAGACAAACTTTGTCATCATCAATCAAGTCAAGGGTACCGACTCCGCTGCGAACAAGAGCTTCGGCTGTATATCCGCCGACTCCTCCTATTCCGAATACAGCCACCTTTGAATTTTTGAGTTTTTCCATAGACTCTTTGCCCAAAAGCAATTCGGTTCTTGAAAATTGATTAAGCATTATAATCTCCTGTATCTCGGATTAATTGTTATTATCTGTTATTTCAGCGGGTTTTTCCTGCGGTTTGCTTTTGCGTTTTTTAAAGATATAAACATATATGCACAATGCGGCAAATGCTGCGGCACAAATTACAGAAACAGTAAATCCCTGCCAGAATCCCTGAGGATAATAATAAAGACTTATTGTGTGCTCCCCGACAGAAAGCGGAAAAGCAACCAGTGAATTTCCAACCGGAGTGATGTCAACCTTTTGTCCGTCAACAACAGCTGTCCAGCCTTTTTCGTATGGAATAGATGTATAGAACAATCCATCTTTTGTTACGTTTATTGTTCCCTCTACAGAACTTCCCGTGACCTTTGTTGCAGTCATAACATCACGGCTTACCGCTTCATATCCTTTTTCAAACACATCCTGATTAAACAGGTTTACATAAACTTTTGCGGTGCCTGCCTGTCCCTGTTTGAGCTGTGAATATACTGAAATTTTATCGCCCTGATTAAAGTAACCTATGCAGGCAATATATGAACGTCCCATTCCGTATGTCTTAGACTGAGCCACATCGTTTTGCATAATTGTAATATCGTCACCGCCGGTAATATCGGCATACATACAGTAAATGCCGTCTTTCGGAGCTGTGTAATTCCACTTTACATTCGGTGTGATTGAGCCGTCAAGACAGCTGAACGAATAATTTCCGTATGATGTCTTGCTGACGCTGAATTTGCTTGAATCATAATGTCCCTGACTCTCAACCTCAAGCGGAGTATAGACGTTTTCATCCACTCCCGTTGCAAGCTTAAAAAATTCACTCTGTGTGTCAAACGGATTAAATTGGTCTTCATTGTCGTTTTCTACCCACTGCGACAGCTTGCTGTCCGTCATAAATCCCATGGGAAGATAATGATTGTTTTTAAGAAGTTTTTCATTTGCAAGTGTATAAACCTCGCTGAGGTCGTAAGTGTTTCTATAGGTTCCGTCACGTGCAACAAGATATTTAAGGTTCATAAACAGATTGGCAACGGGTGAGCTTTCGGCATATGTGTAACGGTTTCCGCTTTTCCATCCCATTAAACCGAAGTTTTCAAAAAATCTTGTCATATTAACATTAGCCATTGAATTGAACATTGAAAGTCCGTCATAGTGATTAAGCGCACCGTCATTAAGAGTTTGCGTTGAAGTCATCTCCGCACGCCAAAGCTCTGTGGTGTCTTCTTCAAGACTGTTCATATAATCAATAACCTCTTCGGTAGTTTCTTCTCCTCTCGGGTAATCGGTTGTGGTCGTAACGGTAGTAACGGTTACGCTGTAATATGCCGTAACCGCACTTTGACCGATTACAAGCACGGTCAATACAATGCTGAGCACCGTCTTCGGAATAAAACGTTTTGTGTAGAACAGCACAATAATTGCTGTAACCGTCAAAAACAGTGCAGACGCAATTAATGTCGGAGTAATCCACTGAGCGTGCTCGGTAAACTGAGTTTTAATTCCGTCGTCATTAATTGCAAGCGCAAGAACAACCGCACTGCAAGCCGCCGCAATAATTACATTGAGAGCGGATGAAAAATTAATAACGGAAAATGCCTTAAACGCCATAATTATAAGTACAAAACTTATAAGATAGCTGAAACGGTACGGAATCATATTTGTAAAATGGAAACCGTGCCAAATGTAATCAAGCTGTCTGATAACACAGCTTATCATCATAAAGAACAGCAAACCGACATTGACAATTTTTTCTCTTAACTTAATTTTCTTAGAGGTAAGGAACAAGAAACCGAAGAACACACAAATTGCTCCGCAAGAAATGTTCGGAATCGCGTCGGCAGCCTTTGTTGCGGCACAGGTGAAATTGACAAGGTTTGCAACTATGCTCTTCATAGCTTTGAGAACGCCTGCCAAATCATTTGATCCTCCGATATTAATCGCAAAGGTTGACGGGAACGTACTGCCGGAAGCGTTTGTGTTCTGAAGTCCGAAAAATGCCGGCAAAAGAAAAAATGCGGTTAATCCGATGCCTATTATCGAAAATACAGCAACTTTTACCAAGCTTTTGAAAAATTCTTTGATATTTTTCCAATGAACAATATGGTACGCTATAAAAATCAACAGCGTAAAAATGCAGGTAAACAAACCTATATAATAGTTTGTGAGAAGCGAAAGAGCAAGAGTTACCGTGTAAAGACGGAATTTATTCTCAGTAAGAAGTTTTATAACGCCGAGAACAACAAGCGGAGTGATACAAACCGTATCAAGCCATATTGTGTTCCAATAATATCCCATAAAGAATGCACAAAACGAGAAGCAACAGCCGAACAACATAAGCGAAATGTCGTTCTTCTTGTAAACGCTGCGCAAAAAGATTGCGGTAAACATACCGCCAAGCGCAATCTTAATCGAAACAGAGAACATAAGAAATTCTCTGAGAAATTCAGACGGAACAAATACCGTTAAGAAATTAAGAGGACTTGCAAGATAATAAGACATCAGCGCAAAATAATTTGTTCCTCCGCCGACCGCCCAAGTCCAAAATAACGACTCGCCGTTTTTCAGCTTATCCTGAAAATCCGCAAGGAACGGAAAGTATTGATGCCACAAGTCGGTAACCAAAATTTGTTTGTCGGCAGTTCCGAACGGTGAAACATTCATAAGCCCAAATGCCGTAACCATAAGAATAAACGGTACCGCAAATGCAAGAATAATGTAAATATTTTTTAATACAAACCCTTTAAAACCTTTTGGATAACGTTTTTCAATCGGCGGGTTTACTTCTTTTTTTTCGGAAGCTTTTTCGGATTTTGCCACAGCCTTTGTTCTTGCGGTTGATTTTGGCTCAGAACCGGCTTTTAAAGCGGATTTTTTTTTCGCCATAGCTTTCTTACCTCCATAAATATTTCTGGTGTAATTAATCCAGTATATTTTAACACGTTTTTTTTGCAAGGTAAATAAAAATATAAAAAATTTCAAAAAAAATGGACTTTTGCTTTTTACTTTGCTATAATGAGCAGATAGAGGTGATTTTATGAAAACCATCGACTTGGTTGTTCCTTGTTTTAACGAAGAAGAGGGACTCGAACACTTTGTACTCGAAACAAACAAGGTGATCGATACACTTCCCGATTACAGCTTCAGATATATTCTTGTTAACGACGGCAGCCGAGATAAAACTTATTTGATTATGAAACAACTTGCATCACGCTTCGGCAATGTCAAATACATTTCTTTTTCAAGAAATTTCGGAAAAGAAGCGGCAATGTATGCGGGACTTCAACACGCAACAGCTGATTATGTTGTTGTTATGGACGCCGATTTGCAGCACCCGCCGCAGGTATTTCCGCAAATGATAGAAGCCCTTGAAAAAGAGGGGTATGATTGTTGTGCGACAAAACGTGACGAAAGAGAAGGAGAAAGCTTTTTCAGAGGATTTTTCTCAAAGCTTTTCTTTAAAATTTCAAACAAGATGACCGACGTAAAAAATCCGTACGGCGCAATGGATTACCGTATGATGACTCAACAAATGGTTCGCTCAATTGTTGAGCTGGGCGAAGTACAAAGATTTTCCAAGGGAATATTTTCTTGGGTTGGGTTTAACACAAAATGGATATCTTTTAAAACGGTAGAACGTGAGCTCGGAACATCAACATGGAAGTTCTCAAGCCTGTTTAGGTATGCAATTGACGGAATAACCTGTTTTTCGGTTGCACCTCTCAGATTTACATCCGTTATGGGCGCTGTAATATTTTTTATATCGCTTATCTATATACTTATAACTCTGATTCAAACTCTGTTTTTCGGAGTTACCACTCCCGGATATGTCACCACATTGTTTGCGGTACTGTTTTTGGGAGGAATCACTGAAATGTCAATCGGTATTCTTGGCGAATATATAGGACGAATTTATCTTGAAACCAAAGACAGACCGATTTATATTACAAAGTTCTCAAACTTTGAAGAAGAAAATAACGAAGAAAAGGAAGAATCCAATGAAAAATAATTCAAAAACCATAAGCTTTTCATACGCTTTTACAGTAACCGCAATTGTAGTTGTGATTTCGTTTATATGTACTTTCTTTGCCGTAAACAATGCTTCAAACAGTTCGCAGGCTGACCTAAATGCCGCATTAAGCTACTCCGAAGATAAAGTTAAAGAATTTAATTCTCGGGAATCCGCAATTAAATTTGATTTTACCGACAAAATTTATTCAAAAGCAAATGCAGCGGCTTTATTGTACAGCAAAGACATAACCGATGAAGAATTGCAAAAAATCACAAGAGATTTGTATATTGACTCGATTGTTATTGTTGACAGCAACAACAATTGCGTAGCCTCTTATCCGGAAGATTACAAGGGTCAAAATATAAAGAAAACCGATAATTATTCGTCATTCTCAAAAATCGTAAAAGGTATGGCTTATAAGCTTATGACCGAACCTGTTCTTGTTGACGGTGACAATAATGAATATTCCTTGCTTGCCGGCGTACCTCAAAGCGACGGAACAGGCGCGGTTATTATCGGAATTACCACTGACGATTACACAAGAGTAAACGGCGCAAATCTTGCCGAAGATTGCGGAAGAAATGTTATAATAGCTAAAGACGGAGAGATTATAAGCTCAACATTCGGTTCCGAAAAAAAGGATAAGCTTGAAGATTTCGGTATTAACAATAACGACCTTTCAAAAGACAGCTTTAATTTAAATTATGACGGAAAGAATTACCTTTGCAAAACATCCGTTCAGGGAGAATATACAATTATTTGTGCTTCCCAACAAAGTTCTTCCGCAGCTGTTTGGATAATTCTTATTATCGAAATAATTTTACTTTTGTGTGCGGCGGTTATGTTTGCATTAAGCAAAAAAATTTCAGGTTTTTTTTTAACTTCTTCGATATAAAATTTTGGAAATTTATCCTTGTGGGTATTATTAATACATTGGTAGGAAACGGACTTCAGTTTGTTTTCTATGCCTGCTTCGGTTGGGATAAATTTCAATGGGGCGTTTGGCTTGCTTCTGCACTCGGATATTTAATCGGAAGCATTGTAAGCTACTTTCTCAATAAATACTTTACCTTTAAAAACAAAGAAAAAGGCTGGAAACCCATTGCACGCTTTGCACTCAATATTGCAATCTGCTATGCAATTGCATACGGAATTGCAATTCCCGTAACAAAGTGGGTTTGCGTTGCAAACAGCTTTACAATGTTCGGTTTAAAACCGGAAGTATTTGCAGACTATGCTTCAATGCTTATAGGTGCATGCCTGTTCGTTGCAACAAACTACATCGGTCAAAGATTCTTTGCTTTTCGTGAAAAGAAAACCGACGACAACTAAACAAGACAAATTTAAGACTTTAGTATTTGGGACGATTTTATCGTCCCTTTTATTTTTTATATTAATATATTCCATCGCAAAAATCCGCTGTAATGTTCCGATTATCTTCCGATAAATCCAACATCCCGAACAAAATAATTCAAACTGAAAACAGCGAGAACAAAAGCGTGAAAATCCGTATTCTCTCAGAGTATTCCAAAAGGCAAAACTCTTGCATTTTTGCTTGTAATAATGTATAATGATAAAGAATGGTATTTTAGGCTTTGACAGTATATTTCAGGGGTAATAAATACAACAAAAAAGTATATAAAGGTATATAAAATTTATTTTAAATCTAAGCAACTTTATGCTTTTCTTTCGGGAAGCAAAGCTTGCAACAGATTGCAAAGGTGCAAAGAGCGTCGGCTCCTCAGGGACTTATTGTAAAGATTAACTGCTCTCAATAAAAGACCGGAGAAAACCCGCCGCCTAAAAGAGGCGGGAAACATTCGCACTATGTTATATATCGGGTATAGGAAGGTAAGAATATGGATTCTTTTGAGGACGCTTGGGAGCTTATCTGCTCGTATTGCAAAACAAAAATCACTGATGTTGCATACAATACGTGGATCAGCAGAATAAAACCCCTAAAGCTTGACTTTGACAGTAACACGGCATATCTTATTGTACCGAACGACTTTCATCGTCAGACTATAACACGTTGTTATATTCCGCTTTTAAACGAAGCTTTTGAGGCAATTTTTGATAACAAATTTAATATTGCATTGCAAACTCCGAACGAAACGGGTTCAGTTGAGGTAAAACAGCCGAAGATTGAAGACGAAAGCACAGACACAAATTATGAATACACATTTGATAATTTTATTGTCGGCTCATCAAATAAATTTGCGCACGCAGCTTGTCTTGCGGTTGCGACAAATCCGGCAAGAGCATACAATCCGCTTTTTCTTTACGGTAACTCCGGACTCGGAAAAACTCATTTGCTTTATGCTATCGGAAATGAAATTAAAAAAAATGACCCTTCAAAGATTATTTGTTACATAAAAGGCGATGACTTCACAAACGAATTGATTGAATCATTGCGTTTGGCAAAAATGAGCGAATTCAGACACAAGTACAGACAAACCGATATTTTGCTTGTTGACGACGTTCAGTTTATCGGAGGCAAGGAAAGTACACAGGAAGAATTTTTCCATACTTTCAATGCTCTTTACGACGCAAAAAAGCAAATTGTGCTTACGTCAGACCGTCCGCCCAAGGAGATTAAGACTCTTGACGACCGACTTCGTTCAAGATTTGAACAGGATTTGATTGCCGATATTCAGCCGCCTGACATCGAAACAAGAATTGCAATTATAAAGCGCAAGGCTGAAATCGACCAAATTGATTTATCAAACGAGGTATGCGAATATATCGCTTCAAAAATCAAATCAAACATTCGTCAGCTTGAAGGAACCGTTAAAAAATTAAAAGCAAAGTCACTTTTAAATAATGAAAAACCGAGTATTTCTTCCGCACAGGAGGTTATTGCGGATATTCTTAACAATGATGTTCCTCCCGAAGTTACGGTGGAAAGAATTATTGACGAGGTTGCAAGAACATACGGCGTTTCTGCGGAGGAAATCCGTTCCCAAAAAAACAGAAGCGCAAATATCAGCAATGCACGCCATATTGCTATTTATATAACAAGAGAGATGACAACACTCTCTATGGTTGCAATCGGCGAAGAGTTTGGCAAAAGACACTACTCAACAATTATATATACATTGCAAAAGGTTCAGAAGATGATGAACCAAGACCAAAAGGTTAAGGAATTGATTGAAGATACAATCAAAAATATCAGAGACAGATAGTCAATATGTGATTTATCGTTATCCGAAAAATAAATCGGAAACCTTTAGCTGTAATGCGATAATTAATAATCCGCTGTAAGCCTACGGAACGGAACAAAATTCGTTCTGTATGTTTGGCATATATATAAGTATATAAATTAAACCACGCACAGTAGATTTTATTGAATTTGTTTTCCTAAAAACTATCTATGACATGCCAAAATACGTATTAAAAAGTTACTTTCAGATGAATTGAAGACACGGAACACAATTGTTTTTTTTTAAATCAAACTGTCTGCACGTATCAAAAATTCAACATTTTAATTAACATTAACTTAACATTTGCTAACCCGATGTTAAAAGTTGAAATTTGTTGAAAATAATCTAACAAAAACAAACAAAACACGATTTTGGGATGTGGACGTGTTTTGTCAGAGTACAAGCCGTTAAAAAAGGTTTTTCTATATTTTAACATCCCCTACTACGACTACGGAAATAAATAAAGATATACAGAAGAGAGGTTTTCACTGCCGTGAAATTTTCGTGTTTAAGAACCGATATAGTAAACGCTATTTCAAATGTATCAAGAGCAGTATCATCAAAAGCGGCAATCCCCGCACTTGAGGGTGTGCTGATTAAAGGATACGGAGAAAAACTTAATATTTCTGGATATGACCTTGAAATCGGTATGACAACCGACATTGACGCCACTATACAAAGCGAAGGCGAGTTTGTTATTAAAGCAAAACTTATTTTGGATATTGTGCGTAAAATGCCGGAAGAAGTTGTGTTTATCGAAACCGACGAAAAAATGGTTGTAAATATCAAATCGGGTAACGTTGATTTTAACGTTGTAGGTATGTCGTCGGTTGAGTATCCGGATTTACCGTCTTTTGAAAAAACCGATTCGATAACAATCAATGCCAAAGTTTTGCGTGATATGATAAGACAAACAGTGTATGCGGTAAGCGATAATACTGCAAAGCCGATTTACACGGGGTCATTGTTTGAAATTGAAGACGGAGTATTTAAAATCGTAGCCATTGACGGTTACAGAATGGCTATCAGAAGTGAAAACGTTGACTCTCAGAGCAAAAACAGATTTGTTGTTCCGGGAAAAACGCAGCTTGAGGTGCTTAAGCTGCTGAATGAAGATGAAGAAAATGCCGAGATAATTATCGGTCAGCGCCACATTGCTTTTCAAATCAACAGCTATCGTGTAATTTCAAGACTGATAGAAGGCACATTTCTTGATTATAAAACAACTATTCCGAGCGATACAAAAACCGAGCTTGTTATTTCGACAAGAAGTATGATTGCTTCTGTTGAGAGAATGGCTTTACTTAACAACGAGAGAGTTCAGAGTCCCGTAAGATGTAAATTTGCCGACGACGAAATAAAACTTTCGTGCGCTTCGGCACTTGGCAGGGCAAACGATGAAATTTCGGTTCAGATAATCGGAGAAGATGTTGAAATCGGATTTAATAACCGTTATATGCTTGAAGCGCTAAAAAATTCCGATACCGACGAAATCAAAATGATTTTGAACGGGCCAGTTGCGCCGATTATAATAAAACCGGTAAAAGGTGACAGCTTTTTGAGCATTGTTGTTCCGATGAGGCTTGCAAATGAAAATTGACAGAATAAAAATTGACTCCGAATACATAAAACTTCAGGATTTAATGAAGTTTTGCGGTTTGGTGGGAACAGGCGGAGAAGCTAAAATTGTTATTCAAAACGGCGAAGTTAAAGTAAACGGCGAGGTCTGCACAATGAGAGGAAAAAAACTCAGAGAGGGCGACAAGATTGAATTTGACGGAACCGAAGTCATTGTTGAATAATCGGGATTGATTTTAAAAATTGAAAGTAATTGCACTCGAATTTGAAAATTTCAGAAATCTGAAGAATGACATAATCACTCCCTGCGACGGAGTTAATATAATCTACGGCAACAACGCTCAGGGCAAAACGAATATTATCGAAGCACTTTGGTTTTTTTGCGGCGGACATTCGTTTCGCAGCGCAAAAGACAATGAGGTTATTTGTTTTGATAAGACAAATTCAAAAATTAAAATGAGATTTTTCGGTCAGGGACGAGAGCAAACCGCAAAAATAGTGTTTCTTTCAAACAAAAAGCAGGTCGAAATCAACGGAATTGAAAGAAATTCGGCTTCTGCACTGATAGAAAAGTTTAATGCCGTGGTATTT
>CAVBYX010000037.1:0-2743 GCA_963599905.1 Acutalibacteraceae bacterium
ACCCCCGACCTGCTGATTACAAATCAGCTGCTCTACCAACTGAGCTACACCAGCAAACTGACTAATTTTGAGTGCCTAATTAATATACCATACAATGTACTCTTTGTCAACTGTTTTTTCAAATTTTTTTATTTTTTTGAGAAAAGCCGTGTGTCTGCCGAATCAGTTGTGTTTAATTTACCGTTATCGGGTAATAATATCCGTATTAATTATGAAAGGTTGTTTTAAATGGCTATGTCAACCCCTGCCGATACAAAACAAAAATCAAACTCGTGCGATAAAGCGGACGGCAATATAAAATTTTCATTTTATCAAAAGCTTATTTTTCTTTACTTTCTTAATATCGTTGACTGGATTTGTACGGAAGCTCTTTTGTCGAGCGGAAGATTTTACGAAGCAAATCCGTTTATGGAGCCTGTGCTCGACGGATTTTGGACGACGATACTCATCAAGTGCGTTTTGCCGCTTGCTCTTGTTTGTGCGTGTGCTTTGGTGTACAAATTTTCTGGTGAATATGACAGCGTTGCCGTTAATGTGCTGCTTTACATCGGTATTATTGTATATGTGTTTGTAAATCTGTGGCATATTTTTAATTTCATATTGCTATTTTTTGCATTTTAAGGTAAAATAAAATGTAATGACTGTAAACGTTTTGAAAGGGAGTGAATGTCTTGCCTGCTTTGTCGGTACGCAATCTGACGATGACGTTTGTGGAACGAAATTTGTTTTCAGATGTTTCGTTTGATGTGGAACACAAGGACAAGGTCGGGTTTATCGGTGCAAACGGAGTGGGAAAGACCACCCTTTTTAAAATTCTTAACGGAGAAATCACTCCGACGTCGGGAACCGTTGTGCTTGACAAAAACGCCAAAATCGGCTATATGGAGCAACACGCCTGTAATAATCCCAAAATTGACATATATCATGAATTGCTGTCTGTTTTTGATTATCTTACGGATATTGAAGCCGAAACAAAACGTGTTACAGAGGCAATCGACCGCAAGGACGGCAACCTTGACGAGCTTGTTGACAGGCAGACAAGACTTATTGAAAAGTATGAACGGCTCGGAGGACTGACCTACAAAAGCCGAACCCGTTCCGCATTACTCGGGCTTGGCTTTGGCGAGGGTGAGTTTGATACGGAAGTCGGCAGTCTCAGCGGCGGTCAGCGTTCCAAATTATGCCTTGCAAAGTTGCTGTTGTCACAAAGCAACCTGCTTTTGCTTGACGAGCCGACCAACCACCTTGACATTAAGTCTGTCGGGTGGCTTGAGGACTTTTTGCGTGACTTTAAGGGCGCAATGATTATCATAAGTCACGACCGATATTTTCTTGATAATGTAACAAACAAGACAATTGAACTTGAGCACAGCAAAACTATGTGTTATTCCGGTTCGTACTCAGAATTTATTAAGAAAAAAGAAGCATATAATCTTTCGCTCAAAAATAAATATGAAAATGACCTCAAGGAGATAAAACGAATTGAGGGTATTGTTGAACAGCAAAAGCGCTGGGGGCGTGAACGTAATTTTATTACGGCAGCGAGCAAACAGAAAGAGGCTGACAGAATAAAGGCTCAGCTTGTGGTGCCTGACAGTGAGCTTGAAACTATGAGAATCAGTTTTGAGCCAAAGTGCGAGAGCGGAAATGATGTTTTGATTTGCAGAGGACTTTCCAAGTCATTTGGAGAAAAACATCTGTTTAAAAACGTGGATATACATATAAGAAAGGGCGAAAGAGTTTTTATTCTCGGAGAAAACGGCTGCGGAAAAACAACTCTGTTTAAAATCCTTATGGCAAGATGTCCGCAGGACAGCGGTGAGTATAACTTTGGCGCAAATGTTTTAACAGGATATTTTGACCAGATGCAGCAAAATCTTGACCTTAATAAAACCGCAATTGAGGAAGTGCAGGACGCCTTTCCGAATTTGACCAATACTGAGGCACGCTCTGCGCTTGCAGCGTTCTTATTCAAGGGTGACGAGGTGTTTAAGCCACTTTCAAAGATGAGCGGCGGAGAAAGGGCAAGAGTATCGCTTTTGAAGCTTATGCTGAAAAAAAGCAATTTTCTTTTGCTTGACGAACCGACAAACCACCTTGATTCTTCATCAAGAGAAGAACTCGAAAAAACGCTGAAAGATTACAGCGGAACAATGCTGATAATCAGCCACGACCGATATTTTATCAATAAGCTTGCAACAAGGATACTTGTGCTTACGCAGGACGGCGTTAAGGAGTATCTTGGCAACTATGATTACTATACGGAACACGTCAAAGGCGAAACCGAGCAACAGGCAAAGTCATTAAACGGCAAAAAGGAAAAGCCCAAGAATGATTACTTTTTGCAAAAACAACAGCAAAGCGAAGAGCGAAAACGACAGACAAGGCTGAAAAAAGCCGAGGAAGCCATTGAAAGGCTTGACGCTGAAATTGAGGAAGTTCAAAAACTTCTGTCAAGTGATGAGGCAGCAAGTAATTATGAAAAGCTCCTTGAACTGACAAACAAACTGGAAGAATTGCAAATTGAACAGGAAAAACAGTATGCAATTTGGGAAGAACTGTCGGAGTAGAAGCAATTGTAATAAAATAAAACCGCAGTTTTCTGCGGAAATATCTGCCCGTGGCGCAGTTGGATAACGCAGCGGATTCCGATTCCGAAGAACGGGGGTTCAAATCCCTTCGGGCAGACCAAAGATACGAGGAAGGTTAAATTCCTCGTATTTTTTATATAAAAAGTGCGAGA
>CAVBYX010000038.1:0-7641 GCA_963599905.1 Acutalibacteraceae bacterium
AGAAATGCTTACGGCTACAGAAATTTCAAACGCTTTCGTAACCGTATTTTACATACATTTTCATTTTTCGGTTTGCCCCAACTATTGACAAAGAGCCTAATTATCGTTCTACCGGAAATAAATTTTTGTATATAAATAAGCAAGGCTCATAGAAGAACTATGAGCCTTGCTTTGGCTCCCCCAACTGGGCTCGAACCAGTGACATCATGATTAACAGTCATGCGCTCTGGCGAGTGTAGAGAAATAGTGTTTACAATATCATAGTATTCTTTCATAATATATTTTGCTGTTATGGAAAAATAATCAGAATTAAAATCTTCGCAAATACACTTTACATCTGCTGTTGATAAAACATCCTTATAGCCATCATCCAAAAGTTTCTCCAACTCTTCTTCAGAAAAAACGCGGTTTTATACTAATGTCATATATAATCAACATAAATTAAAAAATCAGAAGATTGATCATTATTCTACACCCCTCTAAAAAGTAGCAATTCTTTATCATTACTTTTAGGTAACAATTGGTGCAATCTATCTAACACACATAGCAAGCTTTGCATCAAAATCTGTAACATTACCATTACGTCTAGATAATTTTACATACGCTTCATCCGTTGTTAATATGGCAACAGAGAGAACACTAGGATATGAAAGTCTATATTCATCACTTTTATAATTATCAAAAATAGATTTATCAATTTATTCATTTTCCAAATTTTGATCCTGAACTTCTTCATATATTTTTTGAATAGTAAAACTATATCCAGATCCAGGTAACAACCAGTCTAAATAGTTAATATTGCAAATATGCTTATCTCTGTATTGAGTACGCTCAACATAGTTATTTACATCAAAAAATTCATTTGTTGCCAATGCTAGGTAGTATTTATTCTGATGATTTTTTAATACAATTTCAAGAGTATAATCCCTACAAGGAAAAATTAATGCATGATATTGATAAAAATTCTGCAAATATACTTTATATTGAATTTTATGGAATATTGTACATCCATCAAATGTATCCATTTCATTTATTGGATATTCATTTTTTACTATATATTTAAACTGATTGTTTTTTTCAGAAACTTGTATGTTTGAACTAATTTTACTTAAACAATCAATATTATTGATCTCAAATTTTAAATGTTTGTAAGATTGTGCTTCTCTCAATCGTGGAAAAACGGGACTTGAACGATAAAAATTTTTGCATCCATTTAAGTTAACAAACTTAAAATAATTTTCCATATTAATTATAGCTTTTTCATTGTCATCACATATTAGTATTTCTATAATCCTTTTAAACTTATCAATATAAGGACTATTGCACGCCAAGTCAAACACTCTTTTATCAACAGAATTATAAAAATCTATAGAAGAAGTATTCATTCCAATAAGATTATAAGCTAAATTTTTTCTCATTTCTTCTTTTTTGTTTTTGGACAATCTCTCAAACTGCGTTGTAATTACATTGTCACTATACTTTATCCATCCTTTAATTTTCTCTGATTTCTCAAATTCATGTAAACTATTTGTTATTGCTAGTTTCATCTCATCTATAGTATTTACTTCATTCACTATTTTAGTTTTTACTTTTTGTTTGAATTTTTTGTATTTTTCTATCTCATTAGTTTCAAATACCTCATAACTACATTTTGCCGCTTTACTATGTAGATAACTATCAGATAAAATAACAGCAAACACTGGAATATTATGATTAAGAGCATATTCGTACTCGAGTTCTATATAGCTTTTCATAGAATGTGCTTCAATGCTCCCATATCTTCCTCCAAGTATTAACAAATACAAGTCACATTCATCAATCCACCTATATATTGTTTGCAGTTGTGATTCATTGCCTGCTTTAAATAATTCCATTCCTGCTGGTATATGATCAGCATTTAACACCGCTTGAACAGTTGCTTGTCTTTCCTCTAACATATCTGTATAAGTTGAAGAAATAAAAATCTGCATTTTTCGTATCATAAATATCTCCGTTTTTTAATTTTTTGCCATATCCACAACATCTATATGAAATAGAATTTTACCAATAAATTTTCCGAAATATAATTATAAGTTATCCTTTATTCATTATTTTCAGATAAGGTCAATAATACATTTCTGTTAACAAAATATGCTACACATCTTACATTCAACTGGTGTATGTCTATGTAGTGCTTAATCTCATTCTAAGAAAAAAGTATTAAGCCTTAACTAAATCTATATTTCGGGTATGTAATATAAAAACATTTATAATTACCCTTTATGGTATTAATTATAACATAATTTGACAAATATTTAAATAACTTTTACGCAAATCAGTTATAAAATTTCACACGGTGTTTTTATGCATTTTGTCTAATACAATTTTGTTTATTGCTTAACAAATAAAATTTTTAGACAAAATAAATATGAATATTTGAATAGACTTTCTTTGTTTTCTATTGCATAATAAATTTATTAAAAACAAGGAGCTATATGCGATGGAAATAAAAAATGTACAAGCAAATAATCTAACAACTGATTATCTAAACTTCTGTATTTCAAGGAAAAATCTCGATCAGAAAACGATAAAATCATACACTATTGATTTAAGGCAGTATTTTGAATTCACTATGAAATCTGCTATTGAATGGACAAACAAAAAATCCATTGAGCAATATATAAATTTACTGCACTGTAAGTACAAACCTAAAAGTGTTAAGCGTAAAATTGCTTCGCTAAAAGCATTTTTTCACTATCTTGAAATTGAGGAACTTATTGATATTAACCCTTTTCATAAGATACAAATCAAGTATAAAGAACCCTTTATTCTCCCAAAAACTATTCCCATAAATAATATTGAGCAAATTATTAGGTTTGCTTATCTACAACTTACCAAAGCAAAAACTGAGTATGCTAAAAAAGTTGCTCTGCGGAATGCACTCATACTTGAGTTACTGTTTGCCACCGGAATGAGGATTTCAGAATTATGCACACTCACGACTGAACAAATTGATTTTAATGATTACATAATTAAAATTTACGGAAAAGGCTCAAAAGAACGCCTGATTCAAATCTGCAATCAAAATGTTCAGGAGTTGCTCAAAAAGTATAATCAATCATTTAAATTTGAAATAGCAAACAACAAATTTTTCTTTATAAATAGACTCGGCAACCGTCTATCTGAACAATCTGTTCGTAATATGATTACCAACTATGCAATCGGTGCAGAAGTGCCGCTGCACATTACTCCGCATATGTTTCGTCACTCTTTTGCAACTCTACTGCTTGAAGAAGATGTTGACATACGCTATATTCAACAAATGCTGGGTCACAGCTCCATTACCACAACGCAGATTTACACACATACGAGCATTAACAAACAGAAAAACATCCTTTCTGCCAAACATCCGAGGAACAAACTTGAAATCGGGATATAATAAAAGCCTTGCGAGCGTTTTAACTCACAAGGCAATCAGAATACTTTATTCACTTTTATCAAAATCATTTTCTATTACATCGGAAATAAGATTTGAAAAATCAACAGCATTTTTTGAAGTAATAACAGGTTTTCCTGTTCTTTCCTCAATATCTTTTCGTGCATTTCCGGCGACTTCTCCGCCCTCTTTTGCAACACTTCTGTTTTCAGAAAAAGATTTAGGATTTTTCTCTTTGGAAATCTCAGTTGTGGTAGCTTCTGCCAACATATTCAGTACCAACTCAAGGGTACTCATATTATCTCTCAGGTTTTCCTTTTTCAATCCTTTGAGATTTTTATACTGGCGGGTTGTCATTCCTGACCACGCTTTTGTGATTTCATCAGTCAGAATTGCATATTCTACACCCTGCTTTACACCACGAGAATCCCATTCATCAGTAAGCTCTTTTCTTACCTGTATAGCCTGAAGTCTTTGATTTATCCACTCCCTGCTATGCCCTTTTTTCAGATATGTTTCAAGGGCTCTCTCTATGGTAAGTTCGGGATCAATAGTTTCATCTATTCTTTCTCTGCCAACTTCTGCAAGCCACATTTTAAATGGTTCTGCTTTTGGTGACGGAATAGATTGAATTATTCTCAAAAGTTGCTCTGTATTTGCAACATCAGTTTTGTAATTTTTACCATCCTTAGGAGATGACATTTTCAGTTGTACGATATTTTCGTACAACTGGTTTGCTCCTTCAGCCTTAAGTTTTCTCTTAAGATCACTCCAGTAACGACGAGGTTCGTTACTGTCAGTCAGAACTGAAATTACATCAACTATGGAAAAATACCATTCTTCTTCCGACTCATTCCACGCAGTACGAATCTTTTTATCTTCAAAAATTTGTATCTTATTTTCTTCGCTCATATATATTCACCCACTTCTAACCTAAAATTATTATAGCAGACTGAGTTTACAAATTCAATCTATTAAGCTTTATAGAGATAGGAATTGTTCATAATTAAGGTCGAAAACAATCTCTAATTCGTATCCCCGTGATACTTTCACTTCTCTTATGAGCTGACAAGTTATCATTTTCTTCTGTTCCATTGTGGAGTTATCAAACTCATCAGCCCAAGTTCTGAATTGTGAGTAATAAAAATCGAGCTTGTCCATCGCATTTTGCTGATTGGCAAGCTTGAACTTTATATCATTTAATTCAATTTCCTTTTTATGGAGCAAATCGTTTGTATTGTCAATAGAAGTGGACAGTATATCGGGAGTGAAGCGGCTTTCGCCGAGTAAAGAGCGTCCTATTTCGGCGGACAATTCAACCACCTGTCTTTTAAGCTTTTCAATTTCTTTTTCAAGCTTTGTCTGTTTTCTCCTATACTCCGATATTTCGGATTTGTAGCGTTTTTCCAGTGCTATATCTTTTGGTGTTGATTTGATTTTGGCGAGATAATCTCTTAATGTTGCAAGCACGGCACCGTCAATTCTGTGTGCCACATAAGCCGACTGTCCGTCACATGCACCTCTTTTCATCGCTTTATTGGTACATATATACCTCTGTCTGCGAACTCTGTACTGACTTCCGTCTGCCCTGTCGTATCTGTCGATATAGCTTGTTGATACCATTTTCTGACCGCAGTGAGCACAGTATATATTCCCTGACAGCAATGTACTGCCTTTGGTAGTCCTTGCTATCTGTTGCTTTTCCTCATTCTTTGATGAGCGTTGTTTCAGTATAAATTGAGCTTGGTCGAAGATATTTTCATCAATGATATGAAGTCTTTCAATATACGGTGATTCAACACCGCCTGACACAAGATAACCGCAGTACAGCCTGTTCTTTAGAATACGATTAACTGTATTACATTGGAATTTACTGTTATTATGGGTTCTGATTCCGTGACTGTTCAGATAGTCAGCCATTCGATATGAGCCGTAACCCTCTCTAACTGTCATCTCAAATATCTTCTTGACTATCGGAGCTTCATCATCGTCAACGACTATGTCCATAAGCTCTTTTCCCTTTTTGTTGATTTCACCGCTTTTTATAAGTTTGTAACCGAATGGTGCAACACCTCCGGTAAATTTGCCGTCTAACGTCATTTGGTTAAGGCGAGTTTTAACACGTGCTGACGTTTTCTGACTCTCACCGTTGGCTTGCCAAAATCGTATGTAATTCATAAGCTTATCCACATGATTATCCATGCAATTACTAAATGTATATTGTTGTATTGCAGTAATATTATCGGGAATATTTATACTTTTTAGTGATGTGCAACCGGAAAAAGCACCGTATGCTATACCACGATCAGCAATATTATCCGGAATTACAAGCGTTTCTAATGAAGAACAGCCTGAAAATGATAAACTTTCAATTTCTTTTACATCACCATTAAAATTAACATTTTTCAGACTTTCACAATTCGTAAAAGAGAATTGTTTTATAGTACTTGGGAGTTGTATGCTTTCTAATGAAATACAATGGTAAAAACATCTGTTAAATATATACTCTATCCCTTCAGAAACAACAATCTCTTTTACTATATCGTTATCCTCAAACATTCCTTTCCTTTCTGCTCCCCACAAATTGTATCCTGTAACATATCCGCCTAAAGCATTTGCTTTATGGAAAAATATCGTTGAAGGAATTACAACTTTCTCTGATGGGTAGTTTACCTTTACAATTGTAACCGGTGGTTTGGTTTTTGAATTGCTTCTATTATCATTAGTTTCATATGTAAAACCAAACCACCAATGCTCACTTGAACAGCTTTGCAACAATATAAGTATCGCTATCACTGCACACAATATCCCGATTAATAATTTGCACTTATGCTTTTTTGTTTTTCCTATCATATTAAAATTCTCTCGTAAAAAATATAGTTTTAATTATCAACAAACCGATAATTATTAATTTACAGACTGAATTGTTGTATCCAATTTTTCAAATGGTATGTTATGTTTTTTTGCATACTGTTCTGAATAACTACCCTTTATTCCATAAATTGTGAGTTTGTCACAGCCTTCAAAAGCGGTGTCTCCAATTTGAGTACATTTTTCATAAATATTTATTCTTTCTAATGAAGTGCAATCTTTAAATGCAGAATTAACTATTACTTCTATATTAGTTGGTAAATCCAATTCCACTAATGAACCGCAGCCGTAAAATGTTCCACATTCAATTGAAGTAATTTTTTGAGGAAGAACAATTGACTTAAGCGAATCACAATCTCTAAATGCATAAAGTCCTATACTTTCCAGATTTTCAGGCAGTTTTATTTCCCTAAGTGCACCGCACCACTCAAATGCATCATCTCCAATGCTTTTTACGCTTTGAGGTATACTTACAGTTTCTAATGAATAGCATCTGCTTAACGCTAAATCAGGTATTTGTTCTATGCGATTTGGAAGTATTATTGATTTCAAAGAGCTACAATCTTGAAAACAAAAATACTCAATTAATGTATTTCCATCAGCAATTTTTATTTCATTTAAATTATCACAGCGAAGAATCGAAAAATTTGTTACATTAGCAGGTATGTCTATTTTATATAGGCTGCTACAATCATCAATTTCAATATCTGTCAATGTACTTGGCATAGCTATCTTTTCTAAGTTGGGGCAATCTTTAATTGCTTGATCACCTACAATTTCCACACCTTCAGGTATAATTATCTCTTTTACCGTTGAGTCTCCCTCAAACAAACCGTCATACGTCATGCTAAACAATATACCTCCTATTACTCTGTCTCCACCCAATTTTTTTACATCATAGGAAGAAATTTTTGAGGGTATTTCGACAATTTCAGTAGAATTATCAATTTTTATCAATGTTACTTTTTGATTTTCATCAACTTCAAATGTATATCCTTCAGCAGTTTTTGTTATAGGGTATAGCTCTTTACAACTTGAAAACATTAAAATAAAAACTGTACAAAAAGATATTGCAAATACTATATCTTTAACAATTTGTATTATAGAATTCATTAAAACATCAAATTGTTTATCTGTCATATTTTCAATCTCCATATATATCCTTTCCGATAAATTAATTATCATTCTACCGGAAATAAATTTTTGTATATAAATAAACAAGGCTCATAGATGAACTATGAGCCTTGCTTTGGCTCCCCCAACTGGGCTCGAACCAGTGACATCATGATTAACAGTCATGCGCTCTACCGACTGAGCTATGGAGGAAAATATAGCAAAACACCCTAAAGGGTGAA
>CAVBYX010000039.1:0-12399 GCA_963599905.1 Acutalibacteraceae bacterium
AGCAAGGCGGTTTATCCGTTGGTTACTGCGCTGAACAAAGCTATTTGACTAACACTTAAGTTTCTACGCTCAAGACACAAATTTACCAGGGACGGATTGTGCCTGTCAGTTCGGTAACACTTGAGATGTTGTTTTTGTCAAGGTACTTCTGCATACCCTCGGTGATTTTGATTGGAGCGTACGGGTCGGTAAATAAAACCGTGCCGATTTGCAGGGCAGACGCACCTGCAATCATCATTTCAACGGCGTCCTGCCAGGTTGTTATTCCGCCGAGTCCGATTACGGGAATTTTGACGGCATTTGAAACCTGCCAAACCATTCTTACGGCAACGGGAAAAACCGCCGCTCCGCTCATTCCGCCGGTGTTGTTGCGGATTATCGGACGTCTTGAATTTATGTCGATTCGCATACCTGTGAGCGTGTTTATCAGTGACACTGCGTCGGCACCGCCGTCTTCCGCAGCTTTGGCTATTGAGGCGATGTCGGTAACGTTCGGACTGAGTTTTACTATTAGGGGCTTTGTGCAGTGTTTTCTTACCTGCCTTGTAATTTCGCCGACGCCCTCACAGCTTGTGCCGAACTGAACGCCGCCCTGCTTTACGTTTGGGCAGGAAATATTAAGCTCAATCATATCAACGTCGGTGTCGCTGAGCTTTGCTGCCATTTCGCAGTATTCCTCAAAGGTGTTGCCCGCAATGTTTGCGATAACAACCGTGTTTTGCTGTTTGAGCCAAGGCAAATCCTCTTTGATAAAAACATCAACGCCCGGGTTTTGCAATCCAACGGCGTTGAGCATACCCGACGGAGTCTCGGCTATTCTGGGCGACGGGTTTCCGTCACGCTTTTTAAGGGTAATTCCCTTGCAGGAAATTCCGCCCAATGCGCTGAGCGGATAAAATTCGCCGTACTCTTTGCCAAAACCAAATGTTCCCGAAGCCGCAATCAGCGGATTGCCAAATTCAACACCTGCTATTTTTACGGATAAATCAGCCATTAAAAACTACCTCCTCAGCGTTAAATACAGGGCCGTTTTTACAAACGTGCCGCATCATTTCTTCGCCGCCTATATTAACCTTTACGGCACATCCGAGACATGCACCGATTCCGCAAGCCATACGTTCCTCAAGCGAAACCCGGCACGGCTTTGAAAACTCCGCACAAACCTTGGCAACCGCCTTGAGCATAGGAGTCGGGCCGCAGGCACAGACCTCGTCCGTTTCATTTATTTTTTCACGGAGAATGTCGGTAACAAAGCCTTTTTCTCCCGCAGTTCCGTTGTCGGTTACAAGCACGGTCTCAGCCCCCGCTTTGGCAAAATCTTCCTGTAAAATCACAAGCGATTTGTCTCGAAAACCTGTGATAACAAGCGGATTTTGGGTTTGCTTTGCGGTGTAGAGCATAGGCGGAACACCGATTCCGCCGCCGATAAGGCAGTAACGCTTGCCCTGTTCGATTTTAAAACCGTTGCCGAGAGGCGCAAGAATATCGACCGCTTCGCCGCTTTTCATTTGCGACATAATCTTTGTGCCCTCGCCCTTGACCTGATACACAAGCCTAAGAACGCCGTTTTCAACGTCGCACACGGAAATCGGTCGGCGCAGGGTTTTGGACGGAACATAAACGTGGGCAAATTGTCCGCACCTTATCGGCAGGGCATTGCTGTCGTATTCCACACGCATATCAAAAATTCCGTCGGCAATTTCGTCGTTTGAAATCAAAGGATATTTTTTTACGTCGTATTTCATATCATCAGTCCTTTAAATTAATACCGCACAATCGTTTTGGTCGTGCGGTTTTTGAGTTTAATATTTTTGATTTTTCAGTAAACACACGGTGAAAATCACTCGTATTGAAGTTTTATCGTGAGCAGTCTGTGCTCCGAAAAATTGTAGAGCTTGCTTTTGTCGCTGATTTTGGGGTTGTTGCCGTTCTTGGCGTTTGCCTTTTCAAGCCAGTTGTAAATATATCCGTCGTTTGCAAGGCTGTCAACAGTCGTCTGAAAATCAAGACTTGCGTCAATCACAACGTCAAAGTCCTCTCCCCTCTGCGCCGCTGTTTTGGTAAGCAGATTGATAATTTCGTCCGAACCGTTGAGATCTGTAAGCTTCGGACAGCTTGCGTTAAAGTAATTGTATGCCCGACTTGTGCACGAAGGAACAAAGATATTATAAATCGTGTTTTCGTCAAAGTTGTCATCGGTAATTTGGCTGTAACTCAGGTTAATTGTGTGGTCGGATTTTATCTGCTCCGTTGTCAGATTAAGATAAAAATATCTTTCGGAATGAACATATTCGTTGCTGTCGTTCCACGTAACGTCGGTGTGATACCATTCATTGTTAATGTTTACGCAGTTCCACATATGAGGTTCGTCCTTTGACGTTCCCTGGACAGAAACGCACTCAATGCCGAGTCTGTTGCACAAAAGCTGAAAAGCAGCCGAATAACCGTCGCAAACAGCCTTTTGGTCAATCAAAGCACCGTATGCGTTGTGCTCGTTACCCAAGGTTTCGCCGTTGTCGGCTGCTGCCGCACCGTCTTTGTCATATTCACAATTGTCAACGATATAGTCGTTGATGTAGAGTTCAACATCATAATCGGTGTGGCTTGCGGGGGCGTTTGCAATAATCTTACTGACTTTGGCGTCAAAATTTTGCTTCATTTGGTTAAGTTCATCGCCCGTGGAAACAAAGCTGAGAATCACGCCCGTCTTTGAGCCGAAATGCGAATACTCAAAGGTATCGCCGAGCCAAAAGGCCTGCGGATTGTCGTTTCTGTAAGCTTCAAGCACCTCACTGATTTCCCTAACGGAAAAAATGCCGTCGATAACTATTTTTTCAACCGAGGATTTATTTGCGTATTGGTCAATCGTTTTGTAAAGCTCTTGAAAATCTTCACGTTCAAGATTGCTGAATCCGTATTCGGAATACGCATTTGACCTTGTTCCGGCAACGGTACCGCCCGAAGTAACCGTCTGCGCCGTTTGAGAAGAATCGGAAAATCCCAATTCATTTAAAAGCGAACAGCCGCCGAAACAGGAAACACACAAACAAATCGCCGTAACGGCAAGTGCGGTGCGGAATTTATTGTTATATTTCAAAAAATCACCCTGATTATAATTTAGACACAAATTTTAATATATTATATTGTACTTTATTTTTTTTACATCGTCAATATTGCAATTGAGTATTTTATGTGATAAAATACTCAACGGTCTGTTCGCAAAATCCAGACCTAAAACAAATACTACGGAGGAAAAAACAATATGAAAAAGAAAACAACCCTGTACATTGTTCAGGCGGCTTCTGTTGCTGCGCTCTATGCCGTTTTGACAATTCTTCAAAACACGCTCTTGCCGGGAACCGCTTCTATGGCGGTGCAATTCAGAGTATCGGAGATTATGACGGTATTTGCTCTGTTTACGCCTGCCGCAATTCCGGGACTTACCGTGGGGTGCGTGCTTGCAAACATCAGTTCTTTATCAACGTTGGGGCCTTATGATATGATTTTCGGTTCGGCAGCCAGCCTTTTGGCGGCAATCCTTATGTACCGCACAAGGAATATCCGAATTGCAAAACTTCCGATTCTCTCCTGCCTTATGCCTGCGCTTCTCAACGGGATTTTGGTTGGGTTTGAAATTGAGTTCTTCTTTATTGAGGGCGGATTTCACTTTGGCGACTTCTTGCTGCAAGGCGGACTTGTTGCACTCGGAGAGCTTGGCGTGCTTATAATTCTCGGACTTCCGTTTGCACGGCTGATTGAAGTGCGGGGACTTGACAAAAAACTTATGCTGTGCTGATTTTGCATTAATAATATTTTTAAAGCTCAAGAATTAAGCAATAAATTACAATTACCGTTTCAAAGTCACAAACATTGTGTCTGAGAAACGGTAATTTTTTGAATGTTGTTTTGAATGACACATTGCATTGCAATATGCATTACGTTTTGAAACGCAGGCAACGCTTTGCGTTTACAAAGCCCTGACTTTTTTAACAAAGGCTTCAACCTTTGCCCTGTCTTTTTTGCAGTCGGTTTCAAGGCTTGAACTCACGTCAAGAGCAAACGGATGTGCGCTGTTTACTGCGTTTTCCGCATTGTCAATGCTTATTCCGCCTGCAAGAAAAAACGGCTTTTCAATATGCTTTATCAAAGTCCAGTCAAACGTTTCGCCCGTGCCGCCGACCGCCTTTTCGGAATATGCGTCAAGCAAGAGAGTTGCGCACATTGTTGACTTGGTTTTTTCGATATCCTCTTTATTACGTATTCTGAACGCTCTTATACAACGTTTTTCGGGCTGTTTTATGCCGCTGTTTTTCAGTGCGGCAAACAGCTTTTTTTCGTATTCGGCGGTTTCGTCACCGTGAAGCTGAACAAAATCAATCGCTTTGCTTGTTATTGCGTCGGCAAGAAAATCAATCGGTTGGTTTACAAAAACTCCGACCTTTTTTATGCCGTCAAACACATTGGCTGACAAGGCAATCGCCGTATTCAGCGAAATTTTCCGCTTGCTCGGCGCAAAAACATAGCCTATATAATCGGGCATACAACTATTGATTATTGCAACATCGTCAAGTGAGCGTATACCGCAGATTTTAATCCTTGTCATAACATCACCTGCCGCAAAAATCCCGTACGGCTTTAACCCTGTCGGAGGCACGCATAAGAGTTTCGCCCACAAGCACGGCGTTTACTCCGTCGCTTTCCAAATCTCTTACCTGCCGAGCTGTTTTTATTCCGCTTTCGGCAACAAAAAGAATATTCTCGGGAACTTCTTTTCTGAACTTTGCGCTCAGCGACACATCAACGGAAAAATCCTTAAGATTGCGGTTGTTTACACCGATAATCTCCGCTCCGGCGTCAACCGCCGCTTTGATTTCCTCTTCGCTGTGAGCTTCGACAAGCGACGAAAGTCCAAGGCTTTTGGCAAGCTCAATGCGGTGTTTGAGAACATCGTTTTCGGTAATTGTGCAGATGAGCAAAACCGCGTCGGCACCGATTGCCTTTGCCTCGTATATCATATAATCGTCAACGGTAAAATCCTTGCGCAAAATCGGAATCGAAATGTTTTTTCTTATTTCTTTGAGATATTCGTTGCTGCCCAAAAACCAATACGGCTCCGTCAGCACCGAAACCGCGCTTGCTCCGCCCTTTTCGTAATCCTTTGCAATGTTTACATAATCAAAGTCTTCGGCAATCAAGCCCTTTGACGGCGAAGCTTTTTTTACCTCGCAAATACAATGGATTCCTTTGCCGCTGAGCGCATTGTAAAATGCAAAGCCGTTGCTTTTGTCCTTTGCAAGCGTTTCTGCGGCGGCACGCATTTGCGACTCGGAAACGTTCTTTTTTTGTTCGGCAACACGAAGCCTTGTTTTTTCCGCTATTTCATTCAGAATGTTCATAAGCGCCTCACTTGTTGCTCTGCTCGATAAATCTTTCAAGCTGAGCCTTTGCCTTGCCGCTGTCAATCATATCTTTTGCGATTTTTATGCCCGAATCAATGCCGTCGGCTTTTCCGGCAACATAAATTGCGGCTCCGGCATTGAGAAGAACGGCGTTTCTCTTTGCTCCTTCTTTGCCGTCAAGAATATCACGCAGTATCTGTGCGTTTTCCTGCGGAGTACCGCCGATAAGCTCGGATTTTTGACATCTTTCAAAACCGAACTGTTCGGGGGTAATCTCGTATGTTTTGAAATTGCCGTCTTTAAATTCGCAAACCTTTGTGGGTGCGCTCATTGAAATTTCGTCAATGCTGTCTTCGCCGTAAACAACCATTGCGCTCTTAACGCCGAGGTTTGAAAGCACATGCGCAAGCGGCTCAACCAAATCTGCGCTGTAAACGCCCAAAAGCTGCATTGAAGCTCCTGCCGGGTTAGCCAAAGGGCCGAGTACGTTGAACATGGTGCGGATACCCATTTCACGTCTTACGCCGCCCACGAATCTCATTGCACTGTGATATTTTTGGGCAAACAGGAAACAAATGTTAATATCATTAAGGAGCTTTTGGCTCTTTTCGGGAGAAATATCGATTTTAACGCCGAGAGCTTCAAGGCAATCCGCCGTTCCGCACTTGCTTGAAGCGGCACGGTTTCCGTGTTTTGCAACGGGAACTCCTGCGGCTGAGGTTACGATTGAAGCGGCTGTCGAAATATTAAAGGTGTTTGAACCGTCGCCGCCCGTTCCGACGATTTCAAGCACGTCTTGGTCATTGAGAAACTTTTCGCAATGTTTGCGCATAACCCTTGCGGCAGCGGTAATTTCGTCAATCGTCTCGCCCTTCATTGCAAGCGCCGTAAGGAACGAAGCCTTTTGCGCGTCGGTAGCCTCGTTATTCATAATCTCGTCCATAACCTGTTCCGTAATCTCGGGTGTAAGGTTCTGCTTTTTGCTTAACGATAATATAGCCTCTTTAATCATAATAAAATCTCCTGTCAATTTATATTTTCATACATCGGTGCGACGTTACTTCACTTTATCGCCAAAAAATTCTTTAAAATCTTTCTTCCGTCAGGCGTAAGGATAGACTCGGGGTGAAATTGCAGTCCGAATATCGGATACTGCGTGTGTTCAACAGACATAACCTCACCGTCTTTTGTAAACGATGTCGCTTTCAAACAGCTCGGCAGGGTGTCTGCGACAACCGCAAGAGAATGGTACCTTGCAACCTCTGCGGTGTCGCCGAGTCCGTCAAACAATCTGCTTGAACGGTCAAGCGTAACTACGGACATTTTGCCGTGCATAAGCTTCTTTGCATAAGAAACTTCGGCTCCGAACGCCTCGCAGATTGCCTGGTGTCCGAGGCACACGCCCAAAATCGGGAACTTGCCTTTCAGCTCTTTTACAACGTCTTCGCAAACACCTGCATTTGCGGGTCTGCCGGGTCCCGGTGACAATATTATGTGAGACGGATTCATTTTTTCAATTTCCTGTGTTGTATATTCATCATTTCTGATTACCTTTATATCCGGGTTAAGCTCGCCGACAAGCTGATAAAGATTGTATGAAAAGCTGTCGTAATTATCAATCAACAAAATCATCCGTATCTCCTCCTTCGCCTACTGCGTTCATAACCGCCCTTGCCTTGTTAATGCACTCTCTGTACTCGTTTTCGGGCACACTGTCGGCAACAATTCCTGCGCCCGAACGAACAAAGACCTTGCCGTTTTTCTTAAATGCGATTCTTATGCCGATACAGGTGTCAAGGTTGCCCGTAAAGTCAATATATCCTATTGCTCCGCCGTAAATTCCGCGTTTGTTGTTCTCAAGCTCGTTGATAATCTCCATTGCTCGGATTTTCGGTGCGCCCGAAAGCGTTCCCGCAGGCAAAACAGAACCGACCGCATCCATACAGCTCTTGCTCTTGTCAAGCTTTCCGGCAACGGTTGAGCCGATGTGCATAACGTGGGAATAGCGTTCAATCGACATATATTTTTCAACCTTAACCGTTCCGAACTCGCTTATCTTGCCAAGGTCGTTTCGTCCGAGGTCAACAAGCATATTGTGTTCGGCACGCTCCTTTTCGTTTGAAAGAAGCTCCTTTTCAAGTGCGTCGTCCTCTTCCTTTGTTTTGCCTCTCGGGCGTGTGCCCGCAAGAGGAAATGTATGTAAAACTCCGTTTTCAAGCTTTACAAGGGTTTCGGGTGAAGCGCCCGCAACCTCGATGTCGTCACTGCTGAAATAGAACATATAAGGCGACGGATTGATGGTTCTCAGATGGCGGTAAACATTAAACAGACTGCCCTCGTAATCGGCTTCAAGTCTGTTTGACAGCACAACCTGGAATATATCGCCCTCGTAAATATATTTTTTTGCTTTTTCAACCATTTCGCAATATTTTTCCTCCGAAAACAGCGCACGAAACGGAGAAGTGATTTTTCCCGGTACGATTTCTTCGGGAGTGCCGTTGTGAATAAGGTCAACGATTTTGTCAATCTGTTCAACGCACCTTGCATACTCGTTTTCAAGGTCATCTGTTTTTGCATTTGCGATTACGAAAATTTTCTGTTTCAGGTTATCAAAGGCAATTACATTGTCAAACAGCATAAGATCAACGTCTTTAAAGCGCTCGACATCTTCGGCGTCAAGATTGAGCTTCGGCTCGCTGTACTTAACATAGTCATACGAAAAATATCCCACAAGTCCGCCTGTGAATGTCGGAAGTCCCTCTAACCTCGGGCAGGTGTATTCCCGCATAATTTTTGCGATTTCTTTGTCGGGACGTTTTGTTTCAAAGGTTTTGACGTTACTTTCGTCTTTTATTGTCATAACGCCGTCTGTACAGGTAATCTCAAGCTTGGGGTCAAAGCCCAAAAACGTGTATCTTCCCCAGTTTTTCTGTTTTTCGACGCTCTCAAGCATATAACAATGTGAGCTGACTGTTTTTAAAATTCTCAAAACTTCAATCGGCGTGCGCACATCCGAAAGAATTTCACGGCTGACAGGCACAAGCTTATAGCCCTGTGCAAGCTGTTTTGCTTTTTCGAGTGAAATCATATCAATGCCCCTTTTCGTAAAATCAACAATAAAAAAAGTCCCTGACAGACGAATATCGTCTGTCAAGGACGGTTAAAACATTACCGCGGTGCCACCTTGATTTATGGTTGCCCATACTCTCTGCGGAATACTGACATATTCCCGACAACTGACGTATGCCTTCACGTCACAGAATACTCGGAATCCCTTTGACTGTGCCCTCAGCGGCCCATTTAACAAACTGCATTCTGCGAGGCTCTCAGCAATCCCCGCTCTCTGTAAGCGCATCTTTTGTTTTTATCTCCGCATCAACGGTTTATATTCGGGCAACACTTGCCGTTGCCTTTATTTATCCACATTATACTACCGACAAAATCATATGTCAATAGAAATTAAGCAAATTTAAAACGAAGCAATTAGGGTTTGTGCGGTCTTTCGGCAAAAGTTGAATTTGTGGCTTAATTGTGCTAAAATTAAATTTCAGAAACCGTGAAAGGATGCTTTTATGAAAAAATGCGATTATTGCGCCAAAGAAATTACATATTTTGAGCAATACTGCTCTGACGAGTGTCAAAGAAAAGCAAATAAATATTATGAAACAGGTGAAAAATACGGCAAGCTGTTTTCCGTCATCAACGTAATTTGTGTATTCGGAATACCTGTAGGTTTGTTTTTGTTTCCGTTTTCAAAGACCGTCGGAACGGTGATTGCGTCGGTATGTTGCGTTGCGCTGGGAATAATGCTGTTGTTTTTGCCGTTTCCGACCGAGGGAATGATTTCAAGGTTCAAGCTTCAAAAATCAATGAAAATAACACGGATTATCGGAGCCTCGGTAATTGCGCTGGGATTTTTGATTATCGGATTTTACTTTTTCTTTTTCAGCTGATAAAACGTAAAATTTAAAAAACGAATATTTTTAAAAATTACGTCAACACTAAACTCAGTATTTAAAAAGGAGGATTTTGAATGCTTGATAAAATAGCGTTGACGCTGCTTGTTATAGGCGGAATAAACTGGGGAAGCATCGGAATTTTTCAGTTTGATATTGTTGCGTTTATCTGCGGCGGACAAACAGGTATCATCAGCCGAATCATCTATGTTATTGTGGGACTTTCGGCAATTTGGTGTATTTCATTACTGTTCCGCGACAGCAGAGATACGATTACGGACGACTCTGCGGCAAGCTCCGGCGTTTAACTCAAATAACAAAAACAACCGCCGAGAGATATACCCTCGGCGGCGATTTTATTTACAGAACAGTTTTAAACAACGCTTACTCATCTTCGCCTTTGTCCAGTGCCTTGTAAAGCAGCGCATACAAAAGCTCTGCTTCCTCTTTGGTAAGGTTTACGCACTGCGTTACTTTTTGCGGAACAAGAGACGCACTGCCCTTCAGCCGTTCGCCTTTTTCGGTGATGTTTGCTATTACCATACGTTCGTCTTCAGGGCTTCTTGTTCTCAGGATATAGCCCTTTTGTTCAAGCTTTTTCAGCACGGGCGTAAGCGTTCCCGAATCAAGAAACAAAAGCCTGCCCATATTTTTAACATTTATCCGCTTGTGCTCCCACATAACCATCATTGCGATATACTGAGTATATGTAAGGTCAAGCTCATCAAGGAACGGCTTGTATCTCCTTACAATTTCTTTTGAACAGGCATACAGAGGAAAACAGATTTGATTTTCAAGCTTTAACGAATCGTAACTTTCAGCCATAATTATTTCTCCCGATTATTTATTTGTTTCAATAAAGCTCCTGATTGCCTCCTTGGGCTGAAAACCTACCGTCTTTGCGACAACCTTGCCGTTCTTAAAAAGCAAAAGCGCAGGAATACTGTGGATGTCATACTCTCCGGCAAGTTCCGCATTTTCGTCGGAATCCGCATTGTAAAAATCCGCCTCTCCGTCAAGCTCGTCGGAAAGCTCCTCGATTATCGGAGCAAGCATTTGGCACGGGCCGCACCATGTTGCCGAAAAATCAACAAGCGCAAGTTTGCTTTCAAAAACCCCGTCCATATTATTATCATAAATTTTTTCAACCATATTTATTCTCCTTTGCTTAAATATTAAAATCGTTTTTACGTATGACTAAGAAGATATTCAACGGCAGAAAGTGCGGCAACATTGCCCTGACCTGCCGCCTTGATATACTGATACGGCTTGCCGGCAATATCTCCGCAGGCAAAAACACCGCTTATGTTTGTTTTCATCCGCAAGTCAACCTTTATGTGGCTGCCGTCGGTTTCAAGTCCCGGAACAAGCGTGTCGGGCAGGACGGAATCTCTGAGCACAAAAACGCAGTCTGCGGAATATTTGTTTTTGTCGGTAACAACTCCGCTTGCGGTTTTTTCTCCCGAAATTTCACACGGAATCTCATTGATTATTTTTATATTTGTCCGTGTCTTTGGAACAACGCCCTTTTTCACGGAAAAGAACAAGACCTCAGACACAATCTCGGACAAAAACTCGGCTTCTTTTGCGGAATCGTCGCTGTAACCGATAACCGCAACCTTTCTGCCCCGATAAAGCCTTGCGTCACAGGTGGCGCAGTAGCTGACGCCCGAACCGAGAAGCTCTTTTTCGCCTTTCAGGGTTTTGCCCTGCATAACGCCGCTTGCAACAATCACGCTGTTTGATTCGATAATTTCTTCGTCAGCCTGAATCGCAAAATAACCGCCCATTGCATACACCGTGCTTATTCGCCTGTCGGTAATGTCAATTTCAAGCGACTCAAGGTGCGCATGCAAACGCTGTGCAAACTCGCTTCCGCCGATGTCGGGAAGTGCGGTATAATTTTCTATTTTTGAAGCCCGGGTAATTTTGTCGCTCAGGTTTTTGCTGCCGAGCAAAATTATATTTTTACCTCGGATTTTCGCCGTAATTGCGGCTGAAATTCCCGCAGGTCCCGTGCCTATAATTGCAATATCGTATCTGACCAAAAAATCACCACACCGAATTTAATTAAATTGCAGACAAATTTATATCGTGAAATTATATTGCATACAACTGTTTTTCTTTATAATACAGCACATCTAAATTTTTGTCAACACCGTTGACAGCACATATTCATCGTTAACCGAACATCCGCACTTTAAACACAAAAACGCAATTGCTTAAGTCTGTATTCAAATCCGAGCAGCTCTCTGTTCTGTTCGGTAACAGTATTTGCACAAACAGCAATAATATGCATTTAGCAACCGACAACGGATTGGTATTGACAAATATTAACTTTATTGCTACAATAAAAATCAACCTATAAAGAGTGCGCAAGAGACAAGCTCGTTGACCGCACACCAACCTGCCGAAAGGAAAGGTGGTAATGCTTGAATGATGGGTGGATACGATATATAAAATCAGCGCTCATCAAACGATGGGCGCTTTTCGTTTTTCTTATAGGTAATAAATTTATTTAGGAGAACCGATTATGTTATCGAAAAAAAAGTTGTGCGAAAACGAAATCTACGAAATTTGCAAATCAGCAAGGGACATTAATTCAAATGATTGCTTCAGGGGTGTGAGGATATTAAGACAAGCAATCGGAAGCAAACACCTTTTGGAAAGACCGTTTGCCTGTATTGGAAAAATCGGCAATTCGGAGCGAATATTATTAACCGATGACAAGCTGTGCTGTTTCAGCGTTACCGACGGCTGGGGTGAAAAGGACGGTTATCTTTTTGCCCTGAATTCAGGCTTTGTATTTAATAGTGAAAAACCTGTGGGCGTTAAGGAGCTTAAAGAATTTATTGACAATCCGCCGATCTCCCACGGATTTATTTCTCATATGGCGACGGGATGTAAGATTGAAACCGCAAAGAAAATACTGAAAGCATTGAGCCGAAATCAGTAAGTAAGACTACGAGATTAAATTATATCGGCTCTATCTATAATAAAAGTTTGGGTGAGAAAAAGAGCCTACAAATAAAAAGTAAAAAAGT
>CAVBYX010000040.1:0-59787 GCA_963599905.1 Acutalibacteraceae bacterium
ACAGATGAGCTTGTAAAATCAGTTGCGTTGGGCGAAGAATTTGCAATTGACAGAGCTAATACTGTTTTGTACGGCGTTTGCAAAGAATGTCTTAAAGAAGAAAAAGAGGGAAATCATTGAGAAATAAATTAATTTCACTGCTGTTTGCGTTGTTACTTGTTGTCACAACTTTTTCGGGTTGCGCAAGCACTTTTAATTTTAACAGCGGAAAGCTGTCCGTTGTTACAACAATTTTTCCCGAATATGATTGGGTCTCGCAAATAATAGGTGACAGTGACAACATAAATGTTACTTTGCTGATTAAAAACGGCGTTGATTTACACAGCTATCAACCGTCTGCCGAAGATATTGCAAGAATTTCAACCTGTGATATGTTTGTATATGTCGGCGGTGAGTCCGACGATTGGGCAGATGATGTTTTAAAAGAAGCGGTAAATAAAAATATGATTGTCATAAATCTTCTTGATGTTCTCGGAGAATCAGCCAAAGAGGAAGAAGAGGTTGAAGGCATGCAGGAGGAGTGGGAGTCGCATTCGGAAAACGACGAAACGGAATTTGACGAACATGTATGGTTGTCGCTCAAAAATGCCGAATTGATTACTGATACAATAGCTCAAAAGATTTGTGATTTGGATGAAAAAAACAAGGATATTTATATTGAGAATACGGAAGAATATCTTGAAAAACTCAGTAACCTTGATGAACGGTATCAAAACACCGTACAAAATTCAAAACGCGGTACATTGCTTTTTGCGGATCGATTTCCCTTTAGGTATTTGGTTGATGATTATAATCTTTCGTATTATGCCGCATTTAAAGGATGTTCTGCCGAAACGGAGGCAAGTTTTGATACAATAACGTTTCTCAGCAATAAAATAAACGAGCTTTGTCTTGATTATGTGCTTAAACTTGAAAATTCCGATGACAGAATCGCAAAAATAATTATTGATACATCAAAAAAGAAAAACGTTCAAATTATTACAATAGATTCGTTACAATCCGTTAAAACGGATGATATAAATAACGGAACGTCATATCTTTCGGTTATGGAAAGTAACCTTGAAGTTCTGAGAAAAGCATTAGACTAAGGAGAAATTATGGTTCAGCTTACTTGTAAAAATCTTTCCGTCGGTTATGAGGGAAAAGAAATTTTGCATAATATAAATTTTAGTATAAATCAAGGCGATTATCTGTGCATTGTTGGTGAAAACGGCTCGGGAAAAAGCACATTAATGAAAACAATACTCGGACTTCATTCTCCGATGAGCGGAAAGATAATAACAGAAAACGGCTTATCTTCTACCAAAATTGGATATTTGCCCCAACAAACTGTTGTTCAACGTGATTTTCCGGCTTCGGTAAAGGAAATAGTCATTTCCGGTTGCCAAAGCAGATGCGGATTCAGACCGTTTTACAATCGTTCCGAAAAGCAGCTTGCAATAAGCAATATGAAAAAAATGGGGATTGAAAATCTTGCTTCAAGATGTTATCGTGAGCTTTCCGGAGGTCAACAGCAACGTGTTTTATTTGCCCGTGCATTATGCGCAACACAAGAAATGCTTTTGCTTGATGAACCTGTTGCGGGACTTGACCCAAAGGTTACCGAAGAAATGTATAATATTATTTCAGGATTAAATAAAAATGACGGCATTACAATAATTATGATTACTCATGATGTGGGAGCCGCACTTAAATATGCCACTCATATACTGCATATTGGCGATGACGTGTTTTTTGGCACAAAAAATCAATATTTATGTCAAAAATTCGCAAAAGAGTATCGGAGCAAGGGGATGATTGACAATGGATAATCTTTTAGAAAAGATAATTTTTTACTTTCAATTTCCTTTTGTGCAGTATGCTTTCATAGTAGGTATATTGATTGCTTTATGTTCATCGCTTTTGGGAGTTACGCTTGTTCTGAAAAGGTTTTCGTTTATAGGAGACGGTCTGTCGCACGTGGCATTCGGCGCTTTAGCCGTATCGGGTGTATTGGGACTTACAAACGATATGGTGCTCGTTCTTCCTGTTACTGTTTTGAGTGCAGTATTATTGCTGAGTACAGGCAAAAATACCAAAATAAAAGGCGATGCGGCAATTGCAATGATTTCTGTCGGTGCACTTGCAATCGGTTATTTGCTGATGAATATTTTTTCAACATCGTCAAATTTATCGGGTGATGTGTGTTCAACCTTGTTTGGTTCTACCTCGATTTTATCTTTGAGCAAAGCCGAAGTTTGGTTGTGCGTTATACTTTCAACAGTGGTTTTGCTGGTTTATATATTATTTTATAATAAAATTTTCTCCGTTACATTTGATGAAAATTTCGCACGTGCCACGGGAATTAAAGCGGGTGCGTATAATTTGCTTATAGCAGTAATTATAGCGGTTATTATCGTTCTTGCGATGAACCTTGTAGGCTCCTTGCTGATTTCGGCTCTTGTAATTTTTCCTGCATTATCTTCTATGCGTATCTTTAAAAGTTTCAGATCGGTTACGATTTGTTCGGCGTGTTTGTCGGTAAGCTGTGCTTCGGTCGGAATGCTTGTTTCAATCATTGCGGGTACGCCGGTCGGTTCAACGATTGTAGCGGTGGATATTTTCGCTTTTATTGTTTTTTATTTTATCGGACTGATTAAAAAGGTAGGAAGATAAATTGCTTTGCTTACAGTTTGTCGGAAGTATCTGAAATTCCGACAAACTGTAAATCAGAATTCTCATACACACACGGCTCTCAATTACGGGAGTCGATTTTATTTTATTTTTAAAATTTGTCCGGGGTAGATTATATTCGGATTAATCAGCATATTCATATTGACAAGTTCGGCAACTGTAACGCCGTATCTTTCCGCTATATTCCAAAGAGTGTCGCCGGGGCGGACAACATAGAATTCC
This sequence comes from Acutalibacteraceae bacterium, assembly GCA_963599905.1. Classification (GTDB taxonomy): domain Bacteria; phylum Bacillota; class Clostridia; order Oscillospirales; family Acutalibacteraceae; genus Ruminococcoides. The sequence goes on from CAVBYX010000040.1 coordinate 2,896, forward strand.
CCGTCGGTTGAACCGGCAGGTATCGTAAGCACTTGCCCTACACGTATATCGGATGTGCTTTTTAAGTTGTTAAACATAAGAATATCCTGAACGCTTGTATTAAAAAACTGTGCGATTCCAAACAGAGTGTTACCCGGACGAACGGTATATTGAATTAACTCCATTTTTATCCTCCTTTGTGTCTGTATTATAATAATATGTTATCTGAAAAATCTTGACACATAAACAATGATTCACCATATGTACAAATTGCACATAAAAAGCAACAGATTTTCTACTGATTAAAGATAGTTATTATGATAATATTTCTGAAAAAGAATTAATAATCAAGTTACTTTATGATAAAATTATAAAAAGATTGTATTAATTCGGGAGGCATAGTTTTGCTTTTCAAACGACTATTAACAGGAGCGTTGGCTTTTATTATGATTACAGGAACAGGAATGTTGAGTGTAAACTCAGCTGATAAAAGTGAAAAAACAGATTATCAGGCATATGCCAAAAACCTTGACAAAACAACTTATTCGGGTAACGATTTGGGTGCGTCTTACTCAAAAGATTCAACTACATTTAAGGTGTGGGCACCTCAGGCAGCAAGCGTAAAGGTGAATATTTATGAGCATGGCAGCGATGACGAAGGTGACGGAGGTTCGATTGAAACCAAATTGCTTTCGCTTGATAAAAATACAGGTGTATGGTCTGTCTCACTTGAAGGCGACTATATAAATAAATACTACACTTATTCGGTGAAAACCGGCGATGACGTTAAGGAAACCGCCGATGTCTATGCCAAAGCGTGCGGCGTTAACGGCAAAAGGAGTATGGTGGTTAATTTAAATTCCACGAATCCCGAAAACTGGGATAACGACAAACACATACTTGTACCGAATCAAACCGATGCCTCTGTATGGGAAGTATCTGTTGCTGATTTTTCTTCATCTGCTTCAAGCGGTGTAAGCGAAAAACATCGCGGAAAATTTCTTGCGTTTACCGAAAACGGTACAACCGTTGACGGAGTCGAGGGAAACTCTTCGACCTGTATAGATTACTTGAAAAAGCTTGGCGTAAAGTATGTACAGATTATGCCGTTTTATGATTTTGGCTCGGTTGACGAGAGCAAAGACATAATGGAGCAGTATAACTGGGGTTATGACCCGGTTAATTATAACTGTCCCGAGGGTTCTTATTCTACCGATCCGTATGACGGCAATGTGCGCATAAAAGAGTGCAAACAGATGATTCAGGCTCTTCATAATGCCGGAATCGGCGTTATTATGGATGTGGTTTACAATCACACATATAATACGGACTCTCCGTTCCAGTATACCGTACCGAATTACTATTACAGAATGAACGAAGACGGAACATTCTCAAACGGTTCGGGATGCAGTAATGACACTGCTTCCGAACACGCAATGTTCAGAAAATATATGATTGATTCCGTTACTTATTGGGCAAAAGAATATCATATTGACGGTTTCCGCTTTGACCTTATGGGATTACATGATGTTACCACTATGAATAACATACGTACCGCTCTTGATGATTTGTATGAGGACGGCAGCGGAAAACAGATTATTATGTATGGTGAGGCTTGGAATATGCCCACCAACTGTGATACGGGAACCGAGCTTGCAAATCAAGGAAATTTGAAAAAGCTCAGTGACAGAATAGGTGCTTTTGACGATACTGTACGTGATGCGATAAAAGGCAGCACATCAGGTACCGATAAAGGATTTGTTCAGTCAGGCTCCGGAAGAGCTGCCCTTAAAACCGGTATTGCAGGTCAGTCCGACTCAACCTCGGGTTGGGCAAATGTTCCGACGCAATGCGTTACGTATGCTTCCTGTCATGACAATCTTTGTCTCTATGACAAGTTGGTTGATTCGGTTTACGGCAATGATGAATATCGCAAAAGGCACGAAGATCTTGTGAGTATGAATAAGCTGTCAGCCGCAATAGTGGCAACGTCACAGGGAATACCGTTTATGTTTGCGGGCGAGGAGTTTGCAAGAAGCAAAGACGGAGACGAAAATTCTTTCTCATCAAGCAGAGAAGAAAATATGATTGATTGGCAAAATGTTGATGAATACAGTGATTTAATCGAATACTACAGGGGACTTTATAAAATCCGTGAAAATTTTGCCGCATTCTCAGACAGTACAGCCACAACCGCAAACAGCATAGATTCCGTTAAGAATCCGCCGTCCGGTGTGACAGGTTATATAATAAATAATACCGAAGACGGAAAATGGAACAAAATGTGCATGATTTTCAACGGAGGCGATGATGAACAAAACGTATCAGTTGACGGCGAATGGGTGATACTTGCCAACAATGAGACCGCAGGATTGCGCAGTCTCGGAAAAGCATCGGGCAGTGTTAATGTGTCTGCACATTCTGCAATTGTTATGGTTGACAAAGCAGGTTTCGAGAGCGCAGGAATCTCGGATAGTGAAGGTTTGGTTTATGTTAAATATTATGATGATAAAACAGGAGACCTTCTTAAAACACAGGCTGTTTCGGGTGCAGTCGGAAGTCAGTACGATATTACCGATTATGCCGAAACGCTTAATTATGATATAAAATCATCAAGCGGAGACGTTAAAGGTGTTTTTACCGATAAAGTAAGTTACGCAAAGTTAAATGTTGAAGAATACGACGGAACTCTTTCAAATGCTGTTTTTAAATTTGTTGATGACACCAACGGAGAAGAACTCATAGATTCGTACCAAGTTCGTAATCGTGAGGGACAACAGTATTTTACTCCCGAACTGCCAAGCATTGAAAACTATTCGTTGGTACTTGACTCATTGCCTGAAAACGGTGCGGGAAAATTAAAATCCGAAAACATTACCGTTACGTACAAGTACACAAGAGTAACAGATGATACCGATACTTCGATTTGCAAGGTTAATGTAATATATATGTCTGATGACGGAAAGATTATAGAGACTAAGACGTTGACGGGAAATGAGGGAGAATATTACGAGGTTCCTCAAAACGAATATGAGGATAAAAATTTGGTTGAACTTCCTAAGAATTTTACCGGTACATTTCAAAAAGGTGAAATTAACGTCCTGATGAGTTACTCATCGGAGCCTGATCCGCTTGCCGAGGTTTTGGTATATGTTTACATCGGTGCGGGACTTATACTGGCACTCTGCATTGTTTCTTCAATAGTTTCATATTATAAGCGCAAACAAATTCATATGGATAATCTTGAAATAGTTGATACAATCAGTTGCGGAAACGATGCCGAAAAGTAAACTTATATTTTAAAGTGTGTTGTTTAACGATTATTGTTAAAGCATCAATATTTGAATTTTTTCCGCATAGCGGATTAAATTATAAAATTTAGGAGGAATTTCTATGAGAACCACAAGGAAAATCATCTCTGCTGTTCTCGCCGTGTGTATGCTTGCTTCCACAAGTATTGTTACTGGTTTTGCAGCTACCGACAGTTCCGAGTCGGTCGGAGCAGACACAAAATATACAACGGCAGCTCAGGAGATTGATGACAAGTATGCTTATGACGGCGATGACCTTGGCGCTGCCTATACAAAAGACAGCACAATTTTCAAGGTGTGGTCACCGACAGCTACTGAGGTAAAAGTTAATATTTACACAAAGGGCTCAGACGATGAGGACGGTTCTGGCAAACTTGGAACATATTCTTTGGAAAAAGTTATGGAAAACAACGAGTGGACCGGTTTGTGGAGTTTTAATTTGTCAGGCGATTGGAAAAATTATTATTATACTTATTCAATTACTACAACCGACACAACACATATGGGTTCCGATACCACCAAAACTTATGAAACCCAGGATGTATATTCAAAGGCAGTAGGTGTAAACGGCAACCGTTCAATGATTGTTGACCTTAACGATACCAATCCCGACGGATGGGACAGCGACAGTCATGTTTTGCTTGACAAATCTACATCATCACAGGTTTATGAGCTTCACATTAAGGACTTTTCCTATGATGAAGATTCAGGCGTATCAGAAGCAAACAGAGGAAAATACCTTGCATTTACAGAGAGCGGAACAACTCTGAAAAACGAGGGAGAGCTTTCAACCTGTATTGATTATCTTAAACAGCTCGGTATAACAACAGTTCAGCTCAACCCATTCTATGATTTCCAGTCAATTGACGAGTCAAAGACTGATGACCAGTTTAACTGGGGTTATGACCCTCAGAACTACAATGTTCCCGAAGGTTCATATTCTTCTGACCCATATGACGGTAATGTAAGAATTAAAGAGTGCAAAGAAATGATTAAAGCTTTGCATGATGCGGGAATTTCTGTTGTAATGGACGTTGTTTACAACCATACATATTCAACCGATTCATGCTTCCAGAAAACTGTTCCTGATTATTATTACAGAATGAATGCAAACGGAACTTTCTCAAACGGTTCAGGATGCGGTAACGAAGGTGCTACCGAACGCGCAATGTACAGAAACTTTGTTATTCAGTCTCTGTTGTATTGGGTAAACGAGTATCACGTTGACGGTTTCCGTTTTGACCTTATGGGTCTTATGGACGTTGAAACAATGAATATGATAAGAGACGCTCTTGATAATGTTGACTCAAGAATTACCACTTGGGGTGAAGGTTGGACAGGCGGTACATCAAATTATCCAAAAACCACCTGCACAGGCGAAACATTCTATCAGGCAATTCAGGCAAATTCTTCTAAGCTCAATTCCAGAATTGCTTTCTTTAATGATTCAATCAGAAATTCAATCAAAGGCAGTGTATTCGAGAGCGATGAAAAAGGCTTTGTTCAGGGAAATGTAAAGTATGCAAGCGGAATACGCTACGGTGCACGCGCAAACACCAAGAAATACAATTGGCTTGCTCAGGCTCCGTCGCAGTGTGTAACATATGCCGCTTGTCACGACAACGCAACTTTGTACGATAAGATAATTTGTTCGACTGATCTTGCAAATTATGATGAAAGATCAGAAGACGCTGTTAAGATGAACAAAATGGCAGGCGCAATGATTAATGCGTCTCAGGGTATTACATTTATGCTTGCCGGCGAAGAAATGTGCCGTACTAAATACGGTGATACAAACAGCTACAAATCATCTCCCGAAATCAATAAGATTAAATGGCAGAACCTTGTAGATTATGCTGATGTAATTTCTTATTATAAGGGATTGATTCAGATAAAAAAATCATTTACTCCGCTCACAAGTATGGATAATACATACTTTGATAAATTTACATTTGGCGGCTCAAAAATGACTGAAAAGTCAAATCAGGTTTCATATGTTATTCAGAACGACCAAGTAGGTGAATGGAATACAATGGCTGTTATTTATAACAGCGCTTCTACCGAAGCAGAAGTTACTCTTCCGAGCACAACAACAGTTAAAGATTGGGTAATTATTGCAAACGGAGACATTGCCGGTCTTGATTCACTCGGCGAGGTTACAGGTACAACATTTAAGGTTCCTGCTTATGCAACAATTATTGCTGTTGATAAGGCAGGCTATGAGTCGGCAGATTTGCATTCCGATATGGGCAAGGTAGTTGTAAACTACATCTACGAAAAGGACAATCAGCCTTTGAAAGACGCATTGACTCTTCAGGGGCAAATCGGAAGTAATTATCAGACACCTTCAGTTTCGGGAATAGATGATACATATGTTCTTGACAGAGTTGAGGGCGATGAAAAGGGACAGTATTCAGAGGATACAAAGACTGTTACATATTACTTTAAGGACTATGTACCCGAATCAATTACAAATGCAGACTTCAATAACGACGGTGCGGTAGATGTGCTTGATATAACAGCTATGCAAAAATATCTTATTAATCCAAATACGGTGACTTCTGAAATTAACGAGAAATTAGATCTCAATTACGACGGAACCGCTGATGTAAGAGACGTTACAATGCTTCAAAAGTATCTTGCAGGTTACACTGTTTCCAAGGGTTCGGTAGTGGTTAATTATTATTACCTTGATGCTTCGGGAAATAAAAAGGAAATCACTCCTTCAAAGACAATAACGGGTAAAGTCGGTTCCGATTATTCAACCGATTTGTTCAGAGTAGTAGGCTATTCGGTTGACGAAGAAAGTATGCCGAAGAATGCAAACGGCAAAATACCGTATGGCGAAACACTTCAGGTAAATTATAAGTATTCAGTTTCAAGCCCACAGATTAAACTTCATGTAAAACACAACGGTTCACTTACTTGGGCTCCGACTCTTTGGATTTGGGGTTCTGATTTAAGCGGCAAAGACAAGGGCAATTACTCAGGCGGAACATGGCCGGGAGTAACTCTTGAAAACAAAGATGCTGACGGTTGGTTTGATTACTCATTTACATATGAAGGTGCAGGAACATACAACTTGATTGTTTCAAACAATGCTACAAATCAGACTTCTGACTACAAGGGCTTTGTTGATAACGAACTTTGGGTAGTTATTAATGATGACCTTTACAACTCAAGTGCAGTTTATATTACTCCATATACAGAGAATCCCGATACAAATCCGGATGCTCCGATAGCACAGTATCATATAGGATAATTTAAAACTTTCCTTAAATGATTAAAGCCACTCGCAAAAGCGAGTGGCTTTATATTTTTATATTACCTATATTTTAAATAAAGATTTTTTAAGTCAAAATTCAGAAAAAATAAGGTGAGCCTGAGAATTGTCAAGCACAATTGGTTTATCGTAACCGATTCTTGTTATACTGCCGTACAACATTCCGAATACAACCGTAGTCTTATCCATAACGGCACTCATCGCTTCTCCTTTTACCGTAAAAGGTTTGAATGTTATATCTAATGCGGAGTATCCCGCTTTAAAGTAAAACGGTCTGTCAAATCTTCCGTTTGTACTTTTTACATTAATTTGAGAGAGCTTTTCTATTTTACCGTCCACAAAAAAGCTGTTCTCGTTACCGTATCTGTTGTCGCCGACTCTGTTTGCAAGACAAAGTGAAAATCTTTTGCCGTTAATAACACAATCAGAACTTAATCTTTGGTAGTTGTGCTTTCTGGGTTTTGAAAAACGTGTCCAATCAAAATAAGCTCTTGCGGTATTCTCGTTGAGAGCGTATTCCATTCCGCCAACCTTTATCACGCCCGATGCCACAAACTTAGGTACAAATCTTTTGAGATAAAAATATTTTCTGTTTCTTTCAAACGGTGCAAGTTCATTAAGACTTTCACCGCTGATTTTTTTTAGATTAATATTACAGTAGAGATTTTTAAGTCCGCCAAAATCAATGAAATCACATTTTATAAATCTTCCGTCTGTTGTGTTTGTTAATTGTAGTTGCAATCTTTTATCGGTGTAAATTAACTCTCCGCTGTTTCCGGATTCCGGAAGATTATTTTTTATCAGGCTTACTTTTTTTACGACGCAATCGCTTATAACGCCTCCGCGCTTCAGGTCTGCAACAGCGATTTTGATAGCAAATTCAAGTCCGAGATTTTCAACAGAAAGGTACAAAGATACTTCTCCGTTATTTATAAAATAGCAATCGCGTTCGCTGTGCCTGTTGCTTTTGCTTTGCTGCTTGTTATAGATAAATATCGGTGACTTTGCCCATCCGGCCTGCATAACTTCGCCGTTTTGCTCAAAAACATTGCATGGCTCCAAGATTTCGTGCTGCAAGTGTTTCACTCCGTTTCAAAATAATCCATAATTAATATATCAAAAAAAATATTGCGTATCAAGAAATATAACAGAATTGTAAATTTGTACTAGAAGAGTAGCTTTTCGAATATCATTTTATAATGAAAGGGGAAAATAATATGAAAAAATATGTTGTGGTGTTTTTAATATTATCCGCTTTTTTGTTTTGTTCGTGTTCAAAAGATACTTCGGGATGCAAAACCGAGCTTACAACATCAAAATGGAATAAAATTTATGACAGCGGTGCGGAAGTAAAACTCAGATTTGAAAATGACTGTGCCGAGCTTTCCGTAAACAATGCAGATAAAAGTTGTATTATAAGCGGAAAATATATTGCCGACGATTCGACATTTGTGATTTTTGTTCCTGAGATCGCTCAAAATTACAGCTTTGATTATAACCCAAAAAACTCGATGCTTGAGCTTACCTTTGAAGGAAATACAATAACTCTCGATAAATGTTATTAAAGTAGTTTTTATGTTAAAACAATATCAAACATAAATATTGATAATCATACACTTTTGTGATATAATATTTTAAATTGTGTTATTATGCCATTTTATATTTTATTTTCGGTTCGGAGGATGCAGAGTTGGTAGTGTTTGGTATTGACCCCGGTTATGCGATAGTTGGTTGGGGAGCACTCAGCTTTAAATCAAATATGTACAAGCCAATCGGATTCGGTTCCGTGGAAACCCAAGCACAAACCGACTTCAATCAAAGACTTGAGATTATTTACGACGAAATATATTCAATTTTAAATCGTTGCCGTCCGGATGCACTCGCAATCGAAAGACTTTATTTTCAAAACAATCAAAAAACCGCAATAAAGGTTGCACAGGCAAGAGGTGTTACATTACTTGCCGCTCAAAAGTTAAAAATTCCGATCTTCGAATATACACCGCTCCAAGTAAAAATTGCGGTGACAGGTTACGGAAAAGCAAAAAAACCTCAAGTTATGGAAATGACCCGCAGACTTCTTAATTTGACCGAGGTTCCAAAGCCCGATGATACCGCCGATGCACTTGCAATTGCAATTTGCCATGCTCAGGCTCAGGGCTCTGAACTCAGACGAAGATTGTATACGAAAGGATTATGAATATGCTGTATTCCGTAAGAGGTAAATTAATACATACAACTCCTTCAACAGCGGTTGTTGAATGTGGCGGGGTAGGTTATAATTGTCAAACCACTGTTAATACCTTGAAAAATCTTAAATTACATACAGAAGTAACCTTGTTTACATATTTGAATGTCAGAGAAGACGCTGTGGAATTGTTTGGCTTTTCAACAAAAACCGAACTCGAAACTTTTAAAATCTTAATTTCGGTCAGCGGAGTCGGTCCAAAAGCAGGGCTTTCTGTGTTGTCCGAACTTACGCCCGAACAGGTTGCAACGGCAATTGCCTCCGATGATATAAAATCCATTACACGCGCTCAGGGAATAGGCAAAAAAACAGCGCAAAGAATTATTCTTGAATTAAAGGACAAGCTTGCAAAATCGGTTAGCGGGGATGACGGAAGCTTGCCGTTACCGGAAGTCGCTTCAAATGTTTCTGTCGGAAATGTTCCGAAGGCAATAGAGGCACTTGGTGTACTCGGATACCAGCCGTCGGAAGTATCTCAAATCTTATCGAGGCTTGACAGCTCTTTGCCTGTTGAAAAACTTATAGCTATGACACTTAAGCAGATGGGAAGACAATGATATGAGTAATATGCAATTCTCGGATGAGTTTGACTTTGAAAACAGAATACTTGACACTTCAGAAATTCCCGAGGATACTGCGGAAAGCGATAATCCGTTAAGACCGAAAAATCTTGATGAATATATCGGTCAGGACAAGGCAAAAGAAAATCTCAGAGTGTTTATTGAGGCAGCAAAAATTCGTGGAGAAACGCTTGACCACGTACTTTTGTACGGCCCTCCGGGACTAGGAAAAACAACCCTTGCGGGAATTATAGCAAATGAGCTCGGTGTATCCGTGAGAATAACATCCGGTCCCGCAATAGAAAAGCCGGGAGATTTAGCGGCTCTGTTGACAAACCTAAACGAGGGAGACGTCTTGTTTATTGATGAAATTCACAGACTCAGTCGTGCCGTTGAAGAAATTCTCTATCCGTCAATGGAGGATTTTGCAATTGACATTATCACGGGAAAGGGTCAAATGGCTGCATCGTATCACTTGCCCCTTCCGCACTTTACCCTTGTGGGCGCTACTACAAGAGCAGGTCAATTGACCGCTCCGTTACGAGACCGTTTCGGTGTGGTTTTAAGGTTGGAGTTGTATACTCCGCAAGAGCTTGCACAAATTGTTATGAGAAGTGCCGGAATACTCGGCATTAAAATTGATGACGACGGCGCATTGGAAATTGCGTCACGCTCACGCGGCACACCGAGAATCGCAAACCGTTTGCTTAAACGTGTACGTGATTTTGCTCAGGTAATGTCCGACGGCGTTATTACTGTCGATACCGCAAGAACTGCTCTTGACAGGCTTGAAATTGACGAACTTGGGCTTGATCGTAACGACAGAAGAATGTTGGAAGCGATAATTAAATTTTATAACGGAGGTCCTGTCGGAGTTGAAACCCTTGCGGCAGCAATAGGTGAAGAAGCCGTTACCATAGAGGATGTTTATGAGCCCTATTTGCTTCAAATAGGTTTTTTAAGCAGAACTCCGCGAGGTCGTTGTATTACAGCCGAGGCATGCAGACATCTTGGATATGAATTTCCCAAGGGTGCGGTTAATGCTATGCCTACTCAACCCAATTTGCTTGACGGTCAATAAAATTATCACAAGATTAAATTAAATTATAAAGAGTTAATAATTTGGAGGTTATTATGGGAAGATTATTCGGAACAGACGGTGCGAGAGGAGTAGCTAATACAGAGTTGACAGCCGAACTCGCTATGAATATCGGCAGAGCTGCCGCAATGGTGCTTATCAGTGATGAGGTTGAGCATCCTACTATTTTAATAGGACGTGACACCAGACTTTCGGGACATATGCTTGAAGGTGCTTTGGTTGCCGGATTATGTTCTGTCGGAGCTAATGTTGAACTTTTGGATGTTGTTCCGACTCCCGCTGTTGCTTATCTCGTAAAAAAATACAATGCCGATGCCGGCATTATGATTTCGGCATCACATAATCCTTTTGAATTTAACGGTATAAAAATATTCAGTTCAGAGGGCTGCAAATTACCTGATGACCTTGAAAACAGAATCGAAGAAATTGTTCTCGACCATATAGTACCGTACAGCCTTGCGAGTGATGAAAATATCGGTAAGGTTACAAGAATGGACAATGCCTGCGAAGATTACATCAACTACATTGCCGAATGCATAAACTGTGATTTAGAGGGTATGGAAATTGCTATTGATTGTTCAAACGGTTCTTCATCGCGTACTGCCGAAAAATTGTTCACTGAGTTAGGTGCAAAAGTTCATATGCTGTATGATAAGCCTGACGGAATTAATATAAACAAGGATTGCGGTTCAACTCATATCGGCAAGCTTCAATCATATGTAAGAGACAATAAACTTTGTTGCGGCCTTGCTTTTGACGGTGATGCCGACAGATGTCTTGCTGTTGATGAAAACGGAAACCTTGTTGACGGTGACTATCTTATAGCTATATGTGCCAAAGATATGAAAGACAGGGGAGTACTTAAAAAGAATGCCGTTGTCGGTACAATTATGACAAACATGGGCTTTAATAAGTTTTGCGAAGAAAACGGTATGAAATTTATTTCAACCAAAGTCGGTGACCGTTATGTGCTTGAGTCAATGCTTCAGGACGGTTACAACATCGGCGGCGAGCAAAGCGGTCACATTATTTTACTTGACTATGAAACAACAGGTGACGGTCAGCTTTCGGGAGCTACCGTACTCAGTATTATGAAGCGCACGGGAGATAAACTCAGCACGCTTGCAAAGGTAATGGAACGTATGCCTCAGGTGCTTATTAACGTAAAGGTTAGCGCTGAGGGCAAACTCGCTTTTTATAATGACAAAGAAATAAAAGCCGAAATCAAACGCATAACCGATATTCTTGGTGAAAGAGGAAGAATTTTGATTCGTGTATCAGGTACCGAGCCGCTTGTAAGAGTAATGCTTGAGGGCGAAAATCTCGAGGAAATACAAAGCTTGGCTGAAGAAGCCGCACAAGTAGTAAGGGAAAGATTGGCATAATGCGTTTATCAGAAAATTGGAAGGATTACGAGCTTATTGACGCCTCGGACGGAGAACGTCTTGAACGTTGGAAAAATATAATTCTTATCAGACCCGATCCGCAGATTATTTGGTCAACCGAAAAAAAGAATCCGCTTTGGAGATCGGCTCATGCGCGATACCATCGCAGTAACAAGGGCGGCGGCTATTGGGAGCAATATAAAAAAGTACCCGAGCGTTGGACAATCGGTTACAACGATTTGACATTTAACATAAAGCCGATGGGATTTAAACATACCGGTGTGTTTCCCGAGCAGGCTGTTAACTGGGATTTTGCATACGATAAAATAAGAAGCGAAAAGCGTCCGCTTAAGATTCTTAATCTTTTCGGATATACGGGATGCGCCACGCTTGCCTGTATGCAGGCGGGGGCTTCGGTGTGCCATGTTGACGCTTCAAAAGGTATGGTACAGTGGGCTAAAGAAAACTCGGCTTCAAGCAATATTTCAGATAAACCTGTGCGTTGGCTTGTGGACGATTGTGTAAAATTTGTTCGGCGTGAGATAAGACGAGGCAACAAGTACGACGGAATTATTATGGATCCTCCGTCATACGGCAGAGGTCCGGGCGGCGAAATTTGGAAGCTTGAAGAACAGCTTTATCCGCTTGTTATGTTATGCAAACAAGTTTTGTCGGATAACCCGGTTTTTTTTATATTAAACTCATACACGACAGGGCTTTCACCTGCCGTTATGGAATATTTGCTTGCAGTATTGCTGAAAAAAGATTTTGGCGGCTGTGTAACAAGCAGCGAAATCGGACTTAAGGTGACCGACACGGATCTTATATTGCCGTGCGGATCAACCGCAATATGGGAGAAATAATTAATGAATTTTATTTCACTTCAAAATGTATATTTTTCGTATGCCGATGTTGAAGAACAGAAAAACAAGAAATATGCCTTAAACGGAGTTTCTCTTGACGTAAAAAAAGGCGAATTTCTTGCAATAATAGGTCATAACGGTTGCGGAAAATCTACAATCGCAAAGCATCTCAACGCAATGCTATTGCCTGACGGCGGCAAAGTGTATGTTGACGGAGATGATACATCAGATGAAAGCAAAACTTTTGACATCAGAGAAAAGGTCGGTCTTGTGTTGCAAAATCCCGATAATCAGCTTGTTGCAAGCATTGTCGAGGAGGATGTGGCGTTTGGTCCCGAAAATCTCGGAGTTCCTCCAAAGGAAATCAGAACACGTGTGGATAATGCATTAAAAGCAGTCGGTATGTATGAGTACAGAAAACATGCGCCGTACAAGCTTTCGGGAGGTCAAAAGCAGCGAGTTGCCATTGCGGGCATTCTTGCGATTTTGCCCGAATGTATTGTGTTGGACGAACCGACCGCAATGCTTGACCCAAACGGAAGAGATGAAGTCCTTTCTACGCTTTTGGAACTGAACCGTAAAAAGAATATGACCGTTGTGCTGATTACTCATTATATGGACGAAGCGGTACTTGCTGACAGAGTCGTGGTTATGGACGGAGGAAATATTCTAACCCAAGGAACACCCGATGAAGTATTTTCGCAAGTTGAGCTGTTGAAAAAGCACAGGCTTGATGTTCCGCAATCTGCCGAATTGGCTTACAGGCTAAAAGGTTGTGGGGTAAAGATAGACAAAATTCCGCTTAATAATGACGAATGTATCAAAATGCTTGAGGAGGTGCTGGGATGACACCTGTACTTGAGCTTAAAAATCTTAGTTTTATATACGGACAAGGTACGCCGTTTGAAAAATGTGCCGTTGATAATATAAGTCTTAAGATTAACAAAGGCGAATTTATAGGAATTATCGGTCATACGGGTTCGGGAAAATCAACTCTTGTGCAAATGCTTAACGGACTCATTAAGCCGACCGACGGACATGTGTTGCTTGACGGTGAGGATATTTGGACGAATCCTAAAGAAATTCGTAAAATCAGGTTTAAAGTCGGTATGGTGTTCCAGTATCCCGAATATCAGCTTTTTGAAGAAACCGTTTACAAAGACATCGCCTTCGGCCCTACAAATATGGGAAAAACCGGTGATGATTTAGATAAAGCCGTAATAAAAGCTGCTGAATTTGCGGGGGTTAAACCTGAGTTTTTGCAAAAATCACCGTTTGATTTATCAGGCGGTGAAAAAAGACGTGTCGCAATTGCAGGTGTTATTGCGATGGATCCGGAAGTGCTTGTGCTTGATGAACCTACGGCAGGGCTTGACCCAATGGGACGGGAGATACTTCTCAGCCAAATTACTCAGTATCATAATGAGAGAAAAAACACCATACTTTTGGTTTCACACAGTATGGAGGATATTGCAAGGGTGGCAGACAGAATTATTGTAATTGACGATTCCCGTCTTGTTATGTTTGACAAAACAAAAGAAGTGTTTTCGCACGGTGACGAACTCCGAAAAATCGGATTAAAAATACCGCAAATTACATCCATTATGCAACAGCTCAAATCTGACGGATTTGATGTTCCAAGCGGAATTCTTACCGTTGACGAAGCTTTTGAGGCAACGGTATCGCTCCTAAAAAAGGAGGGGAAAATATGGTAAGAGATGTTTCGTTCGGACAATATTTCCCGGGAAAAAGTATTATTCATCGACTGGATCCGCGTGCTAAAATAATAATGTTTACGGCATATCTTGTTATTATTTTCTGTACGTTCAATTATATTTCACTTGCAATAACCACACTTTTTACTGTATTTTATATCGGTGCAAGCGGTATTTCTCCGAAATTTTACTTTAAGAGCCTGAAAGTGATAATTTTCATTGTCATAATTACTTCACTCTTAAATTTATTTTACGGCTCTGGCGAACCGATTTGGCAGTGGTGGATATTTAAACTTACCGCAAACGGAATTAACAGAGCTTTGTTTGTAACCGTAAGAATTGTTTGCCTTATTTTGGCAAGTTCGTGTCTCACGTTTACAACCTCTCCTACCGAGCTTACCGACGCTTTGGAAAGGCTTATGAAACCTCTCAATGTTATTCGTTTTCCGGTTCATGAGATTGCGATGATGATGTCTCTCGCACTCAGATTTGTGCCGACTTTGCTTGAAGAAACAGATAAAATTATGCAGGCACAAAAGGCAAGAGGCGCAGATATGGATTCGGGAAATCTTATAACTAAAGTTAAAGCTCTTATTCCGATACTTGTTCCTTTGTTTGTGTCTGCTTTCAGACGTGCATATGACATAGCAACCGCAATGGAATGTCGTTGCTATCGCGGCGGCGACGGAAGAACAAGAATGAAATCAATTCATATGGTAAAACGTGATGTTATAGCTTTTTTGACGCTTGCACTTATTATTTGCGGAGTGATTCTATGCAACATATTTATTCCGGCAGTGATTTAAGAAATTTGCTTGCCACAATTTCATATGACGGTAGGCAATTTCACGGTTGGCAAATACAACAAAACGCAGTTACCGTTCAGGAAGTTTTTCAAAATGCACTGAGAAAAATAATCGGTGATAATTTTGATGTAAAAGGTTGCAGTCGAACCGACAGCGGGGTTCATGCAAATATGTATTGCATCAGCATAAAGCTCAATCATCCTATTCCTGCGGAAAGACTTAAAGCCGCACTTAACAGATGGCTTCCTAATTCGATAGCGGTTTTGGATTGTGTTGAAAAGGAGCTTGATTTTCACGCAAGATACAGTTGCAAAAGTAAAGAGTACATTTATAAGATTTGGAACAGCACGGTTCGTAATCCGTTTTTAGACGGATACGCTTTGCATTATCGTTATCCGATTGATGAAAATTTGTTAAACGATGCTGCTCAAGCTTTTGTGGGAAAGCACGACTTCACATCATTTTGTACACTTGATAATCGTGAAAAAGGGGATATGACCCGAGTCGTAAAGGCGTTTTCGGTGAGTCGTGACGAAGAGCTTGTAACCATGAGAGTCGAAGCGGACGGATTTTTATATAATATGGTGCGGATTATGGTTGGTACTTTGTTAAGAATCCAACAGGGGAAGATTTCGTCTGATAGTATTTTAGAAATTATTGAAAAAAAAGACAGGAAATTTGCAGGTCCGACTGCACAACCCTGCGGATTGTATTTAAACAAAGTGAATTATGATTAATCCGCATTATTGGATTTTTTAAGACCGGGAAATCGGTTTTTGCTTAGGGAGTGGGCAAAGGTGTTTAAAAATATATTTAAAAAAGGACGATATTCTAAACGAAAACAGAATAAAGAACGCGGTGACATAATCAGCTATGAAGATATGCCGCTTGAAGATTACGAACAGGAAAAAACCGATATTTCTCCTCTTGCCGTAAAAAAGATTTTGTTGGGTGTTTGTTTTGCTCTTGCGGCAGGACTTATAGTATTTGCGTTTGCTAACAGAGACAAGCTTACTCCCGATAATATTGCAATGTGGTGGACATATGAGGTGTTGGGTAATGCCGGCGGAGGTTACCCCGTCGATTTGGTAGGCTCAGAAGTAAAATCGGGAAACTTTGCCGTAAACCAGGGCAGACCCGCTTATGCATCCGATACTTCTTTTGTAACGCTGAATACAACCGGCTCTGAAGTTGCAAACGTTCAGCTGAGATATTCAAAACCTGTTTTGAAAGCATCGGAAAACAGGTTCCTGACATACGGTCTCGGTGACAAGAATTATCAGATACAAAGTTATGAGAAAAATATTTACTCGGGTGAAGCCGAAAACAAAATATACACGGGCGATATTGCGTCAAACGGTGTATATTGTCTTGTAACGGAAAGCAGCGGATATTTAACCGAGCTTGTTGTGTTTGACTGTAATAACAATACAATTTTTAAATATTCATTTTCCGAATACTATATAATATCGGTAGCATTAACCCCTGACGGTTCCGGTTGCGTAGCCTGTGGAATAGCAAGTGACAACGGTGTGGTAAAAACCGGGGTTTACGTTCTTGATTTTAAACATTCAGACCCGGTTTCAAAGTATGAAATATCAAACGATATTGTTTTGGATTGTAAATATTTGAGCTCCAAGCGTGTTGTGATTATCGGAGAGTCTGCTTCATATATAATCAAAATCGGAGAGAGTGATTATACTTCAATAAGCTATGAAGATAAACCGATTACAAATTATTGCTTTAACAGAGATACAAAATCCTTTGCGCTTGCGCTTTCAAAAAACGGTGACGGCAGAAGCTGTACGCTTATAAGCTATAATGACAACGGAAATGTTATTTCTGATATTGATACTGACAGCGGAGCGGAATCTATGTCAATGTATAAGGGAATTATTGCTGTTCTTGACGGTAATATGATATATGCTTTTGACAGCAGCGGAAGACAGATTCATTCAACCTTTGCCGGAACAGGTGCTAAAGCTTTGATCCTCAACTCTGACTCGGAGGCTTATGTTTTAAGCGTAAATCAGTTAAGATGTATAGATTTGAATAAAACTTCAACTGCTGATTCGGTTGAATAGAAAATATTAAGAGGTAAAAATGTTAACAAATATATTAATTGTTACAATTGTTCTGATTTTTACAATCTTAGGTGCTTTTCGCGGACTGGCAAAATCAATGTTGAACTTTGTGGGATTTGTTTTATCGGCGGTTGTTGCAAATTTTCTTTCTTCTAATCTTTCACAGTGGATATATGCAACGTTTTTGAAGCGGAATATAATCCAAAATCTTACCGACATCGCAAATCAGAACAGCGTATCATATACTGTTAATAACTGTTTTGATGCTCTGCCGAATTGGATGCATGGAATTGTCTCGTTTATAATGGGAATATTCGGAGGTAATACGAATGATATAGTAAATCATATGACTGTATCGGACGGCACCAATCAAATAATAAATGCAATTGAAAAGCCTTTAAGTAACATTGCGATAAATATAATAAATGTACTTTGTGTCATTGTATTGTTTTTTGGAATATTTATAATTGTAAAAAGACTTATTCACGTAGCTTTAAAGCTGTTTAATATACCGATAATCAAACAGGTAAATATGATTTTCGGCGGTTTTTTGGGAGCTGTCGAGGGGTTTGTGTTTGTTTTCTTTGCAGCCAATATTTTTTATGTTATAGTGACATTTGCTCAACCTGACATTTTGTCCGATGATTTATTCTCGGGGCAATTATTTAAATTCTTTTGTTCTTTTTATTAATGCGATTTAGGTGGTGAAAATATGGAAAAGGATGAATGGAGCTTTAAATTCAGTGATTTGTTTACGGTTCCGAATTTTATAACATATTTCAGATTTATTCTTATTGCACCGTTTGTGTATTTCTTTTTGAATGAAAATTATATTATGTCTGCTGCTTGCATCGGCGCTTCGGGATTAAGCGATTGTTGCGACGGCTTTTTTGCACGCAAGCTTAACCAGGTTACGCCTCTCGGTAAAATACTTGACCCGATAGCCGATAAACTGACATTGTTTGCCGCTGCAATTTGTATTGTGATATATATGCCGAGTACGTTTCCTTTACTTGCATTGCTTGTTCTGAAAGACGTTTTGATGCTTTTGGGAGGAATGGATCTTATAAAAAGGGAAATTACTCCGCCGGCTGCAAAATGGTACGGCAAAATCGGAACTGTTGTATTTTATTTTTCGATATGCATTATCGTATTTTTTAAAGCTGTTTTCGGGTATGAAAATATGTATCTTGATTTTGTTTTGATTTTAATAACTACAATAACAATGTTTTTTGCGCTGTTTCAGTATGCAAAAATATATTTTTCTTTGATAAAAGATAATAACAGAAAAAAATCTAAAAACAAAGAACAAAAAAATTAAAAATCCTCATTGCAATTTTTGATGCAAACATATATAATAGTATTTCAAGTATAAATGTCATAACCTATGAACATAAAATTTATACCGATTCATTTTTGAAACAAACTATTTTATTATAAAGGAGAAGCTTATGCTTTGCAGTAAATGTGGAAAACGACCTGCTGTTGTTTTCGTTTCCAATAATAATTCAAAGGACGCTCCGACTGTCGGTTATTGCTTAACCTGTGCTAAGGAACTCGGAATTAAACCGGTAGAAGATTTAATCGAAAAAATGGGTATATCGGATGATGACCTCGAAAACGTTCAGGATCAGATGAATGCTCTTATGCAGAATATGGGCGAAAACGGCGATATATCTCAACTTATGGAGCAATTGGGCGCAGACAATCTTGCCGAACAAATGGGCAATTTTGACAGTGACGGAGAGGGCAGCGACGATGATAATTTTGCTCACGGCGCTCCGGCTTTTCCCGCATTTTTTAATAATATTTTCGGCGGACAGCAAAATGCGGATTCCGGTAACGGTTCCGCAACCTCAAAAAACAACTCTAAGAAAGACAAAAAAGACAAAAAAAGAAAACATATCAATCTCTATTGTGAGGACTTGACGAGAAAAGCAATAGAGGGAAAAATAGACAGAATAATCGGTCGCGAAAAAGAAATCGAACGTGTTATTCAGATTTTATCGCGTCGAACAAAAAACAACCCTTGCCTTATCGGTGAACCGGGTGTCGGTAAAACCGCAATCGCTGAAGGCTTGGCTTTAAGAATCGCAGCGGGAAATGTACCTCAGCGATTAAAAACCAAAGAAATTCAATTGCTTGACCTTACGTCTCTTGTTGCGGGAACTCAGTTTAGAGGTCAGTTTGAAAGCAGAATCAAAGGACTTGTTTCCGAAATCAAAGAAAACGGAAATATAATTTTGTTTATAGACGAGGTACATAATCTTGTGGGTACCGGCGACAGCGAAGGAACGATGAATGCCGCAAACATTCTTAAGCCTGCACTTTCTCGCGGAGAAGTACAGGTTATCGGTGCAACAACCTTTAACGAATACAGAAAATACATAGAAAAAGATTCTGCTCTTGAAAGAAGATTTCAACCTGTAAAAGTCGGAGAACCTACAATTTCTCAGGCAATTGAAGTTATCGACGGCGTAAAGAGCTATTATGAAAATCATCACAGAGTTATTGTTGATGATGATATAGTAAGAAAAACCGTTGTTCTTTCTGAGCGTTATATAACCGACAGGTTTTTGCCTGATAAAGCAATTGATTTGCTTGACGAAAGTTGCGCTTGTGCCGCCCTCAGAAACAAAAATATGGAACAGCACGACAAGTTGATTGATGAAAAAGGTATACTTGAATCTAAAAAAGAAGAACTTACCACTGCTGAAAATATAGACTATGAAGCACTTGCGGAAGTAAACACAGGTATTGCAAGAATAGACTCCGACCTGGCAAAAATTTCTCCCGATGCACTGATTTCAAAGGTTTCCGAGGAGGACATTGCAAAGGTCATTGAGCTTTGGACAGGCATCCCGGCTTCAAGAATCCGTGAAAATGAACTTGCCAAACTGAAAGATCTTGATGCGGAATTAAAGAAAAAAATAATCGGACAGGACGAAGCCGTTGAGGCTCTTGCGTCGGCAATCAAACGCAGTCGTTGTCAGATTTCTCCTCGCCGCAGACCTGCCTCTTTTATATTTGTCGGCCCGACAGGTGTCGGAAAAACAGAACTTGTAAAAGTACTCAGCAAACAACTTTTTGATACTCCTGAAACTTTGATAAGACTCGATATGTCTGAATTTATGGAAAAACATTCGGTTTCAAAGATTATCGGTTCACCTCCCGGATATGTAGGATATGATGAGGCGGGTCAAGTTACCGAAAAGGTTCGCCGCAGACCATATTCGGTATTGCTTTTTGATGAAATCGAAAAAGCTCACCCCGATGTTTTGAATATTCTTCTTCAGATTCTTGATGAAGGTAAGGTAACGGATGCGCACGGCAGAGCCGTAAACTTTGAGAATACGGTTATTGTTATGACTTCAAATGCAGGTTCAACAAGCCGAGACAGTGCTTTGGGATTCGGCAAAACAGAGAGTGAAGCGTCAAAAGAAAAGGTTATGAAAGCACTTTCAGAATTTTTGCGTCCTGAATTTATTGCAAGAGTCGATGAAGTTATAGTATTTAACTCGCTTAAACAACAAGACTTTGTTAAAATTGCAGGGCTTATGCTTTCCGAATATGTACCGACGCTTGAAGAAAAGCACATTAAATTTTCATATGACGATAATGCTTGTGAATACCTTGCCGACAAGTCTTGTGCAGGCAAGAGCGGTGCGCGCGATCTGAGAAACACAATTCGCAGGGAAGTTGAAGAAAAAATAGCAACAGAAATGATTAATTCCGATAACGGACTAATCAGTGCAATTAATATCACTTCCGACGGAAAGTCAATCATTTTGCAATCAATATGAACAGCTTGTAATTGATTGAATGTTCACGGTTGAATTTCTCTGTCAAAAGTTGAAATACAATACATATTTGGTTTAATACAGGCGGTGGCAACAAAACCGCCGTCTGTTTATATAACCGATTTAGAGCTTGAACCGATATAATAATTATAAATACGATTTTAAGTATTTTCGGATTTTCTGTATTTGAAATCACAAATAATTAAATAAAAATCAATTTTTACTTGACATTATATAAATTGTGTAGTATACTTAATTTGTTATTGAAATGCGGATGTAGTTTAGTGGTAGAACTTCAGCCTTCCAAGCTGATCGTGTGGGTTCGATTCCCATCATCCGCTCCATACCACTCTATTAATTTAGAGTGGTATTTTTTATTATAAATTTAAAGGGTGTTACAAGTTTTGAAGAAGTTCTTAGTAGTTGTGGATATGCAAAATGATTTTATTGACGGCGCACTCGGCACAAGTGAGGCTGTTTCAACAATTGATAATGCCGTAAAAAAAATCAAGGACTTCGATGGTGAGATTTTCCTAACGCTTGACACACATTATGACGATTATCTGCAAACTTCAGAAGGAAAAAAACTACCGATTAAGCATTGTATAAAAGGAACCGACGGTTGGAAGCTTAATAATAAAATTATTTCTGCACTTAACGGCAAAAAATATGTAACGGTTGAAAAGTCAACATTCGGTTCAACCGAGCTTCCTACCCTTATACAAAAAGCGGCTTGCAATGAAAATTTTACCATAGAGCTTATCGGTCTGTGTACCGATATTTGCGTAGTTTCAAATGCTTTGATATTAAAAGCAGCATTTTATGAAAATGAAATCTCTGTTGATTCTCATTGCTGCGCCGGTGTTACACCGAAAACACATAATTCAGCTCTTGATACAATGAAAATGTGTCAGATAAATATAAAATAAATCAGCGTGGCTTTATTTGCTTTCCATTCGGAATTATTTTTTAAACAGAAAAAATGAAAAGATTTAGTTATTTTGCCTATGTCGAAAAATGCCTATTTGTGTTATAATATATTATGTAGATTGAATAATGATAAAAGAGGTAATAAAATGTACAGTATTGGACAAACTGTCCTTTATGGAACGAATGGTGTATGCAATATAACTGATATTACGACAAAAAAAATCGGCAAGATCAGCTTGGAGTATTACGTGTTAAAGCCCTTGTGTTCTAACACATCCACTTTTTTTGTCCCGACACATAATGAACAGCTTGTAAGTAAAATTCGTTATGTTCATACTGAGAAGGAAATTAAGGATGTGCTTGATAATCTTCCGGAATGCGGTGAATGGAATAATAACAAGCTTGAGCGGGCTGAAAACTTTAAGGGAATACTTGCAAGTGCGGATTTTTTAGAGCTTGTTAAACTCATCAGACTTTTACATATTCATGAGGTGCAACAGTATTCGCGCGGAAAAAGACTTCATATTTCTGACGAGAGAATACTTAAGGAAGCAGAAAAAATGGTTTGTGACGAAGTTTCGTCGGTTCTTCAAATTGACCGTAACAGCGTGATACAATTAATTTTAAAATAAATTTATTTTAGCTCCCTTTTGGGGAGCTTTTTTTATTGACAAGTAATAGTATTGAATTGTACAATTAAATCATGGAGCGGGTATAGGTATTTGGGAACATCAGGTCATTGGTGGGGAAAATATAATTCCTACCGAACTTATGAGTGGCGGTAGTTTTCTTACACTTGCAATCTGTTACAAATTCTGCTCTTACAAGTAGAGCGGAGTGATGCTCCGATTTATAAATTACAGTTAAATATAAGTTTGGACGGTTAAGGTTATGAAAAATGCATTAAACAAATCATTTTCTGTTCTTTTATCATTTTTATTTTTACTTATGTTATGTTCTTGCACCGAAGGTGAAGACGTTTCATCCGAATCTCTGCAATCCGTGACGGATGAAACCGCCTCACAGGTGCCTACAACTGTTTCTGCCGAAGAAACGGCTAACCGTAAAATCGACAAGATGATTTCGGAAATGACTGTCGAGGAAAAAGTGGGACAAATTTTCTATGTAAGATGTCCCGACAGCGATGCAACGGATATGGTTTCCGAATATCATCTTGGCGGTTATATTTTGTTTGGCAGAGATTTTGAAAATAAAACCAAGGACGAGATAACCGAGAACATCAAAAGTTATCAGAAGATTTCAAAGATTCCTATGTTAATCGGAGTTGATGAGGAAGGCGGAACAGTCGTAAGAGTCAGCAGTAATACCAACCTGCGCAGCTCTCCGTTCTTATCTCCGAGAGATACTTTTTTAAACGGCGGATGGCAAGCTGTTGAAAGCGATGCCGAAGAAAAAGCGAATTTGCTTTTGTCTCTCGGAATAAACGTAAATATGGCGCCAGTTTGTGACATAACTTCCGACTCTAATGCCTTTATGTACGACAGATCTTTTAATGATTATGCCGATAAAGTTTCTGATTATGTTCAAAGAGTAGTGGAAATCTGCAAGAGAAAAAAGCTCGGGACTGTATTAAAACACTTTCCCGGATACGGTAATACAACCGATACACACACGGGAATAGCATATGACGACAGAGAGTATTCGGAATTTACGCAAAATGATTTTATGCCTTTTACAACCGGAATATCCGCAGGAGCAGACTGCGTTCTTGTTGCCCATATTATTGTTAATTCAATGGACAGTGAATATCCTGCTTCACTGTCGGATAAGGTACACGCCGTTTTAAGAAAAGAATTGAATTTTGACGGCGTTATTATGACCGATGACCTTGTGATGGACGCTATAACCGATTATACCGGTAATGAGTCTGCTGCAGTTATTGCGGTAAAATGCGGAAATGATATTTTGTGTTGTTCCGATGTAGAGACGCAGTATCCCGCAGTGCTTAAGGCTGTAAAGGACGGCGAAATTCCTGAAAGTCAAATAGATGCATCCGTGAAACGAATATTAAAATGGAAATCTAACCTTGGATTGATTTAATAACTCTGCACCGAAAAATCGGTGCAGAGATATTTTTTTGAATATTACGCACTGAGTCTCCGTATATATTATTATGTTCCGAATATCTCGGAAAGTTTGTGTTAATTGTATTTGATGAATGAAATGCGGAGGTATTTATATGAGTGAAATAGCAAAAACAAAAAAACATACCGTTATGCTTGACAGCCGTTCCAAGCTTGTAATGACCGGTGCCGAGGATGTTAACGGATTTAACGAGGAGACTGTTTCAGTTAAGACAAGCTGCGGTACAATGATCATAAAAGGAGAAAATTTACATATCGATAAACTTAATCTTGAAACAGGTGATATTACCATAGACGGCAAAATATGTGCTATGCAGTATTTCGGCAGCGACGGTTCCCGTTCCAAATTTTCAAGATTGTTTAAGTGACAGGGTGGTTTTGTGGAAATAACCTTTGCTCAACAATCAATTGCTTTTTTATATTCGATATTCCTCGGCCTTTGTCTTGGTATTATATACGGTTTCTTTAAAATCATACGTTTATCTCTCAGTTTAGGTAAGGTTGCCGTTATTGTTACTGATATAATATTTATGTTGTTTTCCGCATTTTCGATGTTTTTATTTTCGCTTGCTTTTTTGCTTGGGTTTGTGCGGGTTTATATTCTCGTCGGTGTAATACTCGGATTTTCGGCTTACAGATTAACAATCGGTAATTTTCTGTCAAAATTTTATTGTCCGGTCATATTGTTTGCCAAGAAGTTATTTTATATAATTTTTGCAAATTTTAAAAAATTTATTAAATGGCTATTGAAAACTACCAACAAGATATTGTATAATAAAAATGATGAATTTAGATTATTTAGAATCAAGTCTTATGACTCGTCACATAATAAAAAGGTTATGAAGGATTATGAAGGAAAAAATTCAAAAACTAAAGGAATCACCAAAAGAGCAAACTACGGAAAACACAGAGCTAAAAGAAATAAAACCGAAGAAAAAACGGGTTAGGTTGCGTTATTTTATTCTTTTACTTGCGGTCGTTGGTTTTATGTTTTATTCCGTTATTACTATAATAAATCAAAACGTTAAAATTGCCGACAAAAAAGAACAGTTAAAAGATTTAAATCAGCAGATTAACGTTGTTGAAATCAACTCCAAATATCTTGAGAAAGTTCAAAATTACGATGATGACGAACTTTCGGCATATATGGAGAAGATTGCCAAGGATGAGCTTGGCTATATCAGCGAAGGAGAACGTATTTTTATAAATGTCTCAGGCGAATAAAAGGATAGAGAAATTTTTAAGGGGTAATTTTATTATATGGCAATAGAAGTCGGAACAATAGTAGAGGGAAAAGTTTCAGGAATTACAAAATTCGGTGCATTTGTTGACTTGCCTGATTCTAAAACCGGAATGGTTCATATCTCAGAGGTAGCACCTACATTCATTACCGAAATCGGTGATTATGTAAAGGTTGGACAAACAGTAAAGGTTAAGGTGCTTGCAATTAACGGCAATAAGATTAGTCTTTCTATGAAGCAAGCTCTTCCGAAAGACCAACAAAAGCGTCCGCCAAGACCTCAGCGCAGCAGACAACCGTATAAGCCTGCTCCTCCGGTTACTTCACCGGGAGATTATGAGTGGCAAAGTTCACGCAGAAACGCTCCGACAAGTTTTGAAGATATGATGTCTAAGTTTAAGCAAACCAGCGAAGACAAAATGTCAGATCTCAAACGAGGAGGAGAAAGCCGCGGTTACAGCCGAAGAGGCAACGGTAACGGCAGAAGATAAAGAAAATGTCTTTAAAGGAGGCAAATTTATGAAGATTACTT
This sequence comes from Acutalibacteraceae bacterium, assembly GCA_963599905.1. Taxonomy (GTDB): domain Bacteria; phylum Bacillota; class Clostridia; order Oscillospirales; family Acutalibacteraceae; genus Ruminococcoides. Next base: position 28,833 of record CAVBYX010000040.1, read on the forward strand.
ACACAGCAAGAAAAGTCACTCTCAAAGACAATTTTAAGGAAAGAGTTGAAAAAAAGCTTGCTAAATTTGACAAACTTTTTTCAGCTGATGCTTCGGCAAACGTTGTTGTAACGCTTGAAAAGAATCGTCAGACTGTTGAAATTACTATTCGCGACAATAGTATGATTTATCGTGCCGAGAGTACAATGAGCGAGATGAATGACGCTCTTGACAAGGTAATTGACATTCTTATGCGTCAGATTCGCAAAAACAAAACACGACTTGAAAAGAAAATCAAATCGGGCAGCATTGAGGACTTCTTTAATCAACCTGATATTGAAGTTGCGGATGCGGAAGAGGATTACGAGATTGTTCGTAAGAAACAGGTGCTTGTAAAGCCGATTACGGTTGATGAGGCAATACTTGAAATGAATATGGTAAACCATAACTTCTTTATGTTCATAAATGCCGAAACTGACAGCGTTAATGTTGTTTACAAGCGTGCCGACGGCAATTATGGATTGCTTGAAGCGGAAACCGAATAAGTTTTTGCTTGTTTTTATTTGAATTGATTTAAATTTTAGCCGAGCCTCCCTCATTATGGGGGAGGCTTTTTCTGATTTTATGTATGGAGGAAGTATGACGCTGAATTTTTCTGCACCTTGTATTTTCGGACTTGAGGGAATTTGTGCGAATGAATTTAAGTATCTCGGCATAAAAGACGTTGTTGCCGAAAACGGCAGGGTATTGTTCAAGGGCGATTTTGATACGCTTGCAAAGGTCAATATTAATTCTCGATATGCCGAAAGAATACAAATTCTACTTTCGGAGTTTAAAGTTCAAACCTTTGATGAACTTTTTGAGGGTGTAAAAAGCATTCCATGGGAAAATTTTATCGGTACAAATGATGCATTTCCTGTTAAGGGCAGAAGCCTTAATTCAAAGCTTCAGAGTATTCCCGACTGTCAGAAAATAATAAAAAAGGCTGTTGTGTCCAGACTGTCAGAGCACTATAAAATGTCGTGGTTTGAAGAAACCGGACCAATACATCAAATACAATTTTTGATTTTTAATGACAGGGTAAGCATTATGTTAGACACATCGGGTGCAGGTCTTCACAAACGCGGTTATCGAGCCGAATCTAACGATGCCCCAATAAAAGAAACACTTGCAGCTGCAATGGCTGAGCTTTCAAGAGTAAGGCAAAACCATTTTGTAACTGACCCTATGTGCGGAAGCGGAACAATTCTGATTGAGTCTGCTTTAAAAGCTCTAAATATCGCTCCCGGCTTAAACAGGTACTTTTCATGCGAAAAGTGGGGATGTGTTCCGAGAACTTCTTTTTTAGGGGAGAGAGAAGCCGCACGCGCCATGATTCGTTCAGATTGCGATTTTCACGCCGAGGGTTTTGATATAGATGATTTATCCCTTGAAACTGCTGAACACAATGCCGAAATTGCCGGAGTGGGCGACAGAATAAGTTTTGCTAAACGAGATATTCGTAATTTTGAGCTTAGCGAAAGTTTTCAGACAGTGATTACCAATCCGCCGTACGGTGAACGTATGCTTGACATACGCCGGGCAGAGGAACTGTACGCCGTAATGGGGAAGAAGTTTAAACAGAAAAAGGGAAAGAGTTATACGATTATTACACCGGATGACGATTTTGAGAAGATATTCGGCAGAAAAGCCGATAAGCGCAGAAAAACCTATAACGGAACATTAAAATGCCAGATATATATGTATTTTAAGTGATTTTTAAAATTTGTGTTATTTATGTATTTACAGAATATATTTTATTGTGATATAATTATAAAGATGTATTAAATTAAAAGGAATGATTTTATGTCAGGACATAACAAATGGAGTACAATTAAACAGAAAAAAGGTAAGAACGATGCAGCGAGAGCAAAGGTATTTACTAAAATCGGCAGAGAGCTGATTGTTGCAATAAAAACAGGCGGCAGCGCCGACCCAAATGTAAACTCAAAGCTTCGTGATTGTATTGCTAAAGCTAAGGCAGCAAATGTTCCTAATGATAATATTGAGCGTATAATCAAAAAGGCTGCTAACGACAGTGACTCAACAAACTATGAGTCAGTTACATATGAAGGTTACGGACCAAACGGTGTGGCTGTTATTGTTGAAGCTCTTACAGACAACCGTAACAGGACTGCCGGCGAAGTAAGACATTATTTCGACAAATTCGGTGGCAATATGGGTACACAGGGTTGCGTTAGCTTTATGTTCTCTCAAAAAGGTGTACTTGTTATTGAACGTGAAGACCTTGACAAGGACGAAGATACCGTTATGAGTGACGCTCTTGAATGCGGTGCTTCAGACTTTGAAGCAGATGAGGATGTTTTCACAATTTACACTGAGCCTGATGATTTCAGCGCAGTGCGTGATGATCTTGAAAAGCTCGGTTATCAGTTTGTTTCTGCTGAACTCGAAATGGTTCCAAGTACTTACACTAAGTTGGAAGACGAGGAAAGCGCAACCAAAATGCAAAAAATGCTTGATATGTTTGAGGATAATGATGATATCCAGAATGTATGGCATAACTGGGAATATTAATTAGAAATTCTTACTTTCAGGGACGGTTGAACCGCCCCTGATTTTTTATGCTTAAAAAATCAATGTTGATTATGTGAAATATAGCATTTAAGAGAAAAATTTGACTGTTTAGGAAGAAAAATGACCATTTAGGAAGATAATTCATATTTAGAAAAATATTTATAGGTTAAATTATATTTAATTAATGCTAATATAATTTGAATTTGAAATTTACATATAATCATAATCAAAACTCGTTTAAGAAGTTATCAAATTTGTTACGAAATAACTATAAAGATAAGTAATGACGAGAAATTATGGTAGTGTCAGTATAAAGTTTAGATTATTTTAAGGAGTTGAACGTATGTACGAGATAGATGTCGATTTTGGATTTAGTGATGGTTCTCTGGAATATAAAAATGTTTGTTTTTCTTTTCAAAATGGTGATATTATTAATATTATAGGTGAAAACGGTTGTGGTAAATCAACTTTTTACAAAATGCTTATGGGAAAAGTAAAACCGCTGAGAGGTAAAATTTGCGATAATATAAAAGATAATATTGTTGTGATTTCTGATTATATCAATATTCCAAAAGAAGTTTTGGTTGCTGATATTCTGAATTTTATTGATGAAGAAAAAATTATATACGTTCATAATTTTTTCCCGGAAATATATAATTATATTTTCAATTTGAAAGATTCTAAAATTTTACTGCTAAGCACAGGAGAGCGAAGATTGTTAGAAATATTATGTGCCTTATCTACTCAAAAGAGTATATTAGTGTTAGATGAGGCAAATAATGGTTTAGATATAAAAAACAGATTATTGCTTATAGATAACCTAAAAAAATCTCTCAAAGCGAGAAGGTGACAGTTTTTAATACATCACATTACTTTGAAGATGTAAAAACCTTGGGAGGCAGAGTTTTTATAATGAATAAGAAAAAGTCTGCATTTGAAGAGTATAAGCAAGAATTTACAGTTGATAAAATAATGAAATATTTAGGAAGTGGTGTTTGATTTTGAAAAAACTATTTTTATTAGAATTAAATAGGTTGAAACATTCATATACTATATTTTTTATAATTCTGTTAACTATTATAATTGGTGTACTGGGAATAGTACTTAACAGTATATATTACGGTGATTCTAATCCGGAAATAGGAATGCTAAGCGTATTTAATGCGTATACCTAATTTACCTATCTTATGTTAGGATTCGTTTTTATTCACACCTTTGTCAAGGATTATGACAAGGGTATTACTAATTTTTATTTACAGCAAGGATATAGTTTATCAAAACAAACAATATGTAAGTTTACATTGTTATGTGTCATTGTACTGCCTTTCATAGACGTATTGCTTATAATTGCCAATCTTATATACAAAAATTCAGATATACAATATTTACTTAAATTAATTATTATTATTGATTTATCGACTGTATACATAATACTTTTAGCAATTCTAATAGCAACTTTAGTAAAAAAGAGTATCTCAGCGGTTTTAATATTTTATGGATTATTTATAATATTAAATGTTGCAAATATTTTTACTTTAGGTTTATTAAATCCGGCAGATGGCAACAGTATTTCTACATATTTGTTGTCTGAATATTGTGGTAGAACTATTGTTCATTTTACATTAGATCATTTTAAAGAGCAATTATTAAAATATAGTGATTTACTTTCAATTATTATACCATTTTTTAATTGTCTGATTCTATTAGGTGTTAATACCGTTTTGTTTAACAAAATAAAAAGGAGATGAGTTATATTATGAAATACACAACTTTAGGAATAACTCTTTTTAGAAAGTGTAATGCAAATTGCAGTATATGTTGCTTTGAGTCCTCGCCAAAATGTTGAAGAACTTGAGCCAGTAGAGAGTACCTGGTATGCACTCTTTGGTAGCAACTTTGTTATCGTATGTAATTAATTTTCAAGTAAATGAATTACATATGTAATGTTACTACTATGGTTACAATAGATTCCCCACTTGTTAAATTATGTGTTAGACGTTGTTTAATTTTAACAAGTGGGTGTTTCTTTTTAAAGTTATTTAAAGTCAATAATTTACTTAGTAAGCGGTGATAAAAGTTGCCGCTTATTTTATCAATATTCAGAAAATATGCTAAACAAGAAAACGGCACTCAACATAACGTATTGAGTGCCATCTTCTTGTTTAATTAAAATTGGAGGGTAAAAGCTGAATTAGAAGTCAACTTCTGTATCATAATAGCAACATTTAAGAAGCTTTTCCATTTCTTCCTGACTTGGCTGGCGTGGGTTTGAACCGGTACATGCATCAGCAATAGCATTCTTTGCGATTTCAGGCAATCTTTCAAGGAATACATCTTCCGGTACAAATCCGTTTTCTGTCGGATAGCTGTCAGCACCGTAATTTTTGATGCAATGAGGAATATTGAGCTCATCATTCATCTTGCGAACAGCTTCTATTAATAATTTAACCTTTTCTTCAACGCTGTTGCCGCCGAGTTTCATATCATCAGCAATTTTTGCATATCTCTTAGCTGCGGTTTCATCCTTTGCATTAAATGCAATTACCTTTGGAAGATACATAGCATTGGCTGCACCGTGAATGATGTGAGCCCCATAATCTGCAAAAGCCGCACCTGTTTTGTGTGCCATCGAGTGAACAATACCCAACAAAGCGTTGGAGAATGCCATACCTGCAAGGCACTGAGCGTTGTGCATATTATCTCGTTTTTCCATATCTCCGTTGTATGATCCGATTAAGTCTGACTGAATCATCTTAATTGCATAAATAGCAAGTGCGTCGGTATAATCGCAGTTAGCTGTTGAAACATATGCCTCGATAGAATGCGTTAATGCATCCATACCTGTGTGTGCAACCAACTTTTGAGGCATTGTTTCCGCAAGTTCAGGGTCAACGATGGCAACATCGGGTGTTATTTCAAAGTCGGCAATAGGATATTTGATGCCCTTTGAGTAATCTGTGATAATTGAGAATGCTGTAACTTCCGTTGCAGTACCCGAGGTCGATGAAATAGCGCAGAAATGGGCTTTTTGTCTTAACTTTGGAAGACCGAATACCTTGCACATATCTTCAAAAGTCACGTCAGGGTACTCATATTTAATCCACATTGCTTTTGCGGCATCTATCGGAGAACCGCCGCCCATCGCAATAATCCAGTCGGGTTGGAATTTCTCCATTGCTGCGGCACCTTTCATAACGGTTTCAACTGACGGATCCGGTTCGATACCTTCGTAGAGTTCAACTTCCATACCAGCTTCTTTTAGATATTCAACGGCTTTGTCAAGAAAGCCGAAACGCTTCATTGAGCCGCCGCCTACACAGACCATAGCTTTTTTTCCTTCAAATGTTTTCAGAGCTTCAAGTGCTCCTTTGCCGTGATATAAGTCACGCGGTAAAGTAAAACGTGCCATAAAATGAGCCTCCTAAATTTATTATTTATCTCTATAATTTAATAAAAATTATAATATTTTTTCCACTAAATATATAATAACATAATTTGTTATATTTTAGTAATGCTTCTTTTACATACCAATGTTGTATGACTTGATATATGTAAAAAATAAAAATCGGCAGGAAAATCCAACCGATTAATTAATAGAATAAATTGTATTTTACGTTTAGTATTTGTCTGCTGTATCGCATTTGGATTTGATTAATTGCTCGACAAACATCGTATCAAGCTGAGTGTAAGAATATTCCTTTTTGTTTATCAGCATATCCTTGTAAATCTTTGTGTTAAACTCGGTTGACCTTTGAACCAAGCCGAATCGTTCCTTTAATTTTTTGGGCACGGGCGACACCCACATATAAGCGTTTTTGTTGTGAGATAAAATTTCAAATTGGCTTGCTCTTTCAAAAACATAAATCTTTCTTTGGCTTCCAATCTGTTGCTCTTCTTTTTTGAGTTCGCCAAACGGAAGAAACGGCACATAAGTGTCTGAATGAGAAATTTCAATATAATTTTGCAAATCCTTATTTTTAACGTTTTCGATTGATGCGAGCGGGCAGTTTTTATTCATCAGTAAAACATATTTAAATTCAGCTATAATTTCGTACTTAATGCCCTTTTCATCCATCATTGATTTGTAGTATTTGTCAAGCGTTTCCGCATATCTGATTATTCCCAGTTTGTAGTCGTTTTGCATAATCTTTTTAATTGTACTCATCGAATCGGTTTCGTTATAAAAGATTTCTGTTGCCGGACTGTTTTCGATTGATGCTGTGAATTTTGCAAATGCTTCCGCTATGTAGCTTGCACGGGGGACAGAAATCGAAAATCTGTTTTTACTGTAACTGTTTTTGTTAAACAGTGCTTCCACTTCGTCAATTTGTTTAAGAATGTTTTTGGCATATTTGATAAACACCTCTCCGTCGGGGGTTAAAAACATACCTTTGGCTTTTCGCTCAAACAGTGTTATACCGAGATTCGATTCAAGCTCTTTTATGGCACGGCTTAGATTGGGCTGTCCGACAAAGAGCTTTTCGGCGGCTTTATTAATAGAATTTGTTTCCGCCACAACTACGGCGTATTTCATATGCAATAGATTCATAATAATATCTCCATTGAATGTTCTTTGATTATTATAACATAAAATGAAAATGAATGCTACATCCGATTTGTATGAAATTATGAAAACGGGTTATTCGGTTGAATTATTCTGAGTTTGATATTAAAATAGTTTTAACGTGGGTAAAAAGTCGTTCTCGAGGCGGCAGACATTTGCACTGTGTTATATTCTTTTGACGAAATTTAAATCCGTGCGTTACTCCGATTTAAACAGAAAATGAAAGGGATTGTTTCTATGATTATTCTCGCTTCAAATTCACCGCGAAGAAAAGAATTGTTAAAACTTATCACAGATGATTTTTCGGTTGAACCCGCTCGGGTTGAAGAAACGGTTGAAGCTGATATTCCTCTGTTTGAATATCCAAAATATCTTGCACGAAAAAAAGCTGATTATGTTTTTAAGAACGGTCATCTTAACGATACAGTAATAGGTTGTGATACAGGGGTTTTTGCGGAGAATGTGATGCTTGGCAAGCCGAAAAACAGTGATGATGCAATAAAAATGTTAAAAATGCTTTCAGGTAAAACACATAAAGTCATAACCGGGTGTTGTATAATTACAAAGGAAAAAGAAGTGGCTTTTTCTCAGACTTCTGAGGTTGAATTTTATCCTCTTACAAATTTTGAAATAGAAAATTATATCAATACAGGTGAGCCGTATGATAAAGCCGGAGGCTACGGAATACAGGGCAAGGGAGCACTCCTTGTCAGGCAAATTTGCGGTGATTATTTTAATATTGTGGGACTTCCGGTTGCATTACTCAACCGACGATTGAGGGAATTTCGTTAATTAATCGGATTGCATCTGTCATTTTTATAATACTTTGAGTCTTTTGTTATTTCGTCCGCAGTCATATTACATTATATTTAAAATAAATTCAAACCGCAAATTTTTCTTTAGTGTCAACGAACCATCTGTTTTCTTCTAAAAACAAATATCTTTCCTTGCCTAAAATTTTGCAGGTGTATCTTATTCCGGCTCCGCAAGCCTTAAGCGATGCGGCATATCTTACGTCGGTAATTTTATCAATGGGATACTTTCTTCCGTCATCCCAGTAAATTAATTCAGGCAAAAGATTTCCGTCACAGTCAAATGTAGCTGTTACTTTAACATATTTTTTCATTTATATACCCCTTTATAAATAGCTTACAGGATGTACTGTATGGTCGTCTTTCGGATTAAATCCCGATAACGCATTATCACTGAGCAATACCGCAGGACGAACAACATAAATTCCGAAACGTTGTTTGAGTCTGTCAAGAGTTTTGTCAAGCTCTGTATTTTGTTTTAATCTTTCTTCGTTTACAAGCATATTTATTTGATGCGGTATATCCTCATGTGCAAAATCGGTTACAGCAACGCCTATACTTCTCAGAGAAGTACCTGTTTTGTGATTTGCTTTAAACAGCTCGTAAGCGTTTTTTGTAATAATCGACGTAAGATTTGTGTAATCATCCATTGTATGTTGACGGTTAATTGTACTGAGATTTGTGTTGCGAACACTTATACAAACAGTTTTTGCAACAAAACCCTGTTGCCTCAAACGTCTGCATACGTTGTCGCACAATACGTATAATACAATCTTGGCGTCCTCCGATGTTTTAATGTCCTTAGGGGTTGTTGTTGAGTTTCCTATTGATTTTACTTCGCTTTGTTCGTCAAACCGTGAAACTGGGGACGAATCATAGCCGTTTGCAAAACCGTAAAGTAAATCTCCCCATTTTCCAAGGTGATTCCTCAGAATTTCAAGCGGTGTGTTTGCAATTTCACCTATTGTATATATCCCAATGCCTTTAAGCTTTTTTTCTGTGGCTCTGCCTACATAAAGCAAATCGCTTGCCGGAGCATTCCATACAATGTTTCTGTAATTTTCTCTTGTGATACAGGTTATGGCGTCCGGCTTTTTATAATCACTGCCGAATTTTGCAAATATCTTATTAAAACTCACTCCTATGCTTACGGTGATTCCGAGTTCCTCTTTAATCCGTCTGCTTATTTCACAGGCGGTTTCAAAACCGTCCGAGTGTTCCGCATTTCCCGTTATGTCAAGCCACGCCTCGTCAAGTCCAAAAGATTCAACACGGTCGGTATATTCAAGATAAATTCTTTTTGCCATTTTTGAGAACCTTTTGTACAGCTCAAAGTGTGGGGGAACTACTGTAAGTTCGGGACATTTTTGCTTTGCCTGCCATATTGCTTCGCCTGTTTTAATATTGTACTTTTTTGCAATTTCGTTTTTTGCAAGAATTATTCCGTGTCTGTTTTCGGCGTTACCGCCTACCACAACGGGTTTGTTTCTTATTTTTGCATTATGAAGGCACTCTACACTTGCGTAAAAACCGTTACAGTCGCTGTGCAAAATAATCCTGTCGTGTTTATATTTATTTTTATCAACGGCATTTTGTATATCCATAGCAATCACCTAAAACGAACATATGTTTTATATAATTATAGAACATCTGTTCTAAGTTGTCAATATAAAATATCATGATAAATATTGTTATCGACTACTGCATATTGATTACATTTGTGTAATTCTAATTTACAAAAACTGTATGTTGTGATAAAATCAAAATTAATATAATGAAATATTATGCGAATTTTCGGAGGTTTAATATGGAACAGTACAAAAAAGAGTTTATTGAATTTATGGTTGACTGCCAGGTTTTAAAATTCGGCGATTTTGTAACTAAAAGCGGACGTAACACACCGTTTTTTGTAAATACCGGTTTTTACCGTACCGGAGCGCAACTGAGAAAGCTTGGCGGATATTATGCCGAAACTATCAATAATAAGTTTGGGCTTGACTTTGACGTGCTGTTCGGACCTGCTTATAAGGGAATCCCGCTTTCGGTTGCAGCCACAATTGCAATAAGTGAAAAATACAATAAGGATATCCGTTATTGTTCGAATCGCAAAGAGGTAAAAGACCACGGAGATAAGGGAATTTTACTCGGAAGCCCGATTAATGACGGAGATAAGGTTGTAATTATAGAAGATGTTACAACAGCCGGCACTTCAATTGAAGAAACTCTGCCGATTATTAAGGCTCAGGGCAAAGTAGAACCTATGGGTCTGGTTGTGTCAGTAGACAGAATGGAAAGAGGACAGGGTGAAAAAAGTGCTCTTGCCGAAATAGAGGAAAAATACGGTCTTAAGACTACCGCAATCGTAACTATGGCGGAAGTTGTCGAACATCTTTATAATAAAGAATACAAGGGTAAAGTTGTTATTGACGATAAGCTTAAAGATGCAATTGACAAATATTACGAAAAATACGGAGTAAAGTAATTTCAGGAGTTATTTATGGCTCGGTCAAACGATAATGAACACAGCGGTCACAGAAAACGGCTGAAAAATAAGTTTGTCGAAAACGGCTTTGATATATTCGAACCTCATGAAGCGCTTGAAATGTATCTGTTTTATGCAATTCCCCGCAAGGATACCAATCCTCTTGCACACAGGCTTCTTGACCGATACCTGACAATAGGCGGGGTTTGCGATGCGCCGATTGATGAATTGATAAAAGATTTCGGACTTTCATGGTCGGCTGCGGTATACCTTAAAATGCTTCCCGAAATGTCTCGTTTGTATAACGAGTCTAAATTATCAAATGATTATATTATTGATCCCGATACGCTCGGAGACAGGTTTAGAGCTAAATTTATCGGCAGAACAAGCGAAGCGGTGGCTTTAATTCTCGGAGACGCAAAAGGAAAAATGATATATTTTGATATTGTTTCAAAAGGCTCCGTAAATTCTACCGAGTTGCCGATACGCAAAATTGTAGATTTGGCACTTCGTCATAATGCCAAGACTGCCTTTATCGCTCATAATCATCCAAGCGGTTCTTCACTTCCGTCTTTCGGAGATCTTGAAACCACGCATATTATATTTACAACCTTACGCAGTGTGGGCGTTAATTTAATAGATCATTATATCATAACCGATGATGATTATGTTTCATTGAGAGAAAGCTCTTATGCGGGAAAAATATTTTATATGGACTGAATTGACTTATGCGGTTTAAAATTCATTCAAAATATAAGCCTACCGGCGATCAGCCGCAGGCGATTGATAAAATAGTTGAAAGTCTGAACGACGGCAACAAAGAAACTACTCTTTTGGGTGTAACGGGTTCGGGAAAAACCTTTACAATGGCAAACGTTATTGAGCGTGTTCAGCGTCCGACGCTTGTGCTTGCACACAACAAAACTCTTGCCGCTCAGCTTTGCTCTGAGTTCAAGGAGATTTTTCCTGATAACGCAGTTGAATATTTCGTATCTTATTATGATTACTATCAGCCTGAGGCATATGTTGCCCAAACTGATACCTATATTGAAAAAGACAGCTCAATAAATGATGAAATTGATAAACTCCGACATTCTGCGACACTTGCATTGTCCGAACGAAGAGATGTAATAATAGTTGCCTCGGTTTCATGCATATACAGTCTCGGTGACCCGATTGATTACCGAAATATGGTGATTTCTCTTCGTCCCGGCATGGAAAAAAGCAGAGATGAGCTTGTAAAGAAGCTTGTTGAGCTTCAGTATGAGCGCAATGACGTCAACTTTATTCGTAATAAGTTCAGGATAAGAGGAGATGTGGTGGAAATTTTTCCGGCTGCGTCAAATGACTCAATAATAAGGGTTGAGTTTTTCGGAGATGAAATCGACAGAATCTCAGAGATAAACCCTCTTACGGGTGAATTAAAAGCCTTGCTTAAGCATGCGGCAATTTATCCTGCCTCTCATTATATAGTTTCTCGTGATAAGATGCAGGTAGCGCTTGCACAAATCGAAAAAGAACTTCAGGAGCGGCTTGAGTATTTTCGTTCAAACGGAAAGCTTCTTGAAGCCCAACGCATTGAACAACGAACCCATTATGATATGGAAATGCTTCAGGAAATAGGATTTTGTACAGGAATTGAAAATTATTCCAGAATTTTATCGGGCAGAGAACCGGGTTCTGCACCGTTTACGCTTCTTGATTATTTTCCCGAGGATTTTCTCTTATTTGTGGATGAGTCTCACGTTACTTTGCCTCAGGTCAGAGGAATGTATGCCGGTGACCATGCAAGGAAAAAGAACCTCGTTGATTTTGGGTTTCGTCTGCCGTCTGCTTATGATAACAGACCTCTTAATTTTGACGAATTTTACGAGAGAATAAATCAGGCTGTGTTTGTCAGCGCCACTCCCGGTGATTTGGAGCTTAAAAAGAGTAAGGTCGTTGCCGAACAAATTATAAGACCGACCGGACTTCTTGACCCTGAAATTTCCGTAAGACCGACTGAGGGACAGCTTGACGATTTGGTGTCCGAAATAAATGTGCGCAGCGCCAAAAAGCAGCGAACCCTTGTTACTACCCTTACAAAAAAGATGGCTGAGGATTTGACTGCATATCTTGATACAATGGGAATCAAGGTGCGTTATATGCATCACGACATTGATACCGTTGAGCGAATGGAGATAGTACGTGACCTCAGACTCGGAAATTTCGACGTGCTTGTCGGAATAAATCTTTTGAGAGAAGGACTTGACATTCCGGAAGTATCGCTTGTTGCCGTACTTGACGCAGACAAAGAGGGTTTTTTGCGCAGTACACGTTCGCTTATTCAGATAATCGGTCGTGCCGCCCGAAACAGCGAGGGTACGGTAATAATGTATGCAGACAGCGTAACGGATTCGATGCGTGTTGCAATTACCGAGACGAACCGCCGTCGTGAAATTCAGCAAAAATACAATGGGGAACACGGAATCGTTCCTAAGACAATAGTAAAAAAAGTCAGCGAGGTTCTGGAGATTTCTTCTCACAAAGACAGTGACTTTAAGTATACAAAACAGCTTACAAAAGCTCAAAAACTCCGGATGATAGACAGTCTTACAAAAGAAATGAAGGCTGCGGCAAAATTGCTTGAATTTGAGCACGCCGCTTATTTGCGTGACAAGATAAAAAAATTACGAGGCGATAAATAAAACATTTTAAACTTATAATTATTGATGTACGATTGACTGCTTAAATTTGCAGTTGAATCTAATTGTATTATTGAATAAATCGAAGGAAAAACATATGCCAAGAAAAAAACAAAATGAATACGACAATTCCAGCATAACAACTCTGAAAGGTGCCGACCGTGTACGTAAAAGGCCTGCGGTAATATTCGGTTCCGACGGTATTGACGGATGCGAACACTCGGTGTTTGAGATTCTTTCCAACTCAATTGATGAGGCGCGTGAGGGATATGGTAAAAAAATATCTGTAACCCGATTTTCCGACGGCTCAATTGAAGTAGAAGACCACGGACGAGGAATACCGGTTGACTTTAATGAAAAAGAGCAGCGTTACAACTGGGAACTTGTTTTTTGTGAGATGTATGCAGGCGGTAAATACAATAATAATGAGGGCGAAAGTTATGAATTTTCGCTTGGTATGAACGGACTCGGACTTTGTTCAACCCAGTACAGCTCAGAATATATGGATGTTGACATTCGACGTGACGGTTACCGCTATACTCTTCACTTTGAAAAGGGCGAGAATATCGGCGGGCTGAAAAAAGAACCGTATTCAAAAAAGGATACGGGTACAAAAATCACCTGGAAGCCCGACCTTGAGGTTTTTACCGACATTGATATACAACCGGAATATTTTATTGATATAATGAAACGCCAGGCTATTGTAAATGCCGGCGTTGAGTTTTGCTTTAAAAATCAGAACGGAAAGGCGTTTGACACCTCTACATTTAACTATGTTAGCGGAATAGTTGACCATGTTGCCGAAGTTATCGGGGAAGACGGTTTAACATCTGTCCAGCATTGGTCAACCGAGGTTAAAACCCGTGACCGTGACGATAAACCCGAATACAAATGTAAGATGGACATAGCCGTTGCCTTTTCAAATAAAGTTAGTCTGACGGAATATTATCACAATTCAAGCTGGCTTGAACACGGCGGTGCGCCTGACAAAGCGGTTAGAAACGCTTTTGTATATCAGATTGACAGTTACTTAAAGCAGAATAATAAATATAACAAGACCGAAAGCAAAATCAAGTTTGATGATGTTGAGGATTGCCTTGTATGTGTTATATCATCATTTTCAAGCGTTTCTTCATATGAAAACCAAACTAAAAAGGCCGTTACCAACAAGGGTATCCAAGACGCTATGACAGCATTTTTACGCCAAAGTCTTGAAATCTATTTTATAGAAAATCCGCTTGAGGCTGAAAAGATAGCCGAACAGGTGCTTGTAAATAAAAGAAGCCGTGAAAATGCCGAAAAAACCAGACTTAACATAAAGAAAAAGCTTTCGGGCAACCTTGGAATGGCAGACCGTGTCGCAAAGTTTGTTGATTGCAGAAGCAAAGATGCAGAAAGTCGTGAGCTGTTTATTGTAGAGGGCGACTCTGCTCTCGGTGCATGTAAGCAGGCACGTGACCCTGATTTTCAGGCTATTATGCCTATCCGCGGAAAAATTCTTAATTGTCTTAAAGCGGATTATGACAAAATATTCAAAAGTGAAATAATTACTGATCTGCTTAAGGTACTTGGCTGCGGAGTTGAAGTTAAATCAAAGGCAAACAAAAACCTCTCAAGTTTTGATATGAACCTTCTGCGCTGGAATAAAATTATTCTATGCACCGATGCCGATGTTGACGGATTTCACATTCGTACAATGTTGCTCACAATGATTTATCGCCTGACTCCGACTCTTATTGAAGCGGGAAAGGTGTTTATTGCCGAGTCTCCTTTGTATGAAATAACCTCAAAAAATAATGTTTATTTTGCATACGATGAGGCTGAAAAAGATAAATTTATCGAGCAGATAGGAAAAGAAAAGTTTACTGTTCAACGTTCAAAAGGTCTTGGTGAAAACGAACCCGATATGATGAATCTTACAACAATGAATCCAAGCACACGTCGTTTGATAAAGGTAATGCCTGATGATATGGAGCAAACCGTAAAAATTTTTGATATTCTTCTCGGCGATAATATGCAGGGAAGAAAGGACTATATTGTTGAGCACGGCAGTGAATATACAGATAATCTTGATGTAAGTTGATCGGAGGCGGAAAATATTGGCAAAAAAAAGAAATACATCCAAATCTCCAAAATCCGCTAAAACTCACGGAGTAATTAACGGTGCCGGAGATATAGTCGAACAGCCCATAGTTTCTACAATTCGTGAAAACTTTATGCCTTACGCAATGAGCGTAATTTTATCACGTGCAATTCCTGAAATTGACGGATTTAAACCGTCACACCGCAAATTGCTTTATACAATGTATAAAATGGGACTTTTAAACGGCGGGCGCACAAAGTCCGCAAATATTGTCGGAGCAACAATGAAATTAAATCCCCACGGCGACTCTGCAATTTATGATACTATGGTTCGTTTGTCAAGAGGATACGAAGCACTTTTGCATCCGTACGTTGATTCAAAGGGTAATTTCGGTAAGTTTTACAGCCGTGATATGGCTTGGGCTGCCTCAAGATATACCGAAGCAAGGCTTGCTCCGATTTGCAACGAACTTTTTCGGGATATTGACAAGGATACGGTAGATTTTGTTGACAACTACGACAATACAATGAAAGAACCTACATTGTTGCCTGTTGCTTTTCCGTCGGTTCTTGTCAACGCAAACACCGGTATAGCCGTAGGTATGGCTTCAAACATCTGCTCATTTAATTTAAAAGAGATTTGCGAAACAACGGCTGCGCTGATTCGTGACCCGGAGCATGACATAAAATCAACTCTTCCCGCACCTGATTTTATAGGCGGCTGTCAGATTATTTACGATGAAAAAGTAATAAATCAGGTTTATGAAACAGGCAAGGGAAGTATAAAGCTGAGAGCCAAGTACGAATACGACAGTTCCGCAAACTGCATCGACATACTTGCGATTCCAAGTTCCACAACCTGTGAAGTGATTATTGAAAAAATAATCGAACTTGTTAAGCAGGGAAAAATCAAAGAAATTTCAGATATCCGTGATGAAACGGGTATCGACGGACTTAAAATTACAATTGACTTGAAGCGTGGCGTAGATCCCGATAAACTTATGGCTAAGCTGTTTAAGTTTACAACGCTTGAAGATTCGTATTCTTGTAATTTTAATGTGCTGATAAACGGAGTGCCAAAAGTTTTGGGTGTAAAAGCCTTGCTTGAAGAATGGATAGCATTTCGTATAGAGTGCGTCAAACGCAGAACATACTTTGACAGAACCAAAAAAGCAGAAAAATTACATTTGCTTAACGGTCTTGCAAAAATATTGCTTGATATTGACAAAGCAATAAAAATAATTCGTGAAACAGATGAAGAAGTTGAGGTTGTTCCAAACCTTATGATTGGTTTTGGCATTGACAAAATCCAGGCAGAATATGTTGCCGAGATTAAGCTCAGACATTTGAATCGCGAGTATATTTTAAAACGTACCAAAGACATTGAAAATCTTGAAAAAGAGATTGCCGATTTGGATGAGATTCTTAAAAGCAAGTCGAGAGTCAAAACGATTATCGTTAAAGAGCTCAAAGAGGTTGCGGAAAAATACGGTCAACCTCGAAAGAGTATAATTATTTATAATGATACTTCTAAGTATGAGGAAGAAATTCAGGAAATCCCTGATTATCCGGTAACGTTTTTCTTTACCAAAGAGGGCTATTTCAAAAAAATCACTCCTCAGTCCTTGCGTATGAGCGGTGCTCAAAAGCTAAAAGAGGGCGATAAAATAACTCAGACCATTGAATTTTCCAACAACTGTGACTTGTTGTTTTTCAGCGACAAAAGTCAGGTTTATAAAGCCAAAGCTTCTGATTTTTCAGATACCAAAGCGAGCGTGCTCGGAGATTACGTTGCTGCAAAATTGTCTGTGGACGAGGGAGAGAATGTAGTCTATATGGTTGCGACAAAGGACTACAAAGGCGTTCTTCTGTTTGCCTTTGAAAACGGAAAGGTTGCAAAGGTTCCTCTTGAGGCGTATGCGACCAAGACTAACCGAAAGAAGCTTACGGGAGCCTATTCCGACAAGTCTCCGCTTGCCGGAATGTTGTTGCTTAAAGAGGACGGAGAAGTTTTGTTTAAGTCTTCTTCTTCTCGTATGTTGCTTGTGCATACAGGAGTTTTGTCGCTTAAATCAACACGTTCGACACAGGGCGTTGCTGTTATAAAATTAAAAAAAGGTCAGCGTTTGTTCGGCGTGGAGGAATACAAAGAGGGAACGTTTGCAAAACCTCAGAGGTACAGAACCCGTTCGTTGCCTGCGCTTGGCACTTTACCGTCAAATGACGATACGTCGGACGAACAGCTAACTTTGATATAATAAAGGCTCAGACTGTTTTCAGACAGAAAATAAAACAAAAATGTAAATATTATTTTTTAAAATAACTTGAATTTCAGTGTTTTCTATGATATTATAAATGAGTTAATTATTATAAATTATATGTTAATCTATAAACGGAAAGGAAGATACAGATGAGCGTTTGGGGAATTATTCTTGGAATTCTGCTCGGAATTGTAGCTATTGCAATTATTATTGTAATTATACTTCAGGAAGGTAACGATCAGGGACTCGGCGTTGTAACAGGTGCCGCCGATTCATATTTCTCGAAGAATAAGGCACGTTCGATTGATGCTTTTCTTGCACGTTGGACAAAAGTTTTTGCTGCAATATTTGTAATTTTCGTAATTGCACTTAATGTTCTTGCACATTTCAACATACTTTGATTAAGTAATAAATTATAATAAACAAGCATATTATTAAACCGTCGGATGCCCGACGGTTTAATTTTTTAGCGGAGTTGTTAATATGCCTTGGTGGGGAATTTTGTTTATTATGATTTCTACGTTTATTGTGTTTTCGGTTATTCATTTTTTTAACAAAAGCAAACGCCCGTTTAAGCGTGCATTGATATCAATGTGTATCGGAGCGGCAACGCTTACAGGCGTAAATCTTTTATCGGTAGTGACGGGGGTATATATTCCCGTAAGCTTATTGTCGGTGCTTGTATCAGTTATCGGCGGTGTGCCCGGAGTAACTTTGCTTTTGACGCTTAATTTGTTCTTTTAACAGTTCATTATGTTGCTTATCAAAGAATACCGTAAAGTTCTTCCAGTGCGCTTCCGACGTTATCTTTATCCTTTGTCATAAGAGCAAGCATTGTTTTATAGACGGTTTGAGGATAACTTAAAAAGTTGGTTTTTATAATTTTTGCCTGATCGTAATCGGGAGCATAGATAGTGAAAGAGAACAGTATCACATCACCGCCCAAAATTTTGCACACAACATCGTATCCGTTCTCGTTCTTTACTATATCTACCTTATTTTCTCTTGCGGTTTTTCTTTCCGCAAGAAGCTTAACGGCGCATAAATAAGCTTTTTCTTTAACTGTATATGCAAGTGTTGTGTCAAGTTGGCTTGCAATGGTCTTGCCGTTTTCCGTAAGTTCATACGCAATTTCGTTGTCTGTTTTTCCGCTTTCTTTTAGGTTGCCGTTTGCAATCAAATCTTCAAAAGCAGCACTTGTTTCAAAGTAATTGGCAAGCTCATCCTGCATAATTGCATCCAAAATAAGTTCTTTGCTCATCTTGTCGGAAACAGAATTATATAAATAGCAAATCAAAACTTTGATTTCACTTTTGCTTCTTACTCCGCCCGGAGCAATTCCTTCGTCAAAAGTATCTGTATCTAAAGTCATAAAATCACCTGTCATATATTATTTTATTTATTATAACACATAATAAATAAAAAGTGTATATTCCAAGTGAATTTTACAAATAAATTGACGGTGATTAATTAATATGGTAAAATTAAGCACGAAAGGAATTTTGATATAATGCAAATTATGCCGTTTATATGGATAGGTCTTGCGATTGTTATGGCTGTGTGTGAAGCGGCTACAGGCAGATTGAATTTTAAAACGCAGCAATACTCTGTTTGACTTGCGATGAGCGGAGCTTGCGACAGATTATAAGGGTGCGGAGGAGCGACGGTTTCTCAGAATTTCGGTGTGGGATTTTACTCCCACCGATGCACTGCATTATATGGTGTTTAAAGGATAAGGGTAGGATGTCTTTTTTAAATGTTTTACAGTATTTTGTTATTTTTTCGTTTTTAGGTTGGTTGTTTAATGGAATGCACAATTTGTTTTTAGAGCATAAATTTTATAACAAAGGTTTTCTCACCTCTTGTTTTTGCCCTACATACGGATTTAGTGCAATTGTTTGTTATTTAGCTTTAAGACCGTTTGCCGCAAATAAAATTGTTCTGTTTTTCGGCAGTGCGATAATTTTATCTGCATTGTCGGTAATAATCGGTACAGTTACCGAAAAGCTTCTCGGCTGTAAGCCTTGGGATTATTCTGATTTAAAATTCAGCATCGGCAGTTATATAACATTGCCGTATGCATTGTTGCTCGGTGTTTCGGGTACGTTGTTGGTAGGGGTGATTATTCCGGTTCTTAATACAGTTCTTGATTTAATACCGTTTAATATAAGCCTTATCATTGTGTTGTCAATTTGCGGACTGATATTAATCGACTATGCTTTGTCAATCGTTACAACTGTTAGATTAAAACGCAGAATCAGAAATTTAAATAATCTTTCTCAACTTTTCGGAGATGATGTACCGAAGGATGAGGCTGAAGAACTTGAACACAATTATAATAAACTTTTTACCGATAATATCATAAGACGAAGACTTGTAACTGCGTTTCCTGAACTGAAAACAACATCTTATGTTAAACAAATCGCAGATAAATTGCATAAAATCCGTAAGGAAAATATGAAAGAATACACACTTGTGTATGATAACAAGGAAGAAAAGCCCTTTGCTTTCGGCTTTTGCTTTACTAAACTTTTCTATCTTTTCGTAATAGGCTCTTTTATGGGTGCTGTTCTGGAAACCGTTTGGGCAATATGTGCGGACGGACATTTTGAGATGCGTGTCGGTATGGTTTACGGGCCGTTTATACCCGTCTACGGCGGCGGTGCGTGTTTTTTAACGATTGTTCTCTATAAGCTGTACAAATTGAGCGACACCCTGATATTTATAATCAGTGCGATTGTCGGTGCGATGTTTGAGTATTTTTGTTCGTGGTTTCAGGAAGAAATTTTCGGAACGGTATCGTGGGATTACACCGGCACACTTCTGAATCTTGACGGTCGTACAAATCTTATGTACGCTTTGATTTGGGGATTTCTCGGACTCGTTTGGGTGCGGTATATATATCCGTTAGCTTCCAAATTGATAGAAAAAATACCGATAAAAGTCGGTGCGATACTCACTGCCGTTCTGATTATTTTTATGATATTCGATTCATTTATGAGTATTTCCGCAGTTTACAGATGGCAAAAACGCATTGACGGTGTGTCACCTTCAAATTATTTTGAAAACTACCTTGACACAAGTTTTAACGACGAAAAGATGAATTTTTTGTTTCCTCATATGACCGGTATCGAGGATATATCCGATGATAAAAACGAAGATGATTCTCATATGCTCTCAAAACCTCCGACACCGAAAAGTGAATAATTTCATATGTCAGCTGAATACAATTCAGCTGATTTTCTTTTATAGAATAATATTCAGCAAACTCATTAATCTTATATAATTTTTAATAATTCTTTTATTGTATTGCAAAAAATTAATTTTTTTAATATAATATATAATAACGATTATAACATTAAAGGAGTAAATTATGAAAAAAGTTGCAATCATAATGGGTTCCGACAGTGACTTTCCTGTTGTTTCAAAAGCTGTCAAAAAATTAAAGGAATTTGATGTTCCGTACGAAGTTCACGTAATGAGCGCACACAGAACACCCGATGCCGCAATCAGGTTTTCTGCCGATGCAAAGAAAAACGGCTTTGGCGTAATTATTGCCGCAGCGGGTATGGCTGCTCATCTTGCGGGAGTTCTTGCCGCAAAAACCACTTTGCCTGTAATCGGAATTCCTTGCAAGTCTGCTCAGCTTGACGGTATGGATGCGCTTTTGGCAACTGTAATGATGCCTACCGGTATTCCGGTTGCCACTGTTGCGGTTGACGGTGCGGCTAATGCTGCGATACTTGCGGTTGAAATGCTCGCGCTTTCAGATGATACTCTTTCGCAAAAACTTGAAGATATGAAAATTACAATGGAAAAAGGCGTTGCCGAAAAGGATAAGGCAATGCAGACTAAGGTGGCAGAACTTTGATTAGGAATTATGTTGACATAGATTCAAAGCTGGATAAAGCCTTTGATGAATGCGGAGTCTTTGGAATTTACCGTAATGATGAAGATTTGAACGTTGTTGAAATTACGCAAGATGCTCTTTACGGACTTCAGCATCGCGGTCAGGAAAGTGCCGGAATTACAGTAAATTGCGACGGCGAGTTTTCAACGGTTAAAGAGCTCGGAATGGTTTCCGAGGTTTTTAACGAAAAAACGTTGTCACGTCTAAAAAACGGTAAAATCGCTGTCGGTCACGTTCGATATACTTCAAGTGACACGCTCGACCGTGCTTCCAATCAACCTTTGGTACTCAGGTATAAGGAAGGTTCGATTGCAATTGCAAGCAACGGTTCAATAACTAACTTTACCGAAATTCGCACAGAGCTTGAGCGCGGCGGCGCAATGTTTCAGTCGAATTCCAACGCCGAACTTATGGCGTATGTAATAGCTTCCGAACGTTGCCTTACAGATAATCTCGAAGATGCTGTTCTTCGTTCTATGGACAAACTTAAAGGTGCGTATTCAACGGTGATTTGCGCCCCGTCACGACTTATAGGAATGCGTGATATGTATGGTTTTCGTCCGTTGTGTATAGGTAAGGTGAAAAACAGCTATGTTTTATCTTCCGAAAGTTGTGTTATCGACAGCCTTGACGGAACATTTGTACGTGATGTCGAACCGGGTGAAATGGTAGTAATCGACGAAAACGGTTTTCACAGTTACAAGGCGAGATTCACCGCTGAACAGACCTCGTTTTGTTTGTTTGAATATGTCTATGTTGCTCGTCCCGACAGTATAATTAACGGCGTAAGTGTGCATCAGGCACGCTTTAAAGCAGGAGAGTTGCTGTACAAAGAGTATCCTTTAGATGCGGATATTGTGTGCGGTGTACCCGATTCGGGAATAGTTGCGGCTGAGGGATTCGCTTCAGCTTCTGGAATTCCGTTTGGAATGGGTTTCGTGAAAAACAAATTTATTCCTCGGGGAGCGGGAACGGGAAAAAATAAAATTCAACGTATTATGCAAACACGACTCACGGCATTGAAAGCAAATGTCAGAGGCAAAAGAGTTATTATTATTGACGATTCGATTGTACGCGGAAAAACGTTGGCACATATTGTCAAGTTAATGCGTAACGCAGGTGCCAAAGAGATTCATTTGCTGATAAGCTCACCGCCTTTTGTATGTCCGTGCTACTTTGGAATCGACATACAGGACAAGGATAAGTTGATTGCAAACAAAATGTCGGTTGATGAAATATGCAAATACATCGGTGCGGATTCGCTTGGTTATCTAAGCCTGAACAGTGTCCGTAAAATTGCGGAAAATGCAAATATCGGTTTGTGTGACGGCTGTTTCAGCGGTTCTTATAACGCTGAAATTCCGCGTACGATATTCATAGATAAGTATGCCAAAAAAATCAAAAATTAAAATCGGAGGATTACAATGAACAGCTTTTCAGAGAGTTACAAAGCGGCAGGAGTTGACGTAACGGCAGGTTATAAGTCGGTTGAGTTGATGAAAAAGCACGTTGCCCGCACTAAAATCGACGGCGTTGTTTCGGGTATCGGAGGATTTGGCGGTTTGTTTGCGCCGAATTTCAAGGATATGGAAGAACCGATTCTTGTAAGCGGTACCGACGGCGTAGGCACTAAGCTTAAACTTGCATTTTTGCTCAATAAGCACGATACTATCGGAATTGATTCGGTTGCAATGTGCGTTAATGATGTTGTATGTTGCGGAGCAAAGCCTTTGTTTTTCCTTGACTATATAGCAATCGGTAAAAATATTCCCGAAAAGGTTGCGGAAATCGTTTCCGGAATAGCTGAGGGCTGTGTTCAATCGGGCTGTGCTCTTGTCGGCGGCGAAACGGCAGAACATCCGGGATTAATGCCTGTTGATGAGTATGATGTTGCGGGATTCTGCGTTGGTATTGCCGATAAGCCAAAGATGATTGACGGTTCAAAGCTTAAACCCGGAGACGTTCTTGTCGGACTTCGCTCTTCGGGCGTACATTCAAACGGTTTTTCACTTGTAAGAAAGATTTTTGACATCAATGAAACTACTGTAAACAATACATACGATGAGCTTGACAAGCCTCTCGGCGAAACATTGCTTACTCCTACAAAGATATATGTAAAGCCTATTCTTGCACTTATGGATGCGGTTGAGGTAAAAGCGGTGTCTCATATTACAGGCGGCGGATTCTATGAGAATATTCCGCGTATGTTAAGAGACGGTCTTACCGCCAAAATAGACAAAGCAGCAGTTCCGGTGCTTCCGATATTTAAACTTATGAAGAAAGTCGGAAATATTTCCGAGCACGATATGTTTAATACCTTTAATATGGGCGTCGGAATGATTACGGCAGTTGCCAAAGAAGATGTTGACAAAGCAATAGAAGTTCTTAAGGCAAACGGTGAAAACGCTGTTGTTCTCGGTGAAGTTATCGAAGGCAGCGAAGGAGTAGTGTTCGCTTAATGAAAAATATCGTAGTTCTTGTTTCCGGCGGAGGAACAAATTTACAAGCCCTTATTGATGCTCAAAACAAAGGAGAAATAAAAAACGGCAAAATCACTTGCGTTATTTCTTCAAATCCAAACGCCTATGCTCTTGAAAGAGCGAAAAACAACGGAATAGATACCTCGGTTATAAAGCGTAAAGATTATAATGATTTTGAAGACTATGATATTGCATTGACAAATCTGATAAAAAGCAAAAATTCAGATTTGGTTGTTCTTGCGGGATTTATGACAATACTCGGCAAAACCGTTATTAAGTCCTTTGAAAATCAAATTATTAATATTCATCCGTCGCTTATTCCGTCCTTTTGCGGCGAGGGTTTTTACGGACTGCACGTACATGAAGCGGCTCTTGCACGAGGTGTAAAGGTTACGGGAGCAACAGCACATTTTGTAAATGAGGTATGTGACGGCGGACCGATTATTATTCAAAAAGCAGTTGAAACAAAAAACGGCGATACCCCTGAAATTTTGCAAAAAAGAGTTATGGAACAGGCTGAATGGGAAATATTGCCTAAAGCTGTTTCTCTGTTCTGTGATGACAAAATAAAGGTAATCGGATCAAAAACCGAAATTCTCGATTAATCGGAGGTAACAATGAAAGCAGTATCACTTGAAAAAGAAATTTCCTCTACCACTTATCCCGGCAGAGGTATTGTAATAGGAAAGAGTGCGGATGGCAAAAAAGCTGTAATCGCTTATTTTATTATGGGCAGAAGCGAAAACAGCAGAAACAGAGTTTTTGCAGAGACTGAAGACGGTATCAAAACAGAGGCGTTTGACCCGTCAAAGCTTGTTGACCCGTCTTTGATTATTTATGCACCTGTTCGTACTCTCGGCAACAAAACTATTGTAACCAACGGTGACCAGACTGATACAATTTATGACCTTATGAATCAACAGCTCACATTTGAGCAGTCACTTCGCACACGTCAGTTTGAGCCTGACGAGCCTAACTACACACCGAGAATTTCCGGAATTGTTGAGTGCTGTGACGGAAATATGAATTATGCAATGTCAGTTTTAAAAAGTGCCGACGGAAATCCCGAGTGCTGTGAGCGTTACACATTCTCTTATGATACGCCGCTTGCGGGAAAGGGTAGATTTATTCATACTTATATGGGAGACGGAAATCCGCTTCCGAGTTTTGAGGGTGAACCCACATTGGTAGATATCGGTAATGATGATATAGATACCTTTGCCGAAAAAATTTGGAATTCTCTTAATGCGGATAACAAGGTATCATTGTTCGTGCGCTATATTGATATAGCATCAAATACTTCGGATTCAAGAATAATCAATAAAAATAAATAATACGAAAGGGACGATAAGATGAATGAACTTGCTTTAAAATACGGCTGTAATCCTAATCAGAAGCCGTCAAGAATTTTTATGCAGGACGGAAATAACCTTCCTGTTGAGGTTTTGAACGGCAAGCCGGGTTATATTAATTTTCTCGATGCATTCAATTCATGGCAGCTTGTAAAAGAACTTAAAGCTGCAACAGGTCTTCCGGCTGCAGCTTCTTTTAAGCATGTCAGTCCGGCAGGTGCGGCAGTTGCCACCGAGCTTTCAGATACTCTTAAAAAGATATATTTTGTTGATGATTTGGAACTTTCTCCTATTGCGTCGGCTTATGCTATGGCACGTGGCGCAGACAGAATGTCTTCGTACGGTGACTGGGTTGCGCTTTCGGATATATGTGATGTTCAAACAGCTCTTCTTTTAAAGCGAGAGGTTTCGGACGGCATCATTGCTCCCGGCTATACTCCCGAAGCTCTTGAAGTCTTAAAGACAAAAAGACGCGGCTCATATAACGTAGTCAAAATCGACCAGAATTATGTTCCAAACCCTATTGAACACAAAGATGTATTCGGCGTTACTTTTGAGCAGGGAAGAAACGAGCTCAAGATTGACGAAGAAATGCTTATGCAGAACATCGTAACCGAAAATAAGAATCTTACTGAGGATGCAAAGCGTGACTTGCTTATTGCTTTGATTACACTTAAATATACACAGTCAAATTCGGTTTGCTATGCAAAGGGAGGACAGGCTATCGGAGTCGGTGCGGGTCAGCAATCAAGAATTCATTGCACAAGACTTGCAGGAAACAAAGCCGATATTTGGTATCTCAGACAACATCCGAAGGTTATGAGTTTGCCGTTTGTTGACGATATTCGTCGTCCTGACAGAGATAATACAATTGACGTTTATATTTCAGACGATTATGAGGATGTGCTTGCCGACGAAATGTGGCAGCAATTCTTTAAAACCAAACCGGAACCACTCACAAAAGAGGAAAAGAAAGAATGGCTTGCAACATTTAACGGCGTGTCTCTCGGTTCTGATGCATTTTTCCCGTTTGGCGATAACATAGAGCGTGCAAAGCGTTCAGGCGTTCAGTATGTGGCACAGCCCGGCGGCTCTATTCGTGACGACAATGTAATTGATACCTGCAATAAGTACAATATGACAATGTGCTTTACAGGAATAAGATTATTCCACCACTGATTTCGAGGTATAATATGAAAATTTTAATGATAGGTTCGGGCGGCAGAGAACACGCTCTTATAAAGAAGTTGCTTGAAAGTCCAAAATGCACAAAGCTTTATTGTGCTCCCGGCAACGGAGGTATTTCCCGTGATGCCGAACTCGTTAATATAGGAGTAATGGATAAAGAAAATATGGTCAGATTTGCTAAAGAAAATAATATTGACCTTGTTTTTGTCGCTCCGGACGATCCGCTTGCCGACGGAATGGTTGACGCTATGCAGGCTGAGGGAATCCGAGCATTCGGGCCCAATGCAAATGCCGCAATTATTGAGGCTTCAAAGGTTTTTTCAAAAAATCTTATGAAGAAGTACAATATTCCTACCGCCAAATATGAGGTGTTTAACGACCCTGATAAGGCGATTGAATATGTAAAAGCTGAAAATACGACTCCTGTTGTGGTAAAAGCTGACGGACTCGCTCTCGGAAAGGGCGTAATCATAGCTCAGACAATTGATGAAGCCGTAGAAGCAATTAAAGAAATTATGGAAGATAAGAAATTCGGAGATTCCGGTAATAATATCGTTATTGAAGAATTTTTGACGGGACCTGAGGTATCGGTTCTTGCATTTACCGATGGCAAATGCGTAAAGCCTATGGTAAGCTCCAAAGACCATAAACGTGCTTTTGACAATGACGAAGGGCTTAATACAGGCGGTATGGGAACTATCAGCCCAAATCCGTATTATACAGATGAAATTGCAGATGTTTGTATGGAAACTATATTTAAGCCAACCATCGAAGCTATGAATAAAGAGGGAAGACCGTTTAAGGGTTGTCTCTATTTTGGGCTTATGATAACTCCAAACGGGCCAAAGGTTATTGAGTATAATGCACGTTTCGGTGATCCCGAAGCTCAAGTTGTGCTTCCGAGACTTAAAACCGATTTGGCAGATATTTGTGAAGCTGTAATTGATGAAACTCTTTCAGATCTTGATATTGAATGGTATAACGGAGCAGCTGCTTGTGTGGTTATGGCAAGCGGCGGATATCCTGTAAAGTATAACAAGGGTCTTGAAATCACAGGTCTTGACGATAAAGGTCAGGTTGATGATGCAATAGTTTATCATGCGGGAACAAAGTATGAAAACGGTAAGTTCTATACCAACGGCGGTCGTGTTCTTGGGATAACGGCAGTTGCGCCGACACTTGACGAGGCATTGAAAAAAGCATATTCTGCAGTCGAAAAAATCAAATTTGACGGTGCTCATTATCGCCGTGATATCGGGAAAATAAGATAAAATAATTTTACGCAGGTGAGCATGAGCTTTTGTTCACCTGCTTTTATACGTCAAATTTATTTAAAATGCAACTTATCTGATTTTGAATTTAAGTTAATAAAAAAGACTGTAAGCTCAAAGAGAACTTACAGTCTTTGGTGCCGGCGGCGGGACTTGAACCCGCACGCCATCGCTGGCAATGGATTTTGAGTCCACCTCGTCTGCCAATTCCAACACGCCGGCGAAACAAATCTATTATACATTATCATTTTAAAAAAATCAAGAGCTTTTCGAAGATTAAATTAATTTAGGCAAAAAAATATAAATTTCTCAAATATTTCTCGAGAATTAGCTATATTCTGTATATTTTGTAAAAATATTATTTTAATTCTATTTTAGTTGCTTATTTTTAAAATCTATATTATAATATATGTTGTATTGATATTTATTCTTTTAACATTTTGTCGCAAGATGGAGGAATTGAAATGGAAAAGAAAGAGCTTCTTTATGAAGGTAAAGCAAAAAAAGTATACTCAACCGAAAATCCCGATTATTGCATTGTATCTTATAAAGACGATGCAACAGCTTTTAACGGAGAGAAAAAGGGTACAATCATCGGTAAGGGTGTAGTTAATAATCGTATGAGCAATTTTATGTTTAAGTTGCTTGAAGAAAAGGGAATCCCAACCGATTATGTTGAAGAACTCAACGACAGAGATACTGTTCTCAAAAAAGTGGAAATCGTACCTCTTGAGGTAATTGTAAGAAATAAAGCAGCCGGAAGCCTTTCAAAGCGTCTCGGTCTTCCCGAGGGAACTCCGATGAAAACTCCGGTTCTTGAATTTTGCTATAAGGATGACGACCTCGGTGATCCTATGGTAAATGAATATCACATTTTGGCTGCCGGATTTGCTACAAAAGAAGAGATTGACCAAATTTCCGAAATGGCTCTTAAAGTTAATGAGATTATGATTCAGTTCTTTAAAGAGTGCAAGGTTGACCTTATCGACTTTAAGATTGAGTTTGGCAGATTCAAGGGTCAGGTAATCCTTGCTGATGAAATTTCACCGGATACCTGCCGTTTTTGGGATATTGATACTCAGGAAAAACTCGATAAAGATCGTTTCCGTCGTGACATGGGCGGAGTTGAAGAGGCATATGCAGAGATGATGAAGCGCATAGGTCTTGCATAATTTATAGATATCTAATCTAAATAATAATAATCGGACGGTGTAATTTTGAAAAGTTCTTTCGATAATTTTGCAACAGAAGGACTTCACGAGGAGTGTGGAGTTTTCGGTGTGTTCAGCGACGGCACAATCAATCCCGCTTATGCTTGTTATAACGGTCTTCTTGCACTTCAGCACAGAGGTCAGGAAAGTTGCGGAATTGCTGTATCTGATGACGGTGTAATTGATTATCACAAAAATATGGGACTTGTATCCGAGGTATTTAACAATAATATTCTTGATTCGTTGAACGGACAGATGGGGATTTCTCACGTTCGATATTCGACAGCAGGCGGCTCTGTACTTGAAAATGCACAGCCGCTTGTTATGCGTTATGTAAAGGGAACATTATCGGTTGCACACAACGGTAACCTTACTAATGCTGTCGAAATTCGCCGTCAGCTTGAGCAACGAGGCGCAATATTTCAAACTACAATTGATTCAGAGGTTATTTGTTATGTTATCGCACGTGAGAGACTGAAATGTCATTCGGTGGAAGAAGCTGTTGCAAAAACCATGCAGGTTATCAAGGGTGCATATTCACTCCTTGTAATGAGTCCGCGAAAGATTATTGCCGCTCGCGATCCTCACGGTTTCAGACCTCTTTGCATGGGTAAATACAATGACTCTGTTGTATTTGCAAGCGAAAGCACAGCACTTGATGCTTGCGGTGCGGAGTTTGTACGTGATATCGAACCCGGCGAAATTGTTGTCGTAAACGAAAAAGGCATTCGTTCCATTAAACCTGATTTAGGCGAAACAAAAAAGTCGCTTTGTATTTTTGAATACATATATTTTGCTCGCAGTGACAGCTTTATCGACGGTGTAAGCGTTTATGAATCCCGTAAACAGGCAGGAAGAATATTGGCACGTACTTATCCGGTCGACGCCGATATGGTAATCGGCGTTCCCGAATCGGGAATCGACGCTGCAATAGGTTACAGCGAGGAATCCGGAATACCTTATGAAAAGGCAATTGTTAAAAACAGCTACATCGGCAGGACATTTATAAAACCAAGCCAAAGCGAACGTATGAAAAGCGTTAAAATAAAACTCAATCCTATTGCCGAAAAGGTTAAGGGCAAGCGCGTCATTATGATTGACGACAGTATCGTGCGCGGTACTACGGTTGACAGAATCGTAACTATGCTTCGTGATGCCGGAGCAAAAGAAGTGCATATGCGCATAAGTTCTCCGCCGTTTATGTGGCCTTGTTATTACGGTACCGATATTCCGTCAAGAGGAGAGCTCATTGCCTGCAATCACACGATTGAAGAAATCACCGAATTAAGCGGTGCTGATTCTCTCGGTTATCTGCCTGTTGATTCATTGCACGAAATGATTAATTATGCGCCGATTGGTTTTTGTGACGGATGTTTTACAGGCAAATATCCTGCTGCTACCACTAAGGAAACTTTCAAAGGTAAAGAACGCGGCGGAATGAAATTTGATAATAAAAGCAAGTGCTGACTTGTAGTATGAAAGGAATTACAGTATGATTAAAGACACATATGAATCCCCATTGTCATCACGATACGCCGGCAAGGAAATGAAATATATTTTTTCTCCCGATAAAAAATTCAAAACTTGGAGAAAACTTTGGATAGCACTTGCGGAGTCCGAAATGGAACTTGGTCTTCCGATCACTCAGGCTCAGATTGATGAACTTAAAGCTTATGCAGACGACATAAATTATGAAGTTGCTCAGGCAAGAGAAAAAGAAGTTCGTCACGACGTTATGTCGCACGTTTATGCATACGGTGTTCAATGCCCGAACGCAAAGGGTATTATACACTTAGGCGCAACCTCTTGTTATGTAGGTGATAATACGGATATCATCATTATGACAGAAGGCTTGCGGCTTATAAGAAATAAATTGATAACGGTCATCCGTAACCTTTCAAAATTTGCTGAAACCTATAAGGCTTTGCCAACGCTTGCATTTACACATTTTCAGCCTGCTCAGCCTACAACAGTGGGCAAACGTGCAACTTTGTGGCTTCAGGAACTTTTGATGGATCTTGAGGACGTTGAATATCAACTTTCAAAAGCAAAACTTCTCGGCTCAAAGGGCACGACAGGAACTCAGGCAAGCTTTTTAGAGT